>NZ_JBUXKP010000004.1:0-660677 GCF_055502675.1 Pseudoduganella sp. jia 12
CGTACAAGTCATGCCTGATGACCATAGCAAGTCGGTCCCACCCCTTCCCATCCCGAACAGGACCGTGAAACGACTTTGCGCCGATGATAGTGCTGCAACCAGTGTGAAAGTAGGTTATCGTCAGGCTGTAATTCCAAGAGAAGCCCATTGCGTGATCGCAGTGGGCTTTTTTCATTTGTACTCACGCTTTGCAGTACGCGCAGACTTCGCTCCAGGTCCCGGGTTTTTGCTCGGCCGGGCACTGCCCGACCTCGCTCCACGAACAGGACCGTAAAACGACTTTGCGCCGATGTTCGTGCTGCAACCGGTGTCAAAGTTGGTTCAATCAGGCTGTTATATAGAAAAAACCCGCTAGCGTATGCTGGCGGGGTTTTTTGCTTTGGAGCGCTGCTTCACCAGTAGATTGCAGGCTTTGCTCCAGATCCGGCGGCCATCGCCGCCGACCCGCAAGCAACGCTGCCCGTACTGGCCACGAATGTCGGCGGCCTGTACGACGCGTTCGATATCGTCGGGCGCCATATGCGGCAGCAGGGGCACGGGCACCTGGTCGCCATCGCCTCCATCGCCGGCTGCTGAAGGACTATCCAGGCGCATCGCTGTACAGCGCCAGCAAGCGCGCCGCCATCGCGGTCTGCGACACGTTCCGCAAGGCCTTGGCGTCGTTCGGCATTGCCGTCACGGTCATCGTGCCCGGTTATGTCGACACGCCCCGACTGCGCGAACTGAACGGCGGCGATGCGCGCCGCAAGCCGTTCCTGCAAACGGAAGCGCAGGCCGTGCGCCATATCGCCCGGCCATCGCCCGGCGCGATGCCCGGTGCGTCTTCCCATGGCAACTGCACATGCTGATCCGGCTGTTCAACTGGCTGCCGCGGCCATTGCAAAGCCTGCGCAAAAAATAAAAGCCCGCGCAGGGCGGGCTTCGGATACGCCGGGTACGGATCAGAACCGGTAGGCCAGCTTCACCACGCCATAATCGACGCCGCTGTTCGGCTTCTTGATGCTGCCGTTCGAGAAGTGCTGCATCTTCACGGCCACTTCCCAGTTCTTGTTGAAGACATAGCCAATACCGATGTGGTCGCCGAACTGGAATGCCGTCGACAGGCGGTCATCGTTGTTGTTATAGGTTTCCGACATCAAGTGCGCGCCAATGCCGATCTCGGCATAGAAACCCAGCTTGTTCTTGTTTTCAAAGCGGAACACCGGCGTGAAGCCGATATCCACGATGTGCTGCTTATCGCCCGGCACGTTCTTGTACTGGCGGCCCTGCCAGTAACCGGCGCTCGCGTCCCAATATCCGGTCAGGTGCGTGTTGCCGGAATCGAACCAGCTCCAGTTCGGGTTCCAGTCCTTGGTGACGCCCACGCGCGCCATGCGGATTTTCGAAGCGGTGGCGGCTTCACCGTACACGCCATCGATCAGTTGGCCATCGGCCGCGAATGCGGCTTGCGCCGCCATCAGTGCGGCCACGGCCGCCATCAATTTTTTCATGTTCCTGTTCTCTCAAAGTGACATGCTGTATACATAATCGATACGGCAATCCGACTATTGTAGCGGGCTCGGCAGATTTAAGCTGAAGGGCATCCAAAGAGAAATCGATGCCATATCGTTATAAAAATGCAATTAACGGAGCAATTTTAGGGAGCAATAATTAACATGGGATTCTTTACGAAAATAGCTTTTCTCGGTATCGGCTTGATGGGAGAGCCAATGGTGCGGCGGCTGCTCGCGGCCGGGCTTCCGGTCAGCGCCTGGAATCGTACCTTCAGCAAGGCCGAGCGGCTCGCACCGGACGGCGCCGTCGCCGTGCCGCACCTGGAAGACGCGGTGCGCGACGCCGATATCGTCATCTCGATGCTGGAAGCCGGCCCCGTGGTCGGCACGCTCATCGATGCGGCCCTGCCATCGCTGCGCCAGGGCACGCTGTGGATCGACATGAGTTCCACCCGCCAGTCCGAGGCCCAGGCGTTCCATGCGCGCCTCCAGGCCGCCGGCTGCCGCTTCGTCGATGCGCCGGTCTCTGGCGGGGTAGGCGGCGCGCAGGCCGGCACGCTGGCGATCATGGCCGGTGGCGCCGAGGCGGATATCGAGCAAGCCCGCCCCGTGTTCGAAGCGATGGGCCGCGTGACGCGCGTGGGGCCGGCCGGCGCGGGGCAGGTCTCGAAGCTGTGCAACCAGCTGATCGTCGGCGGCACGATCAATATCGTGGCGGAGGCGCTGCTGCTCGCACAGGCCGCAGGTGCCGATCCCGCCGCCGTGCGCGCGGCGATCCGCGGCGGTTTTGCCGAGAGCCGCATCCTCGAGGTCCATGGCCAGCGCATGCTCGACCGGAACTTCCTGCCCGGCGGCCAGGTGACAACGCAATTGAAGGACCAGCACAATATCCTTGCCGCGGCGGCGGCCGCCGGCATTGCGCTGCCCGTCACCAGCCTGGTGACGGAGCGTTACGAGTCGATCCGGGATGTGTATCCGCAAGCCGATCACTCGGCCGCGCTGCTGGCGCTGGAGCGCCTGAACGAAGGCCAGCGCGTGGGGGATGCGCCGGACCGATTACCGTGAACTTAACGTAAGGGCAGCGCCGTTTCCACCGGCAGTACCCGGAAGCAAGGGGCCATCATGGGAGACGGTTTGCCGGGCACCAGCGGCCTTGATCAGCGCAACGGTAACGCCGTTTCCACCAGCCGCACCCAGAAACTGGCACCGACCGGCAGCAGGTTGTCGTTGAAATCGTAGCTGCCATTGTGCAGCACGCACGGCCCCAGGCCATGGCCGCCGGTGCGGTGATCGCCATCGCCGTTGCCGATGAAGATGTAGCACCCGGGCTTTTCCTGCAGGAAGAAGGCAAAGTCCTCGGCGCCCATCGTCGGCTCGGCGTTGGCATCCACGTTCTGTTCGCCCACCACGGCCTTCATCACCTCGACGGCAAACGCGGTTTCCTTCTCGTGGTTCACGAGCGGCGGATAGTTGCGCTTGAACTGGAAATCCACTTCCGCCTCGAACGCGGCGGCAATGCCTTCGGCCAGCGCCCGCATGCGCTGCTCGACCAGGTCCAGCACCGGCGTGGTGAACGTGCGCACGGTGCCCACCAGTTGCGCCGTGTCGGGAATCACGTTGGTGGCGCTGCCGGCATGGATCTGCGTGATCGACAGCACGGCCGTGTCCAGAGGGCTCTTGTTGCGCGTGATGATCGTCTGCCACGCCTGGGCGATCTGCACCGCGATCATCACGGGATCGATGCCCTTGTGCGGCTGGGCCGCATGCGCACCCTTGCCGCGCACCGTCACGTGGAATTCGTTCGACGACGCCATCATCGGCCCCGTGCACACATTCATCGTGCCGGCCGCATAGCCGGGCCAGTTGTGCATGCCGTAGATGGCTTCCATCGGAAAACGTTCGAACAGGCCATCCTCGATCATCTTGCGGGCCCCGGCACCGCCTTCCTCGGCCGGCTGGAACACGAGATATACAGTGCCGTCGAAGTCGCGCTGCCGCGCCAGGTGGTAAGCAGCACCCAGCAGCATTGCCGTGTGGCCGTCATGGCCGCACGCGTGCATCTTGCCGGGGTGGCGCGAGGCGTGCGGGAACGTGTTCACTTCCTGCATGGGCAGCGCATCCATGTCGGCGCGCAGGCCGATCGAACGGTCCGACGTACCGTTCTTGATGATGCCCACGAGGCCCGTTACGCCAAGGCCACGCACCACGGGAATGCCCCATTCGGCGAGCCTGGCGGCCACCACGTCGGCGGTGCGTACTTCCTCATAGGAGAGTTCGGGGTGGGCGTGCAGGTCGCGGCGGATTTCCTGCAGCGCGGACTGGAACGCAATGATCGGTTCTACAAGTTTCATCTGGCTCTCCGTTGTTCTTTGCGGCCCCGGGTAAGGGCCGTCACGCCAAACACGCCAATAATTTGCTAGTAAGCGAAGGAACATTGTAGCCCTTGTAACGGTTTTCAGGCCACTGCGCGGCCACCCGCGCGGGGCGATCGCAAGACCGCGCCAGATGGTTTAGGATAGCGGATTGTCCCTCCAAGTTTTCGCCCCCCATGACCGCCACCCAAGTGCGTGCCACCTGCCCGCACGACTGCCCCGATACCTGCGCCATCCTTGTCACCGTTGAAAACGGCATCGCCACCGAAATAAAAGGCGATCCCGACCATCCCACCACGGCCGGCGTGCTGTGCACCAAGGTTTCTCGCTATGCCGAGCGCACCTATTCGCCGGACCGCCTGCTGTATCCGCTGCGCAGGGTGGGAAAGAAGGGCGAAGGTAAATTCGAGCGCATCAGCTGGGATGACGCCCTGGAGGAGATCGCCGCGCGGCTGAAGCCGCTGGCGGAGACCGCGCCGGAAGCCATCCTGCCCTACAGTTACTGCGGCACGATGGGCCTGTTGCAGGGCGAGTCGATGTCGTCGCGCTTCTTCCACCAGCTGGGCGCCTCGCTGCTGGACCGCACGATCTGCGCGATGGCCGGTTTCACGGGCTACAAGTACACGATCGGCGGCTCGATCGGCACCGACCTCGAACAATTCCAGGATTCGAAAGTGATCCTGATCTGGGGCGGCAATCCCATCGCGTCGAACCTGCATTTCTGGATGCGCGCGCAGGAGGCCAAACGGCGCGGCGCGAAGCTGGTGGCGATCGATCCCTACCGCTCGCTGACGGCCGAGAAATGCCACCTGCACATCGCGCCGATGCCCGGCACCGATGCCGCGCTGGCGCTGGGCATGATGCACGTGCTGATCGCCGAGAACCTGGTCGACGACGACTATATCGCGCAATACACGCTGGGCTATGAACAATTGAAGGAGCGCGCAGCCGAGTGGACACCGGCGCGCACCGCGGCCACCTGCGGTATTCCGGAAGAGCAGGTGCTGGAGCTGGCGCGCCTGTATGGCCAAGCGGCGCGGGCAGGCGAACCAGTGGCGATCCGTGTCAACTACGGCGTGCAGCGCGTGCGCGGCGGCGGCATGGCGGTGCGCAATATCGCCTGCCTGCCGGCGCTCGTCGGCGCATGGCGGCACGCCGCTGGCGGCATCCAGTTGTCGACATCGGGTTCCTTCCCGACCAACAAGCCGGCGCTCCAGCGCCCGGACCTGCTGAAGAAACTGCCCCGCACGATCAACATGACGACGATCGGCGACGACCTGCTGCGCCCCGCGTCGCCGGCGTTCGGCCCGCGCGTGGACGCTGTCATCGTCTACAACTCGAACCCGGTGGCGGTGGCGCCGGATTCATCGAAAGTGCAGGCCGGTTTCGCGCGTGAAGACCTGTTTACGGTGGTGCTGGAACAATTCCAGACCGATACCGTGGACTACGCCGATATCGTGCTGCCCGCCACCACGCAACTGGAACATGCGGACGCGCACCTGGCCTACGGACACCTGTACATGATGGCGAATAATCCCGCCATCGCGCCGCTGGGCGAAGCAAAGCCGAACACGGAAATCTTCCGCCTGCTGGCCGCCCGCATGGGCTTCACGGATCCGTGCTTCACCCAGACCGATGATGAACTGGCATCGCAGGCATTCCGGAAAGATGACGCAAGATCCATTCACTTCGATTGGGAATCGTTGAAGAAGAAGGGCTGGGAAAAGCTCAACATGCCGGATGCACCATTTGCCTATGGTAAATTCCCCACACCTTCAGGAAAATGTGAGTTCTTTTCCGAAGCCATGCGGGCCGATGGCCTGGACCCCCTGCCAGCCTATATCGAAAACTACGAATCCGCGTCATCTACCCCGGATCTGGCGGCAAAATACCCGCTGGCGATGATATCTCCGCCGGCACGCAACTTCCTGAACTCCACCTTTGTCAATGTGCAAAGCCTGCGTGCCACCGAGGGGGAGCCGCAGCTCGACATCCATCCTGACGATGCAACAACACGTGCCATCAATCACGGCGATATGGTGCGCATCTTTAACGATCGTGGCTCGTTCGTGTGCAAGGCCCGGGTCACGGAAAAGGCCCGGAAAGGCCTCGTGGTGGGCCTGTCGATCTGGTGGAAGAAGCTTGCGCGTGATGGCAAGAATGCCAATGAGGTGACCAGCCAGCGCCTGACCGACATGGGCCGCGCGCCAACTTTTTACGATACACTGGTTCAAGTCGAACGTGTCTCATGAGTAGGAAGCATGCGCAAGATTGCCCGTTTAAACATACGTGCCAAGTACCTCGTGGCAGGGCTTTCGTGCACAGCCTTGCTGGCCGGTTGCGCCCAGGTCAAGTACTACTTCCAGGCGGCGCAGGGCCAATATTCGCTGTGGTCCGATTCGCGCCCCGTCGATGACTGGCTGGGCGATCCCAACACCGAACCCAAACTGCGGGCCCGCCTGGAAAAGGCGGTCACGATCCGCAAGTTCGCCGTGCGCGAACTTTCCTTGCCGGACAACGCCAGCTACAAGCAATACGCCGCCCTGAACCGCCCGTTCGTGCTGTGGAACGTCGTCGCCACGCCCGAGCTTTCGCTGCGCCCCATCCAGTGGTGCTTCCCGATTGCCGGCTGCGTGGCCTACCGTGGCTACTACAGCAAGGAAGATGCGATGGCGTATGCGGAAGAACTGCGCAAGGAAGGCGACGACGTGCAGGTCGGCGGCGTTCCCGCCTATTCCACGCTGGGCTGGTTCAGCGATCCGCTGCTGTCCACCTTCATCAATTATTCCGACGCGGAACTGGCCCGCATGGTCTTCCACGAACTGGCCCACCAGGTGGTGTACATTCCCGGCGATTCCCGCTTCAACGAAGCCTTTGCATCCGCCGTCGAAGAGGCGGGTGTCGACCGCTGGCTCGAGTTGTACGGCAACGAGGCCATGCGCGAAGCGTATGTCCGCTACAGCATGCGCCGCAAGGAGTTCCTCGCGCTGCTGGTCAAGCACCGCCAGATGCTCTCCGAGCTGTATGCCAGCAAGGCAAGCGTAAAGAAGAAGCGCGAGGAAAAGGCACGTATCTTCGCCTCGCTGCACAGGGAATATGGCGTGCTCAAGGCGAATTGGGGCGGTTATGCCGGCTACGACCGGTTCTTTGCCGAGAAGCTGACGAATGCCCACCTGGCCGCCATCGCCACCTATAATGACCTCGTACCCGGCTTCAAGGCATTGCTGGCCCAGGAAAAGACTTTTCCGCGGTTTTATGCTGCGGTGCAGCGCATGAGTAACCTGCCCTCCGTGGAGCGCAGCGAGCGCCTGGCAGAGCTTGCACGCTCGGCGGCACCCGCCGCCGCGGTGACCGTCGTGGCGGAAAAACAGGCGGAAACCTCCGGTGGTCACTGACGTCGTCCGCTGTCATCTGCCGCATGCGCATGTTGCGCCGCCACAGGCCGATTCGCCTGTGTGCAGCCTTTCATCGCAATGGCCGGCCGCAAAAAGCGCTTGCATACGGCCCTACCTGCCGATAGCATCTTAGCGCGCAGATAGTACGAGCGTTCGTTTTCTGAAGTCGACACCGCGACAGCCCGCCAGCCCTGTGCAGCCGGCGGCCCATGACAGCGGGGCGAGCCAGACAGCCCTGCAATAAAACGGAGACAAGAGGCACAGCATGGACAAGATCTGGTTGAAGTCGTACCCATCCGGCGTTCCTGCCGAGATCGATCCGAACCAGTACCGCTCGCTGGTACACCTGCTGGAGGAATCGTTCCAGAAGTATGCGAACCGCAAGGCGTTCGTATGCATGGACAAGCACATTACTTTCGGCGAGCTCGACGCCCATTCGAAGCGCATCGGCGCCTGGCTGCAAAGCCGTGGCATGAAGCCGGGCGCGCGCGTGGCGCTGATGATGCCGAACGTGCTGCAATACCCGGTCGCGCTGGCGGCCGTGCTGCGCGCCGGCTACACGGTGGTCAACGTGAATCCGCTGTACACGCCGCGCGAGCTGGAGCACCAGCTGGCCGACTCGGGCGCGGAAGCCATCGTCATCCTGGAAAACTTCGCCCACACGCTCGAGCAGGTGGTGGGCCGCACGGCCGTCAAGCACATCGTCGTGGCCAGCATGGGCGAAATGCTGGGCATGGCCAAGGGCCTGGTGGTCGATTTCGTCGTGCGCAACGTGAAGAAGCTGGTGCCCGCCTATTCGCTGCCGAACGCCGTGCGCTTCAAGGATGCGCTGTCGCATGCATCGGGCATGAAGCTCACGCCGGTGGAAATCACGCACGACGACGTGGCCTTCCTGCAGTACACCGGCGGCACCACCGGCGTCTCGAAAGGCGCCACGCTGACGCACAAGAATGTGATCGCCAACGTGCTGCAGGTGGAGGCGTGGTCGCAGCCCGGCCTGGCGAAGGAACCGCGCGTCGAGGAACTGTCGATCGTGTGCGCGCTGCCGCTGTACCATATCTTCGCGCTGACGGCATGCGCCATGTGGGGCATGCGCATGGGCGCGCTGAACATCCTGATCCCGAACCCGCGCGACATCGGCGGTTTCATCAAGGAGCTGGCCAAGTACAAGTTCAACATGCTGCCGGCGGTGAACACGCTGTACAACGCGCTGGTGAACCATCCCGATTTCCACCATCTCGATTTCTCGGGCCTCAAGATCGCCAACGGCGGCGGCATGGCCGTGCAGCAGGCCGTCAACGACAAGTGGCTGAAGGCGACGGGCGTGGCGATCATTGAGGGCTACGGCCTGTCGGAAACGGCGCCCGTGGCCACCTGCAACCGTTCCGACAGCACCGCGTTTTCCGGCACGATCGGCTTGCCGATCCCGTCGACCGAGGTGGCGATCCTCGATGACGACGGCAACGAAGTGCCACTGGGCCAGCCAGGCGAGATCGCCATCCGCGGCCCGCAGGTCATGGCCGGCTACTGGAACCGGCCGGAGGAAACGGCGAAGGTGATGACGGCCGGCGGCTACTTCAAGTCCGGCGACGTGGGCGTAATGGACGAACGCGGTTATGTGAAGATCGTCGACCGCAAGAAGGATATGATCCTGGTCTCGGGCTTCAACGTTTATCCGAACGAGCTCGAAGCCGTGGTGGCTGCGCATCCGGGCGTGCTCGAAGTGGCTTGCGTCGGCGTGCCGGATGCGCACTCCGGCGAGGCGGTCAAGCTGTACGTCGTGCGCAAGGACCCGCTCCTGACCGCCGATGCGCTGATGGCGTATTGCAAGGAAAACCTGACCGGCTACAAGAAGCCGAAATACATCGAGTTCCGCGACGAACTCCCGAAAACGAATGTCGGCAAGATCCTGCGGCGCGTGTTGCGCGACGAGGCCACGGCCGGCACCCGGGAAGTGGCATGAGGATCCCCACAAGGGATTCCCGCATAATAAAGACGAGCGAAAGAAGAGGCACTGCATGGAAAAAATCTGGTTGAAATCCTACCCCGAAGGCGTACCCGCCGAGATCGACGTCTCGCAGTACACCTCGGTGACGCATCTGCTGGAGGACTCGTTCCGCAAATATGCCGACGACAAGGCCTACGTCTGCATGGACAAGTTCCTCACCTATGCGCAGGTCGACCAGATGTCCCGCAAGTTCGGCGCCTGGCTGCAGGGCAAGGGGCTGCAGAAGGGCGCGCGCGTGGCGATCATGCTGCCGAACGTGCTGCAATACCCGGTGGCGATGGCCGGTATCCTGCGCGCCGGTTTCACGGTGGTCAACGTCAACCCGCTGTACACGCCGCGCGAACTGGCGCACCAGCTGAAGGATTCCGGTGCCCAGGCGATCATCGTGCTGGAAAACTTCGCCAATACGGTGCAGCAGGTGGTGCATGAAACGCCGGTCGAGCACGTGATCGTGGCCACGATGGGCGACCTGCTCGGGGCCGTGAAGGGCACGATCGTCAACTTGGTCGTGCGCCATGTGAAGAAGATGGTGCCGGCGTTCTCGCTGCCGCGCGCCGTGCCGTTCAAGCAGGTGCTGGCCGAAGGCGGCCGCATGACGCTGCACCCGGTGAAGATCGGCCACGACGATATCGCCTTTTTGCAGTACACGGGCGGCACCACCGGCGTCTCGAAGGGCGCCGTGCTGCTGCACCGGAACGTGGTCGCCAACGTGCTGCAGAACGAGGCATGGCTGCACATGGGGCCCCAGCAGGAGCAGGTCGTGTTCGTGTGTGCGCTGCCGCTGTACCACATCTATTCGCTCACCATCTCCGCCTTCATGGGCATGCGCCTGGGCGGCCTGAACGTGCTGATCCCGAACCCGCGCGACATCCCCGGCTTCGTCAAAGAACTGGCGAAATACCGCGTGACCGTGCTTCCGGCCGTGAACACGCTGTACAACGCGCTGCTGAACAACCCGGAGTTCGCGAAACTCGACTTTTCCAGCTACAAGGTGTGCAACGGCGGCGGCATGGCCGTGCAGCAGGCCGTGGCCGACAAATGGCTCAAGCTGACCGGCACGCCGATCATCGAGGGCTACGGCCTGTCCGAAACGTCGCCGGTGGCCACCGCCAACCGCGTGGACATCAAGGAATTCACCGGCACGATCGGCTTGCCGATCCCGTCCACCGAAGTGGCCATCCTCGACGACGGCGGCAACCCGGTACCGCTGGGCACCGCCGGCGAAATCGCCATCCGCGGCCCGCAGGTCATGGCCGGCTACTGGCAGCGGCCCGACGAAACGGCCCGCTCGATGACGGCCGACGGCTTCTTCAAGACCGGCGACGTGGGCATCATGGACGAGCGGGGCTACACGAAGATCGTCGACCGCAAGAAGGACATGATCATCGTTTCCGGCTTCAACGTGTACCCGAACGAAGTCGAAGGCGTGGTGGCTGCCCACCCGGGCGTGCTCGAATGCGCGTGCATCGGCGTGCCGGACAAGAATTCCGGCGAGGCCGTGAAACTGTTCGTGGTGCGCAAGGACCCGAACCTGACGGCGGAATCGCTGATGGAATTCTGCAAGCACGAGCTGACCGCCTACAAGAAGCCGAAGTACATCGAGTTCCGCGACGACCTGCCGAAAACGAACGTGGGCAAGATCCTGCGGCGGCAACTGCGCGACGAGAAGCGCGCCGCTTGATGCGTTGGCAAACTTGTTAACCCCACAGGCAACTGCCGGGGTCAGACCGTGGTCTGACCCCGGGGTTACGCCTTTGGGGTAAAGCCCGGAACGAATCTCAGGCGGCAACCACCCCCGCCTTGCCATCCTCCACCGCGAACCTGGCCAGCGTCCGGATCCCGCTGGCCTTGTCCCGCACATCGTCGAGCCCCTGGAACAGCACCGAAGTCCGCTCGGGCGTCATCTCCATCAGCATGTACCCGCGCCGGTCGCTGCGCCCGTATTTGATGTGCGGGTTCATCGCCACGTACTGCGCGGTGCGTGCCTGCGGCCGCGAGCTCGACGTGATCGAGGTGCCGCAGAATTCCGTCGCCACGACCGGGTTGCCGGCGGCGCGCGGGCGCGCCGGGTCGCGCCGCAGCTCGGCCGCATAGAACGTGTGCACGTCGCCGGACAGCACCAGCGGATTGGCGGCGCCGCTCGTGCGAACCGCATCGAGCAGCCGCTGGCGGGCGGCCGGGTAGCCATCCCAGCCATCGGTCCAGAAGCGGCCGTCGCTGGCGCGGCGAATCTCCACCTGCGAAGATTGCGCCATCAGCGTTTGCTGCGCCAGCACGTTCCAGCGCGCCCTGGAGCCCTTCAGCCCCTCGCGCAGCCACGTCTCCTGCGCGGAACCCAGCATCGTGCGCCGGCCGTCCGCCAGCATCGCGCAGGCATTGCGATAAACGGAGTTGGAGCCGCCCCGATCCGGCCGGGCGCAGGCCTGCGGCGTGCGGTACTGGCGGTTGTCGAGCACGTGGAATCTCGCCAGCGCGCCCCAGTCGTAGCGCCCGTACATGCGCACATCCTTGAAGCCTCCAGCAGCAAAGCGCAGCGGCTGGTGCTCGCAATAGGCCTGGTAGGCTGCCGCACGGCGTGCGGCAAAGTCGGGCGTCAGCAGTTCATCGCGCAGGCCGCCGTAGTCGTTGGCCACCTCATGGTCGTCCCACGTCATGATCCACGGCGCCGCGTGGTGCGCGGCCTGCAGGTCGCGATCGCTCTTGTATTGCGCATAGCGGGCGCGGTACTGGTCCAGCGTGAAACTCTCGTCGCGGCGCACGGCCCGATCGGGATGGTCCAGGCTGTACCGGCCCCATTCGTAGATATAGTCGCCCAGGAAGGCCACCAGGTCCGGCGCCGCTTGCGCAAGGTGGCGGTGCGCGGCGTAGTGGCCGAATTCCCAGTGCTGGCACGACGCCACGGCCAGCTTCAGCACGCGGGGCAGGGTGCCCGGCGCGGGGGCCGTGCGGGTGCGCGCCACGGGGCTTACCGCATCGCCCAGCATGAAGCGGTACCAGTACCAGCGGTCCGGCCGCAAGCCTTTCACGTCCACGTGCACGCTGTGCGCCAGGGCCGGATTGGCGGTGGCCGTGCCGCGGGCGGCAATGGTGCGAAATGCCGCGTCCTCGGCCACTTCCCAGCGCACTGCGAATGCCACCGGCGGGGTGGTGCGGGCATCGAGCGGATCGAACAGGATGCGCGTCCACAGCACCACGCTGTCGGGCAGCGGCGCGCCGGATGCGACGCCCAGCGTGAACGGATAGGGCGCGTTGCGCGGCGCGGCCGCGCACGGCAGCACCGGGCCGAGCGCGGCCAGGCCAGCAACGCGGGCACCCGTCAGCAGCAACTGCCGGCGGCCGTGTTCCATGCGCTTATTTGTGCATCAGCGATTCGATCGGCGGTACCGGCCGCGGCTTGCGGTCCGACCCGGTGGCCACGTAGGTCAGCGTGGCTTCCGTGACCTTGACGATATCGGCCTGCAGGCGGTTGCGTTCCGCATAGACCTCGACGTTGACGGTGATCGACGTGGTGCCCACCCGGACGATATCGGCATAGAACGACAGCAGGTCGCCGACGAACACCGGATTCTTGAAGACAAAGGAATTGACGGCGATCGTGGCCACGCGGCCATTGGCGCGGCGGGTGGCCGGCAGCGAGCCGGCAATGTCGACCTGGGCCATGATCCAGCCGCCGAACACGTCGCCATAGACGTTGGCATCCGCGGGGGCGGGCATCACGCGCAGCTCCGGCATTTTGCCCGGAGGCAAGCGATTCGAGGCGGGACTGGGCGTTACATCGGGCGTGGTCATCGTGAAATCTCGTTGAGGGCTACAATTGGGTCCCAGATTTTAACGCCAGCCAGCCCGTCATGCGTCGTTCCGCCTATTCTTCCGAACCGCCCCCGCCCGGCCGCCCTGGCCGCAGCGACCTTGCCACCCTGAAAACATTGGTCCCGTATTTGTGGGTGTACAAGTGGCGGGTCGGCCTTGCCCTGCTGGCGCTGGTGGGCGCCAAGCTCGCCAACGTGGGCGTGCCGATCGTCATGAAGCACCTGGTCGACGCGATGACACTCAAGCCGGGCGACCCGCGCGCGCTGCTGGTGCTGCCGGTCGGCCTGCTGGTCGTGTATGGCGTGCTGCGGCTGTCCACCACGCTGTTCACCGAGCTGCGCGAGTTCCTGTTTGCCCGCGTCACGCAGCGCGCCGTGCGTACCATCGCGCTGCAGGTGTTCCGGCACCTGCATGCGCTGTCGCTGCGCTTCCACCTGAACCGGCAGACCGGCGGCATGACGCGCGACATCGAGCGGGGCACGCGCGGCGTCGGCTCGCTGATTTCTTACACGCTGTTCAATATCCTGCCCACGCTCGTCGAGATCACGCTGGTGCTGGCCTATCTCGTCACCCACTACGACATCTGGTTCTCCGTGATCACGTTCGGCGCGCTGGTGCTGTACATCACGTTCACCGTGACCGTCACGAACTGGCGCACGCATTTCCGGCGCACGATGAACGATCTCGATTCGAAAGCCAACACCAAGGCGATCGACTCGCTGCTGAACTATGAAACCGTCAAGTATTTCGGCAACGAGGAATACGAGGCGAAGCGCTACGACGAAGGCCTGAAGCACTACGAATCGGCGGCGGTGCGTTCGCAAACCTCGCTGTCCCTGCTGAACACGGGCCAGTCGGCCATCATCGCCACCGCGGTCACGCTGATCATGTGGCGCGCCACGGTCGGCGTCGTGGACGGCACCATGACGCTGGGCGACCTGGTACTGGTGAATTCCTTCATGATCCAGCTGTACATTCCGCTCAACTTCCTGGGCGTGATCTACCGCGAAATCAAGCAGAGCCTGGCCGACATGGAACGGCTGTTCTCGCTGCTCGACGAAAACCGCGAGGTGGCCGATGCGCCGCATGCGCAACCGCTGGCCACCCGGGGCGCGCAGGTCAGGTTCTCCCACGTGGAGTTCAGCTACGAGCCGAAACGGCAGATCCTGTTCGACGTGGACTTCACCATCGCCGCCGGTACCACCACGGCCATCGTCGGCCACAGCGGGTCGGGCAAGTCCACGCTGTCGCGGCTGCTGTTCCGCTTCTATGAAGTGGGCAGTGGCGCGATCACGATCGACGGCCAGGACCTGCGGGCGGTCACGCAGGATTCGCTGCGCCACGCGATCGGCATCGTGCCGCAGGATACGGTGCTGTTCAACGACACGATCGAATACAACATCGGCTACGGCAAGCCGGGCGCCACGCACGACGAGATCGTGGCCGTGGCAAAGGCGGCATCGATCCACGAATTCATCGACAGCCTGCCGGATGGCTACCGCACGATGGTCGGCGAGCGCGGGCTGAAACTGTCCGGCGGCGAGAAGCAGCGCGTGGCCATCGCCCGCACCTTGCTGAAGGATCCGGCCATCCTTGTTTTCGACGAAGCCACCTCCGCGCTCGATTCGAAATCCGAGCAGGCGATCCAGGCGCAGCTGAAGGAAATCGCCAGGAACCGCACGACGATGGTGATCGCGCACCGGTTGTCCACCGTGGCCGACGCACACCAGATCCTGGTGCTCGACCATGGCCGCATCGTCGAACGCGGCAATCACGCGGCGCTGCTGGCGGCGGACGGGCTGTATGCGCAGATGTGGGCGCGGCAGCAAGCTCGCGCCAATGCGCCGGATGAAGCCGCAGCATAACCGTCGGCATCATTGACATTATTGTTGTAAATACTGATGACTGCGCAATAAGCCGCTGATTCCAAAAGGGTTTTTTGCCTGGTCCGCAATTTGCCTCCTTCAGGGCGGGGCCGCACTGCGAGCGGCCTGATCGAGGGGGCACCGTGCGATCGACACCGGTTGTTGCGCTTGCAGCATTGCTGGCCTGCCTGCCGGCATGGGCGGTCGAGGTGATCGACATGGGGGGCCAAGCCTATTTGCCCACCGAGCCATTCGTGCCATCGCCTGCCTATTTTTACCCGCATGCCGGCGCTTCCTTTTCCGCTTATTCCTTTCCCGATCCGCTTTCACTCCCGCCCGCGCATGTACCGGGCGGTGAACGGGCCGGCACGCCATCGAACACCGCGTTGACCGACCTGGCCCTGCCCGCCGGAGCGCTGGCATCCGCCGCCATGGTGGCCGAGCCCATGCCGGTGCCGGAACCGGTATCGGTCCTGATGCTGGCTTGCGGCTTGTTGCTGATGGTCCCGGGCGCCTGGGGAGCGCGCTGGTCACGCCTGGGCGATACCGATTCATTGCTGCAACGGAGGTTTCCATGAGCGGATTGACAACCGCCGCACGCGCGGCACTTGGCGCGCCCGGCATCGAAAACGTCGACGGGCAGGTGCACCTGCTGGTGCCCGTGGTAAACGTTGGCGAGGCGGCCCTGTCCGTCCTCGAGGTGCGTGCGGTCAAGCTGGGCGGTGCGGTGCGCCTCAGCCCGGCCGCATTTCCGGTCGTGCTGGGCATGCTGGAAAGGCGCAGCGCGGCGAGCTTTACCGTGCGCTTCGCCGCCGGCGCTCTGGTGACGGGCCGACGCTACCTGCTGACGCTGGTGATCAATTATGCGGATGGCGGCGTGGTGCACGGCTTGCAACTGAGCCGGTATGTCAGGATACCGGCACCGACCCCGCGCATGACCGCACCGCTCCATGCCCGTGTCACCACCGTGCTGGCGCAGAATACGTGGCGCTATACCCTGCACAACGATGAGGCGCCGGATTCGGGCCTGTACATCTCCTCGCTCGCGCTGATGATTTCCGCGCCGGTCATGATCACCGGCACGCCACCCGGATGGCGTGGTGAAACGGATGGCATCAGCTATGTATTCTGGCGTGCCGTCGACTACCTGCGTCCCTATCCGAACCACGTGATGCCGGGCCACGAACTGCCGGGCTTTCGCCTCAACAGTCCGCACACGGCGTCGCAGGCCTCGGCGGCGGCCATATCGAGCTGGAACCACGGCATCGATGCGATCGGCCCGGTACTTACCGCCGACGTCGACGCCTGCTATGTGCTGACACCGTACCGTAACGTGGCCGAACCGGGCCGCAAATAAAAAGGCCGGGCTGTCATGCCCGGCCTCGTTGCAGATGGCGCCGCGGTCCAGCCAGCGGCATCCGGTTGCTGCATCAGGTCAGCGGCTCGGCCGCCGGATCCTTGTCCTTCGAAGGATGGGTCAATTCGCCTTCCCACTTGGCCACCACGGCGGTTGCGATGCTGTTGCCGATCACGTTCGTGGCGGAACGGGCCATGTCCAGGAAGTGGTCGATCGACAGCAGCAGCACCAGGCCCGCCTCGGGAATGTTGAACTGCGACAGCGTGGCGGCAATCACCACCAGCGAGGCGCGCGGCACGCCGGCCATGCCTTTCGACGTCAGCATCAGCACGGCCATCATCGTCATCTGCGTGCCCAGCGAAAGCTCGATGCCGTAGGCCTGGGCGATGAACACGGCGGCGAACGTGCAGTACATCATCGAGCCATCGAGATTGAACGAGTAGCCGATCGGCAGCACGAACGCGGCGATCCGGTTGCGCACGCCGAAGCGCTCCAGGCCTTCCAGCGTTTTCGGGAATGCCGCCTCCGACGACGCGGTGGAAAACGCCAGGATCGTCGGGCCGCGCACTTCCGTCAGCAGCTCGAAGATGCGCTTGCCCAGGAAGATGAAGCCGGCCAGGATCAGCAGGCCCCACAGCACGGCGATGCCGAAATAGAACTCGGCCATGAAGACACCGTAGGTCTTCAGCACGATCAGGCCTTCCTTGGCGATGATGCCGGAAACGGCGGCGAACACGGCGATCGGCGCGAACTGCATCACGTAGCCCGTCACCTTCAGCATCACGTGGGCCACGCCGTCGACGGCGTCGATCATCGGTTCTGCCTTCTTGCCCACGGCGGCGGCACCCAGGCCGAAGAACAGCGAGAACACCACGATCTGCAGGATCTCGTTTTTCGCCATGCCGTCCACGATCGAGGCGGGGATCAGGTGGGTGATGAAGTCCTTCAGCGTCAGGCTGCTGGTGGCCAGGCTGGTCACGTGCGCAGCGGTGTCCAGCGTGCCTTTCAGCGCGTCGCCGGGGCGGAACAGGTTGACCAGGACGAGGCCCAGCGCCAGCGACATCACCGAGGCGCCAAAGAACCAGGCAAGCGACTTGATACCGATGCGGCCAACCTCGCTGGCATCGCCCATGCGCGCGATGCCCACCACCAGCGTGGAGAACACCAGTGGCGCGATGATCATCTTGATCAGCCGGAGGAACATGGTCGTGATCAGCGACATCGCATCCGAATACGATACCGGCGTCGCCATCGTGGTGTTCAGGATATAGCCAACCACGATCCCCAGTGCCAGTGCCACCAGGATCCAGGTGGTCAGGCGGTTCTTTTTCTCCATGAGCGGTGTCTCTCCATGCTGGGCGCGCGGCGGCGGGTTGCGCGCCGGTGCCGGGGTTTGCCGTAAAATGATTAATTATCAGGCATTGTTAGAAAAGTTTCGCGCAGTATCCTTGGGGCATTCAACACTGTCAAGCAGGCTTTGGGCGCACGAATGGCGATGATCGACATACAAAACATCAGCAAGTGGTATGGGCAGTTCCAGGTGCTCGCCGATTGCACCACGCAGGTGGCAAAGGGCGATGTGATGGTGATCTGCGGCCCGTCCGGCTCCGGCAAATCCACGCTGATCAAGACCGTCAACGGGCTCGAACCGGTCCAGCGTGGCGAGATCGTCGTCGATGGCACCGCGGTCCATGCGCCCGGCACCGACCTGCCGCGCCTGCGCGCCCGCATCGGCATGGTGTTCCAGAATTTCGAATTGTTCCCCCACCTGTCGGTGCGGCAGAACCTGGCGCTCGGCCAGGAGAAGGTGCTCAAGCGCCCGCGTGACGAGGCCAATGAGCGCGGCCTGCAATACCTCGATCGCGTCGGCCTGCTCGCGCAGCAGGACAAATACCCGAACCAGCTCTCGGGCGGGCAACAGCAGCGCGTGGCCATTGCCCGCGCACTGGCGATGGACCCGGTGGCGATGCTGTTCGACGAACCCACGTCGGCGCTCGATCCGGAAATGATCAACGAAGTGCTGGACGTAATGGTGGGCCTGGCGCAGGACGGCATGACGATGATGGTCGTCACCCACGAGATGGGTTTTGCGCGCCGCGTGGCCAACCGCGTAGTGTTCATGGATGCGGGCCGCATCGTCGAGGATTGCGGCAAGGATGAATTCTTTGGCGCGCCCCGCTCGGAGCGCGCGCGTGAATTCCTGGCCCGGATCATCCACTGACGGAAGAGGCGGCAGCCGGTGCCGGCGAGCTCTCGCCGGATGCAGCTTGCAAGGGGGTAGAATATCGCATCCGTTTTTCGAGACTTGCCCATGTCCACCTTCGACGCCCCATCCTCCCTCACCATCATCCGCCCCGACGACTGGCACCTGCATCTGCGCGACGGTGCCACCATGGCCAGCGTGCTGCCGCACAGCGCGCGCCAGTTCGGCCGCGCCATCGTGATGCCGAACCTGAAGCCGCCCGTCACCACGGTCGCCCAGGCCGCCGCCTACCGCGACCGCATCCTGGCCGCGCTGCCGGCCGGCCTGTCGTTCGAGCCCCTGATGACGCTGTATCTCACCAATAACACATCGCCGGACGAGATCCGTCGCGCCGCCGAGTCCGATTTCGTGCACGCCGTGAAGCTGTACCCGGCCGGCGCCACCACCAATTCCGACGCGGGCGTTACCGACCTGGCCAATTGCTACAAGGTGCTCGAAGTGATGCAGGAAACCGGCTTGCCGTTCCTCGTGCATGGCGAAGTCACCGATGGCGACATCGACCTGTTCGACCGCGAAGCCGTGTTCATCGAACGCGTGATGCGCCCGCTGCGCAAGAACTTCCCGGCACTGAACGTGGTGTTCGAGCACATCACCACCAAGGATGCGGCGCAATACGTGGCCGAAGCCGAAGGCCCGATCGCCGCCACGATCACCGCGCACCACCTGCTGTACAACCGGAACGAGATCTTCAAGGGCGGCATCCGCCCCCATTACTATTGCCTGCCCGTGCTCAAGCGCGAAGAGCACCGCCTGGCGCTGGTCACGGCGGCAACGAGCGGCGACGAGCGCTTCTTCCTCGGCACCGATTCGGCGCCGCATGCGCAGGGCGCCAAGGAAGCGGCCTGCGGCTGCGCCGGCTGCTATACCGCGCTGCACGCGATGGAGCTGTACACCGAGGCATTCGAGCGCGCCGGCGCGCTCGACAAGCTCGAAGCGTTCGCCAGCCTGAACGGTCCGGCGTTCTACGGCCTGCCGCCGAACGAAGGCACGATCACGTTGAACCGCGAACAGTGGACGCTCCCGCAAACCCTGCCGCTCGGCGAGCAGGAGGTCGTGCCGCTGAACGCCGGCGAAACCATCAACTGGCGCATGGCGTAACACGGTGCTGCCCCCGGTCGACTGGTCGCGCCCGTGGTACGACGCGGTGCGCCCGGCGGCGCAGGCCGCTGGTGTCGCCGATGCGCCGGTGGACGTCATCGGCACCTTCAGCGCCCATGCCGCGGCGCTGGGCCTCGTCAACCATGCCGGCCTGCCGATCCGCTTCGTGCCGCAGGCCGCGCTTCCCGAAGGCGCCGCCTACGAAGAGCACATCGGCGCCACCGGTTGCGTGCCCACGCGCGACAACCTGCATGACTTCTTCAATGGCCTCGTGTGGCTGAGTTTTCCGCTGGTGAAGCGCGAACTGAACGCGCTGCAGGCGGCGCAGATCGCGCGCGACGGCATCCGCGCCGAACGGGGCCCCGCGCGCGACGCGGCCACGCTGTTCGACGAGAATGCGGCCCTGCTCTTGGTGGCCGATACCATGCAAGGCCAGGCGCTGGCCGATGCGCTGCGCAACCACCGCTGGCGCGAGGCATTCGTCGAGCGCGCCGCCATGTTCGGCACTCAGGCGCAGGCGCAGGTCTGGCTGTTCGGCCACGCGCTGATGGAAAAGCTGATGGCGCCCTACAAGGCCATCACCGCGCATACCCTGGTCGTGGCCGCGCCGGCCGCGTACTTCGCGCTGCCGCGCGCGGCGCAGCAGGCATGGATCGACGGCCACGTGGCCGAGAGGCTGCGCGCGGCAGGCTTGCGCAAGGCCGATTTCACGCCGCTGCCGGTGCTGGGCGTTCCCGGCTGGTGGGCGGCGCAGGACGATGCTTTTTATGACGACACCACCGTGTTCCGTCCCAGGCGGAACGCATCCACTCTGGAGAAACCATGACAGTACGAACGATTCGTTGGGGCATCCTCGGCACGGGCAAGATCGCCAAGGCCTTCGCCACCGCGCTGAAGGAAACACCGGATGCCGTGCTCGCGGCCGTTGCGTCGAGAAGTGTTGATAGCGCTACCGCGTTTGTCGGCGAATATGGCTCGCATGAATTGACGAAGAGCCATGGCAGCTACCAGGCGCTGGCGGACGATCCGGATGTCGATGCGATCTACATCGCCACGCCGCATCCGATGCACCGCGAGAACGCACTGCTGTGCCTGAACGCGGGCAAGCACGTGCTGGTCGAGAAGGCCTTCACCGTAAACCGGCGCGAGGCGGAAGACATCGTGGCCCTGGCGCGCGAGAAAAAACTGTTCGTGATGGAAGCGATGTGGACCCGCTTCCAGCCTGCCGTGCTGGAAGCAAAGCGCATCGTTGCCAGTGGCGAAATCGGCACCGTGGCCGCCGTGCAGGGCGATTTCGGTTTCCACGCGCCTGTCGATCCGGAGCACCGCCTGTTCAACCCCGCGCTGGGCGGCGGTTCGCTGCTGGACCTCGGTATCTATCCGCTGTCGATCGCCGCCTACTTCCTCGGCCCCGTGAAGTCGGTGCAGGCTGTCGGCCAGCTCGCGACCACGGGCGTGGACCTGCAATGCACCTTCGTGCTGCAGCACGAGAACGGCGGCCTGGCAGCCTGCACATCCAGCCTTGCGGCGCGCACGCCGGGCGAATTCACGATCAGCGGCAGCAAGGGCTTCGTGCGCCTGCACGGCCGCTTCCACAACACGGAAGAAGTGACGGTCGAACTCGATGACGGCAATCGCCGCACGGTGCGCATGCCGCGCATCGGCAATGGCTATGCGCATGAAATCATCGAAGTGAACCGCTGCCTGCGAGAAGGGCTGACGGAAAGCCCGCTGATGCCGCTGGAGGAAACGCTGGCGCTGATGGGCGTGCTGGACGAGGTGCGGCGGCAGGTCGGCGTCGCCTACGACGCCGACCTCTGATCAGCGAACGAGGTTGTCGACGCGGCGCTTGCGCGGCAGCAACAGCACGCCGGCGCCGACCAGCAGCATCGACCAGTTGGACGGCTCCGTGAGCGCCTGTTCCGCTGGCTTGGCGGAAGCCTTGGCGGCAGGCGTGACGGCTTCATGGCTGCCGGCCGGATCTGCCGTTGCGATGACCACTGGCTGCGTACCGGCGCCGGCCGCCGAAGCCGCACCTGCCATGGCAGGTGCGGCAGTTGCCTGCGCGCCGATTGCAAGAGATGCGATTACGAAATATGTTTTGATATTGATCATGTATTTGCAGAAAAGTCCAGATTGGGTGGCATTTTAATGTTGCAAACGATTCAACACAACGACTTTATTGATCGAAGCATATATATGGTGTTGCAGCGCAGCATGTAAGTACCTGGAGTACACTGTTCCCACGATCCCGAAAGGCCCGCCATGTCCACCAGTCCACGTTCCCTCGACCTGAAAACGATCCTGCTCGCCACCGGTGTCGTATTGACGCTGGCGATGGGCGTGCGCCATGGATTCGGTCTCTGGATGCAGCCGGTTTCCCAGGCCAACGGCTGGAGCCGCGAGACATACTCGCTGGCGATGGCGCTGCAAAACCTGCTGTGGGGCGCCTTCGGGCCGTTCGCCGGCATGGTGGCGGACCGCTGGGGCACGATGCGCGTGGTGCTGGCCGGTGCGTTCGCCTACATGGCGGGCCTGGTGTGGATGGCCACGGTCACGGACGCCACGCTGTTCATCGCCGGCTCCGGCATATTGATCGGGCTGGGCCTTGCCTGCACCGCGTTCGGCGCGGTCAGCGGCATCATCGGCCGTGCTGCACCGCCAGAAAAGCGCTCGTGGGCGTTCGGTATTTCCGGTGCCGCCAGCTCCTTCGGGCAGTTCCTGCTGATGCCGATCGAGCAGACGATGATTTCGCAGGCCGGGTGGCAAAACGCGCTGTACCTGCTGGCCGCCATCGTCGTATTCCTGATGGTGCCGATGGCGTTCCGGCTGCGCGAACCGGTGGCCCGCGTGGCCGCCGGCCACCAGCAGGGTATCCGCGAAGCACTGGGCGAGGCACTCGGCAACCGCTCGTTCCTGCTGCTGGTGGCGGGTTACTTCGTGTGCGGCTTCCAGCTCGTGTTCATCGGCGTGCACATGCCGGCCTACCTGAAGGACCAGGGGCTGGCCGATCCCAAGGTGGCCGTCATGGCGCTGGCGCTGATCGGGCTGTTCAACATCTTCGGCTCCTACTGGGCCGGCAAGCTGGGCGGCAGGCTGCCGAAGCGCTACCTGCTGTCGTTCATCTACTTCGCCCGCGCGGGCGTGATTGCCCTGTTCCTCACGGCGCCATTGTCGCCAATGTCCGTGTACCTGTTCGCGGCGGCGATGGGCGTGCTGTGGCTTTCCACGGTGCCGCTGACGAATGGCATCATCGCCGGCGTGTTCGGGCTGTCGCACATGTCGATGCTGGCCGGCGTGGTGTTCTTCTCGCACCAGGTGGGCAGCTTCCTCGGCGTCTGGCTGGGCGGCTACCTGTTCGACCTGCGGGGCAGCTACGACCTCGTGTGGGCCATTTCCATCGGCCTAGGCATCCTGGCCGGCGTTGCCAACCTGCCGATCGACGAGCGGGCGCTGGCGCGTCCGCACCTGAAGGTGGCATGAGGAGACGGACATGAAGTGGAACACGAAGAGGGGCGCGCTGACTTCACGCTGGCGGCGGCTGTTCGCGTGGTGCCTCGTCGCCCTCGTGCTGGCGGCGTGCTTCGCCGCCTACCTGCAGCCCGCCTTCATGTTCGACATGGCGACGCGGATCGTCATGTGCTTCTGACCGCCGCGGATCCGTTCCTGCATGTCGCGGAGCGCGAGCGGCGCGACACCGCCAGCACGCCGGCGCCGGCAAGCAGCATCATCCAGGTGCCTGGTTCGGGTACCGCAACCACGTCGACACCCAGCAGTTCCGTGTAGCCCTGGCCAAGGACCTGCTGGTCGTAGCCGGGGCCGTGGAAGGTGAAATCGATGTGCCGGGTCAGCAGGTTTTCGTTCGCATACAGCAGGTACGAATACTCGTAACGGAATATGCCGGGTGAACCGGTGAAGGCGTGGGAGGCGCCGCCTTCGAACGATCCGTCAGGATCGTAGTTCGCCCAGGTGGACAGCGCGACGGGCATGCCCGATGACGTGTCCGCGAACACCGGCGGAGCCGGCGGCTGCGGCAGGTCGGGATATTCCGGTACCTGGCCAGGGCGATAGTCGCCACTCAGGTGCATGCTGGACTGGAAGCCCGGCAGGCCATCGACCAGGCGCGGCACCTGCGCGGGCAGGAGTGTTCCGATGACCCAGAACTGCGCGGTATGCTCGCCGATCGCCGTGACGTCGAGGCCGACCTGCGCCAGGTCGCGCCAATGGCCCTCGACATCGTAGGTCACGTCGCGATAGTGCGAGGTGGTGCGCAGGCCGTCTTCGATGACCACCTCGTCGCGCAGCGTGTAGACGAAGTTGAAACGGCTGCCAGTCTCGCGGAACGCGGAGCTGCTGGAAACCGACGCACCGGTAACGTCGACGCCGGTCGTGGCATGGACAACCGTGAAAGTCATCACCCGGGCGGCCGCATCCGGCGCGGCAAGGCCCGGCGGGGAAAGGAAACACAGGAAAAGGAGCGACAGGAACGACAGGCGTGAAGCACGGTGCATGGCAACCCCCTGGAAGATCGATCGATATGTCGGCACTGCCTCATCCAGCTTAGGCCAGGGCTTGCAGGCTGCAAGGACAATCGGCGAGGTGTTGTGTTCGCCATACTCGGCAGGCACGGCCCGGGGATCGGATTACACCTTCAGGAATTCCTCGCGCCCACCCAGCCACCGCTCCAGGTGCGCCTCCACCACGGGTTCGCTGGCGGGGTCGTGCAGCAGCGCGTGCGCCACGTCGCGTGCCTGGTCGACCAGCCAGCCATCCGTTTCCAGGTCGGCAAAGCGCAGCATCGCCTGGCCGGATTGGCGGGCACCGAGAAATTCGCCGGGGCCGCGGATTTCCAGGTCGCGCCGGGCGATCTCGAAGCCATCGGTGGTCTCGCGCATCGTTGCCAGGCGCTGCTTGGCCACGTGGCCGAGAGGGCTCTGGTACAGCAGCAGGCACACGCTGGCCGCCGATCCGCGCCCCACGCGCCCGCGCAGCTGGTGCAGCTGCGACAGGCCGAAGCGCTCCGCATGCTCGATCACCATCAGCGACGCATTCGGCACGTCCACGCCCACCTCGATCACCGTGGTGGCCACCAGCACGTGCACCCGGGCGGCCGTAAACGCATCCATCACTTCCTGCTTCTCGGGCGGTTTCATGCGGCCATGCACGAGGCCCACCTGCAGGTCGGGCAGCGCCGCGGCCAGCGTTTCGTAGGTTTCCGTGGCGGTCTGCAATTGCAGCGCTTCCGATTCCTCGATCAGCGGGCACACCCAATACACCTGGCGGCCATCCAGCGCGGCCGCGTGCACCCGCTCGATCACTTCGTCGCGCCGGTTCTGGTCGATCACGCGCGTGACGATGGGCGTGCGGCCCGGCGGCAGCTCGTCGATCACCGACACTTCCAGGTCGGCGTAATACGTCATCGCCAGCGTGCGCGGGATCGGCGTGGCGGACATCATCAGCTGGTGCGGTACCAGCCCGTCCGCGCCCTTGCCGCGCAGGGTGAGGCGCTGGCCGACCCCGAAGCGGTGCTGCTCGTCGACGATGACGAGGCCCAGCCTGGCGAACTGCACCGTATCCTGGATCAGCGCGTGGGTACCGATCACCAGCTGCGCCTCGCCCGATTCGGCCATGGCCGAAGCCGCCATCTTTTCCTTTTTCTTCAGGCTGCCGGTCAGCCATGCCACCTTCACGCCCAGCGGTTCCATCCACGCGGCGATCTTCCTGAAATGCTGCTCGGCCAGGATCTCGGTGGGCGCCATCAGCGCGGCCTGGAAGCCGCTGTCGATGGCCTGCGTGGTGGCCAGCGCGGCCACCACGGTCTTGCCGCTGCCCACGTCGCCCTGCAGCAGGCGCTGCATCGGGTAGGGCTGGCGCAGGTCGGCGCGCACTTCCTCGAGCACGCGCGCCTGCGCATTCGTGAGCCGGAACGGCAACGCGGCCTGGAATGCCGCGGTCAGCGTGCCCACCGCCTCGAGCGGTGCCGCGCCTTTTTGCCGGCGCGCGTCCTGCGCGCGCTTCAACGACAGCTGCTGGGCCAGCAGCTCGTCGAACTTCATGCGGGTCCACGCCGGATGCGAGCGCTCCGCCAGCGCATGCTCGTCGACCTGTTGCGGCGGGTGGTGCAGCAGCTTCACGGCCGGCTCGAACCCGTGCAGCTGCATTTTTTCCACGAGGCGCGGGGGCAACGTGTCGGTCCAGTCGACGCGGCGCATCGCTTCCATGATCGCGCGGCGCAACACGTGCTGCGACAGGCCTTCGCCGGAAGGGTAGACAGGGGTGAGGGAGGTGGGCAGCGGCGCGCCTTCGTTGACCACCTTGTACGTGGGATGCACCATCTCCGCGCCGAAGAAGCCGTGCTTCAGCTCTCCGCGGGCGCGCACGCGCGTGCCTTCGGCCAGCTGCTTCGTCTGGCTGCCGTAGAAGTTCATGAAGCGCAGCATCAGTTCGCCCGTATCGTCGGCGATGTGCACGATCATCTGCTTGCGCGGCTTGTAGGTGATCTCGTTCTTCGTGACGATGCCTTCGACCTGCGACGTCTGGCCGCCGCGCAGGCAGGCCACGCGGATGTCGACCACCTCGGTCTCGTCCTCGTAGCGCATGGGCAGGTGCAGCACCAGGTCCATGTCGGTGCGCAGCCCGAGCCGGGCCAGCCTGCTTTCGACCGAGGGGGCCGCTTTCTTCACGGGGGACTTGCTTTGCTTCGTTTCGGCCATGGTCAGGTGATGCTTTTTTTACTCGACTGCGGTTTCTTGTGGGTCGCCCGGCAACTGATCGTGGGTTAAAAGCGTGCACGCATTTTTCTCTTCTGTGTCATGCCCGTTGCAAATGCCCCGGGATAGGTGGCTATCCCGGGGCATTTACGCCTAGCCTGACACGCAAATCCATCGCTTTTACCTCCACGCCGTTGCCGAGCGACCCACTAGCGTACAATAGAAGGTTGCCCAATGCTTTTTCAGCGGAATTGTGCGCACGTCGTCATCCATGCGCGCTACCGCCAGAACACGATATGTATTCGCTTTCCGATTTCGATTTTAACTTGCCGCCCGAGCGCATTGCTCAGTTTCCGCTGCCGGACCGCAGCGCTTCCCGCCTGCTGCACGTGGACGGCACCCGCCTGGTCGACCGAAAATTCACCGACATCCTCGACCTGCTGCAGCCGGGCGACCTGCTGGTGATGAACGACACCCGCGTGCTGAAGGCACGCTTCTTCGGCATCAAGGACAGCGGCGGCAAGGTCGAGGTGCTGGTCGAGCGCGTGCTCGACACGCGCACCGTGCTGGCCCAGATTCGTGCCTCCAAGTCTCCCGGCCCCGGCGTGAAGATCCGCCTGGCCGACGCGTTCGACGTGACGGTCGGCGAGCGCGCCGGCGAATTCTTCACGCTTCGTTTTGACGCCGACGTGTTCGACCTGATCGAGCAGTACGGCCGCCTGCCGCTGCCGCCATACATCGAGCACGCGCCCGGCGAAGTGGACGAGACCCGCTACCAGACCGTGTTCAACAAGGTGCCCGGCGCCGTGGCGGCCCCCACCGCCGGCCTGCACTTCGATGAAGCGCTGCTGCAAAAGCTGCGCGACAAGGGCGTGAACTTCGCCTACGTCACGCTGCACGTGGGGGCCGGCACGTTCCAGCCCGTGCGCACGGAGAACCTGGCCGAGCACAAGATGCATACCGAGTGGTACACGATGCCACAGGCCACCGTGGATGCCGTCAAGGCCGCGCGGGCCGCGGGCCGCGACGTGATCGCCGTGGGCACCACGAGCCTGCGCGCGCTGGAATCGGCATCGCAGTCGGGCACGATCGAGGCGGGCAGCGCCGACACGGCGCTGTTCATCACGCCGGGCTATGCCTTCAAGTCCGTCACGCGCCTGATCACCAACTTCCACCTGCCGAAGTCCACGCTGCTGATGCTGGTCTCGGCCTTCGCCGGTTTCGACGAGATCCGCGCCGCCTATGCGCATGCGATCGCCAACGAATACCGCTTCTTCAGCTATGGCGACGCCATGCTGCTGACCACGCCCAACCGGGCATAACGGATAAGTGACAATGCTGGAATTCAAACTCATCAAGACCGATACGACCGGTCTGACGAAGGCGCGCCGCGGCACGCTGAAACTGAACCATGGCGTGGTGCAGACGCCGATCTTCATGCCCGTCGGTACCTACGGTTCCGTGAAGGCCATGTCGCCGATCGAGCTGAAGGAAATCGGCGCGCAGATCATCCTCGGCAATACGTTCCACCTGTGGCTGCGCCCCGGTAACACCGTGATGGCCAAGTTCGGCGGCCTGCACAAATTCATGGGCTGGGACAAACCCATCCTCACGGACTCCGGCGGCTTCCAGGTGTTCTCGCTGGGCGAGATGCGCAAGATCACGGAAGAGGGCGTGCACTTCAACTCGCCCATCAATGGCGACAAGCTGTTCCTGTCGCCGGAGATCTCGATGCAGATCCAGCGCGTGCTGAACTCCGACATCGTGATGCAGTTCGACGAATGCACGCCGTATGAAATCGACGGTCGCCCGGCCACGCTGGAAGAAGCGGCGAAGTCGATGCGCATGTCGCTGCGCTGGGCGCAGCGCTCGATGAACGAGTTCAAGGCGGGCGAGAACCCGAATGCGCTGTTCGGCATCGTCCAGGGCGGCATGTTCGAGTCGCTGCGCGACGAATCGCTGGCCGGCCTGGAAGAGATCGATTTCCCGGGCCTGGCGATCGGCGGCCTCTCGGTCGGCGAGCCGAAGGAAGACATGATGCGCGTGCTCGAGCACATCGGCCCGCGCCTGCCGGCCAACAAGCCGCACTACCTGATGGGCGTGGGCACGCCGGAAGACCTGGTGGCCGGCGTCTCCAACGGCGTGGACATGTTCGACTGCGTGATGCCGACCCGGAACGCGCGCAATGGCTGGATCTTCACCCGCTTCGGCGACATCAAGATCAAGAACGCACGCTACAAGGAAGATACCGAGCCGTTCGATGCCACCTGCTCGTGCTACGCCTGCCGCAACTTCAGCCGCGCCTACCTGCACCACCTGCACCGCGCGCAGGAAATCCTGGGCGCCCGGCTGAACACGATCCACAACCTGCACTATTACCTGGACATCATGCAGCAGATGCGCGATGCGCTCGACGAGGACCGCTTCCCCGAGTGGGTCAAGCAGTTCCACGCCGACCGCGCCCGCGGGGTTTAACTGAGGAAAAACCTGCAAAAACTTCTTGCAATAGTGTAAAAGTCCCTGATCTCTGCGGCTTTGCCCAGTGCTAGAATACAGCGCTGTTTTTTTTAATTACATTGGAGTCACCCGTGTTCATTTCCAACGCTTATGCTCAAACCGCCGGCGCCGCCGATGCGTCGATGATGGGCAACCTGTCGACCTTCGTGCCGCTGATCCTGATGTTCGTGGTCATGTATTTCCTGATGATCCGCCCGCAGCAAAAGCGCGCCAAGGAACAGAAGGCCATGATGGACGCGCTCGCCAAGGGCGATGAAGTCGTCACGGTCGGCGGTATCCTGGGCCGGGTGTCCCGCGTGACCGATGCCTTCGTGACGGTGGAAGTGGCACCGAACACGGAAATCGTGGTACAGAAATCCGCGGTCACCACGCTGCTGCCGAAGGGCACGCTGAAGGGGCTGTAAGACCTCGCACAGGAAGCGGGCGGCATCACCGCCCGCTTTTGTTATCGGCCAACCACGCTGAAGATCATGAATCGTTATCCCATCTGGAAATACATCCTCATTGCCGTCGTCGTGCTGCTGGGGGCACTGTACACGGCTCCCAACTACATGGGCGAATCGCCCGCGCTGCAAATCACCAGCGGAAAATCCACGGTGAAGGTGGGTAGCGATATCGTCGCCCGCGTGGAGCAATTACTGGCCGCGGCGAAGCTGCCCACGTCCGGCATTACGTTCGATGCCGGCTCGAGCAGCCCTTCCGTGCGCGCCCGTTTCACCGACATCGATACCCAATTCAAGGCCAAGCTGGCGCTGGAACAGGGTTTGAACACCGATCCGGAAGACCCAGCCTATATCGTCACCAGCAACCTGATGGCCAATACGCCGGCATGGATGCAGAAACTGGGCGCCCACCCGATGTACCTGGGCCTCGACTTGCGCGGCGGCGTCCACTTCCTGATGCAGGTCGATACCAAGGCGGCGCTGGACAAACGTATCCAGGGTTTCCAGGCCGCGATTCGCAGCGAACTGCGCGACAAGAGTGTCCGCCATGCCGGCATCGAACGCGTGCGCGATTCGATCATCGTGAAATTCCGCGACGACGCCACGCGCCAGGCCGCCCGCAAGGCGCTGGGCGACATGAATGAACTGCAGTTCGCCGATGGCACCAGCGGCGCCGACCTGACGCTGACGGCGTCGATGAAGCCGGCAGCACTGAAGGCCGCGGTGGATAACGGCGTGAAACAGAACATTGCCACGCTGTCCAAGCGCGTCAATGAACTGGGTGTCTCGGAACCGATCATCCAGCAGCAAGGCGTGGACCGTATCGTCGTGCAGCTGCCGGGCGTGCAGGACGTGGCTCGTGCCAAGTCGATCATCGGCCGCACCGCCACGCTGGAAGTGCGTCTGGTCGACCAGACCGTGCCGCGCGGCACCGAGCTGACCGCGGCGATCCCGTTCGAGTCGGAGCTGTTCACCGCCGGCAAGAACGTCCCGGTCGTCCTGAAGAAGGATGTGATCATCACCGGCGACTTCATCTCGGCCGCCACGGCCACCTTCGATGAAAACCAGCAGCCGGCCGTGTCGCTCGACCTGAATGGCGATGGCGGTCGCCGCATGCGCGAAGCCACGCGCGACAACGTGGGCAAGGGCATGGCCATCGTGCTGTTCGAGAAGGGTAAACCGGAAGTGCTGTCGGTGGCCACGATCCAGGACGAACTGGGCAGCCGCTTCCGCATCACCGGCATGGGCAGCATCGAGAATTCCACCGAACTGGCGCTGCTGCTGAAGTCCGGCGCGCTGTATGCGCCGATGGAAGTCATCGAGGAACGCCTGGTCGGCCCGCAGCTGGGTGCCGAGAACATCGCCAAGGGCTTCAACGCCACGATGTACGGCTTCCTCGCGATCGCCGTCTTCATGGTCATCTACTACATGATGTTCGGCGTGTTCTCCGTGCTGGCGCTGGCCGTCAACCTGCTTCTGCTGGTGGCGATCCTGTCGCTGATGGGCATCACGCTGACCTTGCCCGGCATTGCCGCTATCGCGCTGGCACTGGGCATGGCGATCGATGCCAACGTGCTGATCAACGAGCGGGTGCGCGAGGAACTGCGGGCCGGCGCTTCGCCGCAGGCCGCGATCTCGGCCGGTTTCGACCGCGCGTGGGCAACCATCTTCGACTCGAACGTGACGACGCTGATCGTGGCGCTGGCGCTGCTGGTGTTCGGTTCGGGCGCCATCCGCGGCTTTGCGATCGTCCACGGCCTGGGCATCCTGACCTCGATGTTCTCCGCCGTCTTCGTGTCGCGCGGCGTGGTCAACCTGTGGTACGGCCGCAAGAAGAAACTGCAGTCGCTGTCGATCGGTACCGTCTGGGTACCGAAAGAAGCGAAGTAACGGCCATCGGTCAATAAGAGGATTTCATGGAATTTTTCCGCATTCATAGAGACATCCCGTTCATGCGCTATGCGACGATCTTCAACGTCGTGTCGGCGTTGACGTTCGTGGCGGCCGTGTTCTTCCTGGCCACCAAGGGCCTGCACCTGTCGATCGAGTTCAAGGGTGGCACGCTGGTGGAAGTGAAGTATCCGCAGGCGGCCAACCTGGAACGCATGCGCGAATCGCTGCGCACCGCCGGCTTCGAGCATCCCGAAGCCAGCACGTTCGGCACCGCCAGTGACGTGCTGATCCGCCTGCCGATCACGCCGGGCTCCAGCTCGGATACCACGTCGGCCCGCGCGTTCGAGGCACTGTGCCGCGCCGACCAGGGCTCGGTCAAACAGTTCGACGAGGTGTCGCCGCAAGGCGATCATCACGCCCGCACCGCCTGCGTCGACGCGGCAGGAAAGGAATCGATCTCGCTGCAGCGCGTGGAATTCGTCGGCCCGATGGTGGGCGAGGAACTGGCGCAGAACGGCATCAACGCGCTGATCATGGTGGTGATCGGGGTGATGATCTACCTGGCCATCCGCTTCGAGTGGAAGTACGCCGTGGCGGCGATCATCGCCAACCTGCACGACGTGATCATCATCATGGGCTTCTTCGCGTTCTTCCAGTGGGAGTTCTCGCTGACGGTGCTGGCGGCGATCCTGGCGGTGCTGGGTTACTCGGTCAACGAATCGGTCGTGATCTTCGACCGGATCCGCGAAAACTTCCGCAAGCAGCGCAAGATGAGCGTGCAGGAAGTGATCGACAACGCGATCACCAGCACGATGTCGCGCACGATCATCACTCACGGCTGCACGGAGATGATGGTGCTGTCGATGCTGTTCTTCGGCGGCCCCACCTTGCACAACTTCGCCATCGCGCTGACGATCGGCATCCTGTTCGGCATCTACTCGTCGGTGTTCGTCGCCGCCGCCGTCGCCATGAAGCTGGGCGTCAAGCGCGAAGACCTGATCAAGCCGGTCAAGGAAAAAGACGAGACCGACGGCGCCGTCGTGTAAAACGGCACCGCTCTCCCAATGCCGCCTTCGGGCGGCATTTTTTTCGCCTCCAACATTTAGGAAACTTTGCGATGTCAGGCGGGCAGCAGGATGGTGGCGCGCAGGCCGCCGGTGGGGCGGTTCGACAGCGTGACCTTGCCGCCGTGCGCGTCGATGCAGGAGCGGGCGATGGCGAGGCCGAGGCCGGCGCCGCCCAGCTCCGGCTGCCGGGCGGTGTCGAGCCGGTAGAACGGCTTGAATACGTCGTCCAGCTGCGCGGGCGGAATGCCGGGGCCGTCGTCGTCGATCGTGATGCGGATGGCGTCGCGGCCGCCGTCGATCTGCGCGGGCGCGACGTCGATCCGCGCGCAGCGCCCGTAGCGTACGGCGTTGTCGACGAGGTTCGTCAGCGCACGCCGGATCGCCAGCGGGCGGCAGCGGCAGGGCAGGGGATCGAGCCCGGCGGCGCGAGCCAGCGCCACGTCGCGCCCCTGCGCCGCCTGGTCGGCCGCGATTTCGGCCGCCAGGGCACCGATGTCGATGCCGATCGTCGGCTCGTCGTAGGCATCGTCTTTCGAGAAGCGCAGCGTTTCCTCGATCATCGACGCCATGTCGCGCAGCGTGCGCTGCATGCCGGTGCGCACCTCGTCGTCATCGACGAGTTCGGCGCGCAGCCGCAGCGACGTGACCATGGAACGCAGGTCGTGGCTGATCGAGGCGAGCATGCGCTTGTGGTCTTCCAGGTAGCGCGTCAACCGCGCCTGCATGATGTTGAACGACGCCGTCACCTCGCGCGCCTCGCGCGGCCCGGAAAGCGGCAGCGGTTCGTATTCCCCGCGGCTCACCCGTTCGGCGCCCTGCGACAAGGCCTTGATCGGCCGCACGATGCGCCGCACGAACACGATGCCGATCACCAGCACCGGCAGCGTGCTGACGGGGATCGAGAAGCGCAGCGGCTTCCACCACCACTGGGTGTTGGCGAGCGGCCGCTGGGCGCTGTTGAACCAGCCGCCCGGCAGCCGCAGCGCGATGGCGAGATCGGGATCCTCGTCGACCCCGGCGCGCGGTGCCAACGACACCCGTACCGCGTTGGCCGGCAGCTTCAGCTCGCGCTGCAATACCGCCTGCAGCGAGCGCTCCTCTTCATCCAGCGAAGTGTCGGCAACGTCGCTGCGCGGGCCCATGCGGTGGCGCGACGTGCCGGTGTCCAGCGCGGCCAGCATCGCATTGCCGGATGCGGCATCGCGCTGCGCCAGCGCCAGCCGGTAGGCCGACATGACGTTTTCCATCACGTAGCGGCGCGACATCCGGTGCAGCGTGCCGCCGCCGCTGTTGCTGGCGGTGGCCAGCAGCGCGATCAGGTGCGCGGCCAGCAGGCCGCAGATCAGCAGGCCGACCAACTGGCCCGCCATCGTCTGCGGCAGCAGCCGGGCAACGAACGCTTTCACGAAACGGCGAGCTGCGAAGCCGGGGAGGCGGTCACGGTGGCGGCGAACAGGTAGCCGTTGCCCCATACCGTCTTGAGCAGCCCTGGGCGGCGCGGGTCGGGCTCCAGCTTCTTGCGCAGCCGGCTCACCTGGCTGTCGATGCTGCGGTCGAACGCCAGCGCATCGCCGCTGCCGATCAGGTCCATCAGCCGGTCGCGCGAGAGCACCGTGCCCGGATGCTCGACCAGCACGCGCAGCAGGCGGTACTCGGCACTGGACAAGCCAGCCGGCTGGCCGTCCCGGTCGAACAGGTCGTGCTTGCCCGTGTCGAGGAACCAGCCGTTGAACGCATAGCCGCCGGCACGGTTGGCATGGGCCGCGGCCGGGGAGACAAGGGGACGGCGCCAGCGCCGCAGCACCGTACGGATGCGCGCCACCAGTTCCGGTGGGTCGAATGGCTTGACCACGTAATCGTCGGCACCGCTGTCCAGGCCTGCCACCTTGTCGGCGGAGGTATGCATGGCAGTCAGCAGGATCACGGGCGTGTCGAGCGTGCGGCTGATGCGCCGGCACAGCGACAGGCCGTCCTCGCCGGGCATCATCACGTCCAGCACGATCAGGTCGAAGCGTTCCTTCAGCAGCAGTGCGCCGGCCTGGGCGGCATCGGCGGCGGTGCTGACCGCGAGTCCTTGCCGGCGCAGGTAGGCGGCAAGGGAACTGCGGATGTCGGGGTGGTCGTCGACGACGAGGATATGGTCGGCTGCTGTCATCGGGGTGGTCCGGAGATGCGGATGATTCTCATTTACAAACCATGATTGTAGCAGTGCCGGCAGGCGGGCGGCATCCCCGGATGGATCTTACGCCAGCACCCAGCCCGCGGCGCCCAGCAACGCCAGGGCCGGCGCCGTCCATCGCACCGGCTGCGGCGCATAGGTCATCTGCAGTCCGACGGCCAGCGCGGCGAAGGTGAGGAACCCCAGCCACGCCAGGGTGCCGACGGAGGTGCCCCACGCCGCGATCGCCGGCACCAGGGCCACCGCCAGCAGCGCCCAGCCGCCGAGCCGCAGCGCCATCGCGGGAAATGCCTTGCCGTATACCTGCTCCTGGTGCCGCTCCATCGACAGCGACACGGCGGCCATTGCCGCATAGCTCAGCGCGAGCACGATCAGCGCGTTCATGGCGTCACCTCCTTCAACGGGGCAGGTACGGACTGCGCGGCCGGGCGGTCCTTGCGGATCAGGTGCCGGGCGATCCAGCCGAACAGCGCGGCGATTGCCAGCATCGCGAAATCGAAGCCCACGATCCCGGCCTGGCCGAGCGGAATGCTGGTGAACAGGCCATGGCCGCCCGTCACCGGATTGACGACCGGCAGCAGCGCGAACAGCACGGCGATCGCGATGCATTGCGCTTTCCACGCCGCGCGCGACGGCCGCAGGGCCGCATGCACGAGCGCGGCCAGCCATGCCAGGAAGAAGCCGTTGATTTCCCACGCGGCCCGTTCCGCCATCTCCACCGGCAGCAGGCGATTCAGCCAGAAATAGGCGCCCGTTGCCAGCGCCAGGCCGGTGATGACACCGATGTTCGTCACTTCCACCACGCGGTGGCCGAACGGCGTGCGGCCCAGCTTCTTGCGCTCCGGCGCCCGCTTGACGACCCACAGCACGAGGCCCGTGGCCACCATCGCGGTACCGACGATGCCGGACAGGAACAGCAGCCAGCGCACGGCCGGCCCGGCGAAGCGGCCCATGTGGGCACTGGCGAACACGTTGCCGAACGCGCTGGCGGCCGATGGCGTCGGCAGCGGCGGACGTTCCTTGATCTGGCCGGTGGCGGCGTCGAAGACGAGCCGTGCGGAGGCGCCGCGCGTCGTCAGGCTGTCGCTGCCGTGCGCGCGCAGTTCCACCGTCGCACCGGGCTTGTTGGGGTGGTTGACCGTGATGCGGCCCACTTCATGGTTCGGCCATTCGGCGCGTGCCTGCGTCATCATCGGACCGATGGCCGCAGCCAGGTCGACGGGGGGCGCACCGCCTGCATCGCGCGAACGGCCGCCGCGGCCTTCACGCCCCTGGCTCCCGCCTTCACGCTGCTGCTGCTGCTGCTGCTGCTGCTGCTGCGCACCCGCCACCATGCCGCGCCGCTCCATGTTGTAGGCTTGACGGTCGCCGCCATAGGCACTTTCCGCGCCCCACGGCATCAGCGTGGCCATCAGCAGCAACAGGCCGGAGAACGTGATCATGATGTGGAACGGCAGCGCCAGCACGGCCGTCGCATTGTGCGCGTCGAGCCACGAGCGCTGGCCCTTCTTCGGCCGGAACGTGAAGAATTCCGTGAAGATCTTCTTGTGCGTGATGACGCCGCTGATGATCGCCACGAACATGAACATGGTGGCGATGCCCACGATCCAGCGGCCGGTCACGCGGTCCATCGCATGCAGCTCGAAGTGGAAGCGGTACAGGAAATTGCCGCCGCGCGTTTCGCGCGCTTCGATCCTTTCCCCGGTGGCGGCGTCGAGCTCGGCGCGCTTCGTGCCGGCGCGGCCGGCCGCGGCGTTCCGGTCGCGCCAGCTGGCCGACACGGTGGTCTGCCGTTCGTTCGGCAGTTCCAGCGTCCACGTATTGGCGTTCGGCGCCAGCTTCTGCATGCCGGCCAGCGCCACCGCCGCCGTCTGCGCGGCCTCCGCGCCCGGCACGGAGGCATGCAGCTCCGGCTTCATCCACAGGTTCACCTCGTCGAGGAAGTAGCTGAGCGTGCCCGTGAAGAACACCGCGTACAGCAGCCAGCCCAGCACGATGCCCGTCCACGTGTGCAGCCACGACATGGACTGGCGAATGCCTTCCGGCTTGCTGTCGGGCCTCATGCCACGCTCCCCGCACCGGCACGCGCCAGCCATGTCGATGCCGCCAGCAATGCCGTCGACAGCACGATGCCGAGCCACGCACGGCGCGTGCTTGCCACCGCGAATACCCAGATGGCGGCGCACAGGTGCACCACGAACGACGACATGGTGGCCGTGGTGACGGCATCCACGCGGGTCATGCCGGTCTGTTGCAGCCACAGGCTCATGGACGCGGCCCAGGCGGCCGCCAGCGCATAGCCGCCGAAGATGGCCGCCACGCTGCGCGATGCGACCAGCCACCGGTAGGAGGCGGGCAGGGGAGTGTACTTGCTCACGATGTTCCTTCAGGACGAAACTGGTTCAATGCGGTATCAGAACGACGACGTCAGGCTCACGAACAGCGAACGGCCCGCTTCGTTGTACGAGGCCGCGCCGGACGTGCCGTTGGTGCTTTCGCGGAACAGGCGCTCGTCGAACAGGTTGTTGATGCCGGCACGCAGGCGCAGGTTCTTCGTGAACGCATAGCCGGCGCTGACGCCCCACACGCTGTACGGGTCCAGCGTATTCAGCGCGTCGCCGGTTGCCGCCGCACCCTGCGTGGTCAGGCGGCGCGGCTCCTGCTTGCCGTACCAGGTGCCGGTGAACAGCAGCGAGACCTTGTCGTCGACCTGCCAGTCGAGCGATGTGTTCAGCGTGAACTCCGGAATCACGGACAGCGGCTCGCCCGTGGTCTTGTTCTCGTTCTCGATCATGTAGGTGAGGTTGTTGATGAACTTCACATTGCGGCCGAACGGGATCGTCACGTTGCCCTCGACACCCTGCACGACCGCCTTCGGCGCGTTCTCCCACTGGAACAGGCGGCCGTTGGCCGACGTGTTGCCCAGCAGGCTGTCCATGCCGCCCACGATCTTGTTGCGGTAATCATTGTGGAAATACGTCACGCTGGCGCTGTGGCCGGCGTCGCTCCAGCCGATGCCGATTTCCTTGTTGACCGACGTTTCCGCGTCGAGGTTGTCGTTGCCGCGCAGGTAGCAGCCACCGCCCAGGTTCGGGTTGTTGACGGGGCAGCCGTTGCCGCGGGTGTAGTACAGGTAGTTCGGGTTCGACTGGTACAGGTTGGGCGCCTTGAACGCCCGCGCGATGCCGCCCTTGAGCGTGACGGTCGGCGTCAGCGAGTACGAAGCGTTCAGGCTGGGGCTCCAGTTGGTGCCGAACTGGCTGTGCTTGTCGAAGCGCAGGCCGGGTGTCAGCATCAGGTCATTGGTCACGCCGATATTGTCTTCCACGTACACGGCGTAGGTTTCGGCATCGGCCTTGCCGTCGCGGTTCGTCGCGCCCAGGCCGGGGATCGCGGTGGCGGTCTGCGTCATCGAGTACGGGTCGTCCAGCTTTTCCTGGCGCACGTCGAAGCCCACCGTCATCATCTGCGACAGGCCGAACAGCTTGCCCGGAATGTTCAGTTCACCGTTCAGGATGGTGTTCTCCAGTTCGGACGTCGACCACGACGTGGCGTTCGAGATGCTGCCTTCGGGACCGCCGGCCAGGCCTTCGTTCAGGCGCGTATTGTCCGTGTTCTCCCACTGCACCGACAGCTTCGACGTACCGAAATCCCACTTGCCGCGGTGCGTCAGCGCAGCCGTGCGGCGGATCATCACATTCGTTTCGGCGCCCGCATTGGCCAGTTCGCCCAGCAGCGCCGTGCCGGTGGAATTCACCGCGCGGTCGCCCGCGTAGATATTGCCCTGGCGGGAAAAGCCCGATTCCAGTTCGAGCACCTGGCCCGGCGCCAGATCCCAGCGCAGCAAGCCACCCACGTCGCGGTTGCGCACGCCTTCGCGGCCAGCCGGCGGGATCGCGCCATCGGCCGTGTTTTCCGGTGTGGCATTGATCGACAGATCGTCCGCATCGGTCTTGTTCACGTTGCCGAACACGCGGAACGAGAATTTGCCGGCCAGCGGGCCGGAGAGGTTGAAGCCCAGGCGCTTCGTCGAGCTTTCCTCGCCGTGTTCCGGGGCCAAGGCGTACGCCGTGACGGAGCCGGACAGCTTGTCGCCCGGCGCCTTCGTGATGATGTTGACCACGCCGCCGGCAGCGCCGGAGCCGTAGCGCGCGGCGGCCGGGCCGCGCAGCACTTCGATGCGTTCCACCAGCTCGGCCGGCACCCAGTTCGTGTCGCCGCGCGAATTGCGCTCGCCGCTGCGGCCCATCCGCACCGAGTTGCGCGAAGCGACCGGCTTGCCGTCGACGAGGATCAGCGTGTTTTCCGGGCCCATGCCGCGCAGGTCGATCTGGCGGTTGTTGCCATACTGGCCCGTGGAGCTGTTGCCGGTGAGGTTCACGCCGGGCATCGTGCGGATGATCTCGGAAAGGTCGTTGGCCGGTGGGCGCGCTGCGATATCGGCGGCGGTGATCGTCGACACGCCCGGTGCCTGCTTCAGTTCTTCCTCGGCGGTGGCGGTCACCTGCACTTCGGCCAGTTGCTGTTCGGCGGCCACCTGAGCATGGGCGACGGTGTTGAAGAACGCCAGACAGAGGGCGGCGGCGAGCGGGGTGCGTTGCAGAGTGTGATTCATTTCCTGGTCCTGGTTCATGGCATGTTCCGCGATCGCTGCCTGCCTCCGAGCATGACTATCGGCAACATCCAGATCGCGCGTAACTGAGAATGATACGCATTCAGGTCCGTAAAAGTTTGTCAAAGTGTGGCAGCCGATGGGCCGATTTCATGGTGCCGTCTTTCGCACACCTTCCATGCCTCATGGCGACAGCCGTCCGGAATGGTCCGGCGGCATTTGGCAATCCCTCGAATGCGGCCGATTTTTTGTTGACTTCGCAAAAAGGCGTGATTACACTAATTGCATCTGTTAGCGCTATCAGAGCTGAGTTGTAAATCAGCGAAAACCCGATTGCGCTGGCTGGGACGAAATAATTGTTAGCGCTGCCAGCATGTCCGCGAAGATGGACGGCGGCACGCGACGCAGGAGGAGACGACCATGCTGCACGCCAAGCCACCCGCCACCGCCGCAGCGGCATCCACGCCGCGCGCGTTACCAGGGGCAGCATGACGGAAGGTCCGATGGGCGGACCGGGTTACACTTTCCCGGTCTGTTTTTTCTGTGCGGGTGGGCAAACGGTCCGCCCGCGCAGTTTTTTTTCATGCAGGCCTTCCGAATGAGCAACCGCTTGAACAAACCCGCCACCACGCGCCTGCCCTGGCGCGAAAAGATCAGCTACGGCATCGCCGACATGGGGTTCAATTTTTATTGGACCAATATCGCCACGTTCCTGCTGTTTTTCTACACCGAGGTCTTCGGCATCTCGGCCGCCGCCGCCGCATCGATGATGTTCTCGATCAAGCTGATCAACGCCTTCACCGATCCCATGATCGGCGCGCTGGCCGACCGCACCACGACCCGCTTCGGCAAGTTCCGTCCTTACCTGGTGTGGATGGCCGTGCCGCTGGGCTGCGCCGCGGTGCTCACCTACACCACGCCCGACCTGGACGGCGACGGCCGCCTGCTCTGGGCCTATGGCACCTACCTGCTGATGATGGTGTGCTACACGGCCATCAACATCCCGTACAACGCGCTGTCCGGCGTCATGTCGTCCGATCCGCAGGAACGCTCCACCATCAACGGCCTGCGCTTCATCTGCGCATTCGGCGGCAGCATGCTGGTCACGGCCGCCACGCCGTGGATGGTGGAGGCGCTCGGCAAGGGTAACGACGAGCGGGGCTGGCAGCTGACGATGGCCGCCTGGGCGGTGGCCGCATGCGTGATGTTCCTGATCGCTTTCTTCAACACGCGCGAGCGCATCGCGCCGCCGCCGCAGCAGAAGACCAACGTGATGCAGGACGTGCGCGACCTGTCCCGCAACGGCCCCTGGGTGGTACTGTTCTTCCTGGCGCTGATCATCATGGTCACGATCACGCTGCGCACCACCACCGCCGCCTATTATTTCAAGTATGTCGTGGGCCAGCCGGAGCAGATGGGCACGTTCGTTTCCGTCTACATGTTCGCCGCCGCGGTGGGCGCCGCCGCGTCGCCGCTGATGACGCGCTTCATCGACAAGAAGAAGCTGATGATCATCCTGATGAGCACCACGGCCGTGCTGTCCGCCGCCTACTTCTTCATCCCGCCGGACCAGGTGTGGCTGATGTTCGTGCTGCAGGCATGCATGGGCCTCGTGCTGGGGCCGAAATCGCCGCTGGCCTTCTCGATGTATGCCGACACGGCCGACTACAACGAATGGCGCACCGGCCGCCGCGCCACGGCGATGACGTTCGCCGCCGCCACGTTCTCGCAAAAGCTGGGCACGGCGCTGGCCGTGGCCGTGATCGGCGCGCTGTTCACGACGCTGGGCTATGTGCCGAACGCCGCGCAAAGCCCCGATTCCACGGCCGGCATCGTGTGGCTGATGTCCCTGATTCCCGCCGCCTTCGCGCTGCTGGCCGTGGGCGTGATGTGCTGCTACCACCTCGACGCGGCCACGCTGCGCACCATCCAGTCCGACCTTGCCGCGCGCAAGCCGGCAACCGATATTCCAGATTCCGGAGAAGAACCCGATGCACGACCGAGTCCATTCCCACCTCCTGCGCCCGTCCGCTGACGGCCAGCGCTACGACCTGCTGTCGCCGACAGCGATGCCGCGCGCGGCCGGCTTCCTGTGGAACCGCAAGATGATGATCCAGGTGAACTGCCGCGGCTACGCCGTGGCCCAGTTCATGCAGCCGGAACCGGCGAAGTATTCGTTTGCGCCGAACCTGGAAGCGAAAACATTCATGCAGCCGGAGCAGGGCTATTACGCGCACCATCCGGGCCGCTTCTTCTATGTGAAGGACGAGGACACGGGCGAGCTGTTTTCCGCACCCCACGAACCGGTGCGCGCCACCCCGGACCGCTTCGAATTCTCGGCCGGGAAGAGCGACATGGCCTGGACGGTCGAAGCGCTCGGCATCCGCATCGAGCTCGCCATGGGCCTGCCGGTCAACGACGTGGCCGAGCTGTGGTCGCTGAAGGTCACGAACCTGTCGGGCCGGCCGCGCCGGCTGTCCGTCTACCCGTACTTCACGATCGGCTACATGAGCTGGATGAACCAGTCGGCCGAGTATCGCGCCGATCTTGGTGGTGTCGTGGCGTCGTGCGTCACGCCATACCAGAAGGTCGCCGACTACTTCAAGCAGAAGGACTTCAAGGACCGCACGTGCTTCCTGTGCGAGCGCGCACCCGATGCGTGGGAAGTGGCGCAGGAAGCGTTCGAAGGCGAGGGCGGGCTGCATGCGCCGTCGGCCCTGCAAGCCGAACGGCTGTCCGGCGGCGATGCGCGTTACGAAACGCCGGTGGCCGCCGTGCAGTACCGGCTCGCGCTGGCGCCAGGCGCGTGCGAGGAATACCGTTTCCTGTTCGGTCCCGCGTTCGACGATGCGGAAATCGCCGTGCTGCGCGAGCGGTACCTGTCCGCTGCCGGCTTTGCCAAGGCACGCGGCGAGTATGCCGCCTACATCGCCGCCGGCGCCGGCTGCGTGACGGTATCGACGCCGGACCCGGAGTTCGACAACTTCGTCAACCACTGGCTGCCGCGCCAGGTGTATTACCACGGCGGCTCGAACCGCCTGACCACCGATCCGCAGACGCGCAACTACCTGCAGGACAATATGGGCATGAGCTTCGTGCACCCGCCCGTCGCGCGCGGCGCGTTCGTGCATGCGCTGTCGCAGCAGGAGCCCAGCGGCGCGATGCCGGACGGGATCCTGCTCGTCGAAGGCGCGGAACTGAAATACATCAACCAGGTACCGCACACCGACCACTGCGTGTGGCTGCCCGTGTGCCTGAAGGCCTACCTGGACGAAACGGCCGACTGGGCGCTGCTCGACGAGGTGGTGACCGACCGCGAAGGCCATGGCCTGACGGTGGCGCAGCGCATCGGCCGCGCGATGGACTGGCTGCTGGCCGAGCGCGACGAACGGGGGCTGTCCTACATCGCGCAGGGCGACTGGTGCGACCCGATGAACATGGTCGGCTACAAGGGCAAGGGCGTGTCGGGCTGGCTGACGGTGGCCGCCGCCTATGCGCTGAACCTGTGGGCCGGCATGTGCGCGCAGCACAGGGATGAGGAAGGGGCACGGCATTTCCGCGCCGGTGCGCAGGCGATGAACGACGCGGCCAACGAGCACCTGTGGGATGGCCGCTGGTTTGCCCGTGGCATCACGGACGACGGCGTGGTGTTCGGCGTGGCCGACGACAGGGAAGGCCGCATCTGGCTCAATCCGCAGGCATGGTCGATGCTGTCCGGCGCTGCCAGCGCGGAGCAGCGCGCGACGATGGTCGCTGAGGTGGAACGGCAGCTGCACACGCCATACGGCGTGCAGATGTTCGCGCCGCCATTCTCGACAATGCGCGACGACGTCGGTCGCGTCACGCAGAAGCACCCCGGCTCGGCCGAGAACGGCGCCGTCTACAACCACGCCGCCGCGTTCTACATCTATAGCCTGTACGACGGCGCCGACGGCGAACGGGCCTGGGACCTGATGCGCAAGATGATTCCGGGACCGGACGAGGCGGATTACCTGCGCCGCGGCCAGCTGCCCGTGTTCATCCCGAACTACTACCGGGGCGCGTGGCACGAATACCCGCGCACGGCGGGCCGTTCGAGCCACCTGTTCAACACGGGCACCGTGTCATGGATCTACCGCTGCGTGATCGAGGGGCTGTGCGGCCTGGTGGGCGATGCGGAAGGCTTGCGTATCGCGCCGCAACTGCCGGCCGCCTGGCCCGGCATGAACGCCGTGCGCACGTTCCGCGGCGCCACGTTCGAGGTGTCGATCCAGCGCGGCGACGTGCGCGACGTGCAGGTGCGCTGCGATGGCACGCTGCTGCCGGCGGCACACGTGCCCGGCATCGAAGCGGGGCGCACCTACCGGCTGGAAGTGACGGTGCCGGCCCAGTGACCGGCGGCCGGCGCATGCGCCGGCCGATGCCGGCATGTCGTGCTGTTGTGCTCGTGTTGTGAGAGCAGTGCTCTCACTGCCAGGCACGGGGACACGGGCTCAGCCGCTAGTCGAGCTGCCGAAAAGCCGGGGGGCAACCGCCGTATTCGCCCTCAGGCGCTTGCTACGACGCGGTCCACCAGTTGCGGCACGGCTTCGCCGATGTCGAGCACGATGCCCGCCTCGTCCGGCTGCAGCGGTTCCAGCGCGGCGAACTGGCTGTCCAGCAGCGACACCGGCATGTAGTGGCCGACACGCGCGGCCATCCGCTCCTCGATCAGCTCGCGCGTGCCGGCCAGGTGCGCAAAACGCAGGCCGGGCACGCCTTCGCGCAGCAGGTCGCGATAGCGGCGCTTCAGCGCCGAGCATGCCACCACGATGCCTTCGCCGCGCGCCATGGCATCGCGGATCTCGCCTTGCAGGCTGGCCAGCCAATGCAGGCGGTCGCCATCCGTCAGCGGCACGCCGGCACTCATCTTCGCCACGTTTTCCGGCGAATGGTACCGGTCGCCTTCCACGTAGCGCACGCCCAGCCGCTCCGCCAGTGCCGCTCCCACGGAACTCTTGCCGCAGCCGGCTACACCCATCACCACCCAGCGCGGGGCATCCAATTTACTCATCTCGCCCTCTGATAGCGCTAACATAATTTTTCATTGTAATGCACACTGCGGTATCGTTCAAGCGCAATGTTGCTTGAAAAATGGGGTACGTCCCCATTTTTCAAGCAACTTTTCCAGGCAATGTTGGCACCGTTATGCGCTTTCGCGCGCCATCAGCGTGAAACCGAGGTCGATATGGGACTGGGCGGGACGTTCGCCGCGGATCGTGGCGCGCAGCATCGTGGCGGCCTCGAACCCGATCTTGTAGCGGGGCGTGCCGACCGTCGTCAGCGCCGGTTTCATCCACGCCGAAGCGGGCAGGTCGTTGAAACCGCAGATGGCCAACTGCTCGGGCACCGCGATGCCGCGCCGCTGGCACTGGTAGATGGCGCCGTGCGCCAGGTCGTCGTTGCAGCAGAAGATCGCGTCGCAATCGGGCACTTGCGCGAGCATGCGGCCCAGCAGTTCGGCGCCCAGCGCGATCGTCGATGGATCGGGCACCATGATTTCCAGGCGCGAATCGGCCAGGCCGGCATCGGCCATGGCCTTGCGGTAGCCCTCGGCGCGGCGCAGCGTGCGTTCGTCGAGCTGCGCGCCGATGAAGCCGATGCGTTTCTTGCCCTTGCCGAGCAGGTAGCGCGTCATCGCCTGGCCCGCTTCCACTTGCGAGAAGCCCACGCACAGCAGGTCGGGATCGGACGACAGGTCCATCATCGACACCACGGGCACGCGCGACGTTTCCAGCATCTGCTGCACGCGCGGGCTGTGCGTGAGGCCCGACAGCAGGATGCCGTCCGGGTTCGACTGCATGTACACGTTCAGCAGCTTTTCCTCCTCGGCGTCGGAATAGCGGGTGTTGCCGATCAGGAGCTGGTAGTTGTCGTCATCGAGTGCGTCCTGGATCCCCTGCAGGACAGCGGTGAACACGGTATTGGACAGCGAGGGCACGAGCACCACGATGACGTTCGATTGCGCCGAAGCGAGGGCGCGGGCGGCACGGTTCGGCACGTAGCCGAGTTCCTGCACGGCCTGCTCGACACGCTGGCGCAGCAGCGACGACACGAGATCGGGCTGGTTGATCGCGCGCGAGGCGGTCATGGGTGCCACGCCGGCACGGGCCGCCACGTCGCTCAGCGTGACGCGGCCGCTGGCGCGGCTGCGGGAAGAGGGGGATTTGCTCATATCTGGAGGGGCTCTTGGGGACCCCTGGAATCCTACTTTGTTTATGGTGTTGTTGGGCTGGATTTATCCATAGTTCGGGGACCGGTGTCAATCGAAGCTGCGCAGTCGATACCTGGGCGGCATGACCGAAAAGGCCCGGCGGCCCGCCCGCCGCCCATGCTAAGCTTGCCGCTTTGCCATCGGAGAAGCGCATGAGCCGCACCGGCCGCCTGTTCCAGCTGATGGATGCGTTGCGCGGCAACCGCCATCCCGTCACGGCGTCCGCGCTGGCCGACAGGCTGGGCGTATCCGAGCGCACGATCTACCGCGACATCGCGGCGCTCGCCGAGCTGGGGGCCCCGGTGGAGGGCTCGGCCGGCGTGGGCTATATGCTCAAGAGCGGCGTCTTCCTGCCGCCGCTGATGTTCTCGGCCGACGAACTCGAGGCGCTGGTGCTGGGCGCGCGCTGGGTGCGGCGCCAGGGCGACTCGGCGCTTGCCGCCGCGGCCGCCAATGCGCTGGCCAAGATCGCCACGGCCACCCCGAAGGACCTGCGCGACGAGATGGCCGACACCAGCCTGTGGGTACCGATCACGCCGCCCCAGCCGGAGCGCGACCGGTTCGTGCGCCCGGCCCGCGAGGCGATCCGCCGCCAGCACAAGCTGCGCATCAGCTACAGCGACGAACTTGGCCGTCCCTCCGAGCGCACCGTGTGGCCCTTCGCGCTGGCCTTCCTCGATGGCTGCCGCCTGCTTGCCGCCTGGTGCGAACTGCGCGCCGCGCCGCGCCATTTCCGTATCGACCGCATCCAGGCGGCCAGCACGCTTGCCGAGCGCTACCCCACGCCGCGCCAGGTGCTGATCCGGGACTGGCGCGCCGAGCACGGCATTCGCGACGACTCCTGACAGGAACTGTCAGGAGTCGTCGATAACATGCTTCATGTTGAAAATACATGTTATGTGAACTGGCGCACAGAGCGCGGCTGGCCTGACTAGTACTATGGAATTGTCTCTTTCAGGACATCCCTAGTTTTGGACTTGGCCCGCTTTCGAGCGGGCATTTTTTTTGTCCGTCGTCAGCGTGCATTGTGCTCCGCAGAATGGAGCCGTGATGGAAAACCTGTACGAAATGCTGCTTGGCCGCCCGCGGCACCCGCATGCCGATGCCGATGCTGATGCTGATGCTGATGCCGCGCCGGGCGAGCCCTTTGGCTGGGACTTGGCCGATGGCGCCGGCCCGGACCGCCTGTTCAACCGCTACCGCCGGCTGCGGCTGTCCGCGCAAAACGAACCCGCCGGGGCCGGGCTTACGGCTCGCTGCCCGGCAGCGCCCAGCGCAGCCCGCGCGTGATGACGGCCGGCGCCACCGTCAGGTGGTCTTCCTCCGGAATCACGTCGGCAACAACCTTCAGGCCCGGGTAATTGCGCGACTTCAGCGCCGCCTTGAATGCGCGCATGTCGCGCACCACGTCTTCGCGCTTGTTGAAGCGGGCGCCGGGCTTGATCGCCTCGTATTCACCGGCGACCAGCAGCACGTTGGCGCGCAGGTCCCTGCGGCTGGCCGCGACGGCCTTCTCGCGCTCGAACATCATGCGCCGGCCGAACCACAGCGACGGGCTGCCCAGCACGTAGTTTTCGAACATCTGCCGTTCGCCGAACAGCATTTCCAGGCCCAGCAGCGAGCCATACGAATGGCCGATGAATGTCTTGCGGTGCATGTCGGCGCGATAGTGCTTTGTCACGAACGGGAACACGTCGCTGGCGATGAAGCGGGCGAACGCCGCCGCTTCGCCGAACTTCGGTTCACGGCCCGGCATGTCGGAGCGGATGTCGGCATCGTCGGGCATGCCCGGCGTGTAATCGCGGCGGCGGCTGTATTCCGGGGTATCGCCGTTGGCATACGACAGGCCCACCAGGATGAATTCCTCGACCGTGCGGCCCCTGCGGCCCACACGACTGGCGATCGCACGGGTCAACGGGAAGGCGTAGGGCGCGTCGGTCACGAACACCACCGGGTAGCTGCGACCCGAGCGCGCATACGAAGGGGGCAGGCTCACATAGACCTGGTAATCGCGCTGCAGTTCCCGGGCACGCACGGTGCGCACTTCGGTTCCCTCCAGCACGTACGGCGCACCCTCGAGGGCAATCGAGGCGCCCTGGGCCAGCGCGCCGCCGGCCATGAAGCAGCATGCGGCGGCAAGCGCGCGGAGATGGTTCTTCATGTTGTCAGCGAAACAAAAAAATCCGATTATCGCCGAAATGGCGGATCCGGGTGCCGGCGCGATGCCGGGCATCGGCAAGGCATCAGCACGGCATCAGCGGCATCAGCACAGCACAAGCACGGCACGCAGCGCCTGCACCTCGCCATGCGACTCGTCGAGGATCGCCTGCAGCGTGCCGTCGCCCACCGCGAAATCGATCGTGCGGGCCGCTTGCGGTGTCGTCGCGCCGGGTCGCGCATGCATCGGGGAGGCGACGGGCGCCAGGTCGTCGGCCAGCAGCAGCGTGTCGCCCAGCGTTTCCGGCGGCAGCGCGCGCATGCCGGTCCACATCGCCTCGACGGCGCGCACCACGTGCCCGGGCACCATCAGTGCGCCGAGCACACAGCGGCCCAGCGCCGTTTCGCCGTGCGCCAGCCAGTCATCCGGCTCGCCGTCCAGCAGGCCGGGGAATTCGCCCGCGCGTGACAGCGCATAGAACGCTCCCACCTCGTGCACGATGCCGGCAAACAGTGCCGTGTCGGGATCCACATGGCTCACGCGACAGGCGATCACCTGGGCCAGCGCGGCCGTGTGGGCCGTATGCTCCCACAGCTGCGCCGCCTTCGCGCGCAGGCCCGCATCGGCCGGCGCACCACCGAGCTGGCGCACGATCAGCGCGGCCACCAGCGATTGCAGCGTGCGTACGCCGAGCCGGTGCACGGCCGCCCGCACGCTGGAAATCGGCGTGCCGGAACGGTTGAAGGCAATGGAGTTGGCGATCGCCACGGTACGCGCGGCCAGCAGCGGATCGGCGCCGATCAGGCGGGCGGCCAGGTCGACATGGCAATCGGGATCGACCAGTGCCTGCTGGAGCCTGATGGAGGCCTCCACGCTGGCGGGAAATGCGAGCTCGCCGCGGCCGGCCTGTGCCGCGATCGTGTTGAAGGCCTTGATTCTGTCCATCGAAAAATTATACCCATAATATTTCCATATGGAAATATGTTCGATGGAGCTGGGCAATGGAACTAGGCAATAGAACTGCGCAATGAGGCCGCGCCGGCGGTTACCGGCCGCCCGCGGCATCTCGCCATGGAACTTATTCTTGCCGGAAGATGGCGTCGCAGCCCTCGTGGGTGGTGCCTTCCTGGTCCGCCAGCTCATCCGTCAGCTCCAGGTCTTCCAGTTCCTCGACGGCATTGGTGAAGCTGTTGTGCTTCGTGGCGCCGATCAGGCGGTAGATGTCGCCATCCTCGTTGCGCACGCCGATCAGGAATTTCTGTGCGCGCACGTCGTCTTCGGAGGCGGTTTCCAGCAGCAGGTTGCCGGAGATCTGGTTGTCAAACTTGGCCGGGGTAAAGCCATCGATCAGGGTAGTTTTCAGCATCGTCTTTTTTCAGGATGGGGTTGATTCGGGAGAGGCATCGATCACGGACTTCAGGCGCGCAAGCACCCGTTCCAGTTCCGCGTAATCGGCCTCCGTGTAATGGGCGAACACGGCCCCGCCGCGCGAGGTCACGCGCGGGAACACGTCGTGGAACGCCTGTTCGCCGCGGGGCGTGAGCCGGATGAACCAGCTGCGTGCATCGAGCGTGCTGCGTTCGCGCATCACCAGGCCTTTTTGCTCCAGGCGTTCGATCACGCCCGTCAGCGTGCCTTTCGTGATCAGCGTCCGCTCGCCCAGCTCCTTGTACGACATGCCCGGGGTATTGCCCAGCGTGGCGATGATGTCGAACTGGGCATGCGTCAGGCCGCTCTCGCGCACATGGCGGCCGGACAGGCGCTCGAAGGCCTGCATGCATTCCGCCAGCAGCCGGATACTTTTCAGATAACGTTCACCCATGGCCGGATTATAGCGGGCGTCTGCCGCCGCCGTAGCGCGTGGTCGCGCAGCTGTTACCATAGCGGTCCCCATTTGTTCCGCTGTACATGCCACTGTCCATGCCCGATGTCCTTCGCTAACCTCGCACGGCTCGGCCGCGGGCAACCGCTGCGCATGCTGCTCGTGAATGCCGGCGATGCCGAGAGCCTGACCTGGTCCGGCCTGGCCCAGCCATTGCGGCTGGCGCAGCGCCTGCTGGGCGATGCCTTCGTGCTCGACATCCGCACGCCTGCCGCGGTGGCTGCCGGTGGCGCGGGAGACTGGCATGTGGCGCTGCTGGTCGCGGACGAGCAGCAACCGGCGCTGCCTTCCCCATTGCTGCACACGGTGCTCGACCGTTGCCGCGGCGCTGCCTGGTGGGGCGGTGTCGGCGCGGCGGTGCTGTGGCTGGCCACCGCGGGCCACGCCGCCGGCGTGCGCATCGCGCTGCCCTGGGCCTTGTACGGCGACACGGGCGAAATCGCCGAACAGGCGATCCTCACGCCCCACCTGTTCGAATGCGACGGCCGGCACCTCACGTGCTGCGGCGGGGCGGCCAGCATCGACTTCGCGCTGACGCTGGTCGAACACCTGTTCGGCAGCGGCATCGGCGCCGCCGTCAAGGAAGCGCTGTGCATCGACCGCGTACGCGGCGCGGACGAGCGGCAGCGGGTGGCGCTGCAGGCCCGCTTCGGCGTGCTGCAGCCGAAACTTTCCGAAGCGGTGACATTGATGGAGGCGAACCTCGAGGAACCGCTGTCCACCGACGACATCGCCCAGCTCGTCGGCCTGTCGCGTCGCCAGCTCGAACGCCTGTTCAAGCAATACCTGGGCAGCCTGCCATCGCGTTACTACCTCGAGCTGCGCCTGCAGCGCGCCCGCCAGCTGCTGCTGGAAACCAACCACTCGATCGTGCAGGTCGGCCTGATGTGCGGCTTCTCCTCCGGCTCGCACTTCTCCACCGCCTTCGGCGCGCTGTTCGGCAACACGCCCCGCGAAGAACGCCAACGCAAACTCGCCGCCGCCTGAAATGTTTCTTCAAAAATGGGGACGTACCCCATTTTTGAAGAAACATTTCCCGGAAAATGGGGTACGTCCCCATTTTTCGGGCAACATTGCCCGGTGATACGGAGCCGTTCCCATTTTTTCGGCAATTATGAAAATTTAAAATTCTTGTCGCATCTTCAAAAGAGTTTTAGCATCCCCGCTTTTACAATCCGTACTCACCGTGGACTTGCCGCGGCCGTACCTCTTCTTTTCCTGGGGAATGCCAATGAACGCCAAGCTTGATTCGACTGTTACCACTCGCCCTGTCACCAGGCAGACTTACGACGAAGTACTGGTGCCAACCTACGCACCGGCGCAGATGGTACCGGTGCGAGCAGCGGGCCTGGACCTGTGGGACCAGGAAGGCAAGCGCTACCTCGACTTCACGTCCGGCATCGCCGTGGCGGCGCTGGGCCATTGCAACCCTATCGTGGTCGAAGCGCTGGTGCGCCAGGCCAATACGGTCTGGCACCTGGGCAATGGCTACACGAACGAGCCGGTGCTGCGCCTGGGCCTGGCGATCACGGAAGCCACGTTCGCCGACCGCGCGTTCTTCTGCAACTCGGGCGCCGAAGCGAACGAGGCCGCGCTGAAACTGGCGCGCAAGCATGCCCATACCAAGTACGGCGAGCACAAGTCGCGCATCGTGTCGTGCCTGAATTCGTTCCACGGCCGCACGCTGTTCACCGTGTCCGTCGGCGGCCAGCCGAAGTACACCGAAGGCTTCGAGCCGCTGCCGCCATCGATCGACCACATTCCCTACAACGACATCGAAGCGGCGCGTGCCGCGATCGGCGACGACGTGTGCGCGGTGATCGTGGAGCCGGTGCAGGGCGAGGGCGGCGTGATGCCGGGTAATCCGGAATACCTGCAGGAGCTGCGCGCGCTGTGCGACAAGACCGGCGCCCTGCTGATCTTCGACGAGGTGCAGTGCGGCATGGGCCGTACCGGCTCGCTGTTCGCCTACATGGGCTACGGCGTGACGCCGGACGTGCTGACGTCGGCGAAGGCACTGGGCAACGGCTACCCGGTCGCGGCGATGCTGACGACGGAAGAGCTGGCGAAGAGCCTGGCGGTCGGCACGCACGGCACCACGTACGGCGGCAACCCGCTGGCCGCCACCGTGGCGCTGACCGTGCTGGAAACGATCAACCAGCCGGCCTTCCTGGCGCGCGTGAAGGAAGCGAGCCTGTACCTGATCGGCAAGCTGGAAGAACTGGTGCGCGACTACCCGCAGGTGTTCGGCATCGTGCGCGGCGCCGGCCTGCTGCTGGGTATCGTCGTCACCGACGAGTTCAAGGGCCGCTCGAAGGACATCCAGCGCGCCGTCGAGGCGGAAGGCCTGATGGTGCTGATCGCCGGTCCGGACGTCGTGCGCCTGGCACCGGCGCTGATCGTCACCGACGCGCAGATCGACGAAGCCATGGCGCTGATGCGCAAGGGCCTCGACAAGCTGCTGGCCGCCAAGTAAGACAGCCTTACCGGGCTGGCCTCACCGGCGTCGTCCATGCCGCCGGCGCGAAACACCCATCGTGCCGGCGGCTTCATTCAAACCAGGAGTGCCTATGTACGTCGTCCGTCCGGTGGAAACCGCGGATATCCCCGCGCTCGAGTCGCTGGCCGCGGTGACGATCCCCGGGTTGCACACGCTGCCGCGCAGCCGCGACAAGATCGTCATGGCCGTCGAGCGCTCGCTGGCGTCGCTGGCCGCCCAGGTCGATATCCCCAGCGAGGAATCGTACCTGTTCGTGCTCGAATCGGTGGAGGAGCGCCGCATCTGCGGCACCGCTGCCATCTTCGCTTCGGCCGGTTCCAACGGCACCTATTTCTCGTTCCGTAACGACGTGATCCAGCAGGTTTCGCGCGACCTGAATATCTGCCACAGCGTGCATGCGCTCACGCTGTGCTCGGAGCTCACCGCCTACTCGCAGCTGTCGTCGTTCTACATCGCGCCGGAAGTGCAGCAGGGGCCCGAGGCCGGGCTGCTGTCCCGTTCGCGCCTGATGTATGCGGCGCAGCACCCGCAGCGCTTCGGCGACCGCTTCTTCGTGCCGCTGGCCGGCGTCACCGATGACGATGGCCAGTCGCCGTTCTGGAATGCCGTGGGCCGCAAGTTCTTCAAGATGGATTTCCTCGACGCCGAGCGCACGATCGGCGGTGCGCGCAACCGCACGCTGATCGTGGAGCTGATGCCGCACTACCCGGTCTATGTGCCGCTGCTGCCGGGCGATGCCCAGGCGGCGATGGGGCAGATCCACCCGTCCGGCGAGCTGGCCTTCAACCTGCTCACGGCCGAAGGTTTCGAGGCCGACGAATACATCGACATCTTCGATGGCGGCCCGATCCTGCAGGCGCACAAGCATGCGCTGCGCACGTTCAACAGTTCGCAGAAGCTGCGCGTACGCACCGGCGTGGCCCGCACCCGGGAAGGCCCGCTGTTCAACTACGCGGTCGCCAACGGCGACAGCACGGCGTTCCGTGCCGTGACGATTCCCTGCCCGGACCTGGACGGCTGCGACGCGGTGGCGCTGCCCCCCGAAGTCCAGGAAATCCTGCGCGTCGCCGAAGGCGACAGCGTGACCTGCGTACGCATCTAGGAGAAGCCCATGCTTGTTGTACGCGCCATCAACGAGAACGATCTCGGCGGCCTGTTCGACCTGGCGAGCCAGGTCGGCACCGGCATGACCACGCTGAAGCCGGACATGAAGATGCTGGGCGACCGCCTGGCCACTGCCTGCGCGTCGTTCGCCGAAACCATCCCGCCGGAAGAGCGCGACTACCTGTTCGTCATGGAGGACACGGCCAATCACCGGCTGGCCGGCGTCTGCGCGATCAAGGGAGCCGTCGGTCTCACGGAACCGTTCTACAACTACCGGATCGGCACGCTGGTGCATTCGAGCCGGGAACTGAACGTGTTCACGAGAATGGAAACGCTGTACCTGTCGAATGACCTGACGGGATCCTCGGAGCTGTGCTCGCTGTTCCTGCATCCGGATTACCGGGTGGGCCACAACGGCAAGCTGCTGTCGAAGAGCCGTTTCCTGTTCATCGCCCAGTTCCCGCACCTGTTCACGGAAAAGATCATCGCCGAGATGCGCGGCTACCAGGCCGACGATGGCAGCTCGCCGTTCTACGAAGGCCTGGGCCGGCATTTCTTCAAGATGGATTTCCACCACGTGGACGACCTGACCGCGCTGGGCAAGAAATCGTTCATCGCCGAGCTGATGCCGCGCCAGCCGCTGTATATCGCCTACCTGCCGCAGGATGCGCAGGATGTCGTCGGCGCCGTGCACAAGTCCACGGCGCCGGCGCGCCGCCTGCTGGAGCAGGAAGGCATGCACTACGAAGGCTACGTGGACATCTTCGACGCCGGCCCCGTGCTGCAGGCGCGCGTGTCGGAACTGCGCGCGCTGCGCGACAGCGAGCTGGCCACCATCGCGCCCGATGAAGACATCGTGCATGCGTGCGCGCCCGCCACCACCGAACCCACGCTCGTCTCGAATACCACGCTGCGCGACTTCCGCATGATCGTCAGCGACGCGGTCAGCGTGAACGGCAGCATCGACCTGTCATCCGCCGAGCAGCGGCTGCTGCATTGCGGCACCGGCGCCACGGTGCGCACGCTGCCCCTGAACGTCAAGAAAAACCAGTGAGGAACCACATGCCCGATACCGTACTGTCCAACTTCATCGCCGGCCGCTGGCAAGCCGGCAGCGGCGCCGAACTGATCACCGTCGACCCGGCCACCGGCATCGAAACGTGGCGCGGCAAGGCCGCGGCACTGGAGGACGTGGCGGCCGCCTGCAGCGCCGCGCGTGCCGCGTTCGAGCCCTGGGCCGAGCGGCCGCTGGAAGAGCGCATCGCCATCGTCACCCGCTTTCGCGACCTGCTGAAGGAAAACAACGAGGCGCTGGCGGAGCTGATCGCCCAGGAAGTGGGTAAACCCATGTGGGAAGCGCGCACGGAAGTGACGACGATGGCGAACAAGGTCGACATCTCGGTGCAGTCGTACAACGCGCGCACCGGCGAAGTCCAGAACAAGATCGCCGATGGCGCCGCCGTACTGCGCCACCGCCCGCACGGCGTGTTCGGCGTGTTCGGCCCCTACAATTTCCCCGGCCACCTGCCGAACGGCCACATCGTGCCGGCCCTCATCGCCGGGAACACCGTCGTGTTCAAGCCCAGCGAATACGCGCCGCGCACGGCGATCAAGACCGTGGAACTGTGGGAGCAGGCAGGCGTGCCGGCGGGCGTGATCAACCTGGTCAACGGCGGCCGCGATACCGGCGTGGCGCTCGGCCAGAACGCCGACATCGACGGCGTGCTGTTCACCGGCAGCAGCCAGACGGGTGCCGCGCTGCACCGCCAGTTCGGCGGCCAGCCGGGCAAGCTGCTGGCGCTGGAAATGGGCGGCAACAACCCGCTCGTCGTGTGGGACGTGCAAGACATCGACGCCGCCGTGTTCATGGCGATCCAGTCGGCCTTCATCTCGGCCGGCCAGCGCTGCACGTGCGCGCGCCGGCTCGTCGTGCAAAAGGGCGAGAAGGGCGATGCATTCCTGCGCCGCCTGGTCGACGTGGCCGCGAAGATCCAGGTGGGCGAGTCGCATGCGGAGCCGCAGCCATTCATGGGCCCGGTGGTTTCCGCCGCCGTCGCCGAAAAGCTCGTGCAGGCGCAGGCCGCCATGGTCGAGAAGGGCGGCAGGCTGCTGCTGGAAATGAAACAGCTGAAGCCGGAAACGGGCTTTGTCTCGGCCGGCATCGTCGACGTGACCGATGCGCAGGGTATCCCCGACGAGGAATGGTTCGGCCCCCTGCTGCAGGTCTACCGCACGGACGATTTCGACACGGCGCTGCGCATCGCCAACAACACGGAATTCGGCCTGGCCGCGGCCCTGCTGTCGAACGAGGAAGAACTGTGGAAGAAATTCCAGCTGCGCGCCCGCGCCGGCATCGTCAACTGGAACCGCCCCACGACCGGCGCGGCCAGCACGGCGCCGTTCGGCGGCGTGGGCAAGTCCGGCAACCACCGGCCCAGCGCCTACTATGCGGCCGATTACTGCGCCTACCCGGTCGCATCGATCGAGAACGGCGCACTGGAAATGCCGGCCAAGCTGTCGCCAGGCCTGACGTTCTGAGGAAGATCCATGAGCACGCGTGAATTCAACTTCGACGGCCTGGTGGGGCCATCGCACAACTATGCCGGCCTGTCCTTCGGCAACGTGGCTTCGTTCAACAACGTCAAGAGCGCATCGAACCCGAAGCAGGCCGCCTTGCAGGGCCTGGCCAAGATGCGCGCGCTCGCCGCACGCGGCTTCGCGCAAGGTTTGCTGCCACCGCAGGCGCGGCCGAACTTCCGCCTGCTGCGCAGCCTGGGCTTCACGGGCAGCGATGCGCAGGTGCTGGCGCGGGCATACAAGGAGTCGCCCGTGCTGCTGGCCAGCGCGTACTCAGCGTCATCGATGTGGACCGCCAATGCCGCCACCGTGAGCCCGTCGCGCGACACGGCGGACGGCAGGGTGCACTTCACGCCGGCCAACCTGAACAACAAGCTGCACCGCTCGCACGAGCACGAGCAGTCGGGCCGCGCGTTGCGCGCCATCTTCCATGACGAGCGCCACTTCGCCGTGCACGACGCGCTGCCGTCCACGCCGGCGTTCGGCGACGAGGGCGCCGCCAACCATACGCGCCTGTGCCGCGAGCATGGGGCGGACGCCGTCGAGCTGTTCGTCTACGGACGCGTCGAATTCGATCCCGCCGCGCCGGCGCCCACGCGCTATCCGGCGCGGCAAACGCTGGAAGCGTCGGAAGCCATCGCCCGCCTGCACGGCCTGCAGGAAGCGCGCACCGTGTACGTGCAGCAGAATCCCGCCGTGATCGACCAGGGCGTGTTCCACAACGACGTGATCGCCGTCGGCAATGCCAACGTGCTGTTCTACCACGAGCAGGCGTTCGCCGACGAGCAGGGTACCTTGCTCAAGCTGCGCCAGGCGCTCGACGGCGTCGAGGCCGAGCTGGCGCCGATCCGCGTGGAGACCGGCCAGGTGGCGGTGGCCGATGCGGTGCAGAGCTACCTGTTCAACAGCCAGCTGCTGTCGAAGCCGGACGGCAGGATGGCGCTCGTGATCCCGCGCGAATGCGAGGAAAACGCCGCCGTGGCGAAGTACCTGCAAGGCCTGGTGGCCAGCGGCGGCCCGGTCGACGAGCTGGTGCACTTCGACCTGCGCCAGAGCATGCGCAACGGTGGCGGCCCCGCCTGCCTGCGCCTGCGCGTGGCGCTGACGGACCAGGAAGCCGCGGCGATGCACCAGGGCGTGGTCATGACCGAAGCGCTGTACCACAAGCTCGTGGGCTGGGTGGACAGGCACTACCGCGACCAGCTCGCGCCGCAGGATCTGGCCGACCCCGCGCTGGCGATCGAGATCGCCGCCGCACTGGAGGAACTCGAACGCCATCTCGGGCTGCCCGGGCTGTATGATCTGGGCTAGAACGTAGAGTGTTCTCACGTTTGGCAGATTGAACAATGAGTGGGGCTGGGCGATCCTCGGCCCCATTGCACATTGCGCCAGCCACGAGCCGGCGCGCAGTACCCATCACGCACACTGGAATAACTGGAGAAGCAGATGACAAAGATGCCGCAGCAACTGCGTAGTGAAACCCTGGAACTCGTCAATGGCGGCGTCGCCGGCAAGGGCGCCGACGGCACCCCCGTGGGCGCGCTGATCGCGCTCTGGCTGAAGTCCCTCGACGATGAAGACCTGGCCGATACCCTGCCCGCCAGCCTGGCGCCGGTGCTGGTGGAAGGCTTCACCGCCGCGGCCCGCCGCACGGTGCCGGGCGCGCAGATCGCCACGCTGCGCTATGCGGATGGCCGCGGCGGCAACGCCACGGCGCTGCTGGTCCTGAACGACGACATGCCGTATCTCGTCGACTCCATCGTGATGGTGCTGCGGCGCCGCAAGGTGCAGGCGAACGGCGTGCTCAATGCCGTGCTGCCGGTCACGCGCGACGCGAACGGCGCCGTCACGGCCGCCGGCGAACCGGGCGCGAAACTGGAGTCCTACGTGCTTTGCCTGCTGGCCGAGGAGCTCGACGACGCCTCGCTGCGCGAGCTGAAGGAAGGCATCGAAACGGTGGCGCGCGATGCCGCCGTCGTCCGGCGCGACCTGCCGACGATGAAGAACCGCTTCACCACCGTGGCCGATTCCGTGCAGGGCCAGGGCGAAGAGGGGGCCGAGGCCGCCGCCTTCCTGCAATGGGCGCGCGACGACGGCTTTGAAGTGCATGGCTATGCGTACTACCACGTGAAGCCCGGCACGCGCGAGCTGGAGCGCGACCTGCCCAGCCGCATCGGCGTGCTGCAGGATACCGCGCATCCGGTCTATGGTACCTGCCTGGCGAACATCCCCGGCGACCTCGATACGCTGAACCGCCGCGGCCACATCCTCTCCATCGTCAAGGCGGACGTGGGCGGCACGCTGCACCGCGACGAGCAGCTCGATTTCATCGGCGTGCGCGCCGCCGACGGGAACGGCAACGTGCTGGGCGAGCACTGCTTCATCGGCCTGTTCACCCGTGCCGCGATGCTCACGCCGCTGGCCCGCCTGCCGTTCGCGCGCGGGCGCATCGCCCAGGTGCTGAAGATCGCCAACCTGCGCCAGGAAGGCTTCCGCGCCGAAAAATTCATCGAGATCCTGGAATCGCTGCCGCGCACCGAGGCGCTGGAAGCGGATCCCGAATGGCTGGCCGAAGTGTGCAGCGCCGTCGTTTCGCTGTACAAGCAGCCGCGCACGAAAGTGTTCGCGCGGCGCGACGTGTATGCGCGCCACCTGAACGTGCTGGTCTACCTGCCGCGCGAGCGCTACAGCGCCAGCGTGGCATCGGCCCTGTCCCGCGCGCTGCAGGAGAGCTCCGGCGCCACGCATGTCAGTTCGCACACGCTGGTGGCGGATGGCCCGCTGGCCCGCCTGTACATGATCGCGCACGCGGCGCGCTACCCGCTGGACCTGGAAAGCGACGTGCAGCGCCCGCTGCTGTCGGTCCTTGATGGCTGGCATGAAGGTTTTTCCGAACTGGCCGACGCGGTGCCGGACGAGCACCTGCGCAACGACCTGCGCCGCCTGTGCGCCACGCTGCCGGTCGACTACGTGGCGGCCACGTCGCCGGCCGTCGCATTCCATGACCTGGACACGATCCTGCGCAACGGCATGCCGGAGCGCGCCAGGGTGCGCATCGAGCTCGCATCGGCCGCCAGTCCCGCCACGATCCGCATCTACACGCTGGACAAGACGCCCACGCTGTCGTCGATCCTGCCCGCGCTGCACAACGCCGGCGTGCTGATCGACCGCGAACGCGCGCACACGATCCGCACGGCCAACGGCCAGCGCCACTATGTGACGAGCCTTGCCGTGGATGCCGCGTCGGCCGAGAAGCTCGCGCGTCCCGGCGTGGCCGCCGTGGCCGAGGACCTGTTCGCCGCGCTGTTCAACGACGATATCGAGGATGGCCGCCTGAACGGCCTGGTGGTCGAAGGCGGCCTGAATCCGCGGCAGGTGCAGCTGGTGCGCGCCTACATGAGCTACTGGCGCCAGACCGGCACGCAGTTCTCGGTGCGCTACATTGCCGAGAGCCTGCGCCGCCAGCCGGCACTGGTGAAGGAAATCGTCGACGCGTTCGAGCACCGCTTCGATCCGCGGCGCAGCGAGGAAGACCGCGCCGCGGCCCGCGAACAGCTGGTGGCGCTGAAGGCCCGCGTGCCGCAGGTGAACCATGCCGACCTGGAGGTGATCCTGGCCGCGCTGATCGACCTGATCCTGGCCACCGTGCGCACCAATTACTTCCAGCCCAGCCCCGAGCTGCAGAACCCCGACGTGCTGGACGTGCGCGACAAGGTCATCTTCAAGTTCGATACGAGCCGGCTCGCCTTCCTGCCGGAGCCGAAGCCATACCGCGAGATCTACGTGTTCTCGCGCCGCTTCGAAGGCGTGCACCTGCGCGGCGGCCCGGTGGCGCGGGGCGGCCTGCGCTGGTCGGACCGCATGGAGGATTACCGCACGGAGGTGCTGGGCCTCGTGAAGGCGCAGATGGTGAAGAACGCCGTCATCGTGCCCGCCGGCGCCAAGGGCGGTTTCGTCTGCAAGCAGATGCCGGCTGGCGCGCCGCGCGAAGTGGTGGCGGCCGAAGGCGAAGCCGTGTACCGCATGTTCATCGCCAGCCTGCTGGAAGTGACGGACAACCGCGTGCTGGGCAAGATCGTGCCGCCGCAGGACACCGTGCGCTACGATGACGACGACCCGTACCTGGTGGTGGCGGCCGACAAGGGCACGGCCTCGTTCTCCGACATCGCCAACAGCATCGCCGTGCAGCGCGGTTTCTGGCTGGGCGACGCATTCGCCTCCGGCGGTTCGAACGGCTACGACCACAAGAAGCTGGGCATCACCGCCAAAGGTGCGTTCGAAGCCGTCAAGCGCCACTTCTACGAGATGGGCCACGACATGGCCAGCACGCCGTTCACCGTGGTCGGCGTGGGCGACATGTCCGGCGACGTGTTCGGCAACGGCATGCTGTTGTCGGACAAGATCCGGCTGCTGGCCGCGTTCGACCACCGCCACATCTTCCTCGACCCGAACCCGGACACGGACAAGTCGTTCGCCGAGCGCCAGCGGCTGTTCGCGCTGCCCCGCTCGTCGTGGGAAGACTACGACAAGGGCCTGATCTCCGAAGGCGGCGGCGTGTATCCGCGCTCGCTGCGCACCATCGACCTGTCGCCGCAGATCCGCGAGGCGCTCGATATCAGTGAATCGTCGCTGTCGCCCGAGGAGCTGATGCACCGCATCCTGCTGGCGCCGGTGGACCTGTTCTACAACGGCGGTATCGGCACCTATATCAAGGCCTCCACGGAAACCAACGCGCAGGTGAAGGACCGCGCCAACGACCAGATCCGCGTCAACGGCAGCGCGCTGCGCTGCAAGGTCGTGGGCGAGGGCGGCAACCTGGGTGCCACGCAGGCCGGCCGCATCGAGTTCGCGCTGGCCGGCGGGCGCATCTTCACCGATGCGATCGACAACTCGGCCGGCGTGGATTGCTCCGACCACGAAGTGAACGCCAAGATCTGGCTCGACGTGGAAGTCAACGCGGGCCTGCTGACGGAAGAGCAGCGCAACCGCACGCTGAACGACATGACGGACGATATCGTGCGCCTCGTCCTGCGCGACAACACGCAGCAGACGCGCCTCCTGGTGCGCGAGCTGCAGGCGCAATCGGATATCTCGGTGCAGAAGGGCTATGCCGCGCTGATCGCCAGCCTGGAAGAAGAGGGCGCGCTGTCGCGCGAGCTGGAGATGCTGCCGTCGGTGGCCGAACTCGCCCGCCGCAAGGGCGACAACCGCGGCCTGACGACGCCGGAACTGGCCGTCGTCATCGCCAACGTGAAGAACCGCTACAAGCGCCTGCTGGGCGTGCTGCCGCTGACGGAGGAAAGCTGGGCCGAAGCCGTGCTGCGGCCTTACTTCCCCGAACTGCTTGTGGCTACCCGTTCGCCGCTGGCGCACCCGCTGGCCAACGCGATCCTGGCCACCGTGCTGGCCAACGAAGCGGTGAACCGCTGCGGCCCGCTGATGCTGCGCAACCTGGCGCAGGAACATGGCGTGGCGGAGACGGACGTGATCCTGGCATGGGGCGAGGCATGGTCGGCGCTGAACCTGAACCCAGTGTTCGATACGCTCGACGCCGATGCGCTGGCCGTGCCGCGCGAGGTGTCGATGGCCGTCGATGCGCGCAGCCGCTCGGCGCTGCGTGCCGTGCTGGAAGGCGTGCTCGCGGTGCCGAAGGAACAGTTGCGCGGCAGCGGCGGCATCGCCGAGCTGGCCCGCCTGTTCGACGAGCCGGGCATGGCCGGGCGCCTCGCACCGGACGGCACCACGTTCGAAGCCGATGCGGTGCCCGACGCGAAGCCAGAATTCGCCACGGCGTGGAAAGCCCTGGAAGGCATCGAGGGCGTGTCCGCCTTCCTGTTCGCGGCACTGTCGGTGCAGCGGCCGGAAGGCATGGATTTGCCCGCGTTCCTTGCGCTGGGCACCACGTTGCGCGCGAAGGCCGGTATCGGTGCGCTGGAGCGCGGCCTGGATCTGCCGGCCACCAGCAAATCGCAGGAACAGTTGCGCAGCTATGCGCAGCAGGCATTGCGGCGCACGCAGCAGCGCTTGCTGGCACAGGTGCTGGCCCGCGCGGCCGGCCATGGCGCCGGCGCCGTGGATACCGTGATCGCGGCGCTCAACCTGCCGACGTTCAGCGCACCGGCGGACCTGGAGCAGGCGATGCTGGATGTGTGGACCTTGTCCGAAGCTGTCAATACCGGCGGCTATGGCATGCAGAAGGCGGCCTGAGATGGCGGCACCATTGGAGAACACACTGCCGCCGGCGGCCGATGGTGCGGCCGCGCTGCCGCCAGCCGTGCGGGCCCTAGCGGAGGCTGACTTCTCGGCCATCGCCCGCACGTTCGGTGACGCGGGCTTTGCGGTAACCGAGCCGGCGGACGGCATTCTCTCCATCCGCCATACCGGTACCGGCCGGCCGGCCGTGCTGCTGTCCGTCGGCGTGCACGGCGATGAAACGGGGCCGATCGAGCTGACGGCTTACCTGCTCGATGCGCTGGCGCGCGAACCGCAGGCGCTGGCGGTGGACCTGATGGTCTGCGTGGGCAGCATCGGCGCGATCCGTGCCGGCAAGCGCTTCATCGACGCCGACCTGAACCGCATGTTCCGCGCCGAGCGGGGCAGCCTGGCCGGCACCGCCGAAGCGGCGCGGGCGGACGAGATGATCGCCGCCACCGCCGCGTTCTTTGCCGATGCCGGCCCGGAGCGCTGGCACCTCGACCTGCACACGGCCATCCGCGCGTCGCATTACCCCACGTTCGCGATCGTGCCGGAACTGATCGCCACGCCGGCGCGCGAGCGTTTGATCGGCTGGCTGGGCGAAGCGGGCATCGGCGCCGTCATCCTGAACCGGGAAACGGCCGGCACGTACAGCTTCCACACGGCCGAGCACCACGGTGCCGCGGGCAGCACGGTGGAGCTGGGCCGCATCGGCACGCTGGGCCGCAACGACCTGGCGCAATTCGCCGCCGCTTCCGCCGCGCTGGACCGGCTGCTGCGCGGCAAGCCACCGCAGCCTGCCCCGCAACAACCGCACCTGTTCCGGGTTGCGCAAAACATCCTCAAGCTGTCCGACGGCTTCACGATGGCCTTCGGCAAGGAAACGCAGAACTTCACACCACTCAAGCAGGGCGACGAGATCGCCCGCGACGGCGACACGGTTTATACGGTGCAGCATCCCGAGGAATTCGTCGTGTTCCCGAATCCGGATGTCCGTATCGGCCTGCGCGCCGGCATGATGATCGTCCGTATCGGCTGACCACATACGGCATTACAGCTCACCCCGTGTCCACCTTGGGGTCAGGCACAAAAGTGGACACAGCCTCGACTATGGTGTGGCCGAGCTCGTGTCTGTTTTCGGGCCTGACCCCAGGGTGGACACGGCCTCGACTGTGGAGACGTAAAAAAAGCCACCCGAAGGTGGCTTGTGAGGCAGGAAGCTGGTGTCACTCGGATCAGATTGAAGCGAACTGCGTCGCTTGTGCCCGGGAATTCTGGTCGCGCATCTTGCGCATGGCCGGCCCATCCGGCACGCCGGCCGACGAAGCGGACGACGCGCGCGCAGCCGTGGCCGGGACAGGCGGCTTCTCCGATGATTCGCCGGCGCGGCTGTCGTCCGGCAGCCAGCGGACGATGGCCGCGGTCGCAACGACGGAGAGCAGCACGATGCCGGCGGCGGCCACCAGCATCAACGGATCGATGCGCGTAGAAGTGGTCGGGATCTTCTGGTACAGCGTCATCTCTTCCTCCTGTCTCGTCTGCTATTGGTATACGACAAGGTTATCCTTATACCAATAAGCGATCTACCCTTTTCCCTGTATCAAAGGTAAGCACATGTAACGACGCCCGGTAAAAGCGGGATCGGGCGATCCTCGCTACACTCTTTGCTATACCGTTGAAAGGAATTTCATGAGCCAGCTTTTTTCCCCGTACACCCTCGGCGAGACCCCCCTGAAGAACCGCATCGCCATCGCGCCGATGTGCCAGTATTCCGCCACCGACGGCCTGCCTGCCGACTGGCACATGATCCACCTCGGCAACCTGGCCCTGTCCGGCGCCGCGCTGCTGATCCTGGAAGCGACGGCCGTGTCGCCCGAAGGCCGCATTTCGGCGCAGGACCTTGGCCTGTGGTCGGACGAGCACCGCCGGGCACTGCAACGGGTCGTGGCGGCCATCCGCCGGCATTCGCCGATCGTGCTGGCCGTGCAGCTTGCCCATGCCGGCCGCAAGGCATCGTCCGCCGTGCCATGGGAAGGCGGCGGCAATATCCTCGTGGAAGACGGCGGCTGGCAGACCGTGGCGCCCTCGGCGGTGCCGCACGCCGAAGGTGAAACGGTGCCCGTGGCGCTCGATGACGCGGGCCTCGCGAAAGTGAAACAGGATTTCGTCGACGCCGCACGCCGCGTGCACGAACTCGGCATCGAGGCAATCGAACTGCATGGCGCGCATGGCTACCTGCTGCACCAATTCCTGTCGCCGTTGTCCAACCAGCGTACGGACCGCTACGGTGGCTCGCTGGAGAACCGCATGCGTTTCCCGCTCGAAGTATTCAAGGAAGTGCGCGCCGCGGTACCCCGCAGCGTGGCCGTGGGAATGCGGATCTCGGCCTCCGACTGGGTAGAGGGCGGCTGGGATATTGAACAGAGCGTGGTCTTTGCCAACGAACTGAAGAAGCTCGGCACCGACTTCATGCACGTGTCCAGCGGTGGCGTGTCGCCGAAACAGAAGATCCCCGTCGGCCCCGGCTACCAGGTGGGTTTTGCCGAGCGCATTCGCCGCGAGACAGGATTGCCGACGATCGGCGTGGGCCTGATCACCGAGGCGGAGCATGCCGAAGCCATCGTGGCGCAGGGCCAGGCCGACATGGTCGCACTGGCCCGCGGCATCCTGTACGATCCGCGCTGGCCGTGGCACGCGGCCGCGCAACTGGGCGCGCAGGTCGACGCGCCGCCGCAATACTGGCGCTGCCAGCCGCATGACCAGAAACAGCTGTTTGGGGATACACGTCTCGGACAGCGCTGACAACCGGACAAAGGGAACGATGCGCCGCTACGACCTGCTGATCTTCGATTTCGACGGCACGCTGGCCGACAGCTTTCCCTTCTTCCTCGAAGTGTTCGATACCGTGGCGGAAGCGCACCACTTCCGGCGCCTGGACCCTTCCCGCCTGGACGAACTGCGTGGCGCCGAGCTGCCGCAAATCATGCGGCAGTTGGGCATGCCGCGCTGGAAGCTGCTGCCCGTGGCGATGCATTTCCGCACGCTGATGGCGCAAAGCATCGGCCGCATCCGCCTGTTCGATGGCGTGGCCGGTGTACTGCGCAGCGCGGCGGCCGATGGCGTGCTGCTGGCCATCGTCAGTTCGAATTCCGAAGCCAATGTGCGTGCCGTGCTGGGCGAGGATGCGCGCCTGTTTGCCCACTTCGAATGCGGCGCGGCGCTGTTCGGCAAGCGCCGCCGCCTGCACCGCGTGGTGCAGGGCAGCGGGGTGCCGGGCGAGCGCGTGCTGTGCGTGGGCGACGAAGTGCGCGACATCGATGCCGCGCATGCCGAAGGGCTCGATTTCGCCGCGGTTGCCTGGGGCTATGCCAAGCCCGAAGCACTGCGTGCACGTGCGCCGAAGCTGATGTTCGGCAGCGTGGCCGACATGGCGGCGCAGCTCGCATACTGCGCGAAATCGCCCTCCGCAAGTTGAAGTATCTTTATTACCACTTGTTTTTTGCACACAAAATTCTCTTAGGGAAGTCGCGAAACTTGGCCCTATAATCGCGACTTTGCCCGGCGTCACGAGCGCCACGGCCTTGAACACCCTGACAAGGAACCCCCTGTGAGCCAGACGCTGGTCCAGAAACTGACCCGTACCAAACCGGTCGCCGCCACCGCCGACACGAGCCCGGAAACAGCCCCGGGCATTGGCATGGAAACGCCGCATGCTCCCGGCGGCCTGGCCCGCTCGATGGGCCTGTTCTCGCTGACGATGATCGGCGTCGGCGCCACCATCGGCACCGGCATCTTCTTCACGATGGTCGAAGCGGTGCCGAAGGCCGGCCCCGCCGTGATCCTGTCGTTCCTGCTGGCGGCGCTGACGGCCGGCCTGACAGCGCTGTGCTATGCCGAACTGGCGTTCCGCATTCCCGCATCCGGCTCCTCGTACTCGTTCGCGTATGCCACCGTGGGCGAATTCCTGGCCTTTATCATGGCCGCCTGCCTGCTGCTCGAATACGGGCTGGCCGCCAGCGCCACGGCGATCGGCTGGTCCGACTACCTGAATAACTTCCTGGGCAATGCCTTCAACTGGCACATACCCACGCTGCTGCGCACGCCGATGATCGTGTCGACACCGGAAGGCGTGGTGTTCAACTGGGGCCACGTCAACCTGCCGCCGATCATCCTGGTGGCACTGTGCTGCTTCTTGCTGTCGCGCGGCGCCAAGGAATCGGCGCGCACCAACGCCATCATGGTCATCATCAAGCTGGCGATCCTGCTGTTCTTCGTGGCCGTGGCCTTTACGGGTTTCGATGCCGACAACTTCACGCCATTCTTCAAGGGCGAAGGAGAGAAGGGCTTGCTGGGCATGGCCGGCGTAACGGCCGCCGCCGGCACCGTGTTCTTCTCGTTCATCGGCCTCGATACCGTGGCCACCGCGGGCGAGGAAGTACACAACCCGAAGCGCAATGTCCCGCTGGGCATCCTTGCCGCGCTGGGCATCGTTACCGTGTTTTATCTGCTCGTGTCCGTGGCCGCGATGGGCGCGCAGCCGGCGCACATGTTCGAGGGCCAGGAAGCCGGCCTCGCCGTGATCCTGCAGAACGTGACAGGCCAGGCATGGCCGGCACTGGTATTGTCCGCCGGCGCGGTGATTTCCGTGTTCTCCGTCACGCTGGTCACGATCTATGGCCAGACCCGCATCCTGTATGCGATCTCGCGCGACGGCCTGATCTCGAAGGGTTTCCACAAGATCCACGAGCGCACGGCAACGCCGGTGCTGAACACGATCATCGTCAGTATCGTGGTGGCTTTCGTGGCAGGCTTCGTCGACGCCACCTTCCTGTGGGACATGGTCAGCATGGGCACGCTGACGGCGTTCATCTTGGTGTCCGCCGCGGTGCCCGTCATGCGCGCCAAGGAGCGCCGCGCAGGCTCCTATAAAAAAGGGGGCTTCCGCGTGCCGCTCGGGCCTTACCTGGTGCCGGGCCTGTCGATCGCGGCGTGCCTGTACCTGATGGTGGGCCTGTCGCACACCACGCGCGTGATCTTCTCGATCTGGATGGCCGCCGCCATCGTCACCTATTTCGCCTATGGCATCCGCAATTCCCGCCTGAACAAGGTTTGACATGCAACTGAAAGCAATCGCCCTCGCAAGCTTCGTGGCCGCGGCCACAACGTCCGGGGCGATTGCCCTGGCCGCGGACGTTCATCCGAACCTGCGAGACTACAAGGCCGTGGCGCTGTCGCCTGCCGGCGAACGGATCGCCGCACTGGAATCGGTCGATACCGGCGTGCCGGGCAAGCGGCCGCACGCCACCGTCGTCGTGCGCGATGCCGGCACCGGCAGGATCGTCGATGAATACGATCCATGCGCGGCCTGCACCTATGACCGCCCCAGCTGGTCGCCGGACGGCAAGAGCGTTGCCTTCATCGGCAGCGCGGGCGGCAAGGCTACGCTGTACGTGGGTTCGCGCGTGCTGGCCACCGTGGATGGCAATGCGAATTCCGCGCGCTTTTCTCCCGACGGCGCATCGCTGGCCCTGCTGGCCACGGTCGGCGCGCGCAAGGAAACCGGTGCCACCGCCGCCGGCGCCCGCCTCGTGGGCGAGATCGGCAGCAACGACGATGCGCAGCGCATCGCCACGGTACCCGCCAGCGGCGGCACGCCGAAGCTGCTGTCGCCGGCCGATACCTTCATCTATGAATACGACTGGACGCCGGACGGCAGAGGCTTCGTGGCCACGGGCGCGAAGGGCGACGGCGACAACAACTGGTGGGTAGCCAGGCTGGCCTACGTGGATGCGGCCAGCGGCGCGCTGCGCGTGATCGCTTCGCCCACCACGCAACTGAACCTGCCGCGCGTGTCCCCGGACGGGAAGACGGTGGCCTATGTGGGCGGCCTGATGAGCGACTTCGGCGCGATCGGCGGCGATATCTGGACCGTGCCGCTGGCCGGTGGCGAACCCACGAACATCACGCCCGGCTTCAAGGGCACGTTCAACGCCCTGGCGTGGAAGAAGAATGGCCTGGTCGCCTCGGCATTGATGGGCGACCTGTTGGCGGTGCTCACCGTCGATGCGGCGACCGGCGAGACGAAGAAGCAGTGGTCGGCCCCGGTGACGGCGGCCGGCGGCACGGATGGACGGCTGTCGTTCAGCGCCGATGGCGCAAAGGTGAGCGGCGCCATCGAGGACTTCACCAGTGCGCCGCGCCTCGTGGCCGGCCCGCTGGCGCTGCCGGCGCAGGTCACGCGCGACAACGAGCGTGTTCCGGCACAGGTGTCGATGTCGAGTTTCTCGTGGGCGAACGAGGGCAGGACGATGCAAACCTGGATCGTGGGTCCGCCGAAGCTCGACCCCGGCAAGAAGTATCCGACGATCGTGCAGGTGCACGGCGGCCCGGCATCGGCGGCCACGCCACGCTTCATTTCCGAATCGGGCAGTCCCGATGTGCTGGCGCTGGTGAAAGCCGGCTACCTGGTCATGATGCCGAATCCCCGCGGCAGCTTCGGCCAGGGCCAGGAATTCGTGCGTGCCAACCGCCGCGATTTCGGCGGCGGCGACCTGCGCGACATCCTTGCCGGCATCGACATCGCGGCAAGGATCATGCCGATCGACTTGCAGCGCCTGGGCCTGATGGGCCGATCCTACGGCGGCTTTATGACGATGTGGGGCGTGACGCACAGCGACCGCTTCAAGGCGGCCGTGGCGGGCGCCGGCGTGGCCAACTGGATCAGCTACTATGGCCAGAACGGCATCGACCAGTGGATGGTGCCGTTCTTCGGCGCCACGATGTACGACGATCCGGACATCTACCGCAAGCTGTCGCCGATCGAATACGTGAAGGCCGCGAAGACGCCGACGCTGATCTACGTGGGCGAGCGCGACGTGGAAACCCCGGCTGCGCAATCGATGGAATTCTGGCACGCGCTGAAGGCGCTGAACGTGCCGACCGCGTTCGTGGTGTACGAGGGGGAGGGGCACGCTATCCGCAAGCCGGAACACCAGCAGGACCTCACGAAGCGGATCGTCGACTGGTTCGACAAGTACCTGTAAGCGCAACCTCCTGAAAGCAAAAAAGCCGGCAATGCCGGCTTTTTTCACAACGTATCGTCAGTATCAGATCGCGGCGGCGCGTGCGCGCAGCTTGGCCGCTTCGTGCGGTGCATCCGCTTCGACTTCGTCGGCCCAGCGCAGCAGGGACATGCGCACGCCGACCTTGTAGTACGACGGCACGTCTTCAGGCTGGGACTTGCTGCCGTGGACTTCGGCCAGTGCCGGCGGCGTGGTGCGCAGCATGGAGTGCAGCCAGCCGATCACGGTACGGCCGGTGCTGTCCAGGGAACCTGCGGTGGCGGTAGTAGGGAAGATGGCGGTCGACATGGTGAACTCCTGTGAATTGATCGTTGATGCAGTGCAGTATAAGGCGCGCACAGAAATAAAAAAAATTTTCATTTGTGATGTGTGCCATGCGTAAAACGTATAAAGTTGGTTTCCCCATAACAACTATTTATAACGCCGAAGAATACCCTGTCATCACCAATTCGTATAAAGCCCGACAGTCGCCATAAAAAAAGCCGGCATTGCCGGCTTGTATGGAGCAGTGCGCACCGGCACGGATCAGTCCAGCTTCCAGGCATAGTCCACGCGGGTCCATGTATCGGCCGGCGCGCCATCTTTCGTGCCCGGCGCGAACTTGCAGGCGGCCAGCTTGCGCAGCGCGGCGTTGTCCAGCACCCGATAGCCGCTCGACTTGTTGATGCGCGAATCCTTCACGACACCGCCGGACGACACGAGTACCGACATCGAGACCGTGCCTTGTTCTTCGTTGGCGATGGCGGCGCGGGGATAATCCGCCTTGCAGTTGCGGGAATCCGGCGTTGCCGGGACTTCGATCGCGGAGGCGGCTCCCGAGACGAGCATGGCGGCCAGCAGGCCGAGGCAACGGTTTTTTGCGGAAGTTTCGATGGACATGTTATTTCCCCTGAAGTTAATGACAGTTAGCCTTGGCGGTCGCCTCGGCTGTCTCCTGAATTAACGTTGTTGCATGCAGTGTAGGCATGCCGGAGAAATAAATGAACTTTTGATTCGTGATGTAAACCATTCGCCAAGTGAATGATTTATAAGGAAATAAACGGAAAATATAGCTATTTCATCACCGTGCCAAATGTCCGGTGCCCACGAATCTCATAAGAGGGGAATCTGTCGCGGAAATGAAAAAAGCCGGCAATGCCGGCTTTTCCAGGAAGCGCAGGAAGCGGATCAGTCGCGGCCGACCAGGTTGCGCAGTTCGGCAGCCTGGCTCGGCGACGTGATGTCGAAATCCTTGGCGAGGCGCAGGATGGCGCGGCGCTCGCGCAGGGTGGACACTTGCGAAGCGCTGCCATGCGATGCGGCTGCGGCGAATGGTGCGAAGGCGAGCATCTTGCCGAAGAAATTCATGGCGACACGGCCCACGCTGTCCAGATAGCCGCGGGTGGCCGGAGTAGTGATGAGGGCGGTAGACATGTTAGCTCCTGAATTGAGGGTTGTTGCAGTGCAGTATAGGGGCGTCCAGGTCATAAATAAAATTTTACTTTGTGATGATCTCCATTCGCAAAACGTATAGTTAATGAAGTGAAAACGATCGCTGTTCGTTTCCGGACAGTAAAACTGTTCGCCATCGGACACTACCGGCGCACCTGCCCGGGCAATGCATTGGCACAATGCTTGCAGAGATGACAGCATCAAAAGACGGAGACCATCATGCATTTGCGCGACTTCCGCATCGGCTGGCGAATGCTGGCCCGGCAGCCCCTGCACACGGCTGCCATGCTGCTCGGCCTGGCGATCGGGCTGGCCGCCGCGTTCCTGCTGCTGGCGTTCGTTCATTACTCGTTCAGCTACGACAGCGCCGTGCCGGACAACCGCAACGTTTATGTCTTCAAGCACAAGCTCAAGCTGCTGGCCGAGCCGCAGTGGATCGAGCAGATGCCCCTGCCTGCCCGCGACGTGCTGGCCAACAGCGGCCTGCCGCTCACGCTGTGCACCGTGAATCCGCATGCGAAGACGGTCAAGGTGGATGGCCGGCTGCATCAAGTGACGTTCAACGAGGTCAGCGCCACGTTCCCCGCCATGTTCGGCGTGCGCGCCCTGGCGGGCGACCTGGCCGCAACGCTGGCCCGGCCGGACGGGCTGGCGCTGACGCCGCGCGGCGCGCGCGAGCTGTTCGGCACCACGGCGGCGCTGGGGCGCACGCTCGATGTCGACGGCCGCATGCTGCGCGTGCTGGCGCTGCTGCCCGAGCCGCAGCCCAATACCACGCTGCCCTATACGGCCCTGGTCGGCGAGGGCACGGTGTTGTGGAAGCCGGGCGAGCGCGAACGGCAGCGCCACAACTGGACGGGGCTGGCTGGCAAGCTGTACGCCAGGGCGCCCGGCGTGCAGGCGCAGGCGATGGCCGCGCCGGTGCAGCAGGAGGCGAATCGCGTGGTGGCGGCAATGCTGGGTGCGAACGAGATGCGCCGTGTCGGCGGCACGATGGTGGAAGTGGCCGTCACGCCGCTGGCCGACGCGTATTTCGATACCGACGTCGCGGTCTTCCATGGCGGCGCGCGCGCATCGAAGGCGCGCGTGCTGGCGCTGGCCGCGCTGGCATTGCTGATCCTCGCACTTGCCGCCACCAATTACGTGAACCTGGCCACGGTGCGCGTGCTGGCGCGCGGCCGGGAGATCGCGGTGCGCAAGACGCTGGGCGCCGGCACCGGCCGGCTGGCGGTGCAGTTCGTTGCCGAATCCGTTGCCGTCGCGCTGGCAGCCGCCAGCCTCGGCCTGTTGCTGGCGTGGTTGCTGCTGCCCGTTTTCGCGTCATTGATGGACCGGCCGCTGGTGGAATTCCTGTCGCCCGCCTCGCTGCTGGCGGCGCTGGCGATCGGGCTGGCCACAGGCCTGGCGTGCGGCATCTGGCCGGCCCGGATCGCGCTGCGCGTGCTGCCGGCGCAGGCACTGGCAGGGCGGCCCGGCAGCGAACCGGCCGGCAGCACATGGCTGCGCCGTGCCCTGACCGTGTTCCAGTTCGCCGCCGCGATCAGCCTGTGCGCGCTGGCGCTGGCGGTCGGCTGGCAGGCCCGCTTCGCGGCGCAGGCCGATCCCGGTTTCGACGTGGACGAATTCGTGCTGCTGCACCTGCGCCAGGAGGCCGGCGCCGAAACGCGGCAGGCTTTCCATGCGGCGCTGGCGCGCGTGCCCGGTATCCTTGGTGCCACCGCGATCGACCTGCCGTTCGGTCATCCGATGGTGCGCAACAGTACCGCGTTCCGGGGGCCGTCCGGCGTGGAGCGGCGTTTCGAAATGAGCCTGGTCGGCCCCGGCTTTTTCGACGTGACCGGCATCGCGCCGGTGGCGGGTGTTGGCTTCAACGCGGGCTTCGATGCGGACTTCGATGCGGGCTCCGATGCGCGCTTCGACGGCACCCGCCCGTCCGCACCCCGGCAAAACGACATCATGCTGAACGGGGCCGCCGCGCGGGCGCTCGGCTTCGCGTCCGAAGCCGCCGCCGTGGGACAGGTGGTCACGATGGGCAAGGTACCGCTGCGCGTGGCCGGTATCGCGCCACCGCTGCGGCACAGGGGCTTGCGCTACCCGTCCACGGCCATGGTGTACCTGGTGGAGCAGGCCAGTGCGAACGTGATCATGGTGCGCACCACGCTGGATGCCGCGTCGCTGGAAAAGATACTGGCGCCGCTGCTGTCGCGTTTTTTCCCGGGGCCGCCGATCTGGGTACAGCCGGCGCGCGGGGTATTCGAGGATAGCAGCGCCGACGACTGGCGCATCGCGCGCCTGCTGACACTGGGCACCGCGGTCGCCACCGGCATCGCCGCGTTCGGCATCTACGTGCTGGCCGCCGGCAGCGTGCAGCGGCGCGGTCGCGAAATCGCGCTGCGCAAGCTGCACGGCGCGGGCGGCCGGGCCATCGGGCTGCTGGTCGGCACGGAGTTCGCCCTGCTGCTGCTCGCGGCGGCGGCGCTGGCATTGCCGCCGGCCGGTTTCGCCATCGCCTACTATCTTTCCGGCTTCGCGGTGGCGACGAGCCACGCATGGTGGGCACTGCCGGCGGCGCTGCTCGTCGGCGCGCTCACGGCATTGGGTGCCACGGTGCGCCACGCGATCGCCGCCATGCGGGTGATGCCGGTGGCCGCGTTGCGACAGGGGGAGTAGTCACCTGGCCCCATGGATCCCGGGGCATTTCCGCATGGCCTGGCACGAACATCCATCGCTTTTCACTACCGGGCCATTGCCGGGTCAGAGGCCAGGGAGGCGTGCCGGCTGGGCCAGCGGTGCCAGCCCATATGCGCCGCGGGCCTTGTCGCATTCGGGCGTGCAGGCGGCGAAATCCCGGCACGTTGCCGAGCGCAACGGGTAGATGGCGCAGCCGACCTTGTCGCCCACGCTGCCCTCGAGCGCCATGCAGCGTACCGGCGACTGTTCCGTTCCGCGCATGGCGATGCGGTGTGGCGTGATGGGGATGGTCATGTGGCGCGGCACCGTGCCGCCGGGATGGGCATCGCTTTCTCCCCAGTAGAAGGACACGCGGTAGTGCGCGCAGCACGCGCCGCAGTCCTGGCATACGTCGGAAGTGGATTCGGACATCATTCACAGGCGCGATAGTGGCTTGGCCTGGAATGATAGCAAAACGACCATGGATGAGTACATGGTCGTGCCGCGACCTATGCGTGTGCCCGCACCACGTTCCGTTCGATCGCCTCGCTGTGCACGAGGATCTTTTCCGCATCGGCCTGCAGCAGGCGCACCCGGCGCTGCACCACGGGCCAGCCGGGCCAGTCCACGGAACCCGCGGGCGCGATCGTTTCCGACCACGCCAGGTCTTCTTCCAGGCTCGGCACCGGCGCCATCACGCCGTGCCTGGCCAGCGCATCGGCGAGCGTGCGGCCTACCTGCGCATGGCTGGCCGCCAGCATGCGGTTCACCTCGCGCGCCGGGATGTCCTTCACGTGGCGGCGCAGGATCGCGCGCAGTGCCGCCACGTGCGCCACCAGCAGGTAGTTCTGCACGATGAACAGGTTGATGTCTTCCGCCGCGCGGCGTTTGCTGGCCGGCTCGTCGAGCATGCGCACCATCGCGGCAGACAGCATTGCCAGGGCATCCATCAGCCCCTTGCGCTGGATGCGGTAGGGGAAGTCGTTGCGGGACTTGCCCTGCAACAGCTCGAACGCCGCTTCCATGTAGCGCCCATTGGCGGCCAGCACCTGCTGGACCAGCTTGGGCAGGCTCTGGTATTCCCAGCTCGCCAGCACGAAGCTGAACACGGTGGCCACCGCGGCGCCGATGAACGTGTCCACCAGCCGTTCCGTGATCACGTGGATGCTGCCGCCCGCGGCCAGGTTCATCTGCAGCAGGATCATGATCGACACCGCGATCGCCGTGTAGCGGTAGCGCAGGTAGACGAACGTGGGCGTGGCGATCGTGGCCAGCACCAGCGCCGCCAGGATCACGGCTGGGTGGTTGAAGAACAGCAGGATCGCGGCCGTGATCACGCAGCCGATCACGGTGCCCACGATGCGGTCGCCGCGGCGCTGTTTCGTCATCGAGAAGCTGGGCCGCAGGATGATCACGATGGTCAGGATGATCCAGTAGCTGTGCGCCGAATAAGGCAGCAGCGTGCCGATGGCCAGGCCCACCGCGATCGCCATCGCCACGCGCAGCGAGAAGCGGAAGATCGGCGAATCCATGCGCAGGTGCGACAGCAGCACGCCGAACTCGTACTTCTGCTGCGACAGGAACGGCTGCATGTCGGCATCCTGCCAGAACGGCGTGCTGTCGTAGGCCTTCTGGCTGGCACCGTGCAGTTCGTCCACCATGTTGATGATGGCGCGCACCTTGTTGCGCTGCGCGCGCAGCACGGCCAGCGCTTCCTGCGCCGGCTTGCCCGCTTCCACGCGGCGCTGCAGCTCGGCCAGCTCCGTCTCGATGGCCGCCAGCTCCGGCTCGTAGCTGATGGTCTGGAACGACGCCTTCTTGCGCGTGACGGCGTAAGCCACCGATTCGATGTCCCGCGCGCACTTGAACGCGAGACCGCGCAGCGCTTCCAGCGCCGGCGAATCGGCCAGGTGCACGCGCAGTTGCGTGTAATCGGTGTGCGTGGACAGGATCTGCTCGTACAGGTCCAGCATGCACACGTGAATCTGCACCACGATCGCATCCTTGCGGTTCTGGTGCGAGCGCAGGATCAGGTCGCGCGAAGCCTGCTGCTTGTCGGCCAGCAGCGCCTGGTGGCGCACCAGGCGGTTGAACTGCTCGGTGAGGTTGTAGCGCGTGTCGTAGAAGTCGGCCTTGATATCGATGTAGGCCGCTAGCTCGAACAGCGCCTCGGCCAGTACCTGCTGCTTGATGCGGTGGCGCAGCAGCCAGGCGATGCCCATCGCGTAGCCGAGGTAGGCCACGCCGCCCAGCGTGAACAGGCCGGCATGGCCCAGCGCCTGCAACGGCGTCAGGTGGTGTTCCATCGACATCGTCATGATGAACAGCGTGGCCAATTGCAGCGGCATCGACTTCTTGCCGTACACGATCATCATGCTGGCGAAGAACGACAGCAGCACCAGCACCGCGATCAGCAGCCAGAAATGCGGCGCGCACAGGCTCACCACCAGCGTCACCAGACTGCACAGCAGGATGGACGCCAGCATCTCGTTGAACTTGTGGCGCAACGGGCTGGGCATGTCCATCAGGGCCGTGCACAGCGCGCCGATGCCGACGGACATGGCCGTCGTCATGTCGGCGAACGCCAGCGTGGCCCAGATGATGCCGATCAGGCCCGCGCCGAAGCGCAGGCCGAGGTGGAAGTAGTGGCTGTGGAAGAAGGTGCGCGGGCTCAGTGCATAGTGAAGTGGTTGTGGCATGGACCCGCCTTCGTTACAGCAGGCCCAGTACCGGGTAGCGGCGCCACTCCGGCTCCGCATGCCGCGCGCAGTGGTGCAGGATGAAGTCCAGCACCGCTTCCTGGTTCGACAGCAAGTCCGGGTTGGCCGCCTTCCACGCATCGAATCGTTCGCGCAATTGCGGTTCCTCTTCCAGCAGCTGCACGGCCAGGTCCTCGAACACGTAGTCGGAGATGGCCTCCTTCTTTTCCAGCACCGAGTTGAAGAAGCCCCAGCGGAAGAAGCTGTCGTGCGCCTGCGGCTCCAGCGTTTCGACGGCGTAGCGGGCATTGTCCTGGTCCAGCGACACGATCCAGTCGCCCGCATTCAGCGTGAACGTGCCGGTGCGCGCCTCGACATCGACCACGTCGTGGAACATATGGCCTTCGTAGGCGGCGGCGCGGGTCGACAGTTCGCCGATGTGGTACCAGCGCGCCTCGACCTGCATCGGCGCTTCGACGCGCGTCATCCGCACGCCGTTCCACTGCAGGCGCGCGACGACTTCGCGCCACGCCTGCGGAATGGCATACGCCTTCGGCACCCGCACCACGGTATCGGGCAGGAAGCTGTTGTAGTAAGGGATATCCTTCTCGTAGGGCTTGCTGCGGTCGTACGACAGGCGCGTGTAGTTGCCCAGCACGCTCGGGTGGCGGCGGGCTTCATAGCCCTTGAAGCGGAAGGTGGATGGCGTGTCCGACATCTTCCACGTCACCGTCCATTCCTGCTGCTGGCGCTGGGCGGCTTTCGCTTCGCGGCGCAGGCGCTGGATCTCGCCGGCATGGCGCACGGTGAATTCGCGTGTCACGTCCAGCAGGGTGCGCATCGATTCGTAGCGGTCCTTGAACGGCTTGAGCATGTGCGTCTCGGGCATGAAGCCGATGATGTTGTGCAGCGCCGTGAAGCCGGTGGAGAAGCGGGGCACTTCGAGGAATTCGGCGATGCCGTCGTCCGGCGTGTCCTGCACCGGATTGACGTACGGACAGGTGGGCCAGCCGCGCGCTGCCATCTCCGCGTAGAGATGCGGCAGCATGGTGTCGCGCAGGAAGGGGCCCAGGCCGGAGCCCAGCTTGTCCGCCTGGGTGTGGATCAGCGTCATCGTATACGTGTAGTCGGCGCCGTTGGACGTGTGGGTATCCACCATCACGTCCGGATCCCACGCGGTGATCAGTTCGTTGAAGACGCGCGCGTTCAGTGTGTCGCACTTGATGAAATCGCGGTTCAGGTCCAGGTGGCGGCTGTTGCCGCGAAAGCCGAACAGCTCCGGGCCTTCCTGGTTCGGGCGCGACGTGTTCGTGCGATTCAGGGCGCCGTCCACGTTATAGACCGGCACGAACAGCAGCACGGTGTCGCCCAGCGTGGCCAGCTTTGCCGGATCGAAGCAGAAGTCGCGCACGATGGCCATGCAGGCATCGATGCCTTCCGGCTCGCCCGGATGGATGCCGTTGTTGTTGAAGAAGACCGGGCGGCCCGCGGCCTTGATCGCTTCGCGGTCGAACACACCGTCCGCGCTCACCACGCCCACGTGCAGCGGGATGCCGCCATCGGACACCCCTGCCTGCCGGAAGCTCAATACCTGCGGGAAACGGCGCGCGAGTTCTTCATAGAACGCGATGCAGTCGGTCCACAGCGTGGTCTGGTTCTGGTTGCCTTTTTCATAAGGCGTGGGCATGGGCGTGAGCAATTCGGGGTGCATGGTCTGGATCTCAGGAGCAGTGACGGGAACGGCGATGCCGGGTAGGCGGCCGCGCCGCGATTGTAGCATCGCAACCTGTGTCGCAAGGACGCCGCAGCCGCTGGGAAACGTGCGAACGAGGCAGCGAAAACCATGCTATCAACGCCTTTTCACGAGGAGGGAACCGATGAACCGGATGATGGCTTTTGGCATGAAATTGCTGTGCATCTTGACCCTGGCGCTTGGGGGCGTTGCCACCGCGCAGCAGGCAAACACGGCGCCGCGCTTCACCTTGAACGTTCCCGCCGCCGAAACGTCGGGCGAGGCCGACCACTCGGTGCAGTTCATCGGCACCGCCACGGTGCTGATCCGTTTTGGCGGCATGACGATCCTGACGGACCCGAACTTCCTGCACAAGGGCGATCATGTGCACCTGGGCTATGGCCTCACGTCGGAACGGCAGACGAATCCGGCCATCGAATTCGATGCCTTGCCGCCTATCGACTTCGTGCTGCTGTCCCATTTGCACGACGATCATTTCGACAAGCTGGTGCGCGAAAAGCTGAAGCGTTCCACGCCGATCGTCACCACCGCTTCCGCGGCGGACGACCTGCGCAAGCTGGGCTTCACGTCCGTGATCGGCCTGGGCACGTGGCAGGATGTGCAGGTGACGAAAGGCGGCACGACGCTGCGCCTGACGGCGATGCCCGGCCGCCATGGCCCGGTGGCGGCAGCCGCGCTGCTGCCGGCCGTGATGGGATCGATGCTGGACTTCTCGTCCCCCGCCGGCCGCTATCGCATGTATGTGTCGGGCGACACGATGGTGTACCGCGATATCGAGGAAATCCCGAAACGCTTCCCCGGCGTGGACCTGGCGCTGCTGCACCTGGGCGGCACGCGTATCCTCGGCATCGTGACGGTGACGATGGATGCCAAGGAGGGCGTGAAGATGCTCAAGCTCATCGCCCCGCACCGGGCGATCCCGATCCACTACAACGACTACACGGTGTTCAAGTCGCCGCTGTCGGATTTCCAGAAGGCCGTGCAGGAGGCGGGGCTGGCGGAGAAGGTGACTTATTTGAAGCATGGCGAAACGTACCGCTACGAGCCGAAAAAGTGAGCCGGCAAGTGAGGCAATGAGGTGAGGCAATAAGGTGAGGCAGTAAAGGTGAAGCAATAAGGTGAGGCAGTAAAGCGACGCGCCGGCTATCGGCGATCCCTGCAGGCAAGCGGCTTTGCGGCAGTTCATCTTCCAGTCCGGGGCGGCATGGTAACTGTAGGGTTTCCCCGGAGGCCCCATGAAGATGCCGCTGAAGCTGTGTTCGCCGTTGCTGCCTTTGTTGCTGTTCTCGTTGTCATATGCCGCCCTGGCCCATGCCGCCGACGTGCCGCGCTACCGGCTCACGATTCCCGCCGGCGCGGCACGCCAGGATCCCGGCGGCATGGTGCAATTCTTCGGTACCGCCACCGCGCTGCTGCGCGTGCGCGGGCTGTCGGTGCTGATCGATCCCGGCACCGATGGCGGCACGCTGCCGGCCGACATGGCCGGTGCCGACCTGGTGCTGCTGTCGAACCCCGACTGGCATGGCGTGGGCGCGGCAACCTGGAATGCACGCCCCGTCGTGGCGATGACGGGCACCGCGGAGCGCCTGCGCAGCCATGGCATCCACAGCGTGTATCCGCTCGACACATGGGAAGGCATGACAGTTCGCAAGGGCGACACGCGGCTGCGGGTGACGTCGATGCCCGATCCCGGCGGTGCCCGGCCGGCCATGATGGCGGCCATGCTGGATTTCGGGCCATCGTGCCGCGTGCTGGTCAACCACGGCAACCTGTCGGCCGCCGAGATCGGCCTGATACCGCAGCGCTTCCCCGGTGCCCGGCTGGCATTGCTGCGGCAAGCGGGCGCGCCGCTACTGCTGGCACTGGAACAAAACGGCCGCGAGCCGGTGCCGGAACATCCTGTAGCGCGTGGCGAGCCTTATCGCTTCGGCTCGCCGACCTGCCAATAGGCTCGTTTGCCGGCGCTTATTTCTTCGCGTTGGCCTCGACCCACTTCTCGAACGCGGCAACGAACTTGCCGATCAATTCCTTCGTCTGTTCGTTGTTGATGTCGCCGTCCTCGCCCAGGTAGTTCGGCGAGCCGCCGATATACAGTTCCGGTGCCGGCATGACCGGCACGTTCAGGAACACCACGGCCTGGCGCGTGTTGTGGTTGGCGCCAAAGCCGCCTTGTGCGCCCGGCGACTGCGATACGACGGCGGCCGGCTTGCCATCCCACACGCTCTGGCCCCAAGGCCGCGAACCCACGTCGATCGCATTCTTCAGCGCGCCGGAAATCGTGCGGTTGTACTCGGGCGTCAGGAACAGCACGGCGTCGGCGGCCTTCAGCTTGTCGCGGAACACGGTCCACGCCTCGGCCGGCGTATTGGCGTCATCCAGGTCCTGGTTATACAGCGGCATGTCCAGCTCGACCAGTTCCGCCTCGAGCGACGGCGGCAGCATTTTTGCAATCGCCTGGGCGTACTTGCGGGTGATCGATTCCTTGCGCAGGCTGCCGACGAGGACAGCGACTTTCTTTGCCATGCTTTTCTCCTGAAGTTTGCGTGTTGTTGCGTGTGAAAAAGACAATGTAACGCATGCGGGCGAGATGTGCAGGGAAGTTCGCCGTTCGGTATGAGCAAGCGTCACGACGTACATTGCGCGACACGGCGCAGGGCCTGGCAGCATTGTGGTGCACGGCAGAAGGGATAGCGAAGATCTTGGTTCTGCCTGCCCCGAGAGGCTTTAAGATGCTTCCGCCAGAAGGTAGAAGCAGGGGGGCGTGCCGAAGTCGGCCATCGCGGCAACTTCGCTATCGGTCGAGGTACGAGAAGTGCGCGGAAATCAATCCGCCCGCGAATATGGCTGTCATCCTAGCGCAGAAACCGTGTCGAGCATGACCGCTTTCGCCACAAAGCCGCCACTCATACCGAGGGTCTGGGTTATGTTGACGAGGCTGCTGATAAATCGGCAGGCGGTGCGCGCTTTAGGGAAACATACCGCTTACGCCAGAAGAACCGATTGGCTCGTCTAGCTAGCTCTGCAAATTTGAATGACCAAAATCCGTATGGCTGAACGACTAGGTGCCATCGATCGTCGGTTCCGAAGAAGCCAAAACTGAGAGCGTTTGGTTCGTGAATATTGACGTCCTGTATGAAGCCGAAATAGTCAGGTGTTGATACGTTGTCGATGATTTTCCCTGTTCTATCAATCAGATAGAACCAATAACTAACTCCATCGAAATAATCATAGCAAGTCGCGATGAGTGAATGGCCAGAGAGCAAGAACTGTGCAGCGATCTCGTCGCCATTTACGACGGTGTGAACACGTGCCCTATCCATGACAAGCCGGCGCTTGAACCTTCGACCGGGATACCATTTAGGAAGCTCTTCCATTGAAAAATGGTCGGTATGCATCGCGATATTGTCCACCTGTGCTTAGGTTGGCAGCCATGCAGAGACTAGCCGCGAGCCGCAATCATTGAAAGTCCGTCTTGGCCCAAAGCAGACGATCATATTAGCTCAATGTGCGATCTTGTTGCTCAGGATAAGCGAACGGTTTTGTTAACACTCCTGGTTTTTCGATACACAAGCAGGTTTCGCAAACATTGGCCTCTTTTTGTTTGCACGCCGAATTGCAATGCTCAATGCTGGTACTAAGCAATAAAAAAGCCACGCCCCTTACAGGACGTGGCTCTTCAGGCGAATCAGGAGCGCTTATTCGGCGCCCATCTCCTTCAGCAGGTTATCCGCCTTGTCCACATGCTTCATATTCCACAGCATGTAGCGCAAATCGACCTGGATATCGCGGGTATTGGCCTTGTTGAAGTCCCAGTCCGAGATGATCGAATCGAGCGTGCCGTCGAACGCCAGGCCCACCAGCTCGCCCTTCGCGTTCAGCGCGGCCGAACCGGAATTGCCGCCGGTGATGTCCAGCGTGGCCAGGAAGTTCACCGGAACCGATTTCAGCTTCGGATCGACGTACTTGCCGAAGTCCTTGGCCTTGATCGCATCCAGCTGCGCTTTCGGCGCGTCGAATTCGCCTGTACCGGTGTGCTTGGCCAGCACGCCCTTGACGGTGGTGAACGCGGTCCAGGTGGTGCCGTCGGCGCCATGGGCGCGGCCGGCGATGTTGCCGTACGTGACGCGCAGCGTGCTGTTCGCGTCCGGGTACACGGCCTGGCCCTTCGACTTCATGTAGGCGATCTTGGCCTTCATGTAGCTGCCGTAGGCCTGCTGCAGCTTGCCGGCCAGTTCTTCTTCTTCCGCCTCGGCCTTCATGTCGGCTTCGTAGAGGGCGACGGCGGCCTTGACGAAGGCATCGTCGCTGGCCTTGAAGTCGGCCGGCTTCTTGTCCAGCCAGGCGTCGCGCGCCGCGGCGTCGTTCAGTTTCGTGCCGGCGTACAGCTTGTCCAGCGCCGCGGACAGTTCCGCATCGCTCATGCCGGCGCGAATGCCCAGTGCCGTATTGAATGCCGTTTTCTGCTCGGCGGCCGGTTGCGCCAGGTAGTTCTTCAGGTGGTGCATGGCGATCGCCTTGTCCACCTTCGGATCGAACGTGCGCACCAGCGATGCCACGCCGGACTTGATGCGCGGCAGGTCGCGCACCTGGTAGCCGGACTTGCGGTCGGCATCCGGTTTTTGCGTTTCGTTCGCCAGGCGGTACAGCATGCGTGCCGTCGTCAGCAGGCGCGGCTGGGCATAGCTGTAGTTGAAGTCGCGCTTGGCTTCCGCGTCGCGCTCGGCGATCAGGTGCTCGACCTTCGTGATGTCGTCGGCGTATTCGGCCTTGCGCTTGGCGTCGGCGTCGATCCACGCTTTCAGCTGCTCGTGCTCGGCCTTCTTGCGCTGCAGGAAATCGCTGCCGGCATACGAGTCGATCATGCCCTGGCGGTTCTTGTAATAGTTGTTGATGCCGGCGACCTGGCCCGCGTATTTCAGCGTCAGGTCCTTGTTGCCCTTGGTCTCGCGGTCGATGATCGCCAGCGTTTCGCCGGATGCCTTGACGAAGGCCGGGTACGAATAATCGAACGTGAACTGCACTTCCGACGGCAGGCGGTGGCGGTTGGTACGGCCCGGGTAGCCCATGGCCATCACGAAGTCGCCTTCCTTCACGCCTTCCTTGGCCAGCTTCAGTACATGGTTCGGCACGTACGGCACGTTGTCCTTGCTGTAGTCGGCCGCCTTGCCGTCCTTGCTTACGTAGGCGCGGTAGAAACCGTAATCGCCCGTGTGGCGCGGCCACATCCAGTTGTCGGTATCGCCGCCGAACTTGCCCACGCCGGCCGGCGGCGCGTGCACCAGGCGCACGTCGCGGATTTCCAGCTGCTTGATCTGGTAGAACTCCAGGCCGCCGTAGAACGACGGCACGGTGCAGCGGTGGCCGGCATCCTGCTCGCATGCCGCCACCAGCGCCTTCTGGTTCTTCTCGATCGCATCGCTGCGGGCCTTGCCGGACAGCTTGGCCACTTCCGGCGTGACGACCTTGTCGGTCACGTTCAGCACTTCCTTCGTCACGAACACACGCGTGCCCGGTGCGGCCGGCACTTCCTCGCCCAGCGAGCGGGCCACGAAGCCGTTGGCCAGCAGGTCGCGCTCCGGCGTGGAAGCCTGCGCCACGCTGTTGTAGATGCAGTGGTGGTTGGTGACGACGAGGCCCTGCGGCGACACGAACGAGGCCGAGCAGCCGCCCAGGCTGACGATGGCGCCGGCCGGGAATTCGGTCAGCCGGGTCAGGCTGTTCGGATCGAGTTTCAGGCCGGCGGCTTTCAGTTGCTTGGCGATCTGCGGCAGCTGCTGAGGCATCCACATGCCTTCGTCGGCATGGGCGGAGGTGATGCTCATGATAGCGAGCGCGAGAAGTGATTTTTTCATGCGATGGTCGATGTATAGGAGTTGTTGTAGGCGTCCCGATATTTGCCGCGGGTTACGTGGCGCGTGCAAGTATCCGCACCGCATCGAGATTCGTCAATCAGGAATTTCGATGGCAAAACCGCATGAAATTTGGTATTCGAGCATGAAATCAGGCATGAAAAAAGCCGGCCTTCCGGCCGGCTTCGTTTGCTATGCCATGTGTATCCGGTTAGCGTGCGCGTCCTCGGAAGACCAGGTTGACGATGGCCAGCAGGATCACGGCGCCCAGGAACGACACCAGCAGCGAGAGTGGACTGAAATCGTCGGCGTTGATGGTGCCCGTGCCGAACAGGGGCGAGAGCAGCCAGCCGCCGAGCAGTGCACCGACGATGCCGACCACGACGTTCAGGAACAGCCCTTGCTGGGCGTCCGTTTTCATGACGAGGCTGGCAAGCCAGCCGATGATGCCGCCGATAACGATCCAGATAATGAAGTTCATGCTCGTTCCCCTATATATCGTTGAGAGAAGAGACCGGGCCGTACCAGCCCTGCCATGAGAAAAAGTGTAAGGGGGCGATTGTGCTTGGTCCGTGCGCCAGCGTACGTTCCTGCGATGTCGGATGACAAATGGTCATCGCTGTCCTGGACCAATAAAAACGGCATTTGCAAATGCAGGCACTAGGTGCGGAAACGAACAGAGAGGTGTGGTTCGAATGTCTATTGTGGAGCAGTCCATTTACAACATGAAAAGGAGACTCTCATGAGCCAATCGAACCAGAATTCCCGCCTCGTCACCGGTCTGTTCAACGATCGCGACAGTGCCGAGCGCGCTTATCATCATGCGACTTCTCGTGGCTACGGCAAGGACGACATCAACGTGCTGATGTCCGATGAAACCCGCAAACGCTACTTCAGTGGCGACCAGGTCGAAACCGAATTGGGCAGCAAGGCTGCCGAAGGCGCCGGCATCGGTGCCGGCGTGGGCGGCGCGATCGGTGCCGCGCTGGCGGCCGTGGCCGCCGTGGGCACCACGCTCGTGCTGCCGGGCCTGGGCGTCGTCGTTGCCGGTCCGCTGGCTGCAGCGCTGGCCGGCGCCGGCGCGGGCGGCCTGACGGGCGGCCTGCTGGGTGCGCTGATCGGTGCCGGCATTCCGGAAGAGCGCGTGCAGCACTATGAAGAAGGCCTGAAGGGCGGCGGCATCGTGATGGGCGTGAATGCACGCTCCGACGAAGATGCGGCACACATCGAATCGAGCTGGAAGGATAGTGCCGGCCAGCACGTGATCGGCACGGGCCTCGGCGCAGCCGGCGGCGCGGCGGCAGGCCTGGCGGCCGGCACGCCGGGCGGCCCGATCGGCATGGCGGCTGGCGCTGTCGTCGGCGGCATCGCCGGCGGCCTGGCAGGCAAGGGCGCGGCCGAGGTGGTGAACCCGAAATCGGGTGACGACCTGAGCGACCACCACCTGGCAACGGGCGTGGGCGCCGGCGGCGGCGCGATGGCCGGCATGGCGCTGGGCGCCGCGGCCGGTCCGGTCGGCATGGCAGCCGGTGGCGCGATCGGCGCACTGGCTGGCGGCATGACGGGCAAGGGTGTCGGCGGCCTGGTCAACCCGGCCGAGGAAAAAACCTACTGGGAACAGCAGCACCGCAACGAGTCGTACTACAACCCGGCTTACCAGTACGACGACTACGATCCGGCTTACTCGCTGGGCTACAACGGCCGTGCCAACTACCGCGGCGACTGGAACACCAACGAAACGAGCCTGCAAAGCGACTGGGAACGCACGAAGGGCAATTCCCGCCTGTCGTGGAACGAAGCGAAGAGCGCCACCCGTTCCGCCTGGGATCGCATCGAGCGCAAACTGCCGGGCGACTGGGACAAGGACGGTAAGTAATAGCGGCAAGCAAGCTCGCGATCTGGCGTGCTGAATGAAAAGGCCGGGATTTTCCCGGCCTTTTTTCACGTGCCCGCGCTGGCGGTTGCCACCCTGCGCCGCGCATTCTTCAACCTCAGCATGGGCTGTTCCACGAGGTAGCAGCTCAGCACGCTGAGGGGCAGCACGATCGCGCAGGCAAGGGCCAGCTTCAGCCACGGCGACAGCGGCGGCAGGTAAGCCACCAGCAGTGTCTGCACCGGCCAGCCGTACAGGTAGACGCCATAGGAAATGTCCGGCAGCCTGTTGAACGATTCCGTCAGCCACATCGGACGGAACGCAAAGTAGAACAGCAGGTAGCCGCCGAACGTGGCCAGGCCCAGTTCGACATAACGGCGCGAAAACATCAATGCCAGCAGCACCATGGCTGCCACCAGCGCGCCGCGGCGCGTGAAGCGGTAGCAGTCGCGGTACAGGTAGAAGCAGCCGCCGGCGAAGAATAGCGAACCCAGCCGCACGATGGGGTCGTTCAGCAGCAGGCCCAGCGGCGCCCACGGCAGCGGCAGACCGAACGAGGCATACAGGTAGGCGGCAAAACCCGCCACCGTCAGTGCCAGCCACACGCCGCGATGCCGCACGCCTCCCGACACACCCAGCAGCAATACCGCCAGGTAGCAGGCGAATTCCCGCATGATCGTCCACATCGAGCCATTCACCTGCGGTTCGGGCAGGCTCTCGAACACGGGTGGTGTGATGGGACCATGCAGCACGGCGAGGCAGAGGGCGACGGTGCTCGTGGACAGTTCCCTGAAGTAGCGCGTGGCATCCGCACCGAGTGGCGCCACGATGTAGACGCAGACCAGGCTGGCGACGATGAACCCGGGATAGATGCGCAGCACGCGCTTGCGCAGGAATTGCGCCGGCACGGGATCGAGATCCCAGCTTTGCACGATCAGGTAGCCGCTCAGCAGGAAAAAGCCGTCCACCGCGAGCTCGCCGAACGACAGCGTGTGGAACAGCTGGGTCAGCAATTCGCGGTGGCGGTCGCCGTCCTGCAGCTCGGGCGCGTGCGACAGCAGCACGAGCAGTGCGAGCAGCAGGCGCAGCAGGTTGAAGTTGTTTTGATGCCGCGTCATCCCCATGAATCCCTCGTATAGTTTAGTTATGAAATTTATATGCATTTTTCATAACAAAATGTACGACGGTAGCGGTTACTAAGCAAGGCGCGGCCGCGGGGATGGTGGCATGGAACAACAAATGGCCGGAAAACCGGCCAGGCTCATGCCGCGTGGCGCGCCGCCGCGGCAATTTCCGCACGGGCGGCAGAGGCCAGCGCCGCGGCATCGGTACCGATCGCCTTCAGGGCGCGTGCCGCCGTGCCCTGCGGGCTCGATGCGACGACCGCCGCCACGTGCGCGCCTGTCAGTGCTTCGCCGGCTGCGCGCGGCCAGTCCGCCAGCGCACGCATCACGGCTTCCATCGATCCCTTGGACCGGTAAATGCCTTTCCGGGGCGGTACCGACGCTTCTCCCGCCACGAGCCCCGGATCGGCACCGACCGCCGCGAGCGCGGCACCATGCGCGGTGGTGATGCCGGCCTTCAGCTGCGATGGATCGGTTCCCGCTGCGGCAAAGGCACGCCGTGCCAGGCCATCCGGCAGGTCGAGTGCCGCCAGCAGGAAATGTTCCGGGCCCGGCTCCGGTTCCCCCATCGTGTTCGCATGCCGCTCGGCGCCCTCGCAAAGGGCCTTGATGGTGCGCATGTCGGCGATGCGCTGTTTCAGTCGCTGCAGCATGATGTTCCTTTCACACTAGGATTGGATCAACGGGGCCAGGCGCTTGTGTGCCGCCTGCTTCGATACGCCCAGCGCATCGGCTACCTGGCTCCAGGACCAGCCCTGGGCAATGGCGGCCGCCACGGCCTGGCGTTCGAGCTTGTCCGCGGCCAGGCGCAGCGCAACGACCGCCGCCAGCGCTTCGGCGGGATCGTCGGGATGGGGGAGGGAAATCATATCGATCATGCGTCAATCTTAGTTGACGATTCGTGCACCGTCAACAAAAGATGACGCAGCCAGGAACATTTCCAGAAACCGGGGTCAGACCCCGATTTTTGGAAATGTTTCCTCGATTCGGGGTCAGACCCCGGTTTCGGGCAACAAAAAGCCCCGCACGCGGCGGGGCTGGCATGGGACGCGGGCAGGGATTACTCGGCCGCGATTGCCTCGACCTGGATGGCCAGCTTCACTTCCGGGGCGAAGTTCGGGGTGCCGAAATTGATGCCGAAGTCAGTGCGCTTGAATTCGGCGGTGGCGTTGGCGCCGCACACTTCGCGTTTCAGGCGCGCATCCTGCACGCACTTGAAGCGGTCCACCTTCAGCTCCACGGGTTTCGTCACGCCGTTCAGCGTCAGTTCGCCGTCCACGCTGGCCAGCTGGTCGCCATTGAACTTGAACGACTTGCCCTTGTAGGTGGCGGTCGGGAATTTTTCGACATTGAAGATGTCCGGCGACTTCGCATGCGAGTTCATCTTCTCGTGGCCGAAGTCGATCGACGTCGTGTCGATCGTGATGTCCATGCTGCCGGTCTTGGCGGCGCGGTCCATCGTGATCGTGCCTTTCGTGTTGTTGAACTTGCCGCGCCACAGCGACAGGCCCTTGTGGTCGGCCTCGAAGCTGGGATACGTGTGGCTCGGGTCGATGTTGTAGGTGGCGGCGTTGGCCAGGCCAGCCATGGCGAGCAGTGCAGCGAACAGCGTGGTTTTCATGCGGTCTCCGTCAGTTGGAAAAATGCGGCAAAGGTCATTGGGATACGACGTGGAACTTGATCGTCACTTCATCGGCCACCATGCTCGTGTCCTTCCACTCGCCTTCGCCGATGTTGTAGGTCAGGCGCTTGATCGGCACCGCGCCGTCGAACACCTGCTTGCCGCCTTCCGTCTTCACGGTAACGGGGAAGGTGACGTCGGCAGCCTTGCCCTTGATGGTCAGCTTGCCGGTGACACTCAGCTTGCCCGCGCCGGCGCTCTTGATCGCGGTGGAGACGAAGGTGGCTTTCGGGAACTGGGCGGAGTTGAACCACTCCTTCTTCGCCACTTCCTTGTTGTACTCGGGGTCGCCCATGTCCAGGCTGGCCGTTTCCACTTCCACCGTGGCTTTCGAGGCATCGGGTTTCGCGACGTCGTAGTCGATCATCACGCTGTGTTTCTTGAACTTCGATTCGACCGGCACGTTCATCTGCTTGAACGTGGCCGACACGGAAGTTTTGGCGGGATCGGTCTTCAGCACGGCGGCGCCGGCCGCCAGCGACAGGCCGGCGAGGGAGGCAAGCAGGGCGTATTTCAAATGCGTTTTCATGGACGGGGCTCTCGTAAGTTAAGGAAGCATGCGTTTCAGGACATCGTCCCGATCGACGAAGTGGTGTTTCAGCGCGGCGGCGACGTGCATCGCCACCAGGGCGGCAAGCGCCATGTTCAGCCAGTAGTGGACGGGCTTCAGCGCGGCTTTCAGCGCCGTATCGGCCTCGAACACGGCAGGAATCTGCCACAGCCCCAGGTAGACGACAGGCACGCCGGATGCCGTCGTGTACAGGTAGCCGGACAGCGGCACGGCAAACATCAGGATATACAGCAGCACGTGCGTCACGTCCGCGGCCCGGGTCTGCCATGGCGCCATGCCGGCAGCATGGACCGGCGGCCGGTTCCGGTGGCGCCACAGCAGGCGCAGCGCGGCCAGCGCCAGCACGGTCACGCCCAGCCACTTGTGCCAGGAAAAGTACTTCAGCTTGGTGGGCGTGAAGCCGGGAATATCGACCATCACCAGCCCCATCGTGAAGGCCGCGATGATCAGCAGCGCGATCAGCCAGTGCAGCACCATCGCGGTTTTCGTATAGCGTTCCATCCGGAGCACCCCTGTTTTTTTAGTATGTTTAGTACGTGTTAGGACTAACAATCCGTCACTGTAGCAAAGAAACAAAGACTCTGCTGGCAGATGCAGAAACGGCAGCCCTTACCCTACAGGATAAGGAGCTGCCGTCATAGGGGCCTATGGTGAGAGGATACTTAAAAGGACAGGAGCCTCTTAGATCGCCTTGGCCAGCTGTGCCGCGATGCCGGTGTAGTTTGCCGGGGTCATCGCCAGCAGCAGGTCTTTCGCTTCCTGGGGAACGGCCAGCTTGCCGATGAATTCCTGCAGCGCTTCCTTCGTGATGCCCTTGCCGCGCGTGAGTTCCTTCAGCTGCTCGTACGGGTTCTCGATGCCGTAGCGGCGCATCACCGTCTGCACCGGCTCGGCCAGCACTTCCCAGCTGGCGTCCAGGTCGGCCGCCAGGCGCGCCGGGTTCACTTCCAGCTTGTTCAGGCCGCGCAGGCAGCTGTCATAGGCCAGCAGCGTGTAGCCCAGGCCCACGCCGATATTGCGCAGCACGGTGGAGTCGGTCAGGTCGCGCTGCATGCGCGAGACCGGCAGCTTTTCGGACAGGTGCTTCAGCACGGCATTGGCCAGGCCCAGGTTGCCTTCCGAATTCTCGAAGTCGATCGGGTTGACCTTGTGCGGCATCGTCGACGAACCGATCTCGCCGGCCTTCAGCTTCTGCTTGAAGTAGCCCAGCGATACGTAGGTCCAGATATCGCGGTTCAGGTCCAGCAGGATCGTGTTGGCGCGCGCAAAGGCGTCGAACAGCTCGGCCATGTAGTCGTGCGGCTCGATCTGGATCGTGTACGGGTTGAACGTCAGGCCCAGGCGCTGCTCGATCACGTTCTTCGAGAAGGCCGGCCAGTCGAACGACGGGTAGGCCGACAGGTGCGCGTTGTAGTTGCCCACGGCGCCGTTCATCTTGCCCAGGATTTCCACATTGGCGATGCGCACCACGGCACGTTCCAGGCGCGCGATCACGTTGGCGAATTCCTTGCCCAGCGTGGTCGGGCTGGCGGTCTGGCCGTGCGTGCGCGACAGCATCGGCAGCTCGGCGTTGACATGGGCGATGTCCTTCAGCTTCGCCACCAGGCCGTTCAGCGCCGGCACCATCACGCCATCGCGCGCGGCCTTGAGCATCATGCCGTGCGACGTGTTGTTGATGTCTTCGGACGTGCAGGCGAAGTGGATGAATTCGGAAGCGGCCACCAGTTCCGGCACATCCTTCACCTGTTCCTTCAGCCAGTATTCGACAGCCTTCACGTCATGGTTCGTGACGGCTTCGATTTCCTTGATGCGCGCGGCATCGGCTTCCGAGAAGTCGGCGGCCAGCTTGTCCAGCAGCGCCGTGGCGCTGGCCGGGAATGGCTTGATCTCGGCAAAGCCGGCCTGCGACAGCGCCTGCAGCCACGCGATCTCGACCTTCACGCGGTGGTGCATGAAGCCTGCTTCGGACAGGATGGGGCGCAGCTTGTCGGTCTTGGACGCGTAGCGGCCATCCAGCGGGGAAAGGGCCGACAACGTGGAATATGGAGTGGTCATGGTGAAGAGGGAGGCAGGAAAAAGAGCGATTTTACCATTGCCGTGCCGTTTTTTTGACCACCGGGCTGGCCGCCGAATGGCCACAGGGCCGCGGGGCCCGATGCTATACTGGGCCACACTCCCACCCCGGTGCCTGCCATGAAACTGATCGGTTCGCTCGCCAGTCCCTATGTGCGCAAGGTGCGCGTCGTGCTTGCGGAAAAAAAGCTCGATTACCAGATGCAGCTCGAGAACGTCTGGGCTGCGGATACCGGCATCCACCTGGTCAACCCGCTCGGCAAGGTGCCCTGCCTGGTCATGGAAGACGGCTACGTGATGTACGACTCGCGCGTGATCGTGGAATACCTCGATACGCTCACGCCGGTGTGCAAGCTGCTGCCGCCGAACGGCCGCGAGCGGGCGGACGTGAAGAACTGGGAAGCGCTGGCCGATGGCGTGACCGATGCCGGCGCGGCCGTGCGTGCCGAGCGCACGCAGCGTCCGGCCGAACTGCAAAGCGAGGCGGCGATCGAGCGCCAGATGACGAAGCTCACGCGCGGCCTGGCATTGCTGTCCGAGCGGCTGGCCGACACGCCCTGGTGCGCCGGCAACCACTACTCGCTGGCGGACGTGGCCGTGGGCTGCACGCTGGGCTGGCTCGGTTTCCGCTTTCCCGAGATCGACTGGCGCGGCAAGCATCCGAACCTGGACCGGCTCGCCAGCAAGCTCCACGAACGGCCCTCCTTCCGGGATACGCAACCCCAGGCCTGAAGGCGTCGCTCATCCATCCATGCGCCCATCCGCGCGCGCGTCGGCCCGCCATGCATTGCGCTACACTGTGGCGTCACGATAGAGCGGGGCGGCCATGGATCAACCTGTAGCGATTTTCGGCGAAGCACTGGTGGACGATTTCAGCACCCAGCGGGTCGTTGGCGGCGCGCCGTTCAACCTGGCCCGGCACCTCGCCGGTTTCGGCCTTCCCGTCACGATGGTCACCCGCATCGGGCTTGACGACAACGGCGCGCTGGTGCGCAGTGAATTCACGCGCTTCGGCATGTCCGGCGCGGGCCTGCAAACGGGCGCCGGCGAGGCCACCGGCAGCGTGCACGTGGAAGTGGGCGCCGACGGCAGCCACCGCTTCACCATCGTGCCCGACCAGGCCTACGACCATATCGACGGCGCCGCCGCACTGGCCGCCGTGCAGGCCGCCCGCCCCGGCATCTTCTGCTTCGGCACGCTGGCGCAGCGCGACCCGGTGTCGCGGGCTGCCCTGCATGGCCTGCTCGAGCAGACGGAAGCCGTGCGCTTCCTCGACCTGAACCTGCGCGCCGGCCACGTGGACGAAACCATCGTGTTCGACTCGCTGCAGCAGGCCGACATCGTGAAAGTCAACGAAGAGGAATTGCAGCAGCTGTTCAAGTGGTACTGCCACACGTGCCCGGACACGGTGAATATGGAGTGCATCTCGGTCGATACCGAATGCCGGGCGATGATGCACAATTTTTCGCTGTCCGCGCTGGTGGTCACGATGGGCGCGCGCGGTGCGCTGTACCTGTCGGCCGATGGCGCGCACCTGGCCGATCACGGCACGGGCAGCAGCGAATGCTTCGTCGATTCGGTGGGAGCGGGGGATGCGTTCAATGCCGTGTTCCTGCTGGGCCGGCTGCGCGGCTGGACGATGGAACGGACACTGGCGCGCGCGAATGCGTTCGCGGCGGCTTCCTGCGGGCATGCGGGCGCGGTGCCGCAGGATTTGTCGTGCTATGCCCGCTGGCTGGGCCAGTGGGCGGGCGAAGAGGCGCCAGGCGGCGCCTGATGCATTGAACCGGTATCGCGAACGAGACGGCGAACCGAGACGGCGAACCGAGACGGTGAACTGATGCCGAGAACTGATGCCGAGAACTGATGCCGAGAACTGATACGACTAACTGATGCCGCGAACCGATGCCAGGCAATGCCTGGCATCGCAACCTTGTCAGTGTGCCTCGTCCGCCGGCGCCATCTGTGTCTGCAGGTAGTTCTGGATGCCGACCTTGCCGATCAGGTCCAGCTGCGTTTCCAGGAAGTCGATGTGCTCCTCGGTGTCTTCCAGGATCGTCAGCAGCAGGTCGCGCGACACGTAGTCGCCCACTTTTTCCGCCTGGGCGATGCCTTCCACCACGGTCACGTGGGCGCCGCGCTCCAGTTTCAGGTCGGCTTCCAGCATTTCCTGGGTGTTTTCACCGATCAGCAGCTTGTGCAGCGCCTGCAGGTTCGGCAGGCCGTCCAGCATCAGGATGCGGTCGATCAGCTTGTCGGCGTGCTTCATTTCGCCGATCGATTCCTCGTATTCCTTTTTCGCCAGCTTGGCCAGGCCCCAGTGCTTGTACATCCGCGCGTGCAGGAAGTACTGGTTGATCGCGGTGAGCTCGTTCGTCAGCTGTGCGTTCAGCAAACGGATGACGTCTTTATCGCCCTTCATGGGAAAGCCTTTTCTTGATGTTTGTCGATCGTGGCATTTTGCCACAGATACCGCGCAATCCCAAGGCAAACCCCTTGCGTTCGTGGTCAAAATGGTGTAATGGCGTTGCGAAAGCAAATGAAAACTATTATCATTCACGTTTTATGCCAACGCTACAACAAGGAAAACATGTCGTTCATCAAGAGCCGCAAGCATTCGCCAGCCACGCTCGCCGCCATCGCCACGCTGGCGATGCCGCTCGCACTGCATGCTGAAGTCAATGGCGCCAACGCCGAACCCATCGCCCAGCAAGGCGACAACAAGATGCCGGAAGTGACCGTCACCGGCCGCGCCGCCAACAACGAATTCCAGATTCCGCAGCGCTCCGCGTCCGACAAGTTCACGGCGCCGCTGCTCGACACCCCGAAATCCGTCACCGTCGTCCCGAGCGAAGTGATCGCACAGACCGGCGCCACGTCGCTGGCCGATGCGCTGCGCACGGTACCCGGCATCACGATGGGCGCGGCCGAAGGCGGCAACCCGGTGGGCGACAACCTGTTCATCCGCGGCTACAACGCCCAGACCGACACCTATATCGACGGCATCCGCGACAGCGGCTCGCAATCGCGCGAAGTGTTCGCGATCGAGCAGGTCGAAGTCGTCAAGGGCCCGAACTCCGCGTACGGCGGCCGTTCCTCGGCCGGCGGCGGCGTCAACATCGTCAGCAAGACCGCCAAGCTGGACAACTTCTACAACGGCACCGTGGGCTTCGGTACCGACAACTACAAGCGCGTGACGGCCGACGTCAACCGCCAGATTGGCGCCGACTCCGCGTTCCGCATCTCGGTGATGGGCCATGAAAACGACGTGCCGGGCCGCGGCCCCGTGGGCGGCGACCGCTGGGGCATCGCGCCCACGATCGGCTTCGGCCTGTCCGGCCCGACCCAGGTCAACCTGTCGTACTACCACATGGAATCGAACGAGCTGCCCGATACCGGCATCCCGTTCAACAACCCGTTCAGCACCGGCCCCAATGTGGCGAAGAACGGCAACGGCACGCCGCTGTCCGTGCCGCGCGACAGCTTCTATGGCCTGACCAACCGCGATTTCCGCGACACCGAAACCGATATCGCCACCGTCGACGTCAAGCACGACTTCGGCAACGGCCTCACGCTGCGCAACGTGACGCGCTACGGCAAGACGAGCCAGGACTACGTGTGGACGCAGCCGGACGATTCGAAGGGCAACGTGGTCCTGTACGGCACCGTGTGGCGCCGCGCCAACACGCGCATTACGGAAACGGAAACGCTGGCCAACAGCACCGCGCTGTCGGGCGAAGTGCGCACCGGCACCCTGAAGCACAACTTCAGCACCGGCATCGAGTTCTCGCGCGAGCAAACCGACCGCGGCACCTATCTGTTCACGCCGGGTACCAACAACCTGCTGACGAACAACACCGTCTGCGCCACGTCCGGCGCGGCAACGGGGTACAACTGCGCACCGCTGGTGGGCGCGAACCCGGACGATCCATGGGCCTACAACCGCGCGCTGTCGCCGGCAAAATCGGGCATTCGTACCAACACCCGCGCCGCGTATGCGATCGACACCATCGAGTTCACGCCGCAGTGGCTGCTGAACATGGGCGTGCGCTGGGACGATTACCGCTCCGTGCTCGATACGCCGCAGTACACGCTGAACGGCACCACCACCCCGACCGTGCATGCCGAGGCGAATGCCACGTTCACCAACTACCAGGCCGGCCTGGTGTACAAGCCGGCCGCGAACAGCAGCGTGTACCTGTCGTACGGCACGTCGTCCACGCCACCGGGCAATGACGCCGGCGACGGCCTGGACGGCCTGACAGCAGCGATCCAGTACCTGAAGCCGCAGGAAAGCCGCAACTTCGAGCTGGGCACCAAGTGGGAAGTGCTGGCGCGCCGCCTGTCGCTGTCCGCCGCGATCTTCAAGAGCGACATGAACAACGCCCGCGTGACGGCGCCGGACGGCACCACGCAGAACGTGGGTAAGAAGAGCGTGCGCGGCTTCGAGCTGGGCGCTTCGGGCAGCATCACCAACGCCTGGCAGGTGTTCGGCGGCTACACGTGGCTGGACGGCAAGGTCGACGACAACGGCTTCGTCAACACGGGCACCGCCGCCGCGCCGATCTGGGCCGCTTCGCCGTACAACGGCAACGTGTTCCCGACCACGCCGAAGCACAGCGCTTCGCTGTGGACCACGTACAAGGTGCTGCCGCACCTCACGGTGGGTGGCGGCCTGAACTCGATGTCGAAGGTGTACGCCAACGTCAACAACAACAAGTGGGCGCCGGGCTACACCCGCTTCGATGCGATGGCGAACTACATCGTCAACAACAACGTCAGCCTGCAGCTGAACGTGCAGAACCTGTCGGACAAGCTGTACTTCGACAAGGTCTCGTCGCCGCACTACGCGGGCGTTGGGGCCGGCCGCAGCGCCTCGCTGACCGCCAGTTTCAAGTACTGAGGAACCACGCGTGATACTGCATATCCCCGGCGTGCTGGCGCCTGAGCAAGTCCGCCAATTCCGTGACCGCCTCGCGCAGGCGGACTGGATCGACGGGCGTGCCAGCGTCGGCTCGCAGGGGGCGGCAGTGAAGCGCAACCGCCAGCTGGCGGAAGGTTCCCCGCTGGCCGTGGAGCTGGGCGGCATCGTCGCCCGCGCCCTCACGGCCAACCCGCTGTTCTTCGCCGCGGCACTGCCGTTGCGGATCCTGCCGCCCTACTTCAATGGCTATGCCGGCGGTGAAACGTACGGCGACCATATCGACGGCGCCATCCGCGTGGCGTCGCCCGGCGGGGCACCGCTGCGGGCGGACGTGTCGACCACGGTATTCCTGTCCGACCCCGACGAGTACGACGGCGGCGAGCTGATCGTCACCGATGCCTATGGCATGCACGAGGTGAAACTGCCGGCCGGCGATGCGATCCTGTATCCGTCGACGACGGTGCACCGCGTGGAACCGGTGACGCGCGGCGAGCGCCTGGCCTCGTTCCTGTGGGCGCAAAGCATGGTCCGCGACGACTGGCAACGCACGATGCTGTTCGAGCTGGACCAGAACATCCAGTCCCTGCGCGCCACCCACGGCGACAGCCCGGCCACCGTCGGGCTGACCGGGCATTACCACAACCTGCTGCGGATGTGGGCGGAGACGTAAGAACCTGAACGACAAAACCGGTGACAGACACCAGTTTTTTTGCAACATATGTTCCGCAAAAATGGGTGTCTGTCACCGGTTTTGAAGCAAAAAACCCGGGCAGGCCCGGGTTTTTTACGACAGCTCTAAAACTGGGGACGTACCCCTGTTTTGAGGAAAAACCGGGGACGTACCCCTGTTTTAAAGAAAGATCGGAAACTGGAGTGCCTGGTCATCTTGTTTCTAGTAAATATTTCCTAGAAACAGGGGTACGTCCCCAGTTTTGCATTACGACAGCTTGAAGTTGATCGGCACCAGCACATACACCGGCACCGGTTTGCCATCTTCCATATACGGCTTGAACATGCTGCGCAATGCAGCTTGGCGGCCCGCTTCGTCCAGGTTCGCGGAGCCGGATGTCTTTTGCACCGTCGCCTGTTCCGGCGTGCCTTTTTCGCTGACCAGCACGCGCAGGGTGACGACACCCGTTTCGCCCAAGCGCCGCGAAATCGACGGATAGACAGGCTGCGGTTGCCGCACGTATTCGACACCCGTCACCAGCTTCGGCGAGGCCGGCGCTGGCGGGGCGGCGACCGGCGGGGCCGGTGGCGCGGGCGCGGCGGCCACCATGGGCGCGGGCTCGGCAGGCTTGACCGGTGCCGGCGGCACGGTGATCGTGTTTTCGATGACGATCGGCAGCTGCGGGATCACCGGCGTGAACACGGGCGGCGGCTTGATGGCCACTTCGACCACCTTCGGCGGCGCGGGCGGTGCCGGCGGCGCGGGTGGCGTCACGAACGTCACGTCGACCACCTGCGGCAGCTTCTTGACGGTATCGGTCACCATGCTGTTCTGCATGGCCCAGAAGCCAACCAGGTGAAGGCCGACAATCAGGGCGATCTTGCCGGATTTGTTGCGGCCGCTGCCAAGGGTGAATTCGAGAGGCGCTTCATTGGCCACATCGGGCGTGGCGGAAGGTTTGGACGTAGGTCGAGGCAGGCTCAGCGAATCCAGCCCGAGCCGCGACACGCCTGGCCGGGAAAGGCCGGGCAGCGTTTGCATGGAATTTCCTCAGGTAGTGAGGGTGGGGCGCTTCAGAACCGTTTCCTGGATCGGCGCGGCCACGTGTTCGTTCAGCACTTCAACGGCGTAGTCCAGGCAATTGCCGCAGCACGTGGAAACACCCAGTGCCTCGCGCAGCCCGTCCATGGTGCTGATACCAAGGTCGATGGCTTGACGGATTTCTCGATCGGAGATGTTGTTGCAAACGCAAACGATCATTGAAACACCTTCTGGCTAGTAAACAGGAAGCCGCGCCAAGGCGGACTCATCAAACGGGCTCATCAAGAACGGCTGATCGGGCAATGGCCCGGGCACCGCGAAGACTTATGGCAAAGCTGCTAATCTTAAGTCTTTCTTAATGAGAATCATTATCATTACGTTTCCTATTCTGCCGCAACACTGCGTACAATGCAAGCGATACCTGCAAATACAAACCATTCGCATTTGCCTCTATAATGATCAAGTTGATTTCCCCCAGAGAATTGTCATGACAGCTGCTTCCTCCTCCATCAGCCTCGACACGCTTGCGGTCGGCAAAAGCGGCACGGTGGTGCGCGTGGCACCCGGCAATTCGCACGATACCGAAGAGGGCGCCGACCTCGCGCGCCGCCTGATGGAGCTGGGCTTCGTGCCCGGCGAAAAAATCCGCATGCTCAAGCGCGGCATGCCCGGCGGCGAGCCGCTGGCGATCCGGGTCGGCAACTCGACCTTTGCATTGCGCCGTTTCGAAGCGGCCCTGGTCGCAGTCCAGCCTGAATAAAACGAGGTCTTAACTAGCATGGGTGTTACCGAGAAAGTGGCGCAGGCCGTAAGCCGTGCGCCGATGATTGCTTTGCTGGGCAATCCGAACTGCGGCAAGACCGCGCTGTTCAACCGCCTGACGGGCGCGCGCCAGAAAGTGGCCAACTATGCCGGCGTGACAATCGACCGCAAGGAAGGCCATTTCACGTCGCCCGCCGGGCATGCGTTCAAGGTGCTGGACCTGCCGGGTGCCTACAGCCTGAAGGCGCACACGCCGGATGAAGAGATCACGCGCGACGTGGTGGCCGGCCTGCGCGCCGGCGAAGCCGCGCCCGACCTGGTGGTGTGCGTGGTCGATGCCACCAACCTGCGCCTGAACCTGCGCCTCGCGCTGGAAGTGCAGCGCCTCGGCCTGCCGATGATCCTGTGCCTGAACATGGTGGACGTGGCCCGCAAGCGCGGCATCGAGGTCGATGCCGACAAGCTGGCCCGCGAACTGGGCATGACCGTGGTGGAAACGGTGGCGGTGCAAAGCGGTGGCGAAAAATCGCTGCTGCGCGCGCTGGACGAACTGGGTCCTATGGCGCCCGTGAAAGCGCGGCCGCTGGCCGCCATCGACGCCGTTTCGGTCGAGGACACCCAGCGCGAGGTGCGCCGCATCCTCGCGGTGGCAACCAATAATATCCAGGGCAGCGAAACGGGCACGGACAAGATCGACAACGTGGTGCTGCACCCCGTTGTCGGCCCCATGATCCTCGCGGTGCTGATGTTCCTGATCTTCCAGGCCGTGTTCAGCTGGGCCGAAGCCCCGATGGGCATGATCGAAGGAGCGTTCGGCGCCATCGGCGAAGCCGTGCAGGGCGTGATGGCCGACGGTGTGCTGCGCAGCCTGCTGGTCGACGGCGTGATCGCCGGCGTCGGCGGCGTGATCGTGTTCCTGCCGCAGATCCTGATCCTGTTCTTCTTCATCCTCGTGCTCGAGGATTGCGGCTACCTGCCGCGCGCCGCCTTTCTGCTCGATCGCCTGATGGGCGGAGTGGGCCTGTCGGGCCGCGCGTTCATCCCGCTGCTGTCGTCGTTCGCCTGCGCGATTCCCGGCGTGATGGCCGCGCGCACGATCCAGAACCCGCGCGACCGGCTGGTGACGATCATGATCGCGCCGCTGATGACATGCTCGGCGCGCCTGCCCGTGTATGCGCTGCTGATCGCCGCGTTCATCCCCGACCGCGAAGTGTGGGGCATCTTCAACCTGCAGGGCCTGGTGCTGTTCGTGCTGTATTTCGCCGGCATCATCTCGGCGATGATCGTGGCGTGGGTCATGAAGCGCACGATGGGCGCGAAACGCCGCCATGCGCTGATGCTGGAACTGCCGAACTACCACCTGCCGAACCTGCGCAACCTGGCCATCGGCCTGTGGGAGCGTGCCAAGATCTTCCTGCTGCGCGTGGGTACGCTGATCCTCACGCTGACGATCCTGCTGTGGGCGCTGTCGAGCTTCCCCGGCGCGCCGGAAGGCGCCACGCAGCCGCCGATCTACTACAGCCTGGCGGGCATGATCGGCCGCGCGCTGGAAGTCGTGTTCGCGCCGATCGGCTTCAACTGGCAGATCTGCATCGCGCTGGTACCCGGCATGGCCGCCCGCGAAGTGGCCGTGGGCGCGCTGGGCACCGTGTATGCGCTGTCCGAAACCGGCGACGAGGTTGCCACCGCGCTGGCGCCGCTGCTGGCCAGCACGTGGTCGATGGCCACCGCGCTGTCGCTGCTCACCTGGTATGTGTATGCGCCCCAGTGCCTGGCCACGCTGTCCGTGGTCAAGCGCGAAACGGGCAGTGCCCGCTATGCATGGATGATGGCCGGCTACATGTTCGGCCTCGCCTACGCCGCTTCGTTCATCGTTTACCAGATCGCCCATTACCTGGGCGCTTGAGGAGTTCGCCATGTGGCAGGAATTCATCGTTGCACTGATCGTCATCGCTGCCCTGGTGCAGGCGTGCCGGAAATTCCTGCCCGCCACGCTGCGCCAGCGCATGGTGTACGCGCTGTCGAAGAAAGGCTTCGACCAGGACAAGCTGGCGAAGCTGTTCAAGGTGCAGTCGGACTGCGGCAGCGGCTGCGGTTCCTGCGGCTCGTGCGAAACCACGCCGGCACCGATCGACACCTCGGAAGATGGCAGCGCCAAGCGGCGCGTGATCATGCTGAACGTGCAGCGCTGAGCGCACCGTCGAAGCGCCACCAGCGCTTCGGCTGGCGAGAAGCGGTCAACGAACCCGGGCTTGCCCCGGGTTTTGTTTTGGGTACACCAGCAGCGATTCGACACCCCATGCGAGCGTGATAACACCGCCTATCCAGGCCGCATTCGATTGCAGCAGCGGCCAGGACGCCATCGCCGCACCGCCAACAACCATCAAGCCCTTGATCATCGTGTCGTTGGAGATGCCGAAAATGCCGTCCGACCCGGGCCCCATGGCGGCGATGCGCCACTCGAACAACAGCCCGGCAATGCTGAAGACAAGGTGCGAGAACAAGGTGCCGGCCGTCAGCGGCAGCAGGTCGCTGTCCACTGGCAGGAAGAGCAGCACGGCGATCAGGGCCACTTCGGCCAGGTAAAACAGGGCACGCTTGCGGGACGTTTTCATGGACGGCGCCTTCGTGGTGAATGGGTTTCTCATTCTGGCTTCTGCTCGCCGAAACCGGCGCAGATGCGTTCGGACGCCATGGCCCGGTAATCGGCCAGCGGCGGCAATTTCATGCCGGCCCGCCGCGCATCGACTTCTCCAGGCGCATGCAATGGGTGCGGCTCCCATCGCAGCCGCGCCACGCAGCGGCCCTGCGTGCCATAGCGCTGCGGTTCCCCGGCGCCCACCGCTATCCGGTCGGACAGGTAGGCAAAGCTCTGCGGCACCACTTCGTTGGTCGCCAACAGCGGCTCCATCGCCCGCAGGACAGTGCGCTGCCAGGCGCGATCCTCGTCGGCGTGCTGCACCAGCAGCCATGCGGCCTGGCTGGCGTCCTTGCCCACCATCGCGATCGTCGGCCAGCCGTGCCGGGCGAACACCGATTTCAGTTCCGCCGTGTGGTGCCGCCGCACGGCCGCCACCATGCCTGGCGATGCGTCGCCCTTCAGCACTGCCTGGTCGATTTCCTGCCATCGCAGCAGGTCGGCGCGCAAGACCGGCAAGCCCACGTCGGCCGCGGTGGCGGTGGTAGCGGTGGTGGACAGCAGAGCAAGTGGCATCAGGGCCAGTGGCAGCAGCAGGCGCATGGGTCTCCCCGTCGAGAAACCAGCATTGTAGAAGCGGGAACGGCCGCGAAATCTCGCCAATGTCCACCAGCGAAAAAAAACGCCACCCGAAGGTGGCGCGAAGTCTGAAGGATAAAGCGATGAAACTCTTTGCAGGCCTTAGAAGCGGAAGTTCGCGGTCAGGCTGGCCGAGCGCGGGGTGCCCGGCGTGTAGCGGTAGCCGCTCTTGTTGATCGCCGCCACGTATTCCTCGTCCGCCAGGTTGTACACGTTCAGGCGCAGGTCGACGTTCTTCGTGAGGGCATAGGAGGCCATTGCGTCGGCCACCCAGTAGCTCTTCGAGTAGGCCGGGGTGCCCACGGCGCCGTCGGTGCCGCGCAGCAGCTTGCCGTTGTAGCGCACGCCGCCGCCGACCGTCAGGCCGAACGGGAAGCTGTACGTGGTCCAGCTGGTGAACGCGTCCTTCGGCGTGTACGTCAGGGCGTTTTCGCCATCGGCGGTGACCAGGCGACCCGCTTCCACGCTGGTCTTCATGTGCGTGTAGCCGGCGCTGACCATCCAGTTCGGCGTGATCTGGCCCTGCACGCCCAGTTCGATGCCTTCGACCCGCTTCTTGCCGGTCTGGTAGTAGCGCGTCGCGTCGGTTGCATCCTGCTCGACTTCGTTCTTCACGTCGGTGATGTAGTAGGCGGCGGTGACGGCCAGTTTCTGGTCGACCAGGTCCCACTTCGTGCCGATTTCCTTGGTCAGCGTTTCCTGCGGATCGAACGCCGCGTTGGCCGCGCTGCTGGCCGACGTGGACAGGCTGAACGATGCGCCGCCCGGCGGCTGCTTCGAGTTGGCGATGGTGGCGTACACACTGCTGTTGGCGGTCGGCTTGTACAGCACCGACAGCTTGCCGGTGGTCAGCGTGTCGCTGTCGGACAGCACGGTCGGCACGAACACGTTGTTGGTCAGGGTGGTGGCGATGTAGTCGAGGTCATAGTGGTCAACGCGCACGCCGCCGTTGACGATCCACTTGTCGCCGATCTTCACGGTATCGAACAGGTACAGCGCCTGCGTATCCGTGCTGCCCTGGGCACCGGCGCCGGTGCGGATGTTGTTCAGGCCGGTCAGGGGAACATTGGCGTTCGGTGCATACAGCGACGTTGCATCCAGCGTGCCGGCGCCCGTGCGGGCATAGGTGTTCTGCTTCTCGCTGATGAATTCCAGGCCGCCGACGACGGTATGCTGCAGCGCGCCGGTCGTCACGTCCCACGTTACCGCGGTCTGGTTGGCGATGATGCGGTTCTCCTGGTCCTTCAACGTGCGGGTGTTACGGCGCAGCTGCCATGTCGAAGGATCGGCCGGGTTCGGCGTGATCAGGGTGGAGGGTGTGACCACGCCGGTGGTGGCATTCGTGCTGGCAGGCCCCATCATGAACGCGGTCAGCAGGTAGTCCTGCTTCGTCTTGCCGTAGCGCGAGGTGTTCTGCAACCGCAGGTTCGGCGAGAAGTCATGGTCGATGCGCACGGTGGCCATGTCGGCCTTCACGTCGTCGTGGTCGCTCACGTGGCCATAGAAGCCTTGCGGGTCGACCATCGGCGCGTTGTTCAGGAATTCGCGACGCAGGGCGGGGTTGGCATTGCGGCTGTCCGGGCTCGTGTAGCCTGGCAGGCCGATGGTCGGCACGCCGCCGTCGGGAATGTTGTCCTGCTTGATGTGCAGATAGGACAGGTGCGCGCGGGTCTTGCCGCCCAGGCCGAAGGCGACCGTCGGCGCCACGCCCCAGCGCTTGTTCTTCACCACGTCACGCGAGGCGCTTTCCGAATCCTGTGCCATCACGTTCAGGCGGAAGGCGATGCCGTTTTCCGTGTCGAGCACGCGGTTGATGTCGGCGGTGGCGCGCTTCTGGCTGCCGCTGCCGCCCGTGACCGAACCCGAGATCGCGTTTTCCAGGTTGGCCTGCTTCGATTGCAGGTTGACCGAACCCGTTGGCGCGCCGCGGCCCGTATCGGTACCGGCCGGGCCCTTCAGCACGTCGATCTGTTCGATGTTGAACACGTCGCGCGAGATCGAGCCGATGTCGCGCACGCCATCCACGTGAATGCTGCCGGACGTGTCGAAACCGCGCAGGAAGATCGCGTCACCCGTGTTGGTATTGCCGTTTTCCCCCAGGAAGAACGTGCCCACGCCCGGCGAGTTGCGCAGCGCCTCGGTCAGCGTGGTGGCGTTCTGCTGCTCGAACAGTTCCTTCTTGATCACGGTGATCGTCTGGGGCGTGTTCACCAGCTTTTCCGTGTATTTCGGCGACGATGCGCGTTCCGCCTTGAAATCATTTTCTTTCGTAGCCTCGGCAACGACTTCGGACATCTGCTTGTCCTGCGGGTCGGCGGCGTGCACGGCAGCGGCCGGCAACAGCAGCGTGGCCAGCACAGTGCTCATCTGCAAACGGGTAGGGTGTTTACGACTCTTAATCTGGGTCATTTCTCAACAAGTCCGTGTAAGTTTTTGTAAAAGACTGTCGAGTCTAGCAATTGTGGCAAATTATGTAAACGAGAATTGTTATCATTCGCATTATTGGTAGCGCTATGCCCAGCCATTTGTGGCAGCCATGTCACGATAGGGAGTGCTAAGCTGCGTTTTTCGCCAACTTCCGGGGCACAAGGCACCACATGATCACCGTCCATCACCTGAACAATTCCCGTTCGCAGCGCGTGCTGTGGCTGCTGGAAGAATTGGGCCTGCCGTACCAGGTCGTGCGCTACGAGCGCGACAAGCGCACGATGCTGGCGCCGCCCGAGCTGAAAGCCGTGCACCCGCTGGGCAAGTCGCCCGTCATCGTCGATGGCGACTGCACGGTGGCCGAATCCGGCGCGATCATCGAATACCTGCTGGATCACTATGATGAAGGTGAACTGCGCCAGATCGGCCTGCGGCCGCCCGCACGCACGCCGGAAAAGCGCCGCTGGACCTATTTCCTGCATTACGCGGAAGGCTCGATGATGCCGCCGCTGCTGATGAAGCTGATCTTCGACCGCGTGGAAACGGCACCGGCGCCCTTCTTCGTGAAGCCGATCGCGCGCGGCATCGCGCAGAAGGTGAAGGCCACCTACATCCTGCCGCAGATCCGCCAGCACCTCGATTACCTGGAAGGGGAGCTGGCCCGGCACGACTGGTTCGCCGGCGACGCGTTCAGCGCGGCCGATATCCAGATGAGCTTCCCGCTGGAAGCGGCCGCGTCGCGCGGCGGCCTCGATGCGGCCAGCCACCCGAAGCTGGCGGCCTTCCTCGACCGCATCCATGCGCGGCCGGCTTATGCGCGCGCGCTGGAGCAGGGCGGGCCTTACGAACTGCTGCGCTAGCGCTTCCCTGGGTTCCGTGGGCGTGCGGTAGAATCGGGATTTTTGCCATGGGACGCCTGCTAGCCATCGACGGCCTGAACATCGTGCGGCGCGTGTATGAAGCGAGCCCCGAGCCCGACTCGGACCTGAAGGCCGAGATCGCGCTGCGCCATGCGCTCAATTCCTTCCGCACGCTGATCAACGGCCATGAACCCACGCACGTGCTGCCCGCCTTCGACTATGGCGGCACCACGTGGCGCCACGCGCTGTACGGCGGCTACCGCGAATCGCGCGCGCCGATGCCGGCACCGCTGCGCGCGGCCTTGCCGGGCTTTTACGAGAAGCTGGAAACGTTCGGCCTGCGCCCCGTTTCGCTGCCGGAGGTGGAAGCGGACGACGTGATCGGCACCGTCGTCATGCGCTGGCTGAAGCAGGAACGGGGAGAAGCCGTCGTGGCCACCACGGACAAGGACCTGCACTGCCTGATCGCCCATGGCGCCCGCGTGTGGGACCACTTCAAGAGCGAATGGCACGACCACGCCTGGGTCGAGAACAAATGGGGCGTGCCGGCCGCCCAGCTGCCCGACCTGCTGGCGCTGATGGGCGACGCCACCGACAGCATTCCCGGCGTTTCCAAGGTGGGGCTGAAGACGGCGGCGAAGCTGTTGCGTACCTACGGCTCGCTGGATGCGATCATGGCCGGCGCCGGCATCCTGAAGGACACGGTAGGCGAGGCACTACGAAAAGAGCGGGAGATGCTGTATCTTTCCCGTCAGCTGGTGGAACTGAAAACGGACGTCACGGTGGGCGTGAGCTGGAACATGCTGGCCTGGGAGCGTTGAAGCGCCGCTTCGACGCAATAGCCCGAAGGTTGCGGCAATGAGGAAAGAACAACGATGCTGAAGGCAGTGATCATCGACGGCAGCGCAGTGGCGCGCGGCCTGCTCAATACGGTGCTGACGGATGGCGGCTACGACGTCGTCGGCCAGGCGCACACCTGCGCGGCCGGCACGGCGCTGCTGATCAAGTTCAACCCGCAGATCGTCTGCATCAACCGCGACCAGCTGGAGCAGGACATTCCCGGCGTCGAGGCGATGCGCCGGCAATGGCCGAAGGCGCTGATCTTCATGGTATCCAGCGAATTCGACGCCGCCACCGTACAGAAAGGCCATGCGATGGGCATCAACGGCTACATCGTCAAACCGTTCAACGCGGACACCGTGCTGAAGACGATCCGCAATACCGTGATCGCGATGGTGAAGCGGCAGCAGAAGGCGCAGGAAGGGACGGACGGCCAGGAACCGCCGGCAGGGGCCTCGGAACCCTGATCGCCGGAAATGTTGCTCGAAAAATGGGGTACGTCCCCATTTTTTGAGCAACTATCCGAGGTTTCGAAAAATGGGGTACGTCCCCATTTTTTGAGCAACTATCCGAGGTTTAACCAGCGGTGCGTGGCCCGGCGATGATGCCGCCGCCCAGGCACACGTCGCCGTCGTACAGCACGGCCGACTGCCCCGGTGTCACGGCCCACTGCGGGTCCATGAACGACAGCGCGAATTCGCTGGTGCCGGCAGGCGCCAGGTCGCACGCCACGTCGGCCTGGCGGTAGCGCGTCTTGGCGGCGATGCGGCCGGCCTCGGGCGGCACGCCGGCGATCCAGCTGGCCTGGTCGGCAGCCAGGTCCGGCGACAGTAGCCACGGGTGGTCGTGGCCCTGCACTACCCACAGCGTGTTCGTGGCCACGTCCTTGCGCGCCACATACCACGCGTCGCTGCTGCCGTCTTCCTTCTGGTAGCTCTTCACGCCGCCGATGCCGATGCCCTTGCGCTGGCCCAGCGTGTAGAACGACAGCCCCACGTGTTCGCCGACGATCTTGCCGTCCGGCGTCTTCATCGGGCCCGGCTTGTACGACAGGTAGCGGTTCAGGAATTCGCGGAACGGCCGCTCGCCGATGAAGCAGATGCCGGTCGAATCCTTTTTCGCGGCATTCGGCAGCTTGAGCTTTTCGGCGATCTTGCGCACTTCCGTCTTCGGGATTTCGCCCAGCGGGAACAGCGTCTTCGACAACTGCGCCTGGTTCAGGCGGTGCAGGAAGTAGCTCTGGTCCTTCGTGTGGTCGACGGCCTTGAGCAGTTCGTGCGTGCCGGTGGCGGCGTTGTGGCGCACGCGCGCATAGTGGCCGGTGGCGATCAGGTCGGCGCCCAGCACCATCGCATGGTCGAGGAAGGCCTTGAACTTGATCTCGGCGTTGCACAGCACGTCCGGGTTCGGCGTGCGGCCGGCCTGGTATTCGCGCAGGAATTCGGCGAACACGCGGTCCTTGTATTCGGCGGCGAAGTTCACCGCTTCGATATCCACGCCCACCACGTCGGCCACGCTGGCCGCGTCGATCCAGTCCTGGCGCGTGGAACAGTATTCGGAATCGTCGTCGTCTTCCCAGTTCTTCATGAACAGGCCCACCACTTCATAGCCCTGTTCCTTCAGCAGCCATGCCGACACCGAGGAGTCCACGCCGCCGGACATGCCGATCACGACTTTTTTCTTGCTCATTTCATCAATCCGTTCTGATCACACTTCCTCGTACACCGAGACATGTGTATGCAGCAGTTCAAGCGGCGCGCGCTTGCCTGCCAGGTATTCGTCGACGCACGTCATCAGCAGCGGGCTGCGGTGACGCTCGCGGCACGCGGCGATTTCGTCGCGCGTAAGCCACATCGTGCGCAGGATGCCGTCGTCCAGCGGGCGCTCCGGGTGGAATTCTCCCGGAACACCGCAGAACGCAAAGCGCAGGTAAGTCACCAGTTCGCCGGTGCGCGCCGAGCGGTAGCGCGACATGTACATGCCCACCAGCGCCGTCGGCGTGAAGTCGTAGCCGGTTTCCTCCAGCGTTTCGCGCACCACGGCTTCTTCCAGCGATTCCAGCGGGTCCAGGTGGCCCGCGGGCTGGTTCAGGCGGATGCCGTCGCTGGTTTCTTCTTCGATCAGCAGGAATTTGCCGTCGCGCTCGATGACGGCGGCAACGGTCACATTGGGTTTCCAGGTACGCGGCATGAAGGTCATCCTTGAAAGAGCCGGTATTTTAGCCTGTTCCGCCCGGACACATGTGACTGCCGCGTGACACCCCGCGTCACTTGTTGTCAGCAAGCCGACGTTGACTTATGAAAAAGATTATTCGACAAGATTTCCGTGCTAGTGTTGAGTCAGTCTCGATTCAACCCTGCAGTCAGTTTCGCACTCTCATCGATCAATAACATCGGAGGCGTTTCATGAGGATAGGAATACCGGTCGAAACGCGGCCGGGCGAAACTCGGGTCGCCGCAACACCCGAAACGGTCAAGAAACTCGCGGGCAAGCACCAGCTGATCGTGCAATCCGGCGCCGGAACGGCCGCCTCCATTCCCGACGATGCCTATGCCGCCGCGGGCGCCACGATCGCCGGCGCGGCCGAGGCCTACGGCAGCGACATCGTGCTGAAGGTGCGCGCGCCCGATGCGGGAGAGCGTGCGCAGATCAGGGCGGGCACGGTGCTGATCGGCATGCTCAATCCATTCGATACCGACAACATTGCCGCAATGGCCACGGCCGGAGTGTCCGCCTTTGCGCTGGAAGCCGTGCCCCGCATCACGCGGGCGCAATCGATGGACGTGCTGTCGTCGCAGGCCAACATCGCCGGCTACAAGGCCGTGATGGTGGCCGCCAACACTTACCAGCGCTTCATGCCCATGCTGATGACGGCCGCCGGCACTGTGAAGGCGGCGCGCGTGCTGGTCATGGGTGTCGGCGTCGCCGGTCTGCAGGCGATCGCCACCGCCAAGCGGCTCGGTGCCGTGATCGAGGCGTCCGATGTGCGGCCGCCGGTGAAGGAGCAGGTCGAGTCGCTGGGCGCGAAGTTCATCGACGTGCCGTTCCTCACCGACGAAGAAAAGGAAATCGCCAAGGGCATCGGCGGCTATGCGCGGCCGATGCCTGCGGACTGGATGCGCCGCCAGGCGGAACTGGTGCACGAGCGGGCGAAACAGGCCGACATCGTCATCACCACCGCGCTGATCCCGGGCCGCAAGGCGCCGGTACTGATCTCGGAAGACACGGTGCGGGCCATGAAGCCAGGTTCCGTGATCGTCGACCTGGCGGTGGAGCAGGGCGGCAACTGCCCGCTGTCGGAGCTGGGCCGCACGGTGGTCAGGCACGGCGTCCACATCGTCGGCGAACCGAACCTCGCCTGTCACGTGGCGGCCGATGCCTCGGCGCTGTATGCCCGCAACGTGCTCGATTTCCTCAAGCTGATCCTCGACAAGGACGACAGGCTGGTCATCGACCGCGAGGACGAGATCATCAAGGCCACGCTCGTGGCGCACGGCGGAGACGCATTCAGAAAATAGCTGCAAAAAACAAGGGGACGTCATGGAAGTGAGTCACACCATTATGGAAACAAGGAGAGCGTTGTGGAAGTGAGTCATACGATCATCAACCTCATCATCTTCGTGCTGGCCATCTATGTGGGCTACCACGTCGTCTGGAACGTGACGCCGGCGCTGCACACGCCGCTGATGGCCGTCACCAACGCCATTTCCGCCATCGTCATCGTCGGCGCCATGCTGGCGGCCGCGCTGACCGACGGCTTGATCGGCCAGGTCGCCGGTACCGTGGCGGTGGTGCTGGCCGCCGTCAACGTGTTCGGCGGCTTCCTCGTCACGCGCCGCATGCTGGAAATGTTCAAGAAGAAGGACAAGAAAGAGGGAGGCAAGTGATGGCCTTCATCTCGATGAACCTGGTGACGATGCTGTACCTCGTTGCTTCCGTATGCTTCATCCAGGCGCTGAAGGGACTGTCGTCGCCGGCCAGCGCGCGGCGCGGCAACGCGTTCGGCATGGCCGGCATGGCGATCGCCGTGCTGACCACGATCGCGCTGATCGCGAAACTCCAGGCCGACAGTACCGCCAACGGCGCCGGTACCCACGGCATGGGCTTCGGCCTCGTGGCGCTCGGCGTGATCGTCGGCGGCGCCATCGGCGCCTATCTCGCCAAGACCGTGGAGATGACGAAGATGCCGGAACTGGTGGCGGCCATGCACTCGCTGATCGGCCTTGCCGCCGTCTGCATCGCCGTGGCCGCGGTATCGGAACCGCAGGCGTTCGGCATCGCCGCACCGGGCGAGCCGCTGCCGCTGGGGAACCGTATCGAGCTGTTCATCGGCACGTTCGTCGGCGCGATCACGTTCTCCGGTTCCGTCATCGCGTTCGGCAAGCTGGCCGGCAAATACAAGTTCCGCCTGTTCCAGGGGGCACCCGTGGTGTTCGCGGGCCAGCATGTGCTGAACCTCGTGCTGGCGCTGGTGATGGTCGCGCTGGGGCTGGTGTTCGTGTTCGCCGACGGGGTGGCACCGGCCTGGACGCCCTTCGTGGTGATGACGGCGATCGCCTTCGTGCTGGGCGTGCTGATCATCATTCCGATCGGCGGCGCGGACATGCCGGTGGTGGTCTCCATGCTGAACAGCTACTCGGGCTGGGCGGCGGCCGGCATCGGCTTCTCGCTGAACAACTCGATGCTGATCATCGCCGGCTCGCTCGTGGGGTCGTCGGGCGCGATCCTGTCGTACATCATGTGCAAGGCGATGAACCGGTCGTTCTTCAACGTGATCCTGGGCGGCTTCGGCGGCGATGCGGCGGCGGCGGCCACCGGGGGCGCCCAGGTCGCGCGGCCGGTGAAATCCGGTTCGGCCGACGATGCGGCGTTCCTGATGAGTAATGCCGAAACCGTGATCATCGTGCCCGGCTACGGCCTGGCCGTGGCACGCGCCCAGCACGCGCTGAAGGAGCTTGTGGAAAAGCTCACGGAGCACGGCGTCACCGTCAAGTATGCGATCCACCCGGTGGCGGGCCGCATGCCGGGCCACATGAACGTGCTGCTGGCCGAAGCCGAGGTGCCCTACGACCAGGTATTCGAGATGGAGGACGTGAACGGCGAATTCGCGCAGGCCGACGTGGCGCTGATCCTGGGCGCGAACGACGTCGTCAACCCCGCCGCCAAGGATCCGAAATCGCCGATCGCCGGCATGCCGATCCTGGAGGCCTACAAGGCCAAGACGGTCATCGTCAACAAGCGCTCGATGGCGTCGGGCTATGCGGGCCTGGACAACGAGCTGTTCTACATGGACAAGACGATGATGGTATTCGGCGATGCCAAGAAGATCATCGAGGAGATGGTCAAGGCCGTCGACTAGGTTTCACTTTTTTCGCATCCTGTTGGCGCTGCCGGTCCCGATGACGGCGGCGCCAAATCTTTTGTGGCGCCCGATGAATTCCTGTATGATTCCACGAAAAATGGTAACGTTTCCATAATCGGGAAGTGGGGCGTCACAGGGAGACAGGCATGGCAGGTTCGATTTCGCGGCGCTGGCCGAAGGTGCTGATAGTGCCGCTGCTGGCGCTTTGCGCCGCGGGCGCGGCGGCGCAGACGGTGCAGGCATGGATTACCAGCGGCGACCAGTCGCGGCTCATGCAGCGCGGGGAGGACGCGCGGTTCAGTCCAGCCGGCGATGAACCCACCATCATCGACGTCGACCCCGCCCGCCGTTTCCAGGAAATGACCGGTTTTGGCGCCTCGATCACCGATGCCTCCGCCTGGCTGATCCAGCGAAAGATGACGGCGCCGCAGCGCGACGCCCTGCTGAACGAGCTGTTCGGCGCACCACCCGCCGGCCTGGGGCTGTCGTTCACGCGCCTGACGATCGGCGCTTCCGACTTCTCGCGCACGCACTACAGCTTCGACGACATGCCGCCCGGCGCGACCGATCCGGAACTGGCGCACTTCTCGATCGATCCGAACCGCGCGGACGTGCTGCCCGTGACGAAGGCGGCGCTGGCGATCAACCCGCAACTGAAGGTGATGGCATCGCCATGGAGCGCGCCCGGCTGGATGAAGAGTACCGACAGCCTCATCCAGGGCACCCTGAAGCCGGAAGCGTTCGCGCCGTTCGCCGCCTACCTGTCGAAATACGTCGGCGCCTACCGGGCCGAAGGCGTACCGATCTTCGCGCTCACCCTGCAGAACGAACCGCACTTCGAGCCGAAGAACTATCCCGGCATGCGCGTCGATCCGGCACAGCGCGCGGCCTTCATCGGCGGCCACCTCGGGCCGCTGCTGGCGAAGGAGGATCCGGGCGTGCGCATCCTCGACTGGGACCACAACTGGAACGAGCCGGGTTCGCCGGCGGCCGTGCTGCGCGACCCCGTCGCGAACAAATACGTGGCCGGCGTGGCCTGGCACTGCTATGGCGGCGACGTGCGCGTACAGGCCGCGTTGCACGACACGTGGCCGGACAAGGAAACCTGGTTCACCGAATGCTCGGGCGGCGGCTGGGCGCCCGGCTGGTCGAACAACCTGCTGTATTTCATGCGCACGCTGGTGATCGGCACCACGCGCGGCTGGGCGAAAGGTGTGCTGCTGTGGAACCTGGCGCTCGACGAGAACGGCGGCCCGCACCTGGGCGGCTGCGACAACTGCCGGGGCGTCGTCACCATCGATTCGCGCACCGGCGAGGTCACGCGCAACGTCGAATACTACGCACTGGCCCATGCCAGCCGCTTCGTGCGGCCCGGTGCGCACCGCGTGTTCTCCAGCAGCGGCTATGCGGACCTGGACACGGTGGCCTTCCGCAATACCGACGGCACGCTGGCGCTGCTGGTCGCCAACGCGGCCGATGGGCCGCGCCGCTTTGCCGTACGCCTGCGCAACCGGGCGTTCACCTACGAGCTGCCGCCGAAGAGCGTGGCCACGTTCGCCTGGAAATGAGCAGCGGGCCGTGAACGAGGGCAGCCGATACAGTATGCTTGCGTCATTACAGCACCATAGGAAAACGTAGTGGCAACCATCAAGGACGTGGCCCGGCTGGCGGGCGTGGGACTCGGCACCGCATCGCGCGTGGTCAGCGGCAAGGGCGCGGTGTCGCCGGCCACGCAGGCCAAGGTGCGCGCGGCAATCGACGAACTGGGGTTCCGGCCATCGCACGCGGCGCGGGCCCTGCTGTCCGGCTATTCGAAGATGATCGGCGTGTACATTCCGATCCTGAAGGGCACGTTCTATACGCCGATCCTGCAGATGATCGACATCGAGCTGCGCGCCAACGGCCTGCACATGGTGGTGGCATTCGGCGCGGGCCGGGGCGATGCGCTGCGCCAGGCCGTCGAAGGTATCGAATTCCTGATGGAGCGCGGCTGCGACGGCATCATCTCGATGAGCAACATCCTCGGCGACGAGGATATCGCCGCGCTGGGCGCGCGCGGCGCCAACATCGTCGTCGTCAACAATGCCACCAGCGGCCTGGGCGAGCAGGCCTTCCAGGTCGATCACCGCAAGGGCGGCGCGCTGGCGGCGGAAACGCTGCTGGAGCAGGGGCACCGCCAGATCGCCGTGATCGCCGGCCCGTCCGATGCGCCGGACAACGTGGAACGGATCGACGGCTTCCTCAAGGGCCTGAAAAAAGGCGGCATCGATACCGCCAGCCTGTGGATCGCCGAGAGCGACTTCTCGCCGGAAGGCGGCTTTGCCTGCGCAAGGGAATTGCTGGCCTCGAATTACGGGTTCACCGCGCTGTTCTGCGCCAATGACGAAATGGCCGTCGGCGCGCTGTCGCATTTCCAGGAGGCCGGCATCGCCGTGCCGCGCGACGTGTCGGTGCTCGGCTACGACGATACGCCCAGCGCCGAGTTCTCGGCACCGCGCCTCACGTCCGTGCACATTCCATGGCGCGACGTGGTCAAGGCCGGCCTGAACGCGTTGCTGAACCGCTGCTATGGCGGCGAACGGACGGTGGCGCGGCGTTTTCCGCTCAGCGTCACGCACCGGGCCTCGCTGGGACCGGCATCGGTGGCGAAGGCCCGCAAGCACGGCAAGTAGCAGGAGGCGGCGTGCCTGCCGGCACGCCATTTTTTCGTGACAGGATGGAAAGCTTTCCATCCTGCTAAAAATGCGGAGGAGACGGATGCGGAAACGAATGATGGCGGCACTGATCGCCATGGCCACGCTCATGCAGGCCACGCCGGGCGCGCGGGCGCAGGCACCGCTGCCCATGCTGCATACGGAAGGCACGTGGTGGGTCGATGCCACCGGCCGGCAGGCCATCCTGCGCGGCACCAACCTGGGCAACTGGCTGATCAACGAGTTCTGGATGATGGAGCTCGACAAGGGCAGCGGGGTGGAGGACCAGTGCCAGCTCGAAGCGTTGCTCGACCGGCGCTTCGGCCATGCGGAACGGGAGCGGCTGTTCAAGGTCTTCCGCGACAACTGGATCACGGCGCGTGACTGGGACCTGATGCAGCGGCATGGCCTGAACGTGGTGCGGCTGCCGTTCATCCACACCGTCATCGAGGACGAGAACAGGCCGCGCACGCTGCGCGCCGATGCATGGCGCTACCTCGACGACGCCATCGACCAGGCCGAGAAGCGCGGCATGTACGTGGTGCTCGACCTGCACGGCGCCGCCGGCAGCCAGGGCGTGGAACACCACAGCGGCTGCGCCAACCGCAACGCCTACTGGTCCGTGCCGGACAACCAGGCCCGTACCGAGTGGTTGTGGCGGCAGATCGCATCGCGCTACAAGGACCGTGGCGCGGTGGCCGGCTACAGCGTGCTGAACGAGCCATGGGGCACGGATCCGGACACGATGGCCGCCAATGTGCGCAAGCTGTACAAGGCCATCCGCGCCGTGGATGCGAACCACGTGATCATCCTGCCCGGCCACAGCCGGAACGGCATCGATGCCTACGGCAAGCCGTCCGACCATGGCATGCAGAACGTGGCATTCGAGATGCACCCGTATCCGGGTCACTTCGGCTGGGGCAAGCCCGGCCTGAAGGTGCACAGGGATTGGCTGGCGTGCGCGCCGGAAGGCGGGAAGACCGCGGGCGACACCGTGTGCAAATGGGACGAACGCCTGCGCCGGCTGGACACCGCCTTCTTCGTCGGCGAAATGCAGCCATGGGCGATGATGGGCCTGGAGCTGGGCGGACAGGTTGCCCGCGCGTCGTTCGATACCTATGCGCGGTACGGCTGGGCCGCAACCGCCTGGTCGTGGAAGGTCGTCACGCGGCAGGGCGGCCAGGGCACCGGGAAGTGGGGCTTCGTCACGAATGCGGAGAACCCCCCGCCGGCAGGCAAGGCGCCGCCCATCGACTTCGCCACCGCGCCGAAGGCCGACATCGAAGCACTGTTCCGGTCATTCGGCACGCAGCCCTACGCATTGCACGAGCCGCTGCTGCGCTGGCTCACCACCCGCCAATCCATCGACATTCGCAACATCCGGGAGATCCATGACCAATAACGCACCTGACATCGCGCTGTCGCGCGACGACTTCCCCACCGGCTTCATATGGGGCACGTCCACGTCGTCCTACCAGATCGAAGGCGCCCGCCATGAAGACGGCCGCGTCGATTCGATCTGGGACACGTTCAGCGCAAGGCCGGGCCGCATCCGCGACGGTTCCAGCGGCGCGGTCGCCTGCGACCATTACCACCGCTGGCCCGGAGACCTGGACATTGCCCGGGATCTCGGCACCAACGCCTACCGCTTCTCGATCGCCTGGCCGCGCATCTTCGGCGACGGCGGCACGGCGAACGGAAAGGGGCTCGACTTCTACGACCGCCTCGTCGACGGCATGCTGGAGCGCGGGCTGCAACCGTGGCCCACGCTGTACCACTGGGATTTGCCGCAGGCGCTGCAGGACCGGGGCGGCTGGATGGCGCGCGACATCGTCCACCGCTTCGCCGGCTACGTGGATGCCGTCACGCGGCGGCTGGGCGATCGCGTATCGCAATGGATCACGCACAACGAACCGTGGTGCACGGCGATGCACGGCCACATGGATGGCATGCACGCGCCGGGTATCCGCGACGTGGCGTCGGCCCTGCAGGCCAGCCACCACGTGCTGCTGTCGCACGGCCTGGCCGTGCCGGTCATCCGCGCCAATGTGCCGGGCGCGCGCGTCGGCGCGGCGCTCAGCCTGCATCCGATCCGTCCCGCTTCCGACAGCGCAGAAGACATCGCCGCCGCGAACCGGCACGATGGCTTGCGCAACCGCTGGTTCCTCGACCCGCTGTTCGGCAAGGGCTACCCGCGCGACGTGCTGGAGGCGGTCCGCGATGCCGCGCCGCGCATCGAGGCGGGCGACCTCGAAGCGATCGCCGTGCAGACCGACTTCACGGGCCTGAACTACTACTTCCCCGAAGTGATCGCGGCCGCGCCGGGCGAGGGCCCGCTGCATGCGCGCGTGGTGCATCGCGAAGGCGTCGAACGCACCGCGTTCGGCTGGGAGGTGGCCCCCGATGGCATGGCGCAGCTGCTGGCGCGCATCCATGCGGAATATGGCCCGCAAGCCATCTATGTCACGGAAAACGGCTCGTGCTACGACGACGTGGTGCAGGGCGGCCAGGTGCACGATGCGCAACGCACGTCCTACCTGGTGCGGCATCTCGCGGCGCTGCGTGACACCATCGGGCGGGGCGTGCCGGTGGCCGGCTACTTCGCGTGGAGCCTGCTGGACAATTTCGAATGGGCCGAAGGCTACACGCGCCGTTTCGGCCTCACCCACGTCGATTTCGCCACGCAGCAGCGCATCCTGAAAGACAGCGGCAAGTGGTACCAGGCGTTCCTCGGCGGCCAGGCGGGCGTGTCGAAATTCCCACAGGTGTGAAGTCCCGTTGACAAAAAAATCAGCCGGTTGCCATAATTGCGGCACAAATTGGTAACGTTTCCAATAGGTCGATTGAGCACGAGGAAAAACCATTTATGAAAGGCCTGAAACGCGAAGGCCGATCAAAATTGGTAACCTTTCCAATCGGCGTTGGTAGATCGAAACCAGTACAAGGGAAGCCTGAAAGACGGCCGGCCGATAACGACAATGGAGACGATGAGATGACACACTTCCCGCAACGGCAGGCACTCTGCCTGACACCGATGGCCGCTGCGATTGCCGCTGCCGCGCTGCTGTTCGCCACCGGCACGCATGCCCAGCAGGCCGAATCCACCGCAGCAGCCGACACTGCGGCAGAGGATGTAGTGCCATCGGTGATCGTCACCGGCATGCGCCGCAGCATCGAGAACTCGATCGCCATCAAGCGCGACGCCGACTCGATCGTCGAAGCCGTGACGGCGGAAGACATCGGCAAGCTGCCGGACATGTCGATCGCGGAATCGATCGCCCGGCTGGCCGGCCTCACGGCGCAGCGCGTGGAAGGCCGTGCGCAGGTGATCTCGATCCGCGGCCTGGCGCCGGACTTTTCCGGCACCTTGCTGAACGGCCGCGAGCAGGTCTCCACCAGCAACAACCGCGGCGCGGAATACGACCAGTATCCGTCTGAGCTGATCAACGGCGTCACCGTGTACAAGACGCCGGAAGTGTCGCTGATGGGGCAGGGGCTGTCCGGCACGGTGGACCTGCAGACGGTGCGCCCGCTCGACATGCCGGGCCGCACGATCGCCATCAACGTGCGCGGCGAGAAGAACTCGAACGGCAAGCTCAATGACGGCGTGTCGGACCGTGGCGGACGTGTGTCGATCTCGTATGTCGACCAGTTCCTCGGCAATACGGTGGGCGTGGCCGTCGGCTTCGCGCACCTCGATGCGCCGGGCCAGCAGAAGGAATACAAGTCGTGGTGGTGGGGGGCCGAGAACAACCTGGGGCCGGCCAACCAGGATGTGATCGCGCTGAAGGGCGCCGAGGTCACGGCCACGTCGCGCGAGATGGTGCGCGATGGCCTGATGGCCGTGCTGGAGTACAAGCCAGGCCGCAATTTCCGCTCCGCGCTCGACCTGTACTATTCGCAGTTCGACCAGAAGACCACGATGCGCGGCGCCATGTGGAATTCGCACCAGTGGAGCAATATCGCCTACCGCGATCCCGTCATCGACACCATCGGCGGCACGCGGCTGCTGACCGGCGGCACGCTGGTAAACCTGGAACCGATCCTGCGCAACGACTACAACGAACGCAAGGACAAGCTGGCCGCCTTCGGCTGGAACAACAAATACAAGCTGGACCAGTGGTCGTTCGAGGGCGACCTGTCGTATTCGCACGCGAAGCGCCGCGAGCAGGTGCTGGAAACGTACGCCGGCCTGGGCCCGGCCAACTCGGGCATCACCGACAACAACTTCAAGTTCAGCATCCCGGTGGGCGCGGGCCTGCCGGTGTTCACGCCCTCGGTCGATTTCACCGATGCGAACCTGATGCGGCTGGCGGACGTGGGCGGCTGGGGCAAGGATGCGGACCTGCACCAGCCGCGCGTGGAGGACAAGCTGGGCGCACTGAAGCTGGGTGCGAAGCGCGACCTGGAAGGCTTCCTGCGCTATGTCGAGGGCGGCCTGTACTTCAGCAAGCGCGAGAAGGAACATGGCGACACGAACCACTACTATTTCCTGAAGAATGGCCGCACGCCGGCGTTCGTGTCGAGCGACCTGCTGCGGCCATCGACATCGCTGGCGTTCGGCGGCATCCCCGCCGTGATCAGCTACGACGTAATGGGCGTGCTGGCGAAGTACTACGACCAGCAGCCGGCGCGGCCGGACGACCAGGCGCTGCAGGATTGGGGCGTGACGGAAAAGACATCTACCGGGTATGTAAAACTCGGCATCGATACGGCGCTGGGCCCCGTGCCGCTGCGCGGCAACGTGGGGGCGCAGGCCGTGCACGTGAACCAGGAATCGCGCGGCGTGGCCGTCGTGGGCGGCCAGCTGAAGGCGATCGATGGCGGCGCCAGCTACACGGACTACCTGCCGAGCATAAACCTGATCTTCGACCTGGGCCGCTGGAGCGATGCGTGGACCTTGCGCTTCGGCGCGGCCAGGACGCTGGCGCGGCCGCAGATGTCGGACATGCGTGCCGGCGTGGCGGGCGGCGTCAGCCAGACCACGTTCGAATGGAGCGGCAGCGGCGGCAATCCGCAGCTGGAACCGTGGCGCGCCAATTCCTACGACCTGTCGATGGAAAAATACTTCGGCAAGCGCAGCTACATCGCCGGCGCCTATTTCTACAAGAAGCTGAAGACGTACATCTACAACCAGCAGACGGCGCACGATTTCACGGGCTTCCCGAACCCGTCCACCGTGGAACCGATCACGAACATCGGCACGCTGAACCGCCCGGCCAACGGCAACGGCGGCATGGTGCGCGGCGTGGAGCTTTCCGGCTCGCTGGAAGGCGGCATGTTCTGGGATCCGCTCGACGGCATCGGGCTGATCGCCAGCGTGTCCGGCACGGAAAGCTCGATCCACCCGAACGGTCCGGGCACGAAGGAAAAGCTGCCCGGCCTGTCCGGCGTGGTGCGCAACATCACGCTGTACTACGAGAAGCACGGCTTTTCGACGCGCGTGAGCCAGCGCTACCGCTCCGCCTACCGCGGCGAAGTCACGGGGCTGTTCGCACAACGGTCTTTCAGCGAAATCCTGGCCGAGAAACAGATCGACTTCCAGCTCGGCTACGCGATCGAGCAGGGGCCGTACAAGGGCCTGTCGTTCCTGCTGCAGGTGAATAACCTGAACAACGAACCGTACCAGACCCGCCAGGGCGACCCGTTCGCCAGCGGCGCCTATGCGCCGGAACGCTACACCACGTATGGCCGGCAGTTGCTGCTTGGTCTGAATTACCGGCTCTAACCTTGACAGGCTTTGACCTCTACAAGCTTTGCACTTTTTGAAGAACGACACGGAGATCCGATGAAACGACGTTTGACCTTGCTGGCTGCCGCCGCGCAGCTGCTGGCCGCCAATGCCATGGCCGCCCCACTCACCGACTGGCCGCAACTGAAAAGCGCCGTGGCGCCCGACGCGCAACTGGAAGCGCGGGTGAAGGAAATCGTGGCCGGCATGACACTGGAACAGAAGGTCGGCCAGATGACGCAGTCCGAGATCAAGACCACGAAGCCGGAGGACGTGCGCAAGTACTACCTGGGCTCCGTGCTGAACGGTGGCGGCAGCTGGCCGAACGGCAGCAAGTACGCCACGCCGGCCGACTGGGTAACGCTGGCCGACGCGTTCTACGATGCGTCGATGTCGACCGACATGAAGCACAAGGTGCCCGTCATCTGGGGCATCGATGCGATGCACGGCAACAGCAACGTGATCGGTGCCACGCTGTTCCCGCATAACATCGGCCTGGGCGCCGCGCGCGATGCGAAGCGCGTGGGCGAGATGGCCGCGGCGGTCGGCAAGGCGGTGCGCGCGACCGGCATCAACTGGGTGTTCGCACCCACGCTGGCGGTGGTGCGCGACGACCGGTGGGGCCGCACCTACGAAAGCTTCTCCGAGGATCCGAAGATCGTCGCAGACTACGCCGGCGAATACGTCAAAGGTCTGCAAGGCTCGCTGAAGGATGACGCGAATGTCGTCGCCACCGCCAAGCACTATGTGGGCGACGGCGGCACCGACCAGGGCAAGGACCGCGGCGTCAACCAGGCCACGAAGGCCGGGATGATGAATATCCACATGGCCGGCTACTATCCGGCGCTGGAAGCGGGCGCGCAGACCGTGATGGCGTCGTACAACAGCTGGACCGATGTCGCCACCGGCAAAAGCTACGGCAAGATGCACGGCAACAAGGAGCTGCTGACGGAGGTGCTGAAGCAGAAGATGGGCTTCGACGGCTTTGTCGTCACCGACTGGAACGGCATCGCCGAAGTGCCGGGCTGCCGCAACGACAGCTGCCCGCAGGCCATCAATGCCGGCATCGACATGGTGATGGTGCCGGACGACTGGAAGAGCTTCATCGCCAACACCGTGCAGCAGGTGAAGGACGGCACGATCCCGATGGCACGCATCGACGACGCGGTGACCCGCATCCTGCGCGTGAAGCTGCGCGCCAACCTGCAGAAGCCATCCGCCTCGAGCCATGCCGGCAAGATGGAATCGATGCAGGCCCGCGAACTGGCCCGCAAGCTGGTGCAGGAATCGCTGGTGCTGCTGAAGAACGATGGCAACGTGCTGCCGCTGGCCCGCGATAAAAAGATCCTCGTGGTGGGCAAGAGCGCCGACAGCATGGCCAACCAGAGCGGCGGCTGGACGCTCACCTGGCAGGGCACGGACAACAGGAACAGCGACTTCCCGAACGGCGACACGATCCTGGCCGGCCTGAAGGAAGCGGCGGCGAACGTCACGTTCAGCGCCGATGCGGCCGGCGTCAACGTGGCCGACTACGACGTGGTGGTGGCCTTGATCGGCGAAGGGCCGTATGCGGAAGGCGATGGCGACATCGGCCCGGCCGGCAACCTGCGCCACAGCGGCCGCTACCCGGAAGACCTGGCCGTGCTGAAGGCGGTGGCCGGCAAGGGCAAGCCGGTGGTGACCGTGTTCGTCACCGGCCGGCCGCTGTACGCGAACGACCTGCTGAATCTGTCGGACAGCTTCGTGGCCGCCTGGCTGCCGGGCTCGGAAGGCAAGGGCGTGGCGGACGTGCTGCTGCGCGGCGCCGACGGCAAGGTCAACGCGCCGTTCTCCGGCAAGCTGTCGTTCTCGTGGCCGAAGAGCCCGTGCCAGGCGCCGCTGAACGTGGGCGACAGGAATTATGCGCCGCTGTTCGCCTACGGCTACGGCCTGGAATACGGCAAGGCGAAAAAGGTGGGCCGGCTGCCTGTCGACGCCAGCACGGCGCCATGCGGCAAGACCAATGCGTTCCCCGTCTTCAACCAGTCCGACCGCGCCACGTTCCCCCTTTACGTGCAAAGCGGCGGAGAACGCAAGGCATTGGGCGCGGACCTGAACGCGACGCACACGCTGCCGACCCTGAAGGTGGAAGTCGCGCAGGTGAATACGCAGCAGGATGCGAGGAAAGTGACGTGGACGGGGCCGGGCGCCATCGAAGCCCGTGCCGCCGCGCCGCGCGCACTGCCGGCCTACGCCACGAAGGATGGCGCGCTGGTGTTCGACACGATCGTCACGGCCGCGCCGCAGGGCCCGGTGCAGGTAGCGGTCGGCAGCGCGTCGGTGGATCTCGGCGCCGAGTTCACGCGGCTGGCGGGGCAGGGCAAGAAGACCGTCAAGGTGCCGCTGGCCTGCTTCAAGGGTGCCGACCTGGCGAAGGTCGACACGCCGTTCCGCGTCGCCGCGCAGGGCGGACTGGTGGCGGCGTTTGCCAATATCCAGGTCATCGGCGGCGCGGGTGCCGACGCGGATGCCGTGGCTTGCGTAAAATAGACGCCCTTTTTACAAGGAATACCCGAAGGAGCCGACATGCAACATCATTCCCAGGCGGCGCTCGCGCCCGACACCGGCGGCACGAACGCCGCCGGCAACAATAGGGGGCCGCTGGTCATCGTCACGATCCTGTTCTTCATGTGGGGGCTGCTCACGTCGATGAACGACGTGCTGATCCCGCACCTGAAGGCGGTCTACACGCTGACATATGTGCAGGCCATGCTGGTGCAGTTCTGCTTCTTCGGCGCCTACCTGCTCGTTTCCGTGCCGGCCGGGATGCTGATCCGGCGGCTCGGCTACCAGCGCGGCGCCGTGGCCGGCCTCGTCGTGGCGGCCATCGGCTGCGCGCTGTTCTATCCGGCCGCCACGTCCGGCTATGCCGTGTTCCTGTTCGCGTTCTTCATCCTGGCCGGCGGCATCACGGTGCTGCAGGTGGCCGCGAATCCCTATGTGACGGTGCTGGGCGATCCGCGCACGGCCTCGAGCCGGCTCACGCTGACGCAGGCGTTCAACTCGCTGGGCACGACGGTGGCGCCGGCGCTGGGCGGCATGCTGATCCTGTCCGGCGGCATGCTGGGTGCGGAGCAACTGGCCGCGTTGCCGGCCGCCGAGCAGCTGGCGTATCGCGCGCAGGAAGCGGCCAGCGTGCAGGGCCCCTACCTGGTGCTGGCCGGCGCGCTGTTGCTGCTGGCCGTGCTGTTCGCGCTGGCGCGGCTGCCGAAGATCGAAGATTCAGCTATCGATGCGGCAGCTGCCGAAGCGGTACCGGGCGATAAATCGACCAGCCAGCCGGGCGGAAAATTCAGCGACCTGTTCGCCCACCGGCACCTGGTGCTGGGTACCCTCGGTATCTTCCTGTACGTGGGCGGCGAAGTATCGATCGGCAGCTTCCTGATCAGCTTCCTCGAAGACCCGGCGATCGGCGGCATGACGGCCGCGCAGGCGGCGCACTACGTGAGCCTGTACTGGGGCGGCGCGATGGTGGGGCGCTTCATCGGCTTCGCCGTGATGCGCAAGGTCAGCCCCGGCAAGGCGCTGGCGTTCAACGCCGCCGCCAGCATCGCGCTGATCGCCATCGCCGTGCTCGGCGGCGGCAAGGTCGCGATGGTCGCCATCCTCGCCGTGGGGCTGTGCAACTCGATCATGTTCCCCACGATCTTCAGCATGGCGCTGCACGGCCTGGGCAAGCAGACCGGTCAGGCCTCGGGCCTGCTGTGCATGGCCATCGTCGGCGGCGCGCTCGTGCCGTTTGCGCAGGGCGCGGTGGCCGATGCGATGGGCGTGCAGGTGTCGTTCGCGGTGCCGGCAGCCTGCTATGCGTTCATCCTGTACTTCGGCCTGAAGTACGCCAACCTGCACAAGCAGTAAAAAGTTGCTCGAAAAATGGGGACGTACCCCATTTTTCAGGCAATGTTTCCGTAAAAATGGGGTCCGTCCCTATTTTTTTGTCAGCGGCGGCCGTACATCATCAGTTGGGCCAGCACGGAGCGCGCGGGGCTGAACAGGTCGATGGCGGCGAGGGAGAGGCCGAGCGCCGGCTGCAGTGGCGACGTGTTGGCGAACACGCGGGCCATCGTGTCGGTCAGCCGCACGGTGACGTCGCGGTCCTGCCGGCGCAGCGTGGCGAATTCGGCGAGGGTGTCGGGCGTGGCATCGCGCGCCAGCAGCCGGGCCAGCACGGTGGCGTCGCGCAGGCCCAGGTTCAGGCCCTGGCCCGCCACGGGGTGCAGCGTTTGCGCCGCGTTGCCGATCGCCGTGGTGCGCGCGGTGCCGGCCACGCCGGCGTTCAGGCCGAGCGGGAAGGCGAGGCGGCGCGTGGCGCTCGTGAAACGGCCCAGCCGTTCGCCGAACGTGGCGTTCAGCCGCGCAAGGAAGGCGGCATCGGCCAGCGACAGCAGTTCCTGCGCCGTTTCGGGCCGCACGCACCAGACCATCGAATAGCCATCTCCCTGCGGCAGCATCGCCAGCGGGCCTTCGTCCGTGAAGCGTTCATAAGCGCGGTGCGCGATCGGGGCGCCGGCTTCCACCTGGGCGATGATGGCTGTCTGGCCGTAGTCGCGCATGGTGTGCTTGTCCGTCTGCGTGCCGAACAGGCCGCCCTCGGCCTGCACCGCGATCGCGGCTGAAATCGTCCGGCCATCGTCCAGCGTGAGCCGCACAACGTCTGCGGCTTCGTCCAGCCCGGTGACGCGCGTCGGCCGCAGCGAGGCGATGCCCAGCCGGTCGATCACGCCGGCCAGCACGGTCACGAGATCGCCGTAGCGCGTCACGTAGCCCAGCGCCGGCAGGCGATGCTCGTCGCGCGTGATCATGCTGCGGCCGAATGCGCCCTTGCGCGACACGTGGATTTCATGGATATCCGTGGCCGGCACCGGCCAGGCGCCGACCTGGCCGAGGATCTGCCGGCTGCCCCACGACAATGCCAGCGTGCGCGGATCGTCGCGCGCCGCGTCCAGCGATTTTGCGTCGATCAGCGCGATGCGGGAAGGGGCCATGCCGCGCTGTACCAGCAATGCCGCCAGCGCCATGCCGGCCGGGCCCGCGCCGCAAATGGCGACGCTGTAGTCAACCCTGATGCTGTCAGCCTTGATGCTGTCAGCCTTGATGCCGTCAGCCTTGATGCCGTCAACTTCGATATTGTCGTTCATCGTTCCTCCGCCATCAGCCGTTCGATGTTGTCCACGGTCCTCGGCACTTCGTCCGTCAGCACGCGCGGTGCGCCGGCGGCAACCACCACGTCGTCCTCGATACGGATGCCGATGTTCCAGTATTGCTCCGGCACGCCCGGGGCAGGGCGCACATAGATGCCCGGCTCCACCGTCAGCACCATGCCTTCGGCCAGCGGGCGCGATGGCTTGTCCGGGTGTTCGGTGATGCGGTAGGCGCCCGTGTCGTGCACGTCCATGCCCAGCCAGTGGCTGGTGCCGTGCATGTAGAACGCCGTGTAGGCCTTGTTGGCGATCACATCGTCCAGGCTGCCCGCCGTGTCGCGGTTCAGCAGGCCCGTGTCGAGCATGCCCTGCGCCAGCACCCGCACGGCGGCGTCGTGCGCGGCATGGAATGTGTTCCCCGGCCGGATCGCCTCGAACGCGGCAGCCTGCGCGGCCAGCACGATCCCATAGAGCTCGCGCTGCGGCGCCGTGAAGCGGCCGTTGACGGGGAACGTGCGCGTGATGTCGGAGGCGTAGCCATCGAGCTCGCAGCCGGCATCGATCAGTACCAGGTCGCCGTCGTGCGTTTGCCGGGCGTTGCTGTTGTAGTGCAGGATGCAGCTGTTCGCGCCCGAAGCGACGATCGGCGTGTAGGCCGGGAATTGCGCGCCGCTCTTGCGGAACTCGTACAGCAGTTCCGCTTCCAGCTCGTATTCGAACATGCCGGCCCGCGCGGCCCGCATCGCGCGGCGGTGCGCGGCGGCCGAGATTTGCCCGGCGCGCAGCATGATGGCCTGTTCGCCGGCATCCTTGACGACGCGCATCTCGTCGACCAGCGGCACGAGGTCGCGCAGCGCCGGCGGCGCCGTGATGCCGGTGCGGCCCCTGGCCCGCACGGCGCCGAACCAGCTGCGCAACTGCCGGTCCAGTTCCTCGTCGCGCGACAGGCGGCAGTACAGGGCGGGGGCACCGGCCAGCAATTCGGCCATCTTTTCATCGAGCTGGCCGATCGGATAGGCGGCATCGACGCCGAATCCGGCCTGCGCCGCTTCCGGCCCGTGGCGCAGGCCATCCCAGATTTCGCGTTCGGGATTCTTCTCGCGGCAGAACAGGATGGCGCGCGCCGGCTGGTCGCCGCTCGCGGCCACCAGTGCAAGGGCACTTTCCGGTTCCGGGAACCCCGTCAGGTAGTAGAAGCTGCTGTCGTGGCGGTACGGGTATTCGCTGTCGCCATTGCGCACGCTTTCCGGCGCGGTGGACAGGAACGCCACGCTGCCCGGCTCCATCCGCGCAAGCAGGGCCGCACGGCGCGCAGCGAAGTCGGCAACAGCGGACGCCACGCCGGTAGTCATGGCCGCTTCGCTCCGAAAGGCGCGTTCAGCTGATCGAGCTGCTCCGGCGTGCCCACGTTGTACCAGTCGCCTTCGTAGACTTCGCCGCCCAGCTGGCCCTTGCCGGCGAATTCGCGCAGCAGGTTGCCCAGGCCGGCATGCTGGCCCGGTGCGATCCCGTCGAACATTTCGGCGCGGTAGACGCCGATGTTCGCGAACGTCCACATCGGCTCGCCGCTATTGGACACGGTATACATGTCCAGGCCGAAATCGCCCTTCGGGTGGAACGGCGGATTCTTCACGAGCCAGATCCAGGCGATGTCGCGCTGCTCGACCGGGTGGGCGTTGCCCCACAGGTCGTTGTCGTGCAATACATCCTTCACTTCGCTGAAATCGAAGTGCGGGCAATAGATGTCGCCGGAGACCGCCAGGAACGGTTCCTCGCCCAGCAGGTGCCGGGCGTTGGCAATGCCGCCGGCCGTTTCCAGCGCTTCCTTCTCGGCCGAATAACGGATCGTGGCGCCGAAGCGGCTGCCATCGCCCAGGTACGCCTCGATCATGTGGCCCAGGTGGGCGTGGTTGATGACGATCTCGGTGATGCCCGCGCGCACCAGGTTCAGCACGTGCCACTCGACCAGCGGCCGGCCGCGCACCTTCAGCAGCGGCTTCGGGCAGATGTCCGTCAACGGCCGCATACGCTCGCCGCGACCGGCGGCGAAGATCATGGCTTTCATGGCTTTCCTCAGAACGTGTAGCCGACGGCGGGCTGGCGGTTTTCCAGCGCATCGAGCAATTTGACCAGCGGCTTGAGCTCGCGGTAGCGGTTGGCCGTGTGGCGCACGTACTCCATCACCGTGGGCAGGTCGCCCAGGTACAGCGGCTTGCCGTCGCGGTAGTTCAGGCGGCAGAACAGGCCGAGGATCTTCAGGTGGCGCTGCAGGGCCATGTATTCGAAGTCCTTGTAGAACGCGTCGAAATCCTTGTTGACGGGCAGGCCGGCGGCTTTGGCGTGCTGCCAGTAGCGGATGATCCAGTCCAGCACCATTTCCTCGTCCCACGACACGTAGGCATCGCGCAGCAGCGAGGCCGCGTCGTAGGTGATCGGGCCGTACACGGCATCCTGGAAATCGAGGATGCCGGGGTTCTTCTCGTCCATCCACATCAGGTTGCGCGAATGGAAGTCGCGGTGCATGAATACCTGCGGCTGCGCCATGCACGTGGCGATGATGTGGTCGAACACCTTCTGCAGGTCGGCCGACTGCGCATCGGTGAGCGTGGTGGCCAGGTGCTTGCCGATGTACCAGTCGGGGAAGATATCGAGTTCGCGCTGCATGAAGGCACGGTCGAATTCGGGCAGCACGCCGGGCTGGCTGCGCAGCTGGATGTTGACGAGCGCCGACAGGGCCTCGGCATACAGCGTGGCGGCGTTGTCGTGGTTCAGCGCCTGCAGGTAGGTGGTGGTGCCCAGGTCGGACAGCAGCAGGAAGCCCTGTTCCAGGTCCTGCGCATGGATCGCGGGCACGGAAACGCCGGCTTCGGCCAGCAGTGCGTCCACCTTCACGAACGCTGCGGTATTCTCGCGCTCCGGTGGCGCGTCCATGGCCACCAGCGTCGCGCCGTATTGCGCCTGGGCGGCCGGCAATACGTCGACCCGGAAGTAGCGGCGGAAGCTGGCGTCGGCCGACGCGGGGCGGGCCGAGGCCGCGTCCACGATGTCCAGGCCTTGCAGCCAGGTTTTCAGTTGAAGCAGGCGCGCGTCGCCGTCGGAAGATAATGTGTGCAATAAAGACATGAGGGACAGCCCGATCAAACCGGATGTTGACAAAGGAATCCCATATAATAAGGGATTCAAATCAAAAAATCGCCTGCATGGTGTTCTTTATAGTGCTTCGCGTATCCTGCCTTCCATGAGCCTGGCCCCACCCTTCAAGAAACGTTGGGCGTATGCCATCTCCGCCCTGATCGCCGCCTGCGCGGCACCGACCCATGCCCAGACTCAGCCAGGCTCTGGCGTGACTGCCGGCGCGGGTGCGCCCCGTGCCGACGATCCGGATGCACCGGTCACGATCCGCGCGGAGGAAATCAGCGGCCGGCCCGAGCGGGAGCTGATCCTGACCCGCGACGTGGAAGTGGTGCAGGACAAGATGCGCGTGACGGCCGATGCCGCCTGCTACCGCCAGGTGGAATCCGAGCTGGAAGCAACGAGCAACGTGCGCCTGTGGCGCTTCGGCGACTACTACACGGCCGACGAGTTCAAGATCAACACCGAGACCGGCGTGGGCTACATGCTGCAGCCCACCTACAAGCTGGAATTGAACAATGCGCAAGGCAAGGCGCAGCGCATCGACTTTCTTTCCCAGGACCAGGCCAAGGTTGTCAACGGCACCTACAGCACCTGCGAAGGGCCGAATCCGGACTGGTACGTGCGATCGAGCACGCTCACGCTGGACCAGGGCCGCGACGTGGGCGTGGCCGGCGGCACCGTCGTCTATTTCAAGGACGTGCCGCTGATCGGCTCGCCGGGCATTTCCTTCTCGCTGTCCGGCGCGCGCCGCTCGGGCTGGCTGCCGGCCGTGCCGGGCTTCTCGTCGCGCGGCGGTGCCGAACTGACGGTGCCGTATTACTTCAATATCGCACCGAACCGCGACCTGACCGTGTCGCCGCACTACATCAGCCGGCGCGGCCTGCAGATGGGTGCCGTGGGGCGCTACATCGGCGAGACGGCGGCCGGCAGCTATGAAGGCCGCACGTGGATCGAGTACCTGCACAACGACAAGGAAAAGGGCATCGACCGCTGGCAGATCCAGTCGTCGCACTCGCAGGCGCTGGCCAAGGACTGGTCCTATGGCTGGAACGTGCGCGCCGCGTCGGACGAGGATTATCCGACCGACTTCTCGAAAACGGTGGCCGGCAGCGCCGAGCGCCAGTTGCTGAAGGAAGCGCGCACCGACTATCGCGGCGAGATCTGGAGCCTGACGGCACGCGTGCAGAAGTACCAGGTGCTGCAGGATCCGGATACGACGACGGTCACGCCGCGCCCGTACGACCGCCTGCCGGCGGTGAATTTCCACGCCGGCCAGTATGACATCGGCGGCTTCGACTGGTCGGTGGATGCCGAAGCGACCCGCTTCCACTACGCGACCGAGACGATCTGTCCCGGCGCCAACATCGGCGGCACGGCCTGCGTGAACGACGCCAGGATCAACGGCGACCGGATCGTGGTGCAGCCGCAGATCAGCTACCCGATCATCAGCCCCAGCTACTTCATCACGCCGAAGCTGATGCTCAGTGCGAGCGCCTACCAGCTCGACCGGTTCGGCACCGAGGAAAGCCGCTCGGTCACGAAGGCGATTCCCACGTTCTCGCTCGATTCGGGCCTGGAATTCGAACGCAGCACCAAGCTGTTCGGCCGCGCCGTCACGCAAACGCTGGAGCCGCGCCTGTTCTACGTGTATACGCCATACCGCGACCAGACCGACATTCCCGTGTTCGACACGGCCGATGCCACGTTCAACTTCACCCAGCTGTTCTCCGAAAACCGCTTCGTGGGTTCGGACCGCGTGGGCGATGCGAACCAGGTCACGGCGGCGATCGTGTCGCGCTTCCTCGAGGAATCCGGCGCCGAGCGCCTGCGCCTGGCATTCGGCCAGCGCTTCTACTTCAACGACCAGCGCGTGCAGCTCACGAACTCGGAACCCGTCAGCACGGGCCGTTCCGACCTGCTGCTGGCCGCCACCGGCCGCATTTCCGAGTCGTGGGGCGTGGACAGCGCCGTGCAGTACAACCAGGGCGACAAGCGCGTGGTCAGCTCGAACCTGAACGTGCAGTTCCAGCCGGGCCAGCGCAAGGTGTTCAATGCCGGCTACCGCTTCCTGCGCGACAGCTTCAAGAACGTGGACTTTTCCACGCAGTGGCCGATCTCGGACCGCTGGTTCGGCGTGGGCCGCATGAGCTATTCGCTGCAGGACCACCGGATCCTGGAAAGCCTGATCGGTCTCGAATACAACTGCGACTGCTGGGTGTTCCGCATGGGCGCGCAGCGCTTCGTGACGACCACCAATAAAACGTCGACGCAGGTGTTCTTCCAGCTCGAGCTGAACGGCCTGTCCAAGTTCGGCATCGGCAATCCGCTGGAGGTGCTGAAGAACAGCATTCCGGGCTACCAGCAGCTCAATGCGGGATATCGCCGCTGAGCCTGAACTTGAAGGCGGTGCCGCCGACGGCGGCCTGTGAGGCGCTGACGGCGACCTGTGGGCCGTCGTCACTTGCTGTTACACTTTCCGCGGCGCGCACCTGCTATCCTTCACCATTTTCCACCTGACCTGAAAAGCGTTTGCAATATGTTCAGTAAGCATCCGATCACCCTCGCAGCCTTGCTGCTGTGCGCCATGACTGCCGGCGGCGTGGCCGTGGCGCAGGACGCCAAGCCCGCTGCTTCCGCCAATGCACCGGCTGCCGCGGCCGCCGCGCCGGCGCAGCCGAAGGGCTTCACGCCGCCGGGTCAGTCCAAGAATCCGGAAATCGATTCGATCGCCGTCGTCGTCAACGACGACGTGATCACGCGCCGCGAACTGACCGAGCGCGTGGCCGTCATCATGCAGCGGATGAAGCAGCAGAACGTGCAGCTGCCGGATGCGGCCGCGCTGCAGCGCCAGATCCTGGAGCGCATGATCGTCGAACGCGCCCAGCTGCAGATGGCCAAGGAAATGGGCGTGCGCGTGGACGACACGATGCTCGACCGTGCGATCGGCCGCATCGCCGAACAGCAGAAGATGTCGGTGCAGCAGTTGCGCGACCAGATCGAAAAGGACGGCACGTCGTTCGCCAGCTTCCGCGAGGAGATCCGCGAGGAGATCATCACCACGCGCCTGCGCGAGCATGAGGTGGATGCCAAGATCCAGATTTCGGAAGCGGAAGTGGACAGCTTCCTGGCCGCGCAGGAAGCGGCGGCCGCCGAGCAGCAGGAAGTGAACATTTCGCAGATCCTCGTGCGCATTCCCGAAAACGCCACGCCGGACGTGATCGCCCAGCGCCAGCAGCGTGCCGACGACGTGATGCGCCAGCTGCGCACCGGCGGCGATTTCGCCAAGGTGGCGGCCACGTATTCCGACGCGGCCGATGCGCTGCAGGGCGGCGCGGTAGGCTGGCGCCCGAGCGACCGCATTCCGCCGGTCTTCGCCGAAGCGCTGAACAAGATCCAGCCGGGCCAGGTCACGCCGATCATCAAGAGCGTGACGGGCTTCCACATCCTGAAGCTGGTGGACAAGCGCTCGCTGGCCCAGGCGCAGGCCGAGGCGGCCGTGGAGCAGACGCACGCGCGCCACATCCTGCTGAAGGTGACGCCATCGACGAGCGCCGCGGATGCCAAGCGCAAGCTGGCGGAGATGAAGGCAAAGCTGGACAGCAAGACCTCGTCGTTCGAGGAACTGGCGCGGCTCTACTCGAATGACGAATCGGGCAAGAAGGGCGGCGACCTGGGGTGGCTGTACCCGGGCGACACGCTGCCGGAATTCGAAAAGGCGATGAACGAGCTGAAGCCGGGCGAGACGAGCGGCCCGGTCGAGACGGCGTTCGGCTACCACCTGATCCAGGTGGTGGAGCGCAAGTCGGAAGACATGTCGAAGGAGAAGAAGCGCAACGAAGCACGCATGGCGCTACGCGAGCGCAAGATGGTGGAAGCGGCCGAAGACTTCCAGCGCGAGGTGCGTGACCGCGCCTACGTGGAATTCCGCAGCGAAGAGCTGCGCCCCGACGCGGTGAAGTAAGGCCCACCAATGAGCGTCAACCCCGTGAGCGTGACCTTGCCTGCGCGCCGCCCGGGCGTTCGCCCGGCGATCGCGATCACCACCGGCGAGCCGGCCGGCATCGGCCCCGAGATCTCGATCCGCGCCGCGTGGGCGATGCGCGAGCGCGTCAACTGCGTGCTGCTGGGCGATGCCGCCTTCCTCGCCATGACGGCGCAGGCGATCGATCCCGCCATCCGCGTCAGCGCGCTGTCGCTGATGGCGGTGCGCAACGGCGGCTTGCCGCACTTCGGGCCGGACCGGCTGTCCGTGATCGACATTCCGCTGGCCGCGCACGTGGTGCCGGGCACGCTCGACAGCGAGAACGGCCGCGCCGTGCTGGCCACGCTCGATGCGTCGATCGAAGGCATCAAGGCCGGCTGGTTCGAGGCGGTGGCCACGGCGCCGCTGCAGAAAAGCACGATCAACGATGCCGGCGTGGCGTTTTCCGGCCATACCGAATATTTCGCCGACCGTACCGGCACCGCGCAGGTGGTGATGATGCTGGCCGGCGAACCGCATGGCGTCGAAGGTGTGCCGCAATTGCGCGTGGCCCTGGCAACCACGCACCTGCCGCTGAAGGACGTGCCTGCGGCGCTGACGATCGATGGCCTGGGCACGACGCTGGATATCATCCACCGCGACCTGCAAACGAAATTCGGCATTGCCGCGCCGCGTATCCTCGTTACCGGCCTGAACCCGCATGCGGGCGAAAACGGCTACCTGGGGCGCGAAGAGATCGACGTCATCACGCCGGCGCTGGAAGCCGCGCGAACCCGCGGCATCGATGCGCGCGGCCCTTATCCGGCCGACACGCTGTTCCAGCCGAAGTACCTGCAGGATGCCGACTGCGTGCTCGCGATGTACCACGACCAGGGCCTGCCGGTGCTGAAATTCGCCACGTTCGGCCGTGGTATCAACGTCACGCTGGGCCTGCCACTGATCCGCACCTCGGTCGACCACGGCACCGCGCTGGACCTCGCCGCCCGCGGCCCCGGCCACGCCGACTGCGGCAGCATGGAACAAGCCATCGGCGCCGCCCTCGGCATGGCCAACGCCAGCCGCCAGAGCAACTAATTTCCAAAAACCGGGGTCAGACCCCGGTTTTTGGCAACTATTTCCAAAATTCGGGGTCAGACCCCGGTTTTTGGCAACTATTTCTCGATTACATGAAACACATAGCCCGCAAGCGCTTCGGCCAGAATTTTTTGCACGATGACAGTGTCCTCGGCGATATCATCACGGCCATCGCGCCGGCTCCCGGCGATACGATGGTGGAGATCGGCCCCGGCCTCGCGGCGATGACGGACCTGCTGCTGAAGTCGCTGCCGCACATGCACGTGGTGGAACTCGATCGCGATCTGGTGGCGCGGCTGGAAAAGCGCTTTCCCCGCGAAAAGCTGACGATCCATTCCGGCGATGCGCTCAAGTTCGACTTCGGCGCCATTCCCGTGCCGGAGGGGCGCAAGCTGCGCGTCGTCGGTAACCTGCCGTACAACATCTCCAGCCCGCTGCTGTTCCACCTCGCCGAATTCGCGCCGCAGATCGAGGACCAGCACTTCATGCTGCAGAAGGAAGTGGTCGAGCGCATGGTGGCCGAGCCGGGCACCAAGGCCTATGGCCGCCTGTCGGTGATGCTGCAATGGCGCTACCGGATGGCGCTGATGTTCGTCGTGCCGCCCGAAGCGTTCGACCCGCCGCCGAAGGTGGATTCGGCGATCGTGCGGATGATTCCCATCGCCGAACCGCTGCCGTGCGATGTCGCCACGCTGGAAGCAGTGGTGGCCAAGGCGTTCTCGCAGCGCCGCAAGGTGATCCGCAACTGCCTGGCCGGCATGTTCACGGAACAGCAGATCATCGACGTGGGCATCGATCCCGCCATGCGCCCGGAAACGGTGGCGATGGAAGCCTACGTGGCGCTGGCGAACAGCCTGAAAACCGCGGGCCAGTAACCGGAAGACAATCTGCGTTGCGTTTTCGTTACAACGGCGCAACGCAACGGCTCTCAGGTGCATTCACTCCGCCTGGCTTGCATACTGCTAATTCCTTGTCGATACAAGGCCTTAGCAGTGCTCCCTCCTGATGTATATCGTTTTCATATAAGTCATCCGTAATGTTTCATTGGCTGACAAGCATTTCAGCCGCATAAAATTTTTATCAAGAAGTTGATCGATTGGCATGCAGCGCGCGTGCCGACGGCAATTTCAAATAAAAATCACACGGAGACCCCATGAAGCCCACCCCCATCAGCGTGCTGGTACGCGCGCTGTTTTTCGTCCCTGCCTTCGTTCCCGCCGCCGCGCTCGCACAACAGGCCGCCCAGCAACCGGAGGCCCCCGTGGCCGGCGATACCGCCGTGCAGCAGGTGACCGTGACCGGCATCCGCGCCTCGGTGCGCAGCGCGCTGTCCGTCAAGGAAAATTCCAACAGCATCGTCGAAGTGGTGTCGTCGGAAGACATCGGCAAGCTGCCGGATACGACGATCGCCGAATCGCTGGCCCGGCTGCCGGGCCTGGCCGCCGGCCTGGACCGCGGCAATGCCAGCCAGATCGTGGCGCGCGGCATGGGCGAGCGCTTCATCGGGGCCACGCTGAACGGCCGTGAGCTGGCGTCGTCCGAGCCGAACCGCGCGGTGCGGTTCGAGCAGTTCCCTTCCGAGTCGCTGTCCGGCGCGGTGGTCTACAAGACACAGAACGCCGACCTGGTCGAAGGCGGCGTCGCCACGTCGATCGACCTGCAGACGGTGCAGCCGCTGAAGTACAAGGGCCGGCAGATGTCCGTCAAGGCCGATGCGCTGTACTACCCGCTGGCCAACGACGTCGATGCGAAGGCCTGGCGGCCGCGCCTGGGCGGCATCTACATCGACCAGCTGGCCGGCGGCAGCGTCGGCGTGGCGCTGGCGGCCAGTTACCAGAAGCAGCCGTCGATCGAAAAACGGAAGAACCACTGGGGCTTCAACGAGGATAACTCGGTGGACATGACGGGCGATGGCCGCGTCGACAAGACCCCGTGGGGCTTCGAGGACGAGGTCAAGCGCGGCACCAACGAGCGCGCCAGCGTGCTGGGCAAGGTGGAATGGAAACTGAGCCCGGATGCGCACATCACGGCGGACGTGTATTACGCAAAGAACAAGATCCAGGAACCGAGCGTGCAGCACTGGACCGGCGACATCGGCAACTGGGATGGCTGGCAGACGCCGAATTTCTCGAACCTGGACATCCGCGACGGCTACGTGGTCGGTGCCACCGTGCGCGATGTGACCGTGTCGACGCACAGCACGCGCTGGTTCCAGAACATGAGCAATTTCGCCGGTGGCCTGAACGGCAAGTTCAACGTGGGCGAGTGGAAGATCGATGCCGACGTCGCCACGTCCCGCGCCGATCGCGACAGCCAGTGGGCCGACGTGCGCCAGACCAGTGCCCCCGGCACGCTGAGCTGGGCGTTCACGGGCAATGATTACCAGTCGTATTCGTTCACGCAGGATACCGGCAATGCGGCGATCTTCGGCGCACCGGCGCTGTACATCGATGCCGACGGTCACGTCGACGACAAGTTGAACTCGGCCCAGTTGTCGGCCTGGCGGCCGGTCGAACTGGGCCCGGTCAGCCGCATCAAGTTCGGCGCGCGGTTCTCCGATCGCGACAAATCGTTCCACCAGACCACGTGGAACCTGGCCACGACGGCCACGTCGCTGCCTGCATCGGCGTTCGAGACGATCCGCTCGGACGGTTATTTCCCGGCGCTGATGCTGAACGACTTCAACGGCACCGTGGGTTCGCTGTTCGGTGCCGGCGCGCTGTCGCCGGATGGCCGCACGCAGACGACCACCGACCTGCTGGCCGGCTGGCGCGTGAAGGAGCGCACGAGCGCCGTGTATGCGCAGGGCGACCTGGAAGGCGAGATGCTCGGCCTGAAATACCGCGGCAACGTGGGCCTGCGCGTGGTGCACACGAAGCAGACCGGCTACGGCATGGAGTCGCGTAACGGCGCCGCACCGACCGCGACGCAAGGCGGCGCGTCGTACACGAAGGCGCTGCCGAGCGCCAACCTGATCCTGAACCTGGATGAGGCGCAGGAACACCAGCTGCGCTTCTCGCTGGCCCGCGCCATGTCGCGCGCGCCGATGGACGAGATGCGCGCATCGCGCCAGCTGGCCATCGACACCGGATCGAGCCAGCCGGCCACGGGCAACGCCGGCAACCCGGGCCTGCTGCCGATGATGGCGAACCAGGCCGACCTGTCGTACCAGTGGTATTTCGACCAGGGCGGGCTGCTGTCGGCGGGCATGTTCTATAAAAAAGTGGGCAGCTACATCGGCATCACCAGCGATACCACCACGATCGACGGCCGGCCGGCCACGCTCACGCGCTCGATCAACGGCGAGGGTGGCTACGTGCGCGGCCTGGAATTCGCCTACCAGCAGGCGTTCACGATGCTGCCAGCGCCGTTCGACGGCCTGGGCGTGGCGGCGAACTTCTCGTACAACGACAGCAGCATCAAGGAATTCACCGGCGGCTTCCCCATGGTGGGCCTGATGCGGCGTAACGGTGGCGTAACGCTGTGGTACGAGAAGAACGGCTTCGAGGCACGGCTGCAGGCGAACTACCACAGCCCGTTCGTGCGCATGCCGCGCTGGACGGCCGGCTACCTGGTGGAAAACGACGAGGAAACGTACGTCTCGGCGAACATCTCGAAGTACCTCACGCCGCAGCTGCAACTGCACGTGGGCCTGGACAATATCACGAACCAGCGGGTGATCCACGAGCAGGCCGGCAACCCGTATATCCAGAACGTGATGGAATACGGCCGGCGCTACAACATCGGGCTGGCATACAAGTTCTGATCGCCAGCTGACCGCGAAAGCCGCCGGCGCCGCAAGGCCCGGCGGTTTTTTTTGCCGTCCGCATGCCGAAAGTTTCCTGAAACCGGGGTCTGACCCCGGTTTCAGGAAATATTGCGGGCAAAAAAAAGCCGGCTCTGGGAGCCGGCTAAATCCAATTCTCAGAAAGAAGTGGAGGAGACGGGAATGATTATGATGCGCTGCGGCATATTGATCCAATTTATCTTCATGATTCCCATCATTCCACTTGTGAATATCAAGGATTTTTGACGCAGTTCACCACCGCGTCGACCCGGTCGGCATCGCCCATGATGCCGGAGCCGTTCGTGATCGTGCAGGTCTGGTTCAGTGGCTGCTGGAAGATCGTGATACCGTAGGCCGTGCCCACCGGGATCTGCGCGAAGCTTGCCGCTGGCGATGCCGCGGTGACTTCCACGATGTTGGAGCCATTGATCAGTTGCAACCTGGCGTCCGTGGCCGCGGCTTCCGTCAGGCCCTTGACCGTGACCCCGACCGTATACGCGTTCTGGACACACCTCAGCGCGATGTTGATCGACTCGGTACGGCCGGCGGTGCCCGGCGTGCTCGTCGGGTCGCAGGTCATGTGCTGCGGCTGGGTCTTGATCACGACATTGAAGGCATTGCCGTATTCGATCGTTTTCGGGAAGCTGAACCGGGTGGTGCCGACCGGAACGTCGATCTCGTCGTCGCCGTTGGCCAGGACCAGGCCGGGGTTTTTCAGCGGCTCGAGATTGCCAAGCGAATCATAGAAGCCGCCGTTGATCGTGAATTCCGACTTGCCGCCGCAGGCAGCGAGGGCCAGTGCCAGCACCGCCATGCCGATAGTGTTTGCTTTCATTGATTTCTCCAGGTTGGCGGTGTTCAGGAAGCGCGCGGAACGCACGAGACCGCGATGTTCAGCCGGTCGCCCGACGGCATGGTGCCGGTCGGATTTTCCACGGTGCAGGTCAGGCCGTCGGGCTGCTGCAGCACGGTCACGCCGTAGGCGAAGCCGTCATACAGCGTGCCGGGGAACACGAAGTTCGAACCGGTTTCCGGACGGATCGTCACGGTATTGCTGCCCACGGTCAGCACCAGCTGGTCCTGCGTCAGGCCCGTCACGGTGCCGCCCAGCTTGTAGCTGTTGGTCACGCAGGTGACGGAGGTGCGTATCGCGGTGTAGTAGTTGGCCTTGATGTTGGTGGCGGTCGCCGCATCCGGTGTGCACACCGTGGCGGTAGGCTGCGTCGCGATCTCGATATTGATCGTGGAGTCTTCCGCGATCAGGTTCGGAAAATACACCTCGGTCTGCCCCGCGGCGACGGTCACGGTCTGGTCGCCATTCTTCAATACCAGGCCCGGCTTGAGCAGGTCCTTGACTGTCACCACCAGGGTCAGGTTGCCGTTGTCGCTGCCGCCGCAGCCGGCCAGCAGCGCAGCGCACAACGCGCCGGCGGTTGCGCGCGCATACATACTCTTCATAACAATAACAATCTCCAAAGTGATCGGGGCGGATGCCGGACGGTGGCTGGGCCGAAAGCGGTGCGTTGCCGTCCGTAAGCGGCGGCTGAGCCGGAAACGGGCCTTATTTTAGTGCATTTGGCAAGGCCTGGTTCGCTAAATGCTTGTAACGACATGTGTCTTTACTAGGTTCACGGCACGCGCGCGATGGTGCACGACGACTGCCGCCCCTGCAGCCGGCAGCGGTTGCGCACGTGCCCGTCGCGGTCATGCACTTCCACCTGCCACGCGTCCGGCGCCACCCGCTCCATGGTCATGAAACCGAAACCGCCTTGCCATGCGCTGAAGGCGGCGATGATGGCACCCGGCGCCGGCTCGATGGCCGACACGTCGTCCGGCAGCGGCACCACGTCCTCCAGCGTGCCGGAAAAACCGGCCACGAACTGGGTCGGATGATCCGTCCTGAAACTGACCTGTTGCCACAAGTGCACGTGACCCGACAGCAGCGCCTGCACGCGCGGCGGCAGCAGCATCGGGTTGACGGCGCCGAAGCTTTGCTGCAGCCCCGCGTCGCCCAGTTCGAGGCGAACCTGGCTGGCCTTGTCGAGGCTGGCGCCGAAGCCCAGCACCGGGTGATGGTTCGCCAGCAGGTTCCAGGTGGCGCGCTGCGACAGCGTCTCGGTTTTTTCATAGGCGCCACGGTAGCGGGCAAAGCCGGTGCTGTCCGGCTTCAGCCCGCGCCACGACGTGGCGGCCGTGTCGACCACGATCAGTTGCGCATCGCCGCCCAGCGGCACCGCATAGGGATCGCTGTAGTCGCCGATGGCATCGTCGGACGGCAGGTTGCAGTCGCTGCCTGCCCGCAGCGGGCGCGGATCGAGGAAGCGCCACCAGCCCTGGCCGGCCCGCGCGCAGCTCTCATGGTTGCCGCGCACCACCACCCAGGGCGCCGCACGCAGCAAGGGCGCTGCTGGCTGGAAAAAATCCGCGTGCCACGTATCCCAGCCATACCCCCATGGGCTGCCGGCGCAGCCCGCGTTGCCGTCCGGGCAAGGATTCTCGCGGTAGTGGTAGTCCCCGACGTGCACCACGAGATCGGGTTGCCACCGGGCCGCGGCCGCGGCCACGTCCGCGAATGGAAATTGTTCGGGATCGTTGCACGCTTGCCAGGCGTGATCGGCCTTCTTCAGCCGGCAGCCGGTATCGCCGATGACGACGATGCGCCGCGCGTCGGGCCCGGGCACCGGCAGGGCGGCACCGGCCAGCGCCGCCTGCTGCGCACCGGCGGGCAGCGGCGCTTCGCATGCCAGCACGGGAAACGCCGAAGGCTTCGAATCGGCCGGTCCCGATGCGGTGGGCCGCTGCGCGACCGTGGCCGGCACGGCGCGCACCGTCATCGGCACCGGGCGGCCATCCACGTCCAGCGTGGGGCAGGCCGTGGCCGACGTGATCGCGCGCGCCGTGGCGGCGCCTTCCTCGCCCAGCACCACGTAGGCCGACAGTACCTGCGGCGGCAGCGGCGCGGTCGTGGCGCAGCCGGCCAGGAGGGCGGCTGCAAGCGAAATGGAGAGTGGATGCAGCAAGCGCATGATGACCCCGGATCGATGACAGTCCGTTAATTTAGCACCAAGTGGGTACGGATGCGGACCCGCTGGATACGGAAACGACAGCGTGCCTGTATTCCCGGCCGGGCCATGCGACAATGGTCCCATGAACGATATCGCACGACCCAAAGCCATCCTGTTCGACCTGGACGATACGCTGTGGCCGATCGGCCCCGTGATCGCCGAAGCGGAACGCGCGCTGCATGCGTGGCTGGCCGAACACGCGCCGAAAGTGGCGCAAACCTTCACGATCGAAGAACTGCGGGCGCGCCGCATGGCGCTGCTGGCCGAAAAGCCGGAACACCACCTCGACCTGATCAGCCTGCGCCGCGCCGGGCTGGAAGCGGCGTTCCAGCACGTGGGCGAAGACCTGGCCCGGCTCGACGAGGCCATCAAGCTGTTCGCGGCCGCACGCAACACCGTCGAGCTTTACCACGACGTGCTGCCCGGGCTGCAGCGCCTGGCGGAAAAGGTCACGCTGGGCACGATCTCGAACGGCAACGCCGACCTTGAAGTCATCGGCCTCGCCCACCATTTCAAGGTATCGCTCGCGGCCAGCCGGTTCGGCAAGGCGAAACCCGATCCGGGCATCTTCCTGGCGGCATGCGAAGCGCTCGGCGTGGCGCCGCATGAAACCGTGTACGTGGGCGACGACCTGCGCCTGGACGTGGAAGGCGCGCAGAAGGCAGGCCTGAAAGCCGTGTGGATGAACCGCACCGGCAGCACGGCGCACGTGGAAGCAGGCATCGTGCCCGACGCGATTTGCCGCGACGTGGGGGAGCTGATTGCGTGGCTGGAACAACAGTTAGTCGATTGAATTCCCGGCGCGCACCTGGCGGTGCATAATGAGTAGTGGGTCCCCCGGCAACTGACCGTGGCATGAAAGCGCGCCTTTTTGCGCCCAGGCGTTGTTGGCAACGCCCCGCCATCGTTCGCCATGCCGGGGCATTTGCGCCTTGCCTGACACAAAAAACCATCACTTTTCTTTGCCACGCCGTTGTCAAGTGACCCACTCTGCCTAGCCTGTGAACCGATCATGCAACTCGATACCCGTGCCCAAACCCTGCTCAAAGCCCTCGTGGAGCGCTATATCGCCGATGGCCAGCCCGTCGGCTCGCGCGCGCTGTCGAAGATTTCCGGCCTTGACCTGTCGCCGGCCACGATCCGCAACATCATGGCCGACCTGGAAGAACTCGGTTATGTCGCCAGCCCCCACACTTCCGCCGGCCGCGTGCCCACGCCGCGCGGCTACCGCATCTTCGTCGACACGCTGCTGACCGTGCAGCCGATGGACGAAAGCGCCGTCGAATCGCGCCTGCGCCCGCAGGCGCACCCGCCGCAAAAGCTGATCGCCAACGCGGCGCAGATGCTGTCGTCGCTGTCGCAGTTCGCCGGCGTGGTGATGAGCCCGCGCCGCGAATCGGCATTCCGGCAGATCGAATTCCTGCGCCTGGGCGAAAAACGCATCCTGCTGGTGATCGTCGCCCCCGGTGGCGACGTGCAGAACCGCCTGCTGCTGACGGACGTCGACTACACGCCGTCCCAGCTGCAGCAATCGGCCAACTTCATCAACCAGCACTACAGTGGCCTGGCGTTCGACGAGGTGCGCACGCGCATGCAGGGCGAACTGCGCCAGCTGCGCGACGACATGGGCCGCCTGATGCAGGCGGCGGTGGAGGCGGGCAGCGAGGCGATGGCCGACACCGGCGACGACATGGTAATTTCCGGGGAACGCAACCTGCTGTCGGTGAGCGACCTGTCGTCGAACATGACGTCGCTGCGCCAGATGTTCGACATGTTCGAGCAAAAGACGGGGTTGATGCAGCTGCTCGACGTGTCGTCGAAAGCTTCCGGCGTGCAGATCTTCATCGGCGGCGAATCGAACCTGCTGCCACTCGACGAGATGAGCGTGGTCACCGCGCCTTACGAGGCGAACGGCAGGATCGTCGGCACGCTCGGCGTGATCGGGCCGACGCGGATGGCCTATGAACGGGTGATCCCGATCGTGGACATCACGTCGCGGCTGCTGTCGAACGCGCTCAGCCAGGGCTGAATGTTGCTCGAAAAATGGGGACGTACCCCATTTTTCAGGCAACATTGCAATAAAAAAACGGCCTGTAAAGGCCGTTTTTGACTGACGGTGATGCGTTCAGTGCCGGTGCGGGCAGTTATCCTTTATGCAACTGCCATAGATCGCCAATGCATGCTCGGCGATCTTGAAGCCGCGTTCGACGGCGATGCGCTGCTGGCGGGCTTCGATTTCCTCGTCGACGAATTCCTCCACGCGGCCGCAATCGAGGCACACGAGGTGATCGTGGTGGGAACCCTGGTTCAGTTCAAAGATCGCCTTGCCGCTTTCGAAGTGATTGCGGTTCAACAGGCCAGCCTGTTCGAACTGCGTCAGCACGCGATAAACGGTGGCAAGACCGACGTCCATATTGTCGGCCAGGAGGATCTTATAGACATCTTCGGCCGTCAGGTGACGCACGGAACTGTTCTGGAAGATGTCGAGAATCTTCAGGCGCGGCAGGGTGGCCTTCAGGCCGCTGGCCTTCAGGTCGGTTGGGCTGTTACTCATGTTCGGTAGTCGGTTTTTGCTGGAGTGCTTTATGATATAGCGTTTCGGCACTTCCGCTCAATCGATTTGAGGTCACTTATGCGCGTCACCCAAGCGTCACCGTCGTCCGTCCTGCCTGCTGCCCCGTTCGCGGTCTTGCCAGTTATGAAACCGCGGACATCCCGCCTGCCCCTGCTTGCGGCGGCGGCCTGCGTGGCAGTCGCACTGGGTGGCTGCGCCGGCAAGACCGTGCTGGGGCCGAAGGAAGGCGCGCAGGTGGCGCAGCAGGCCAACCCCGTCGTCGAACCGGGGCAGGGCGCCGTGACCACCAAGGCATCGCAGATCCAGCGCTTCATGTGGTTCTTCTCGCCGTATCGCCCGGATATTCAGCAAGGCAACTTCGTCTCGAAGGAAATGCTGGCGCAACTGAAAACCGGCATGACGCGCGACCAGGTGCGTTTCATCATGGGCTCGCCGCTGCTGAACGACATCTTCCACGAGAACCGCTGGGACTACCCGTTCCGCTTCACGCGCGGCGACGGCGAGCTGACCACGAGCAGCGTGGTCGTGTATTTCGACAAGGAAGGCAAGGTCGAGCGCTTCGAAGGCGGCGAACTGCCTACCGAGCGCGAATACATTGCCCGCATCGCCGGCCCGATCCGGCAATTCCAGAAAGACGAGAAGCGCAACAGCGAAAACCAGCCGGCCGCGCAGCGCGCGCCGCTGCCGAGCGGGCAGGATTCGGGCAACCGCAATCCGGTCGAGGTCACCACGCCGCCAGCCGGCCAGTAAGCGGCCGACGGCATCGCAAGAACAACATCAGAAGAACAACATCAGGAATTACACATGAGCACTCTGAACATCGCCATCGCCGGCGCCGGCGGCCGCATGGGCCGCATGCTGGTGGAAGCCGTACTGAACGCGGATGACCTGCGCCTGTCCGGCGCCCTCGGCATCGCCGGCAGCGACGGCCTGGGCCAGGATGCCGGCGCGTTTCTCGGCAAGGCATCCGGCGCGATCGTCACGGACGACCTGGCCGAAGGCCTGAAGGGCGCCGACGTGCTGATCGACTTCACCCGCCCCGAAGGCACGCTGCAGCACGCCGAATACTGCGCCGCGCACGGCATCAAGCTGGTGATCGGCACCACCGGGTTCGACGACGCGGGCAAGGCCGCGCTGAAGACTGCCGCAGAAAAAACGGCCATCGTGTTCGCGCCGAACATGAGCGTGGGCGTCAACGTCACGCTCAAGCTGCTGGAACTGGCCGCGAAAAGCCTCTCTACCGGCTACGACATCGAAATCATCGAAGCGCACCACCGCCACAAGGTCGATGCGCCGTCCGGCACCGCGCTGAAGATGGGCGAAGTGATCGCCGACGCGCTGGGCCGCGACCTGAAGGAATGCGCCGTGTATGGCCGCGAAGGCGTGACCGGCGAGCGCGATCCGTCGACGATCGGCTTTGCCACGATCCGCGGCGGCGACATCATCGGCGACCACACGGTGCTGTTCGCCGGCACCGGCGAGCGCATCGAGATCAGCCACAAGTCCAGCAGCCGTGCCGGCTATGCGCAGGGCTCCCTTCGGGCATCGCGCTTCCTGGCCGACAAGAAGACCGGCCTGTTCGACATGTACGACGTGCTGGGCCTGAACCAGTAAGACATGGACCACTTCACGTTCGCCGGCTACTGGGAGCGGGGCGACGCGATCAGCCACGCTGTCGCGTACTTCCTGCTGGCCATGTCGCTGGCGAGCTGGTTCTTCATCCTGTCGAAAGGGCTGATGGCGTGGCGCGTGCGCCGCAGCGCGCGCGTGGTGCAGCGTTTCTGGGATGCTCCCACGCTGGCCGATGGCGTGGCCGTCGTGGCGGCGGGCGACCCCGAAGGCATCTATCTCGCGCTTGCCGAGCAGGGTGCCGTGCCGGCCCCCCAGGGCACGGGCAATTCGCTCGGTGCCTCGGTGGGCCGTTCCGAGCAGGTCACGCGGCGGCTGCGCGATGCGATCCACCGTTCCACCGTGCGGCTCGAATCGGGCCTCACGCTGCTGGCGTCGATCGCCTCCACCGCGCCGTTCGTGGGCCTGCTGGGTACCGTGTGGGGCATCTACCATGCGCTGGCGGCCGTGTCGTCGTCCGGCACCGTGGAAATCGACAAGGTGGCCGGCCCCGTCGGCGAAGCGCTGATCATGACCGGCGTGGGCCTGATGGTGGCGATTCCCGCCGTGCTGGCCTATAACGGTTTCAACCGCGTCAACCGGCTCACGCTGACCGAGCTCGATGCGTTCGCCCACGATCTGCACGCCTACCTGACGAAGGACTGAGCGACCATGGCATTCGGCGCGTTCAACCATCACCGGCAAAAGGAAGCGATGGCCGACATCAACGTGACGCCGATGGTGGACGTGATGCTGGTGCTGCTGGTGATCTTCATCCTGTCCGCGCCGATGTTCACGCACGCGGTGAAGCTCGACCTGCCGAAGGCCCAGGCGACCAGCGCGCCGCAACCGGCCGATGCGGTAAAGATATCGATCGATGCCGAAGGCATCGTCTACTGGAACGACGAAGCGGTGAAGCCCGCCGAACTGCAGCCGCGCCTGGCCTCGGCCGCGCGGCGCGAACCGCAACCCGAACTGCAATTGCGCGCCGACCGCGCCACCCGCTACGAAGCGGTGGCGCAACTGATGGCGGCGGCGCAGCAGGAAGGCTTGACGAAGCTGGTCTTCGTCACCGAACCGAAGGAAAAGAAACAATGACAACCATCACCCTGGATGGCGCGGCGATCCGCGACGAAGCAGGTTTTCACGCCGCCAGCCGCGCGGCATTCGGTTTCAACGACCACGTGGCGCCCACGATGGACTCCTGGATCGACGCGCTCTCTTACCTGCGCGACGACGAGGGCATGACGAAGTTCCGGCTCAAGCCGAACGAAGTGCTGGAGATCGTGGTCACGAACGCCGCCGCCATGAAGGCCGCGGTGCCCGACCTGCTGGAAGAAATCGCGTTCTGCATCGGCGGCATCAACGAACGCTACGAGGATTACGGCGAGAAGCCCGCGCTGAAGCTGGTGCTGAAATAGTTGGCAGGCCTGGTGTCTGACACCTTTTCGCTTGCGAAAAGGTGTCAGACACCGGTTCTCAACAGAAGCACAGTTACTGCGCCTTTTCCCCCGGCGCCAGCGTCAGCACGTCGAACCCGGTCGCCGTCACGGCCACCATGTGCTCCCACTGCGCGGACAGCGACCGGTCCGCGGTCACCACGGTCCAGCCATCCGGCAGCGAACGTGTCTGGTGCTTGCCGGCGTTGATCATCGGCTCGATCGTGAAGATCATGCCCGGCTCCAGCGTGAGGCCCAGGCCAGGGCGGCCGTAGTGCAGCACCTGCGGGTCTTCGTGGTAGACCATGCCGATGCCGTGGCCGCAGTAGTCGCGCACGACGGAGAAGCCGGCATTCTCGGCCATCGTCTGGATCGCGTGGCCCACGTCGCCCAGCGTGGCGCCCGGCCTCACGGCGCGGATGCCGGCCCACATGGCGTCATACGTCACTTCGCACAGCCTGCGCGCGGCCTTGCCCACGTTGCCCACGTAGTACATGCGGCTCGTGTCGCCGAACCAGCCATCCTTGATGACGGCCACGTCGATGTTGATGATGTCGCCATCCTTCAGCACCTTCTTCGGCGAGGGAATGCCGTGGCACACCACTTCGTTGACGGACGTGCAGACCGTCTTCGTGAAGCCGGCATAGCCCACGTTGGCGGGAATCACCTGCAGCACGTTGACGATGTATTCGTTGCACAGCTTGTCGAGATATTCGGTGGTGACGCCGGGCTGCACGTGCGGACCGATCATCGTCAGCACATCCGACGCCAGCTGGCCGGCGATGCGCGACAGTTCGACCTGCTCGGGCGACTTGACGAGGATGGCGTTGCTGTTCTTCTTACGCATCGTGCAGTGCCTCCCCTTTCACGGGCGTCAGCCGCAGCGGGCCCTGGCCCGTCTCGCCGCGCAGCAGCAGCTGGCACAGTTCGCTGTAGTTCAGGTCGGGATTGGTTTCGGCCAGCAGGCCGATGCGCAGCCAGTGCTCGGCCTGCGCATTGATCGAGCGGCTCAGTGCGCCGCTCGCGATGCGCAGGTTTTCATGCATCTGGTCGGAGATTTTTACGATGCCCATGATGGTCTCACTAGTACAGATAAACGGTTTGTATATGAACCGTATATTAGCACAAGGCGTCCAGCCGCGCTGCCCGGTCAGGCCGCGTGCTCGCCCGGTGCCAGCGTCAGCACATCGAACCCGGTCGGCGTCACCGCCACCATGTGTTCCCACTGGGCCGACAGCGAGCGGTCTTCCGTCACCACGGTCCAGCCATCGGCCAGCGTGCGCGTGGGGTGTTTGCCGGCATTGACCATCGGTTCGATCGTGAAGATCATGCCGGGCTGCAGCGTCAATCCCGTGCCGGGGCGACCAAAATGCCGCACCTGCAGGTCTTCGTGGTACACGGTGCCGATGCCGTGGCCGCAGAAGTTGCGCACGACGGAGTAGCCGGCGTTTTCGGCCAGTGACTGGATCGCATGGCCCACGTCGCCCAGCGTGGCACCCGGCCTCACGGCACGGATGCCGGCCCACATGGCGTCATACGTCACTTCGCACAGCCGGCGTGCGGCCCGGCTGGGCTTGCCCACGTGAACCATCCTGCTCGTGTCGCCGAACCAGCCATCCTTGATGACGGCCACGTCGATGTTGACGATGTCGCCATCCTTCAGGAGCGTTTTCGGCGACGGGATGCCATGGCAGACGACGTCGTTGACGGACGTGAGGATGGTCTTTGTATAGCCGAGATAGCCCACATTGGCCGGAATAACCTTCAGTACGTCGATGATGTACCGGTTGCACAGCTCATCCAGGTAAGCGGTGCTGACCCCGGGCCTGACGTGCGGGCCGATCATCGTCAGCACGTCCGCCGCCAACTGGCCGGCGGCACGCGACAGTTCGATCTGTTCCGGGGTCTTGATAGTGACGATATCCATGCTCGCTCATTATACGATTCATATATGAATCGTATAATAGCATCGGAAACCGCTGTGAGTATACGTTTCGTATATTGAACGTATGGTGCCCGGGTTAGCGCACGGCTGCGGTATCGAAGTACGGGTTATGGATCAGCCCGAGCAGATTGCCGAACGGGTCCGCCAGCTCGGCCACCTTGATGCCGTCGCCCACGTCCTGGATAGCTGAGTGGATGCTGGCGCCCAGGGCCAGGATGCGTTCGACCTCGGCTTGGATATCGTCCACGCCCCAGTAGACTTCCACGCCTTCCTTGCCGGGTTTGCCATCCGGTGTCAGCCCCAGCTCGAAGCCGCCGATCGCGAAGCCCACGTAGAACGGCTGGTCGAAATAGGGCGCCGTGCCGAACACTTCGCTGTACCAGGCCTTCGCGGCGTCCAGGTCTTTCACGGGATAAATGGCGGTGCGCAGTCCCTTGATCATGATGTCCTCCTGTCGTTGTGATCGGGGGCATCATGCCAGCGAAAAGTGGCCGCGGCTTGGAAAAATGGAAGGTCAGAAAGCGCCCGGCGTGCCGTCCGCGAAATCGCGGAAGTCGCGAATCAGGTGCGACTGGTCGAAATAGCCGCACTCGGCGGCCAGCGCGGCCAGGTCGCCATCGCGGGAACGGTCGCGCAGCAGCGCGAGCGCGCGGCGGAAACGGCAGATGCGGGCGAACAGTTTCGGCGTGATCCCCACCTGCTGGCGGAACTGCACGGCGAGGTGCTGGCGCGAGACGTGCAGCGCCCCGGCCAGCGTTTCGACCGGCACGGCGCCGTGCGCTGCCTCGATCGCGGCAACGGCCCGCAAGCCCAGCATGCCGCCTCGCGCGTCCATGCCGGCCAGGCGCCGCAGCAGTTCGCGCTCGACCAGCGCGATGCGCTGCCGGTCGGTCAGCTCATCGGTCCACAACGCATCATCGAGGCGGTCGGCCGCCGAACGGCCCCACAGGTCGGCCAGGCCGGCCCGCCCATCGGTCAGCGGGTGCAGCGGCATGTCGAGGAAGGCACCGGCCGCGCCGGGCCGGAAGCGCACCGCCACCGTGCGCACCGGGCGCGCGGCGGGCACCACGAACGAGGCGCTCATCATGCCCACGGCAAACGCTTGCCGGCCATCGTCCTGCCACAGGATATCCACGCAATTGTCGGGCAGCACGCGGTGCAGGTGCGGTGCCGCGGTGGACACCGGCGCAGTCACGCGGGCCGTCCACAGGCACGCCACGTGTGCCCGCAAGGCTGGATGCGGCGGATACTCGCGGTAGATCATGGGGTTGCGGGGACCGCGAATACGGGGATCGTGAACTTGTGCACACTGGCCTTGTATAATGTCCGGTTCATATCCTTTCACCGTTCCCTTCATTCTGCATCCATCATGCAAGACAAATATAGTCCCGCCGACGTTGAAAAAGCCGCGCAAGCGCACTGGAAAGCCATTGACGCCTACAAGGCCGTCGAAAACGACCCGCGTTTCCCGAAAGGCAAGTACTACGCCTGTTCGATGTTGCCTTACCCGTCCGGCAAGCTGCACATGGGCCACGTGCGCAACTATACGATCAACGATGTGATGTACCGCTACCTGCGGATGAACGGCTACAACGTGCTGATGCCGATGGGCTGGGATGCGTTCGGCATGCCGGCTGAAAACGCGGCCATGGCGAACAACGTGCCGCCGGCGCAATGGACGTATTCGAACATCGCCCACATGCGCTCGCAGATGGAAATGATGGGCCTGGCCATCGACTGGTCGCGCGAAATGACGGCCTGCAAGCCCGAATACTACAAGTGGAACCAGTGGATGTTCCTCAAGATGCTCGAGAAGGGCATCATCTACAAGAAGACCGGCACCGTGAACTGGGACCCGGTCGACCAGACCGTGCTGGCCAACGAACAGGTGGTCGATGGCCGCGGCTGGCGTTCCGGCGCGCTGATCGAAAAGCGCGAGATCCCGATGTACTACGCGCGCATCACCGACTACGCCGAAGAGCTGCTGGACCACGTCGACAACAAGCTGCCGGGCTGGCCCGAGCGCGTGCGCATCATGCAGTCGAACTGGATCGGCAAGTCCACCGGCGTGCGCTTCGCGTTCCCGCACACGATCGCCGGCGATGACGGCCAGCTGATCGGCGACGGCAAGATGTACGTGTTCACCACGCGCCCGGACACGATCATGGGCGTGACGTTCTGCGCGGTCGCCGCCGAGCACCCGCTGGCAACGCATGCTGCGAAAAACAATCCGGAACTGCAGGCGTTCATCGCCGAGTGCAAGATGGGTTCCGTGATCGAGGCCGACATGGCCACGATGGAAAAGAAGGGCATGCCCACGGGCCTGTTCGTCACGCACCCGATCACCGGCGAGCAGATCGAAGTGTGGGTCGGCAACTACGTGCTGATCACCTACGGCGACGGCGCCGTGATGGGCGTGCCGGCGCACGACGAGCGCGATTTCGCGTTCGCCAACAAGTACAGCCTGCCCATCAAGCAGGTCATTACGACCGCGGACAACCTCGAGTACTCGACCGCCGAATGGCAGGAATGGTATGGCGACAAGGCCATCTCCATCGTCACCAACTCGGGCAAGTACGACGGCCTGAAATACGCCGAAGCCGTCGACGCGGTGGCCGCCGACCTGGCCGCGCTGGGCCTGGGCGAAAAGAAGGTCACGTTCCGCCTGCGCGACTGGGGCATTTCGCGCCAGCGCTACTGGGGCACGCCGATCCCGATGATCAACTGCGCCGACTGCGGCGCGGTGCCGGTGCCGGAGAAAGACCTGCCGGTCGTGCTGCCGGAAGACTGCGTGCCGGACGGCACGGGTAACCCGCTGAACAAGCACGAAGCCTTCCTCAAGTGCGACTGCCCGCAGTGCGGCAAGCCGGCGCGCCGTGAAACGGACACGATGGACACGTTCGTCGATTCGAGCTGGTACTACATGAAATATACGTCGCCCGGTTCGGAGTCGATGGTCGATGCGCGCAACGACTACTGGATGCCGATGGACCAGTACATCGGCGGCATCGAGCACGCCGTGCTGCACCTGCTGTACGCGCGCTTCTGGACGAAAGTCATGCGCGACCTGGGCCTCGTGAAATTCGACGAGCCGTTCGTCAACCTGCTCACGCAGGGCATGGTGCTGAACGAAACCTATTATCGTGAAGAAGAAAACGGCAAGAAGACGTGGTTCAACCCGGCGGACGTGGAACTGACCACCGACGACAAGGGCCGCCCGCTTTCCGCGCTGCTGAAGGCGGACGGCCAGCCGGTGTCGATCGGCGGCACGGAAAAGATGTCGAAGTCGAAGAACAACGGCATCGATCCGCAGGCGCAGATCGAACAGTACGGCGCCGACACGGCCCGCCTGTTCACGATGTTCGCCTCGCCGCCGGAACAGACGCTGGAATGGTCGGGCAGCGGCGTGGAAGGCGCGAACCGCTTCCTGCGCCGCGTCTGGGCGTATGCCTATGCGCAGAAGGACCGCGTGGCAGCCGCCGGCGCCGTGCTCACCGCAACGGCCACGACGGACGCCGGCAAGACGCTGCGCCGCGAACTGCACAAGGTGCTGCAGCAGGCCGACTACGACCTGAAGCGCATCCAGTACAACACCGTGGTGTCGGCCTGCATGAAGATGCTGAACACGCTGGAATCCGCGAAGCTGGATGATTCCTCGGAATCGTCGGCCGTGATCTCCGAAGGCCTGTCGATCTTCCTGCGCCTGCTGAACCCCGTGGCGCCGCACATCACGCACGCGCTGTGGGCGGAACTGGGCTATGCGGCCGCCAGCAAGGACATCCTCGATACGGCCTGGCCGCAGGTCGATCCGGCCGCGCTGGAACAGTCCGAGATCGAGATGATGATCCAGGTGAACGGCAAGCTGCGCGGTTCCGTGAAGGTGCCGAAGGGCGCCGACAAGGCCGCCATCGAAGCCGCCGCGCTGGCCGAGGAAAGCGTGCAGAAGTTCATCGAAGGCACGCCGAAGAAGGTCATCGTGGTGCCGGGCAAGCTGGTCAACATCGTGGTGTAAAGCATATGACGACTCTGAAAGGTCTTATCCGTAATACCGTGCTGGTCGCCGCGCTGGCCGGCACAGGGTTGTCAATGAGCGGCTGCGGCTTCCACCTGCGCGGCTCGGGCGGCAACTACACGCTGCCGTTCGCGTCGATGTATGTCGGCCTGCCGGAGTCGTCGCCGCTGGCCATCGACCTGAAGCGCAATATCCGCGTCAACGGCAATACTGTGGTGACCAGCGATCCGCAGTCGGCCGACGCGACCATCGAGGTGATCACCGACCCGGAAAAGACGCGCAGCAAGTCGATCCTGTCGCTGAACAGCGCCGGCCGTGTCAGCGAATACCTGCTGGCCTATAACATCGTGTTCCGCGTGAAGGACAAAGCCGGCCGCGAACTGCTGGGCCCCACGCAGATCACGCTGACCCGCCCGATCACGTTCAGCGAAACGCAGCTGCTGGCGAAAGAGCAGGAAGAAGCGCAGCTGTACCGCGACATGCAGAAGGACCTGGTGCAGCAGATGATGCGCCGCATGGCCGCGATCAAGCCGTCGAGCCCGAATGCCACGCCAACAAGCACCGTCAGCCCGCTGACCTTGCCGGGCGTGGTGTCGCCGGGATCGGTGGCCATGCCGGGCACCACGTCCACGGCCCCGACGGTGCAGCCATCGTCCGCGCCGGCGGAAAAGGCGACGGAACCGGTCACCGAGCCGGCACTGCCGACGCGCCAGGAATAACATGCAACTGCGGGCTGACGCGCTGGACGGCCACCTGGCCAAGTCCCTGGCGCCGTTGTACGTGATCACGAGCGACGAGCACCTGCTGGCGCTCGAGGCGGCGGACAAGATCCGCCGCACCGCGCGCGCGCAGGGGTTCACCGAGCGCGACGTGCTCACGGTGGAACGCAGCTTCAAGTGGGGCGAGCTGCTGGCGGCCAACCAGGAACTCTCGCTGTTCGGCGACAAGAAACTGATCGAGCTGCGCATCCCCACCGGCAAGCCGGGCAAGGATGGCGGCGCCGCGCTGCAGGCTTACGTGAAGAACCTGTCGCCGGACAATCTCACCATGATCACGCTGCCCAAGCTCGACTGGCAGACCGCGAAGGCGGCATGGGTAACGGCGCTGCAGTCGGCGGCCGTGTACATCGAGATCCCGAACGTGGAGCGCGCCCAGCTGCCGAACTGGATTTCGCTGCGCCTGTCCATGCAAGGACAAAGCGCGGACCGGCAAAGCCTGGATTTCATCGCCGACCGCGTCGAGGGCAACCTGCTGGCGGCGCACCAGGAAATCCAGAAACTCGGCTTGCTGCACGAGCCGGGCAAGCTGGCGTTCGAGCAGGTGCACGACGCCGTGCTGAACGTGGCGCGCTATGACGTGTTCAAGCTGTCCGAGGCCATGCTGGGCGGCGATGCGGCCCGGCTGGCCCGCATGCTGGAGGGCCTAAAAGGCGAGGGCGAGGCGCTGCCGCTGGTGCTGTGGGCCGTCTCGGAAGAAATCCGTACGCTGCTAAAATTGAAGGCAGGGATGGCGCAGGGCCGGCCGCTGGCGGCGCTGCTGAAGGAATACCGTATCTGGGGGCCGCGCGAGCGGATGATGGAGCCGGCATTGCGCCGCGTTTCGATGGCAACGCTGGAAGACGCGCTGCGGCAGGCCGCCCAGGTCGACAGGATGGTCAAGGGCCTGCGCGCCAAGGCGTATGCCGGTGACCAGTGGGACGCCATGCTGCAACTGGCGCTGAAGGTAGCACGAGGATAGTACGAGGATAAGCACATGAGCACCGACGTCAAAGAATACATGGAAGCGCTGGGCCAGCGTGCCCGCGCCGCCTCGCGCGCGATGGCGCGTGCCGACAGCGCCACCCGCAACAAGGCGCTGTCGCTGATTGCCGATGCGATCGAACGCGAAGCCGAGGCGCTGCGCGCCGCGAACCAGCAAGACCTGGAAGCGGCCCGCGCCAACGGCCTGGCGCCGGCGATGGTCGACCGCCTCACGCTGTCGGACAAGGCGATCGACACGATGGTCGAAGGCCTGCGCCAGATCGTCGCGCTGCCCGACCCGGTGGGCGAGATCTCGAACATGAAGACGCGCCCGACCGGCATCCAGGTGGGGCAGATGCGCGTGCCGCTGGGCGTCATCGGCATCATCTACGAGGCGCGGCCGAACGTGACCGTGGATGCGGCCGGCCTGTGCATCAAGAGCGGCAACGCCACGATCCTGCGCGGCGGTTCCGAGGCGATCCACTGCAACCGCGCGCTGGCGAAGATCGTGAAGGAAGGGCTGCTGGGGGCAGGCCTTCCGGCCGATGGAGTTCAGGTGGTCGATACCACCGACCGCGCCGCGGTGGGCGCGCTGATCACGATGCCGCAGTACGTGGACGTGATCGTGCCGCGCGGCGGCAAGGGCCTGATCGCCCGCCTGATGGAAGAGGCGACCGTGCCGATGATCAAGCACCTGGACGGCATCTGCCACGTGTACATCGACGCGAAAGCCGACCTGCAGAAGGCGCTGGACATCGGCTTCAATGCCAAGTGCCACCGCTACGGCACCTGCAACACGATGGAAACGCTGCTGGTCGAGCGCACCATCGCTGCCGCCGTACTGCCGGAACTGGCGCAGCGCTACCTGGCCGAAAAAGTCGAACTGCGCGCCGACGGCGAAGCGTTCGCGATATTGTCGGCTGCGCGGTATCCGCACCTGGCGCAGGCCACGGAACAGGACTGGGCCACCGAATACCTGGCACCGATCCTGGCCGTGCGCATCGTCGACGGCATTGACGCGGCCATGGACCACATCAACACGTGGTCGTCCAAGCACACCGAGGCGATCGTCACCGAGGACTACAGCGCCGCGATGCGCTTCCTGCGCGAAGTGGACAGCGCATCGGTGATGGTCAACGCATCGACGCGCTTCGCGGACGGCTTCGAATACGGGCTGGGTGCCGAGATCGGCATCTCGAACGACAAGCTGCACGCGCGCGGCCCGGTGGGGCTGGAAGGATTGACGTCGCTGAAATACGTGGTGTTCGGCCACGGTGAAGTTCGCAAGTAATCTCAACCTCAAGGATCGCCATGCTGTGGGTTAAAGCGCTGCACATCGTCTTCATCACGTCCTGGTTCGCCGGGCTGTTCTACCTGCCGCGCATCTTCGTCAACCTGGCGCAGGAAACGCCGGGCCAGGCGACCGAGCGCCTGCTGCTGATGGCCCGCAAGCTGTACCGCTTCATGACGATGCTGGCCGTGCCGGCCCTCGTGTTCGGCCTGGTCCTCACATGGATGCAGTACCACTCGCCGGAAGGCATGAAACTGCCCGGCTGGCTGCACGCGAAGCTGACCTTCGTCGTGCTGGCGCTGGGTTACCACCACGCCTGCGGCTCGCTGCTGAAGAAGTTCGAGCGCGGCGTAAACAAACGCGGCCACGTGTTCTACCGCTGGTTCAACGAAGTGCCCGTACTGCTGCTGCTGGCGATCGTGATCCTGGTGGTCGTCAAGCCATTCTGAAGAAGTTGCCCGGAAAATGGGGACGGACCCCATTTTCCGGGCAACTTCGTTACAACTTCCGCAGCTGGTCACAGGCTGCGAAACAATGTTGCTCTAAAAATGGGGTACGTCCCCATTTTTAGAGCAACAGTTTTCCAACGGACAAAGGTACACCGATGACCACTTCTTATTTCTGCCCATGCCCGCGCGGCATGGAAGCGGCGCTGGCCGAGGAACTCCTCGAGATCGCGCAAACCACGAAAAGCCCCACGCTGAAGGTGCACAACCAGGTGCCCGGCGGCGTGCACTGCTCGGGCGACCTGTATGACGCCTACCGCGTCAACCTGCATTCGCGCATCGCCTCGCGCGTGCTGATGCGCATGGGCGTATGCCATTACCAGAACGAAAACGACATCTACGACCTCGTGCTCGCGCAGCCGTGGGAAGAGTGGTTCGGCGTGGAGCACACGATCCGCGTGGACGTCACCGCGATCAAGTCGCCGCTGAAAAGCATCGAGTTCACCACGCTGAAGATCAAGGACGCCGTGTGCGACCGCTTCCGCGACATGTACAACAAGCGCCCGTCGGTCAACACGCGCGAGCCGGACATGCGGATCGCCGGCTTCCTCGACCAGCGCCAGTTCACCATCTATCTCGATACGTCCGGCGAGGCGCTGTTCAAGCGCGGCTGGCGCACCGAGACGGGCGATGCGCCGCTGCGCGAGAACCTGGCGGCGGGCCTGCTGCGCGTGTCCGGCTGGAAGCCGGGCATGCCGCTGTTCGACCCGATGTGCGGCTCGGGCACGATCCTGTGCGAAGCGGCGCAGATGGTGCAGGGCGTGCCGCCCGGCGCGCGCCGCCGCTTTGCCTTTGAAAACTTCCACGACTTCGATCCGGCGCCGTGGCAGGAGATGAAGGCGGCCATCAAGCCGAACCCGTTGCCCACCGAGCCGACGATCTTCGGCTCCGACATTTCCGGCGACATGGTGGCAATGACGCGACATAATCTGAAGAGTGCCGGTATCCTGTTCGAAGTACCGCTGAAGCAGATCGAGGCACAGCAGGTGCAGGCGCCCGTGGCCATCGAAGCCGGCAGCCCGGCCATCCTGCTGACGAATCCACCGTACGGCGAGCGGATCGGCGTGCGGGGCGACAGCACGATGCCCGAAGATGAACTGGCGAAATCGTTCTATGCCGACCTGTCGAAGACGCTGAAGCAGCGCTTTGCCGGCTGGACCGCCTACCTGTTCACGGCCGACCTGAACCTGCCGAAGCTGCTGCGCCTGAAGGAATCGCGCAAGACGCCATTCTTCAACGGCGCGCTCGAATGCCGGCTGTTCCGCTTCGACATGGTGGCCGGCTTCAACCGGCGCGAAGAAGCGATTCCCGGTAAAGTCGTCAAACCCGACGAACCGAAAAGCGCAGAATGACGGGCGGCGATGGTGCCGGACCGCATTCGAGAACAACACAACGACCGACATGCTCCCCGACACCCCCGCCAACCTCCCACCCGACCCGGTCCCGCCCGCACCGCCGCGCAAGAAGCCGCACACCCGCCCGCTGAGCCATGCCGGCCTCGCGATGGTGCTGGCCGCGCTGTCGATGCTGGGGCCGTTCTGCATCGATGCCTACCTGCCCGCCTTCCCCGAAATCGGGCAGTCGCTGGGCGCCACATCCATCGAGGTGCAGCAAAGCCTTACCGCCTACATGCTGGCCTTCGCCGGCATGGTGCTGTGGCACGGCGCGCTGTCCGATGCCTTCGGGCGCCGCAACGTGATCCTCGTGTCGCTGGTCCTGTTCGCGATCGGCACGGTCGGCTGCGCCGCCGTCCACAGCGTGGAATACCTGTGGTTCTTCCGCATATTGCAGGGCGTATCGGCCGGCGCCGGCGTCGTCGTCGGGCGGGCGATCATCCGCGACCTGTACCACGATGCCGAGGCGGCCCGGCTGCTGTCGCTGGTCACGATGATCTTTGCGATCGCGCCCGCGCTGGCGCCCATCATGGGGGGCTTCATCGTCAAGTACTTCGACTGGCGCGCGATCTTCCTGGTGCTGTTCGTGTTCTCCATCGGGCTGTTCATCGTGTGCTGGCGGCGCCTGCCGGAAACGCTGCCGCTGCACAAGCGCCAGCCGTTCAACCCGCGCTTCCTGTGGGGCAGCTACAAGCAGATCCTCGGCTCGCCGCTGTTCCACCTGAAGTCGCTGATCGTGGCACTGAATTTCGCCGGCCTGTTCGTGTTCATCACGGCCGCGCCGGAATTCCTGCCGAAGCAGCTGCACCTGGGGCCCGACCAGTTCGGGTGGCTGTTCATTCCTTCCGTGTCCGGCATCTTCACCGGCGCGCTGTTCGCCAACCGGCTGGCCGGCAAGATCACGTTCGAACGCCAGATCGCCATCGGCTTCACATTCCTGATCGCGGCTGCCGGCGTCAACGTGCTGTATCACGTGTTCATGCCGCCATCGGTGCCGTGGAGCGTGCTGCCGCTGTTCTTCTACACGTTCGGCATGTCGGTGGTGGGGCCGGCCGCGACCCTGATGGCGCTCGACCTGTTCCCGCACATCCGGGGCACCGTGGCTTCCTGCCAGTCGTTCGAAACCACGCTGGCCGGCGCGATCGTGGCCGGCGTGGTGGCGCCCGCGCTGGCCGGCTCGGTGCTGTGGCTGGCCATCGGCCAGCTGGCGTTCACCGCATCGGCGCTGGCATTGTGGCTGGTGGCGCGGGTGTACCGGCGAACGTTGGTCACCGCTGCTATAGAGCAACAGTAACGGGCAAAAACGAAAGCGAACGCCCGTTTAGAAGTTGTTTTCGTGCAAGTCAGTGGCAATCTATGCTACGATAAACTGATGTTGCATTGAGTAAATATTTGACAACTCAATTGACGACAACATAAAACTACAGGGTGGCATGCCGTTTCCGGGCAGGACCGCCTTTCCGGGAAGAAGTTCACTGCGGCAGCGCCACCATGCATCAACCTGACCACGACATACGCAACCGCCTGCTGATCGCGCGGCTGCCGGCCATGCCGCAGATCCTGCTGAAGCTGATCGAACTGCTGCAGGCGGACGATGCCGGCATGCCGGAACTGGCCGCGCTGATCGCCAAGGATGCGGGCATGACGGGCAAGATCCTCGCCGTCGCGAACAGTTCCGCCTATCACCGCGCCAGTCGCACCGCCGCCCTCGAGCCGGCCCTCGCGGCGCTCGGCACGGACATGATCAAGACGCTCGTGATCAGCGAATCCGTGTTCCAGACCTTCAACAGCTTCCCCCATTCCGGCAGCATGAACCTGCGCGCGTTCTGGAAGCATGCGCTGGGCGCCGCCGTGGTGGCGCGCGACATTGCCCGCGCCACCGCCTATCCGCAGGTGGAAGAAGCCTACCTGGCCGGGCTGCTGCACAACGTGGGCCGGCTGGCGCTGCTGGCTGCCGCGCCGCGCGAGTATGGCGTGAACTTCATGGCGCGCGACGACGACGACCTGTGCGCCGTCGAACAGCGCACGCTGCAGATCACGCATACCGAAGCCGGCGCGTGGCTGATCGAGCGATGGAACCTCGATTCGTTCCTCGCCGACAGCGTGCTGTATCACCACGAACCGGTTGCGCGGCTGGCACCGGCGCATCCGCTGGTCCGCATCGTGCGGCTGGCGCACCTGCTCGTGCACCAGCCCGACGCGGCCGATGAGATCGCCGCCATGGCCGGCTATTGCGGCGTCGCCGCGCGCGACCTCGAAGCGATCGGGCAGGGCGCGGCGCGCCAGGTGCAGAAGGCGGCCGACTACCTGGGCATCGACCTGGCCGGTGCGGACGACGTGGCCCCGTTGCCGGCCGTGCTGCCGCCCGGTACCCCGGCGCCGGTGGACCCGGTGCAGGCGCGGCTGCAGGAGGAAATGCGCAACATGATGCTGGCGTCCGAGATGGGCCAGGCGTTCTCGCGCCAGCCGGGGCAGGCGGCATTGCTGGAATCGGTCACGCGCTCGGCGCGCATCCTGTTCGATCTCGATACGGCCATCGTGCTGCTGGAGGATCCCGCCGGCCAGGCACTGGTGGGCGTGCCGGCCGGCGATCGGCAGGGGCGTCTCGCCGGCTTCTCCATTGCGCTGGGGCAGGGCGGTGCCATCGCCGGCGCCGCCGCGGCACGCCAGGTGGCATTGCTGGTGCGTGGCGCGCCATCGCAGGGCATCGCCGAGGAACAGCTGTTCCGCATCCTCGGCAGCGAGGCCATGGTCTGCGTGCCGCTCGTGACCGGACAGCGCTGTGCCGGCGTGCTGCTGGGCGGCGTGGCCGCGTGGCAGCTGCCGTTCGTGCAGAAACGCGAGCGCTTCCTGCTGTCCTTCGGCGGCCAGGCCGCGATCGCGCTGGAAGCGGCAGGCGAGGAACGGGGCGAGGCGCAGCGCCAGGTCGCCCACGTAACGCAGGAATATCGCGAAGCGTCGCGCCGCCTGGTCCACGAAGTGAACAACCCGCTGTCGATCATCAAGAATTACCTGGCGGTGCTCGACGACAAGCTGGCACGCCGCGAACCGGTGGTGGCCGAGATGTCGGTGCTGAACGAGGAGATCGACCGCGTGGGGCAGCTGGTCAGCGGCTTGACGGAAGTGCAGCCCACCGCCGGCAGCGGCGCGGCAAGCATCGCGCGCGTGGTGGACGACGTGCTGCGGGTATTCCGCGCCACCGGCTTCATTCCGGCCGCGGCGCAGGTGCTGGTGCGCATGCGGGACGATCCGGACGAGATCGACGGCGATGCGGATGCGCTCAGGCAGATCCTCGTGAACCTCGTGAAGAACGCCGTCGAAGCGATGCCGGGCGGCGGCCGGATCGAGATCGCCAACCGTGGCCACGTGGTGCGCGAGCGCCGGCTGTACGTGGAACTGGTGGTGGCCGACACCGGGCCGGGCCTCGCGCCGGAAGTGCTGGCCAACCTGTTCTCCGCAGTAAAGAGCACCAAGCAAGGCCGGAACCGCGGCCTGGGCCTGTCGATCGTGCATGGCCTGGTGCAGAAACTGAATGGGCTGATCGCCTGCCGCAGCGGCAGGGACGGTACCAGCTTTGAAATCCTGCTGCCGGCGCGCCGCGGCAATACCCTGCCTGCGGCCCTGCCCGCACACCCTACGGACACAATCCAAGGATGAACGTGAATGACGACCTGGGCCAGGGCGGTATCGCCGGCTGCCTGCCCCGCCTGCTGCTCGTCGACGACGAGCCGCGCCTGCTGTCCTCCCTCCATGACCTGCTGCGCGATCGCGGCTATCGCCTGGTGACCGCCGCCAGCGGCCGCGAGGCGCTGGCGCACCTGGATGCCATGCGCTTCGACCTGGTGCTGCTGGACCTGCGCCTGCCCGATATCGGCGGCCATGACATCATGGACACGATCAACGCCCGCGGCTACGACTGCGACGTGATCGTGATGAGCGGCGAAGTGGGCATCGATGCCGCGATCGGCGCGCTCAAGCGCGGTGCCTACGACTACCTGCGCAAGCCGTACAGCCGCGAGGAACTGCTGAAGACAGTGGAAAACGCGCTGCAGAAGCGCCGGCTCGCCATCGACAACCAGCGCATCGCACGCAAGCTGGCCACCTCCGAGAAGATGTACCGCTACCTGGTGGACAGCTCGCCGGACATCATCTACACGCTCGACCACCAGGGCCGCTTCACGTTCGTCAACGACCGCGCCTTCCAGCTGCTGGGCTTTACGCGCGAAGAACTGATCGGCCAGCATTACTCCTTCGTGGTGCACGATGAAGACCTCGACCGGGCCCGCTTTGTGTTCAACGAGCGCCGGGTGGACGAGCGCGCGTCGCGCAACGTGGAATTGCGCCTGAAGTGCAATACCGCGCACGGCGCCGCCAACGGCGAGCGCACGTTCAACAACACGCTGATGACGATCTCGCTGAACGCGATCGGCATGCACGCGCCGGACAGCGCCCTCGGCACCCGCCACAGGCGCGAGTACTTCGGCACCTATGGCGTGGCGCGCGACATCACGGACCGCAAGCGCGCCGAGGAAATGATCTCGTACCAGGCCTACCACGACATCCTCACGGACCTGCCGAACCGCATGCTGTTCAAGGACCGCCTGGGCCTGGCCGTGATCCAGGCCAAGCGCAAGGTGACGGAACTGGCCGTGATGTTCATCGACCTGGACCGCTTCAAGCTGGTCAACGACACGCTGGGCCACGTGAAGGGCGACGAGCTGCTGCAGCAGGCGGCGGCGCGGCTGAAAGGCTGCCTGCGCCGCGGCGACACGCTGGCGCGCCAGGGCGGCGACGAATTCACGATCGTGCTGCCCGAGCTGCGCGACCGTGGCGATGCCAAGGCGATCGCCGAAAAATTCGTCGATGCGCTGCAAAAGCCGTTCGACCTCGATGGCCACGTGGTGCACATCTCGGCATCCATCGGCATCGCGATCTATCCGAACGATGGCGAAACGATCGACGAGCTGCTGCGCCATGCCGATATCGCGATGTACCAGGTGAAGGCGCTGGGCAAGAATGGCCACGGCTTCTACGACCCGTCGATGCTGGACATGTCGCACCAGAAGATCGCGCTGGAACAGGCGCTGCGCCGGGCGCTCGAGAACGGGGAGCTGGAGATGTATTACCAGCCGCAGGTGAACGTGGCCACCGGCCGTATCGTCGGCGCCGAAGGGCTGATGCGGTGGCACCACCCCGAGCGCGGCCTGCTGTCGGCCGGCGAGTTCCTGCCGTTCGCGGAGGAAAACGGCCTGATGCTGCCGCTGTCGGACTGGATGCTGGGCGCGCTGTGCCGCGACCTGCTGGCATGGAACACGGCCGGCGGCGACTCGCTGCGGCTGTCGCTGAACGTGTCGCCGCAATACCTGGATCGCGGCGACTTCTTCGAGAAGATGCGCGGCGCGCTGACGCGCTACGGCATTTCGCCGGCGCAGATCGAAGTGGAGATCACCGAGAATATCTGCATCCGCAATCCGCAATACGCGATCGAGCAGCTCAACAAGCTGTGCCAGCTGGGCGTATCGGTGGCGATCGACGATTTCGGCACCGGCTACTCGTCGCTCGCCTACCTGCACCGGTTCCCGATCCACACGATCAAGATCGACCAGAGTTTCGTCAAGGAGATCCACGACGAGAACGGGCATTACCCGGTGATCCTGGCGATCATTTCGATCGCGCGGGGCCTCGGCCTGCACCTGGTGGCCGAAGGCGTGGAAACCGACGTGCAGGCGCGCTACCTGCAGGCCAACGGCTGCGCCACGATGCAGGGCTACCTGTATTACCGGCCCGTGTCGCTGGATTCGTTCCTCGACGTGCTCGCGGCGCAGGACCGGGCATGCAACGATTCGCTGTCGCTCGCCTTCCAGGACTGACCGCGGATGGGCGACCGCGAAAACCAGGCCGACGTGGCGCGGATCCGCGCGCTGGCCGAGAACGGCGCAACGCACGCCCAGCACGCGCTGGGCTTCCGGTATTTCAACGGTGACGGCGTTCCGCAAAGTTTCGAGATGGCGCTGGCCTGGTACCGGCAAGCCGCCAACGGCGGGCTCGCGCAGGCGCAATACAACCTCGGCGTGATGTACCAGAAGGGCCAGGGCGTCGCGGCCGACCTGCCGGAAGCGGCGCACTGGTACCGGCTTGCGGCCGGACAGGGCTACCCGGCCGCGCAGTACAACCTGGGCTGGCTGTATGCCAAGGGCCATGGCGTGGCCATCGATGCCGACGAGGCGCGCCACTGGTTCGGCAAGGCCGCCGAACAGGGCGACGCCGGCGCGCAGAACAACCTCGGCATGATGTACGACACGGGCAAGGGCGTGCCGCAGGATCACGTCCAGGCGGTGGCCTGGTACCGCAAGGCCGCCGGCCAGGGTTATGCCCGCGCGCAGTTCAACCTGGGGCAGCGCTACGAGAACGGACAGGGCGTGCCGCGCGACGTGCAGGAAGCGATCGCCTGGTACCGCAAGGCGGCCGAACAGGGGCACGCACCGGCGCAATTCAACCTCGCGCTGCGCCACGAGAAGGGCGACGGCGTGGCGCGGGATGGCGCCGAGGCCGTGCGCTGGTACCGGGCGGCGGCCGAGCAGGACCACGTTAGCTCGCAGTTCAATCTCGCCCTCATCCACGACAATGGCCTGGGCGTGCCGCGCGACGAAGGGCAGGCGCTGGAGTGGTACCGGCGCGCCGCCACGCAGGGCCACGCCGCCGCGCAGGACAACCTGGGCCAGCGTTACGAGGCGGGGCAGGGCGTGGCACGCGACCTGGCCGAGGCGGCGCACTGGTACCGCAAGGCGGCCGGGCAGGGCTTCCCGGCGGCGCAATACCATCTGGGCCAGCTCCATGACAGTGGCGATGGCATGGCGCGCGACGCGGGTGCGGCAATCGACTGGTACCGCAAGGCCGCCGACCAGGGCCACGTGCGCGCCCAGTTCGACCTGGGCCTGCGCCACGAGACGGGGCGGGACGTGCCGCTGGACCTGGCGGCGGCGATGCACTGGTATGGCCGCGCAGCCGAACAGGAATATGCCGCGGCCCAATACAACCTGGCCCTGCTGCACGACCGCGACGACGGCCCGGCGCCGGACGTGCTGCGGGCCAGCGACTGGTACCGCAAGGCCGCCGGGCAAGGCCATATGCAAGCCCAGTTCGCCCTCGCGCTGCGCCACGATAACGGCCTGGGTGTGCCGCGCGACTTCAGTGCCGCCTTCGACTGGTACCGCCAGGCTGCCCTGCAGGGCCACGCCCGCGCCCAGCTGAACGTGGGCCTGATGTACTTCGCCGGCCAGGGCACCATCGCCGATATGGCCGAGGCGCGGCAATGGTTCCAGCTCGCCGACCGTAACGGCGAACCCGGCGCCGCCCGCTACCTCCGCGAAGCGAGCCAGCGCCTTGGCAGCGCCGCCAGTACTATGGTTGAGCCTGTGTTGTGAGAGCGGCGCCCTTACTGCCAGGCACCGAGACACGAACCCAGCTACGACTTCCCGCGCATGAGCCCGTGTCTCCGTGCCTGTGTCTCCGTGCCAGGCAACGGGACACGAACTCATCCACAATTCCCGTGCATGAGCCCGTGTCTCCGTGCCAGGCACCGGGACACGAACTCATCCACCACTTCTACGCCCAAGCCCGTGTCTTTGTGCCGGGCACTGGGGCGCAGGCACCGGGACGGGCTCAACAATTATTTGATGCCGTGTGACAATTAGTGATGGAGTTTTCCATTTTCGCGCCGTAACTGATGAGTAGGGGAAATTTCCCTTTCTAGGAAGTTAACGGATGCCGGCATGGCAATGATCTTGAACACCAACGTGGATTCGCTGTTTGTCCAGCGGGCGCTCGCGCGCTCGACGGCTGACTTGAACACGGCGCTGCAGCGCCTGTCCAGCGGGAAGCGTATCAATTCGGCAAAGGACGATCCGGCCGGATTCGCCATTGCGGAACGCATGTCGGCGCAATTGCGTGGCCTCACCCAGGCGGGCCGCAACCTCAACGACGGCATTTCGGTGGCGCAGACGGCCGAGGGGGCGATCGGCGAGCTCGGCAATAATTACCAGCGCATCCGCGAACTGGCCGTGCAGGCGGCCAATGATACCAACAATGCCAGCGACCGCCAGGCGATCCAGATCGAGGTCAACGCGCTGGTCCTGGAAAACCGGCGCATCGTCGCCGATACCCGTTTCAACGGCATCGCGCTGCTCGACGGCTCGTTTTCCGGCGCGATCCAGGCCAGCGACCGAGCGGGCGACACCATCGACTTCGCCATCGGCGCGGTGGCCACCCGCGAAGATGCCGACATCGACATGAGCAGTCACGTCGGCGCCACCGAAGCGCTGAAATACCTAGACAAGAAGCTCGAAGCCATCAACCTGCAGCGCGCCAGCCTGGGCGCGATGCAGAGCCGTTTTACCTATGCCTACGGCAACGCGATGATGGCGTCCGAAAACCTGGCCGCCGCCCGCTCGCGCATCGTGGATACCGATTACGCCGCCGAAGCGTCGAAGCTGACGCGCGCCCAGATCCTGCAGCAGGCCGGCTTCGCGATGCTGGCCCAGGCGAATTCGATGCCGAAGATGATCCTGCAGCTGCTGCGGTAGGCCAGGTCACGGCTTGGCGAACTGCCGGTCCAGCCAGTCGTAAGCGTAATCCTGCGCTTCCTTCGGGAACTCGTGGTCGCCCGGCCGCACGATCGCCTCGAACCTGTCCGCGGCGCCATGGGCCTGCCATACCTTCGCCATCTTCGCGTAAGCCGCCCGCACCGAGGCGACGGGGAACAGCTTGTCCGTTTCACCCGCGAAGAACAGCGTGGGCTTCGGTGCGGCCAGGCTGGCCACGTCCGGATGATCGAGGTAGCGCAGCAGGCCGGGATGCATCATCTGGAACGCGGACGAGCCGCGCAGCTGGTTGCTGCCCGGGACCATCAGCCCTTCCGTCGTGGCCATCCAGTTCGATGCGATGACGGCCGTGACCGAATCGGACAGTGCACCCACCTGCCAGGCACGGAAGGCGCCCATCGAGAAGCCCAGCGCCGCCACGCGCTTCGTGTCGACTTCCGGCATCGATGCGAGGAACTGCGCCGCGCGTGCATCCTCGAGCGCCATGTTGCCGGCCATCGAGCTGCCCAGGTTGAAGAAGTTCGAGGCCAGCGCCTGCTGCTGTTCACCCGTCAACGGGCCGCGGTCGCCCCAGCCCACGGCGTCCGCGCACAGCACCACATAGCCGCGCGCGGCCAGCGCATCGCCGGGCCAGCGGCCGGAAAAATGCTTGTCGGCCCAGGCCTTCGCCGAGGCGTGCTTCGTGGCGTCGGCCGCACCGAACGGTTCGATCATCTTTTCCTTGCCGATGTCGAACTTGCCGCCATGGTCGTGCAGCATCAGCATCGCCGGATGCGCGCCGGGAGACTTCGGCACCAGCAGCAGCGCGCGCACGCGGCTCATGCCGGTGAGATTGAACACCACCTGCCGCGCCACGTAGCTGCCACGGTCTTCTTCCGCGATCACCTGGGGCTTGAAGGGCGTGGCATCGGGCTGCTGCAGCGTGGCTTCCCACACCTTGGCGCGGCCCTTTTCGCGCCAGGATTTCAGATCCTTCACCTCCGGCGACCAGGCCATCGGATAGGTCATCTTCGCCTTCAGCGCGGGCGCGAAGATCGGCATATTGTGTTCGGTGCCGGGCGTTTCGTAGTCCTGCGAATGGGCGGCCAGCGGGAACAGCAGGGCGGCGGCAAGGACGGCAAGCGGGGCGGTGCGGCGGTGAGTGGTCATGCGGTCTCCATGTTGTGCCCCGATTTTGCCATGTATCGGGGAATGGATTCCTTCGCGAAGGCGCAAGTCGCTGATTGATTGGCGCGGCATGGCGGCCGGATGTCCATCCGTATCGTTTCTGGCGCCGATGCAAAAAGACCCTGCAGGCCATGAGCCTGCAGGGTCAAAGCCGGCACTGCTCCGCCGGCGTCCTTGGAAACAAGGTCAGAACTTGTAGTTCACACCGAACAGCACGATGCGGCCATATTTGGCATATTCCAGCTGGCGATCCTTGCGGTTCGCGTAGGTTTCATACGCGGCATTGTTCAGGTTATTCACCTGCAGCAGCAGGCCCAGGCCCTTGTAGCGGCCATCGTTGAACGTGTAGCCTACCTGCGCATCGACCGTCGGCGCATCGTGCACGAAGCGCAACTGGCGGTCGCCGGCGAAGTTGCCGATCTCGCCCACATAGTCCGAGCGGCGGCGGCCGCTGACGCGCGTCGAGAATCCTGCCTTCTCGTAGTAGAGCGTCAGGTTCGACACGTTGCGGGACAAGCCCGGCAGCTGGATCTTGCCGATCGTTGCGTTGACTTCCTTGATGTCGATGCCGCTCTCCGTGTACGAGGTGCTGGCCAGCACGCCGAACCCCTCCAGTGCCGGTGACAGCAGGTCGAACGGGATCGACACCGTCAGTTCGGCACCCTTCAGCATGCCGCCATCGCCGTTATACGATGTGGTGTACTGGCCGAAGTTGGAGATGGCATTCGTGCCGGCCGTGTACTGCGAAAAATCGCGCGTTTCCGAGAACGTGTAGATGTACGTGTCCAGCTTCTTGTAGAAGCCGGCCAGCGCAATATAGCCCTTGTTGCCGAAGTACTTTTCATAGGACACGTCGAATGCCTTGGCGCGCCATGGATCGAGCTGGGTGTTGCCGCCGCTGCCGCCCGGCAGCCGGGTGCCACTGGCAACTTCGAAGTTGAAGCCGGCATTGAGCTGGTCCACGCGGGGACGGGCAATCTGTTTCGCCAGCGAGAAGCGCAGGGTCTGGCCCTCGGCCAGGCCAATGGCCAGGTTCATGCTCGGCAGTACGTCGGTATAGGTCTTGCCGTTCTCGATCGGATGGGCCACGCCCGCCGCGTCGGCATACAGCGATTCCGACGACTGGTCGGTGCGGATGATCTGCGCGCCGATATTGCCCCGTACGGAAACCCCGCCGATGTCGCTGTCGATATTGGCACGGGCAAAGGCCGTGGTGATTTTCTCCGTCACGTCCCACGCCCGGCTGATCGTGCCGGCATTGTTCTCCAGGCTGTAGTTGATCGGATCGAAGTACCTGGCGATCACCGCCGGCACATTCCAGGATGGCACCACGCCGGCGCCAGCAAACCCCAGGTCGACCGGTGCGTACAGCAGGTCGCTGGAAATCGTCGGCGTGCCCTTTGCGAACAGCAGGCCGTCGGGCTGGCGCTTGGTCTTGGTGCGGTCGCTGTAGTTGACGCCGACGTCGAAGCCGGCAAGGTAGTTTTCAACGGCTGCCGGTGCCGGCAGCGTTGCCTGCACCTTCAGGCTTGCCAGCCTGTCTTTCAGGTGCGGCGCGTAGGTCTTGCCGTAGCCATAGATCGAATCCCCCGTGTGCAGGATGGCCGGATTGCTGTAATCGAGCTGGCCGGACAAATGCGCGAAATGGCCCGAGCCCCAGCCGACGGTCATCAAGGGATCGTTGAACGCGCCGCCGCCGGCGGTCTGCAACTGCAGGTTGTTTTCCAGGTAGGTCTCGTCGCGCTCGGCCTGCGAGTAGTTGGCATCCACGACCAGCGACCACGCGCCGAAATTGAACCTATTGTTCCAGCCCGCGGTGCGGATCTTGTCTTCGCGGTGATTGTGCTGGCCACGCACCAGCGGATAGGCGCCCGTGGCCGTGCCGCCGACCAGCGTGTTGTCGACAACATTGGCGGTGGCGTAGCTGAAGCCGATGGGATTGTTGTTGCCGTTGAAGCCCCCGAGGTTGACTTCGAACTGGTTGTTCGTGTCGACCTGCTTGAAGTTCGATGCGAAGACATCGAGGGTACTGGTCCACATGCGGCTCGGGCGATATTCCAGCACGCCGATCACGCCGGTGCGCGTCAACCGGCCGCTCTTCGCCAGTGCCTTCACTCCGGCCGTCACATAGGTGCCGGCCGGCACGCCGGAAATGCGGGTCTGGTCGAACGGTTCGTAGGTGCCGGTTTCATTGTCCAGGATCGGCGATTCCATGTTCGCCACGCCCAGTGCCACGCCGATGGTGCGGTTGGCGAATTGGTCGATATAGCTGGCGCTCACGCGATGGCCATGGTCCTTGGCATTGGCGATCTTGCCCAGCGAATTCTTCTCGCCGCGCACGTTGAACGAGATGGTGCGCCCGGGGAACGACAGGGGCCGCACGGTCTGCATGTCGATGGTGCCGGACAGGCCCTGGCCCACGAGGCCCGCATCCGGCGTCTTGTACACGGTCACGGCGCTCAGCAGCTCCGATGGGTACTGGTCGAATTCCACGCTGCGGTTGTCGCCCGTGCTCACCTGCTCGCGGCCGTTCAGCAGCGTGGTGGCGAAATCCGGCGACAGCCCGCGCACGCTGATCACCTGCGCGCGCCCCGCCACGCGCTGGGCGGCCAGGCCGGGCAGGCGCGCAATGGATTCCGCGATGCTCGTGTCGGGCAGCTTGCCGATGTCCTCGGCGGAAATCGATTCCACGATGGACGTGGCGTCCTTCTTCACCGAGATGGCATCTTCGATGCCGCGGCGGATGCCCGAGACCTTCACCTGGGCGATGCTGCCTTCCGCCGTGCTCGTGGTGGCAGCGGCCGGAGTGGCCGCATCCGCCGTGCTCTGGGCCAGTGCCGGGGCGCCCAATATCGACAGAAGCACCGCACAGGCCGTGGCGATGGGATGCAGCGGGAAGGAAGCGCGTGAACTGCGTGGAAATGCCTGGACGTGCATTGATGTCTCCATGGTGTGCGAAAACTGCTGGCTGGCCACGCTCGACGGCGTTTCGGCCTTCTTGTATTAAAACTAGCTACCTATCGAGCGGAACTTTAGCAAAAATACATTGCATTCATAGAGGTAAAACACTATTTTTAGCAACAAATCGTCGTGTGGTTGTATTCACACTACAGTGCTTTTTCATGAAATGTACTTCGACTACATACTTAGCAGGGGCTGCCGCAAGAGGATGATGGCCGCTCCCGTTTCGATGCCGGGCGAGCCTGGCGGTGCATGGAACCACGATGGCCGGGTGACTTGCAAAGTGCAGGTAACCTGCCATTCGTGATGGACCGGGAAGGGATCTGCCGGCGTAGCGGTAAAAACTGGATTCGTTTGCGAAATTGCAATACGATGGCTCAGCTTTCGCATTGCGACGAAAGCGTCCGGGTAGCCAACCAAGGAGTCTCGATGTCCCGTCGTTTCGTATCCACCGCTGTTCCCGTACTGTGTCTTTCGCTGCTGGCTGCTTCCGCCATGGCGCAGACCGAGCCACCGCAGCCGGCCGCCGCCATCGAAGCCACCAGCGAGGTCGCCGCCGAAGCTGCGCCGGAGCAGATCCTCGTGGTGGGGCAGCGGCCCGGCCCCGGCTTGTGGAAGGTGTCCAGGGGCGACCACGTGCTGTGGGTATTCGGTACCTACGGCCCGCTGCCGAAAGGCATGGAATGGCGCTCGCAGCGCGTTGAGTCGATCATCGCCCAGTCGCAGGAATTCATCGCGGAGCCCTCCGCGCAGCTGGGCGTGGGCTGGTTGCGCGGCCTGACCGTATTGCCGTTCATGATCGGCATGGAAAACAGCCCCGACGGCAAGGTGCTGAGCGACCTCGTACCTCCGGAAACGCACGAGCGCTGGCTGGCACTGCGCAAGCAATACCTGGAGGACGACAACGGCTTCGAGCGCAAGCGCCCGCTGTTCGCGGCGCAGGCACTGTCGGCGAAGGCCACCGAAGCGGCGGGGCTGTCGAGGAAGAAGGACCTGAGCGACAAGCTGGCGCAGATCGCCAAACAGAACAAGGTCAAGATCACATCCACCAATGTCGACATGCGGGTGGACAGCCCGGTCAAGACGGTGCGCGAATTCAAGAAGACGCCGCTGCAGGACGTGGCCTGTTTCACGAAAACGATCGACCGCATGAATACCGATCTCGACGCACTGCGCGTCCGCGCCAATGCCTGGGCGAAGGGCGATATCGAAGCGATCAACGCACTCGATTTCTCGGAGCAGGAAGCGGCTTGCCTGGATGCGGTACAGAACAACAAGATCATGCAGGAACAGGGCTTCGGCAACATCGACACGAAGATGCGCGCCGCCTGGCTTGGCGCCGCCGAACAGGCGCTGGTGGCGAACAAGGTCACGTTCGCCGTGCTGCCGATCAAGCTCATTCTTGGCAAGCAACCCTTGCTGGCGGAGCTGCAGATGAAGGGGTATGCGGTGGAGCAGCCGGAGTAAAGGTGCAGGATGACGGATGCGTGCTAAAAGGGCGCACCCGAGCGGCGGCTTGCGTTAAGCCTGCAATATTGTCAGCGCCCGCCAATCGCGCGTAGAATGCGAGGCACGCGGGTGTAGCTCAATGGTAGAGCAGGAGCTTCCCAAGCTTAAGACGAGGGTTCGATTCCCTTCACCCGCTCCAATAAGGCATTCCGCTCTCCCTCCCTACTAATCCGAACGGCTGGCGGGCGGGACGTATGCGCTACAAGCTGCCGGGCAGCCGCCGCCCGCTCAGCCTCCATTGCCTCGCGCTCACTTGGTTTGGCGCCGCGTTTTTCAAGCTGTTCGCACAATCTTGCGTAAGCTGGGGCCTTCTCCCTTTGGTATTCCAATGACAAGGGACGAGCGCGCTCAGACTCCAGCGCGAGCTTCGCACCCGGCGGCCGTGTTACCCACTCACCGTCGCGCACCGTGTTTCCATAGATGGACTTTTGATGTTTGTCATGTACCGCTAGACGGTCGACGGTCTTGGCGCGCTCCACTGCGTCGACGCTTTCGGGCAAACCTTTATAGGCAGCGTCGTGAACTTTGTTCGGAACAAAGCGTCCCGAACCCTTTTGTTCTTTTTCGTCCTCGTACCGGGTGTGAATGCGCTGGGCGCTGATTTCGTCCTTGACAGCTATCATCCTAAGCTCAACGCGGTACCCAGCCTCTTTCAGCCTAGTCGTGAGCGCTACCAAAGAGTCCGGGCTTTTCGACGTCTGGTCGATAATAAGGTTGCGCCGGCCCTCAATGGCGTCGGTGGTCAGCTGTTTAGTCCATTTTGAGGCGTCAGAATGCGTGAAGTCGGCGGCCTCACGGTCGTTCGCGCGCATGAGCGCTCTATGCTTTGGGTGTTCCGGCCTGAGCAGGTCGGGATCGACAAGAACATAGCCACCTTGCTTTGCCATTTCTTTTTGTGCGTGCGCTGTGATGCCACCTTTGCCTGACCCCGGCTAGCCACCAGTGATCACCGCCATGGGCTTTTCTTGTGGTTCGACGCCTGAGAGACGCCTTTTCGCAATTTCCGCGTAGATCCTGTTGTGATCCACTTTGTCGAGTTCGTGGGATTTTCCATCCTGAGTTATTCCTTCGCGTTCAACGCACGGAGGATGGGCCCATAAGTAGCATTGACCTTGGCGATCCCCGCCGCATCCTCGACGTCCAACGCTTCAAGCAATAGCCTGAGTGACTCTTTTTCATCCTGCCATTGCGTTATCTTCGCCAGGTCGGGCATAGCCTTCTGCTCTTCTTCATAAACAACCTCCGAGTAGTAATCTACCAGGTCGAGTAAGGTACTCTGGGCAAAGTCGTGCTCCCTCCATTTTTCGCGATCGCTCATTCCATTCCTTCCTTCCTATGTGCGCGGTCTTGAAATCGTCCGGCGTCTTCAATACGGTGCGCTTGATTCAAAATTGATAATAATAACCGCCCAATGGGCATTCATGTATAAGGGAATGATATTGGGGAACGCCGCGTGCTCGCAGGCTTTTTGGGAGTTCCCAAACTTACGGCGAAGGTTCGGTTCTCTTCACCCGTTCCAGATCGCCCGGATGAATGACGTTTCTGCCTTGCGGGGATCTCACCAAGCCGCTTTCCGGTCTTTCCGATGCGTCTTGACTCTGGGGCGATCAGTGGGTCTCGCTCATCGCTCCGCTCCCGTTCCGGGTGTGCTTCGCGTGTCGCTTCGCGTTACTCGCGCACTTGTATTTGGGGTAGCTCGCCCCGCTCGATACTTTTCACAATATTTTCCTTGATACGTGCAGAGACGTAGGCTTTCTGCTCGGGTGTCAGGCCATCGGCCTGCACGCGCTTTTCCATTGCAGCGGCGGCGGCATAGGCGCCCGCCAATTCGGGATGCTCCTTGATGCCTTCTCCGGGCGGCTTTTGTGTAAAGGCTTGGACGCGTGCTTGTGCCAGGGCAGTTGCCTGGTCGACGCCGGTGCCGGCGGCAAGATGCCTGCTGTCCGCATTCCGTCCCTGCGCTGTCGTTGGTGCCGAAGCATGCAGCGCATCCTTGGCAATGGCACCATTGGATTCATGCTTGTGCTCTTCCGATTTCAGCTTAAGCTGTGCCTCTGTCAGTAGATGTCGCCCGTCCGCAAACTCTGTCTCCTTTGCCGGATCGAGTACAGGCTTCAGATTCGAACATTGATCGGCCGAAAGGGCTGGCGATGTGCCGTTGATAAAGGCGGCTGTATCGACTGCGGTAACTCTTGCGTTCATAGTGCTGCCTGCATTCCCTGCATGCGATCGAAAGACGAGGCCGCAACAGCTTTGTTCACTTCTTCCAAGGAGCCAGTTGTTTTGTAGATTTCCTTGAACACATCTTTTGTTATGCCGTTGATGGACGGGATATCGTTGTTATTCAATGCTTCACGTAATTCGACCTGGGCAAAGACACGGTCACCTCTGGCATAAGGTGTGGCCGTAACAACTTCAGTCTTGGTATTTTTTACGAAGCGCTCCGACGTGGCCGCCCACATACCATCCTTGCCATCAAACAGGACTTGTTGCCAGGATCAGTGTAATCCTCACGCACTTTTTTTAGCGTTGTCCCATGGACGGTCGCCACCGCGTTGATGAATTCATCGGACGATAGCAGTTTCGCCGCCTCCGTCTTGTCGACGACCCGTACGTCCTTGTCTTGCCTGGCGACAGCAAGTGCCAGTTTATTGCTCGAGACGTCGGCATTTACCATTCCGCGGTAGAGCATCATGACGTTACCGGGCGTGTCGACCGACATTCCACGAACGAGATCCTGCAATGCCTCGCGTGTGTTGAATCGGTCAGGATGCTTGCTTAGGGTTTCTACCGCCTTTGCTGCAGGCAGTTCGGCACGGTTTTCCATCAGAAGGCCATTGTTGCATGGTGATGGGCGCTGCGAGACGACATCCCGAAGCTGCCGTAGGCGGTCAGAGCGTCGCGCAGATCCTGGAGAATCTCGTCCCGATGCGCTTCCAGTTCGGGCGGTAACTCGAGCGGCGGATGAGCCAGCGTCCAGGTCGTGTTTTCCTCGAACGTCGCATCATCCGGAGAGCTGGAAATCAGGTCCAGTTCAAGCAGGACACCCTTCCAGAAAAATGTAAATTCCATTGTGGACGGGCTCTCCTTATCGAGACGTATCCACCGGAGATAAACGTTGCGCGTCCGGTCGATGACCCATCCGTTCCCGAATCCGACCACGAATAAATCTTCGTTAATTTCTCGCAATCCATAAGCAACGATGTCAGTTTCTGGAATGTTTTCACGGACAAAAGCCATATATTTCCTAATGGTATCGTAAGAGTTTTACTTTGGTATGATTGTGGAAAATATAACAAAACGATTGGTGAATGTGTAGAATGCTCGCGCCATTATTCATGCCGGATAGCGCGTACTACCAAAGTGCTTTCCCGCCCCCACCATGTCCACGGCAACGGCCTCACGGCAGCGCGCCCTCCCCAAAGTGACTTGCTTCGCTCTGTAAAGGCGGAGTATCATGCAGCGCAAAATGCGGATATAGGGGAGGGCGATCTTTCGCCAATGTCCCATGATTGCAGGCTTCCTCTAACAGTTCCCAAAGCTTAAGACGAGGGTTCAATCCCTTTCACCCGCTCCAGATATCAGATTTCACTTCGTAGCCAGGCCAAGGCGCCCCTCACGCCAGGCCAGCCAACCGGAAGCCTTCCGCACAGCCGTATGTCTCCGCGCATATTCGTCCAACTGCTGCTCTCCCTGCTGTTGCTGGTTTCCCAGCAGCTGGCGCTGGCGCACGGCTATACGCACGTCCAGCGCACCGTCACGGAGCAGTTGCGCGGCAAGGATGACGGCGCGCCGCCGACGGCGGCGGATCACCTGTGCGCCCAGTGCCTCTCCGCCGACCAGCTCGCGCATGCACTTGCCGTTCCCACGTATCACTTCAAGGTGGCCGGCAATGGCTATCTGCCAGGGATCGAACCCGCAGCAAGGCCGGCCAGCAGCAAGACCGTCCACGCCTTCCAGCCGCGTGCCCCGCCCCGGGCCTGACCAGCACAATCAAGCAGTCACTTGAGCCGCCGCGCAGGCATTGCGCGGCGGCGGCTCGTCATTCCCTATTCGAGGTACGCAACACATGAACACGCAAAAAACGCTGCTGGCCAGCGCCATCCTGGCCGCCATCTCTTCCACCGCATTCGCCGACACTACCAGCGCTGACGCCCAGGGTGCCGGCCCGGTCCAGCAAGTCATCGTCACCGCCAACCCGTTCCGCAGCGGCGAGGGCGACCAGATCCTCACGCCGGCCAAGGTGCTGCAGGGCGACGAGCTGCGCGACAAGGCCGGTAGCTCGCTGGGCGAAACGCTGTCGCAGGAGCTGGGCGTGTCCGCCTCCGCGTTCGGCGCCGGCGCGTCGCGTCCCATCATCCGCGGCATGGAAGGCCCGCGCGTAAAGATGCTGGAGAACGGCATGGCCGTGTCCGACGTGTCCGGCCTGTCGAACGATCACGCGGTGGCCGCCGAAGGCGCCGTCGCGCGCCAGATCGAGATCCTGCGCGGCCCGGCCGCGCTGCTGTATGGTTCGGGCGCGATCGGTGGCCTCGTCAACGTCGTCAACGAACGCATCCCGACAACGCTGGAGCCGAAGCTGACCGGCCAGGCGGAAGCGCGCTACAGCACTGTCGACACGGGCAAGAACGCCTCCGGCACGATCGATGGTTCCATTGGCAAGTTCGCGCTGCATGCGGACGGTAACTGGCGCAACGCGGACGACTACAAGATTCCCGGCACGCGCATCATCGGCGATCCGGCATCGGGTTCCGGCCGCCTCGCCAACTCCTTTACGCGCGAGCGCAATGTGGGTCTCGGCGGTTCGTATGTCGACGATTGGGGCTATGTCGGCGCGTCGGTGTCGCACCTGACGAACCTGTACGGCATCCCCAGCGCCGAAGGCTCGCGCATCGACCAGGAACAGACGCGCTACGACATCGAAGGCTTGGTCCGCGCGCCATTCGCGGGCTTCGAGAACCTGAAGTTCAAGGCCGGCCACACCAGCTACAACCATGCGGAGCTGGGCGAAGATGATGCACCCGAAGTCGTCTTCGACAACCGCTCGACCGAAACGCGCGTGGAGCTGTCGCACCTGCCGGTGGCCGGCTGGCGCGGCACGTTCGGCATCCAGACGGAGAACACGCACTTTTCCGCACTGTCGGCCGAAGGCGGGCCGGATACGGTGCCGGTCACGCGGTCCACGTCGCAGGCCGGCTTCCTCGTCGAGGAAAAAGACCTCGGGCCGGTGCGCCTGTCGGCCGGCGGACGGCTCGAGCACGTGAAGCGTCAACCGAAGACGGGAATAGCTGCGGGCGTTGACCGTTCGTTCGACCTGAAATCGGGCTCCGTGGGCGCGCAGTGGCCGTTCATGCAGGGCTATGCCGCCGGCCTCACGTTCTCGTATGCGCAGCGCGCACCGGCCACCGAGGAGCTGTATTCGCATGGCCCGCACGACGCCACCGTCACGTTCGACATCGGCAACCCGGACTTCGCCAAGGAAGTGTCGCGCAACGTCGAGCTGTCGGTGCAGAAGACCAGTGGCCTGGTGCGCTGGAAGGCGAACCTGTACCGCAACAAGGTCGATGATTTTATCTATGGCAATGTCACCGGCGCGCTCGTGGATGAAGAGGGCAACCCCGGCGAGGAACTGCGCGAGCGCATCTTCGAGCAGGCCAATGCCACGATCCGCGGCGGCGAGGCCGAGCTGACGGTCAACGAGCATGGCGCGGGCTGGTCGGGCCGCCTGTTCGCCGATACCTCGCGCGGCAAGCTCGATGCGGGCGGCAGCCTGCCATTGCAACCGGCCGACCGCATCGGCGCTTCGGTTGCCTACAAGATGGATGCGCTGCGCGCCGGGCTGTCGCTCGTGCATGCGCGCGGGCAGGACAGGCTCGCTGCGTTCGAGAGCACGCCCACGGACAGCTACAACCAGCTCAACGCGAACCTCTCGTACACGCAGAAGGCGGGGGCCTACGACCTCACGTATTTCCTGCTGGCGAAAAACCTCCTCGACGACGAGATCCGCGCGTCGACGTCGGTGCTGAAGGATATCGCCCCGCTGGCCGGGCGCGGCATCGTGTTCGGCATCCGCGCGAAGTTCTGACGGTTCCCGATACTCGGTTACCGGCTGCGCATGCCTGTTCGTCACGACACGGCTGCCGCGGCGGCCGTGCGCGCCGTCCTGCCCGTTTCGCTAAGATTATTCGTCATCACAGCGTTCGGCATCAAGGCGGGAGGATCTATCGTGGACCCGGCATACCTGTACAAATACCGGCCCTTCACCAGCGAGTGCGATATCGAGTTCACGCGGCAGATCGTGTGCGACAACACGATCTACTTTGCGCCGCCGTGCACGTTCAACGATCCGTTCGATTCGCGGCCCGCGTTTTCCTTCGATGCGCCGTTCGACGAGATGAAGGCCTACTACCGCCGGATGTGCAGCAAGCAGATGCCGCAGCTGACCGAGCGGGCATGCGAGGAAGAGCTGGAAAAGATCCTGTCCGATCCCGCCACCGACCTGCGCACGCCGCAGGGGCAGCAAAAGATCCAGCAATTGCATTCGCGGATCCTGGCCGAGGAAGTGGGCGTGCTGTGCCTTTCCTCGGAGCGCGACCATATTTTGATGTGGTCGCACTATGCCGATTGCCACAAGGGTGTGTGCCTGCGCTTCGATCCGCGCGCGGCATTCCTGCGCGATGCACGGCCGATCGGCTACGAGTCGCGGCGCGAACTGGTCAACCCGTTCCGCGACGGCGACGAGGACATGGCGGCCAAGACGTTCCTGATGAAGAGCCGGCACTGGCTGTACGAAGGGGAATGGCGGGCCATCCGCTACGAAGGCCCGGGTCCGGTGGCATTCGCGCCCGAAGCGTTGACGGGCCTCGTGCTGGGAGCGAACGCATCGAAGGAGGCCGAAGAGCTCGTGCGCGAATGGGCGCGCCGCCGGCGCACTCCACTGGAGTTGCTGCGCGCTTACCCGGACCAGCAGGAATTCCGGCTCCATATCCGCCCGCTCGGTGACTGAGATGCGGAACGACCTTGCCGCAAGGTGCGTCATCTAACCGACCGGCAATGCACCGCGAGCGATGCTTTCATGAACGACGTTTGTCGTATCGGGTATTTTGCTTCGGATTATCGATCGAGGAGAACATCATGTCGGACAATCTGCAAGACCGCGGCCCGCAGGACCGCAGCCGCATCAACGTCAACGAAGAGTGGGAACTGCGCTACTGGACCAAGGAGCTGGGCCTGTCGCCGGAAGAATTGCGCAAGGCCGTGCAGGAAGCGGGAACCAGCGCGAAAGCCGTGCGCGAACATCTCGGCAAGGCCCATTGACGTTCCTGTAAGACGGCTTGCCGCCAGGGCGGCAAGCGTGCGCGCGGCCCCGGTCGCGCATGCTAGCATCCGCGCTTTCACAATGTCAAAGTAGCATGACCGAAGATATCTGGGTGAAGGGTTACGTCTACAGCGTCGAGGTGGCGGAAGAGGCCGGGCGCTACCGCGGCTGCATTCACATCAAGGCGCACCGTTATACGGGCCGTGGGTTCGAGCCGCCCATCGTGATCGAAACACCGGCGCTGTTCAAGCGCGAGCATGCGGCCGAGATCGAGGCACGCGCGCTGGCGCGCGAACTGATCGACGGCGGGCACGTCGAAGAACGCATCCTCGCCATCCGGCCGGGAGCGGGACTGCCGGCCGCTCAGCCGGTCAGCGACACATCCAGCCACACCGAATAAGCGAGGCGTTTGCCTTCCCATGTTCCGCCGCCGCGCACCGCGGCGTCCGTCGACGTTGGCTTGCCGTCGATCTCGTGGCGCGCCAGCATCTGGCGCAGCGCCTGCGCATCCTTCGGTGCCAGGTAGCCCACCATGCGGCCGGAGAGGAACACGGCCACGGCCTTGTCCTCGTAGGGGTTCGCATCGTCCGGCAGCAGCAGGGCGGGGTGGCGCGTGTCCGCCTTGCCTTCGCCGTGTTCGCCGGCCAGCGCGCGGATCGTGTCGCGGTAGCGCGATTCCCCCACCACCTCGAGCTCGAAGCGGCCGCCGTCGGACCAGTGCCGCACCGGTTCGCCGTCCGGTACGGGCGTGTAGGAACCACCGGTGGGGTGGCCCTGCCAAGGCGCGGGCTTCGGCCGGCCCTTCAGCAGGAAGTACAGCGCCAGCAGCGCCACGATGATGATTGCGATGTTGAGGACGAGTTGCACGGGTCGATCCGGGAATGAGGGGCCGCTATTATCGCAGCCCAGCCGGTGCCGAATAGGTGAATTCCGTGTGGCGGTCCTGCGATACGGCGCACAGCGTGCCGCCGTGCGCGTGGGCGATTTCCGAAGCGATGTACAGGCCCAGGCCGAGGCCGCGCCGCGGCTGGCCATCGTCGTCGCGCCAGTAGGGCTGGAACAGCTTGCCGAGTTTTTCCGGGGCGATGGTGTCGCCTTCGTTGGCCACGGCCAGCCGGAAAGTGCCGTTTTCCACGTGTGCGGTCACGTGGACGGGCGTGCCGGCTTCGCCATAGCGCAGCGCATTCGCCAGCAGGTTCGACAGCAGTTGCGTTACGCGGTCACGGTTGCACCACACGATGCCGGCAACGGCGATATCGCTGACGATCGTGCGTTGCGGGTGCTCGCTCTTGCATTCGAGGACCACCTGCGCCAGCGCATCGGCCAGGTCGTCCACCGGCTGCAGTTCCGTGGCGATGCCGCCGCCCAGCCGGCCGCGGGCGAAATCGAGCACGTCGTCGATCATGCGCGCGATGCGCTGTCCGCTGCGCAGGATGGTGCGGGCGATCGCCAGCGTGGTGTCGTCGGCGCCACGGCGCTGCAGGATCTCCGCGCCGTGCAGGATCGACGACAGCGGCGTGCGGATATCGTGGCCCAGCACCGCGATGAACTGTTCGCGCAGTTGCGACGTGGTGCGTTCGTCGCTCAGCTTGGACACGTGGTCGGCATGGCGTTTTTCCGCCTCGAGCTGCTTGGAAATGAGCTGCGCGAACAATTCCAGCGATTTCACCGTCTTCGCTTCGGACAACGTGAGCGGCCGCGGATCCAGCCCGCACAGCGTGCCGAAGAAGCTGCCCTGGCTGTCGTAGATGGGAATCGAGATATAGCTTTCGAAGCCGTACTGCTGCGGGCACGGGTGGTTGTGGAACAGGTCGTCCTGGCTGACGTGGTCGATCACGATCACCGCGTCGGCCCGGCGCACGCTGTCGCACAGCGTGGTGCGCACGTCGAGCGGGTCGCCCGGCTGCAGGCCGAAGCCGATCTGGTCGAGCACGGCGCAGGTGGTCCAGCTCGTTGGTGTCACGTGCGCCACGCAGACAAAGCGCAGGCCCGTCATCTCGGCCATCACCGAGAGAATGTCCGGCACGCACGGGAGGGCCTGTACTGCCTGCACGGGGAGCGGCCATGATGTCGCCATGTTCGTTCCAGGAGAAGGTGGTTGAAAGGTAAGTGTAGCAGACGGCAAGGCGCTGGTGGCCTTGGGGCAACTGCTATAATCGCCCTTTTTTTCAGCAAAGTTCCATGTCTTCCGAAACTCCACCGAAGGGCCCCGCGCGGTCCATGCTGTACGACCCGACCGAACGCCGCATCAAGAGCTTCGTCACCCGCGCCGGCCGCCTGTCCACCGCGCAGGAGCGCGCGCTGAACGACCTGGGGCCGCAATTCATGATCGAGTATGCCAAGGCGCCGCTGGACACGGCAGCGGCGTTCGGCCGCACCGCGCCGGTCGTGCTGGAGATCGGCTTCGGCATGGGCCAGACCACGGCCCACATTGCGAAGCACATGCCGGAGAAGGATTTCATCGGTGTCGAAGTGCACACGCCGGGCGTGGGCAGCCTGCTGAAACTGATCGGCGAAGAAGGGCTGGCGAACCTGCGCGTGATCCAGCACGATGCGGTCGAAGTGCTGAACAACATGATCCCGGCCGGCACGCTGGCCGGCGTGCACGTGTTCTTCCCGGACCCGTGGCACAAGGCGCGCCACAACAAGCGCCGCCTGATCCAGCCGCCATTCGTGAAGCTGCTGGTCGACCGGCTGGAAACGGGCGGCTACCTGCACCTGGCCACCGACTGGGAAGATTACGCGGTGCAGATGCTGGAAGTGCTGTCCGCCGAAGAGGGCCTGCAGAACACGGCGGAAGGCTACGCGCCGCAGCCTGCCTACCGCCCGCTGACCAAGTTCGAGAACCGCGGCCTGAAGCTGGGCCACGGCGTGTGGGACCTGGTGTTCACGAAGAAGTAATCCTCATCGCCGTCATGGACGCGCCGGCACCGCCACCGCGGCCGCCGGCGCTTTTGTTTTCGCGGGCAGGAAGGCCAGCAGGTTGCCGGCGATGACGAGCGCCAGCCCGCCGAACGCGGCGGCGCTCCAGTGGTAATCCTCGTAGACCGACGATACCGTCAGCGCCACTACCGGAAACAGCACCGTGCAGTAAGCGGCGCGGTCCGGCCCCATCCGCCCCACCAGCAGCAGGTAGGCCGTGAAACCGATCACGGAGCCGGGGATCGCCAGGTACAGCAGCGATCCCACGTATTGCGCGGTCGGTTCGAAGCGGAACGGCATGCCGAGCGCCAGCGCGCCGAGCGTGAGGATGGCGGCGCCGATGAACATGGCCCACGTGTTCGTCAGCCACGGTGTCAGCCCCAGCGCCTGCATGCGCGACGACAGCAGGTTCCCCGCCGAAAAGCACAGCGTTCCCAGCAGCGCCAGCGCCAGGCCAACAAGCAAGTTCACGTCAGTCCAGTGGCCCTGCATCTGCGGCAGGAACAGCAGGCCGATGCCGGCCAGGCCCAGTGCCGCGCCACCCATCACCGATCCCCGGATCGGCCGCCCCATGAACAGCCGGCCGTTGATCGCGTTCCACACGGGCGCCGTGGAAAACACCACCGCCACGAGGCCGCTCGGCACATGCGCGCTGGCATAGTAAAAGCACAGGAAATTGCAGCAGAACAGGGCCGTGCCCTGCGCCACCAGGTAGCGCCACGCCCGGCGCGGCGGCCACACCGGCTTTTTCGTCACCACCAGGATCAGCAGCAGCACCACCGCCGCCAGCCAGAACCGCCACGCGATCGACACCGGCGCCGGCACGTCGCCCAGCTGGAGCTTGATGGCGAGCCACGTCGTGCCCCAGATCAGCACGGTAATCGCATAAAGAAGAGCATTCATTTCCGTATCCCAAAGTTTCCCAAAACCGGGGGCGTAGCAGGGGTTTCGAGGAGCATGCTCCTCGCCTGCGCAGCGGTTGATGGCCATGCCATCAACCTCTCCAGTCCCTCATTTTGGAAATATTGCGCGGTGGGAGCATTGCCTGGTTGTCTGGTCTTGCGCATTTCGCGGGCGGGGCCGTTGGCGGGATGGTGGAGGGTGCTAGACTTTTCGCCATGAACACCGACCTCGATACCAGACCGATCCCCCATGAGCGCATGACCCCGGCGGCGCGGGCGGCGCTCGACGCGGCGCCGGCCGATGCGATGGGCCACGCGGTGTTTCGCACGATGAGCGGCACCGAGGCCACGCTGGAGCGCTTTGCATGGCTGGGCGATGGCCTGGCGGCGGCCGTATGGGAGCGCCATACGGACGAGCAGGAGACCATCTACAGCGAGCCGGGCCACCACACGCTGTCGTGCTACCTGGGCGGCGGCTACCGGGTGGAGCGCAATGGCTCGCCGGGGCAGTTCGGCGGGCCGCAGCGCCTGTGCTCGTTGCCGGACTGGCACGAGTCGCGCTGGATGGTGCGCGATTCGCTGCGGCTGATGCACATCTACTTCATGCCCGAGCATTTCACGCGCCGCGCCGTGGTGGAACTGGACCGCGAACCGCGCGAACTGATGCTGCAGGACCGCACCTATTTCGACAATCCGCAACTGGCGGCGATGTGCCAGTCGCTGCTGCAGGTGCCCTGGCTCGGCACCGACGGGCTGCTGCGCGCCAACGAGATCATGCACGAGGCGCTGTCGGGCCTGTTGCACGACCAGGCGGCGCTGCGTCCGAACCTGCGGCTGAAAGGGGGATTGGCGCCTTACCTGCGGCGCCGGCTGGCCGAGTGGATCGAGGCGCACCTGCACGAGGCCATCACGCTGGGCCGGCTGGCCGACGTGGCCTGCCTGTCGGAATTCCACCTGGCGCGGATGTTCCGCACGTCGTTCGGCATGCCGCCATCGGCATGGATCGCGGCGCGGCGCATCGACCGTGCCAGGGCGTTACTGAAAACGGGAGCGTTGCCGTTGCAGCAGGTGGCCGACGCGTGCGGCTATGCGGACCTGTCCCACTTCAGCCACCGCTTCCGCGCGGCGACGGGCGTGCCGCCGGGGCAGTGGCGCGCCGCGCTCAGGGGATGAAGCCCGGGTGAACGTCAGGTGAAGGTCAAGTGAGGTCGCGGATCAGGCGCACGATGTCGTCGCCATAGGAAGCCAGCTTCTTTTCGCCCACGCCGGAAACGCCGCGCAACTGGTCCAGCGAAGTGGGCTTGGCCTTGGCGATCTCGCGCAGCGTGGCATCGACGAAGATCACGTAGGCCGGCACGTTGTGCTCGCGCGCGGCGCCCATCCGCCAGGTGCGCAGGCGCTCGAAGATCGACTGTTCTTCCGGAGCGAGATCCGTTTCCACATACCCCTTCGGCGTGGAACCGCGCTTCACCTTGACGGGTTTCTGGTACTGCCGCAGCTGCACCTTCTGGCCGCCCTTGAGCACCGGGCGCGCGGCATCCGTCAGTTTCAGCGACATGTACTGGTCGTGGTCGACCGTGACGAGGCCCAGCGCGATCACCTGGCGCAGGATGGCGCGCCATTCCTGTTCGCTGCGGTCGGCGCCCACGCCGAACACCGACAGGGCATCGTGGCGCCATGTCTTGATCCGCTCGGTCTCCTGGCCGCGCAGCACTTCGATCACGTGGGTGGCGGCAAAGCGCTGGTCGACCCGGTAGATCGTCGACAGCAGCTTTTGCACGGGCACCGTGCCGTCGAACGACACGGGCGGGAACAGGCACGTGTCGCAGTTGCCGCACGGCGAAGACGCCTCGCCGAAATAATCGAGCAGCCGCACGCGCCGGCACGACAGCGTTTCGCACAGGCCCAGCATCGCATCGAGCTTCGATCCCAGAACGCGCTTGAAATCCTCGTCCGCCTCGGATTCGTCGATCATCCGGCGCTGCAGCACCACGTCCTGCAGGCCATAGGCCATCCAGGCGCTGGCCGGCATGCCGTCGCGGCCGCCGCGGCCCGTCTCCTGGTAGTAGCCCTCGATGCTTTTCGGCAGGTCGAGGTGGGCCACGAAGCGCACGTCCGGCTTGTCGATGCCCATGCCGAATGCGATGGTGGCCACCATCACGATGTTTTCCTCGCGCAGGAAGCGGGCCTGGTTGGCCGCGCGCTTTGCGTGGTCCATGCCGGCGTGATAGGGCAGCGCACGGATGCCGTTCTCGTTGAGCATCTCGGCCGTTTCCTCGACCTTCTTGCGCGACAGGCAGTACACGATGCCCGAATCGCCCGCATGTTCGCCGCTGATGAAATCCAGCAGCTGCTTGCGGCCGTTGGTCTTTTCGACAATGGAATAGCGGATGTTCGGGCGGTCGAACGACGACACGAACTGCGCGGCATTCGTGAGGTCGAGGCGGTGCGCGATCTCGGCGCGGGTCTGCTGGTCGGCCGTGGCGGTGAGCGCGATGCGCGGCACGCCCGGGAACTGCTCGTGCAGCACCGACAGCTTGATGTATTCGGGCCGGAAGTCGTGGCCCCACTGCGACACGCAGTGCGCCTCGTCGATCGCGAACAGCGCGATCTGCGAATCCTGCAGCAGGTCGAAGCAGCGCTGCGTCATCAGCCGCTCCGGCGCCACGTACACCAGGTCGAGCTGGCCCGTGCGCACCATGCGCTCGATGCGGGCGGTTTCTTCCCACGTTTGCGTGGAATTGAGGAAAGCGGCGCGCACGCCCACTTCGGCCAGCGCGTCCACCTGGTCCTGCATCAGGGCGATCAGCGGCGAAATCACCACGCCCACGCCATCGCGCAGCAGCGCCGGGATCTGGTAGCACAGCGACTTGCCGCCGCCGGTAGGCATCAGCACCAGCGCATCGCCGCCATTGGCGACCTGTTCGACGATTTCTGCCTGCTGGCCACGGAAGGCCGAGTAACCGAAGACCGATTCGAGCAGGTGCAGGGCGCGTTGGGAGATGTCCAGTTGATCCATTGATAAGCTTTAAAACCCGGGGGTGAGGTTCGGCCCGGGTTTGCTGCCCCACGATCTTGTCGATCCAGGCAACCGCGCCGGTGCAGGCCGTGGCGAAACCACGATGCCGAACACTATACGGTACCACGCAACGATGGTGAAGTCATGCGTGCTGATATAACGCAGCAGCCACCGGAGGCACGGGAAGGCGGGAATAAAGGCGGAAATGGCTTTCACGTCCGCCATCGGCGGGGGTGAGAAACATCATTCGACGCCGTTCGCGGGCATTCGATCCAGCGTGACAGTGTGATAAATCAATCGATAAAGTTTCCGCCTGGACAAAAATTGTCTTCCATTGTTCCGGGAGCCCATGATGAAAAATCACACCAAGACCGCGCGCGTCCATTTCATTTTCGCCGCCGCCTACCTGTTGCCATGCGTGGCGCTGCTCGCTGCGGCACTGTTCGGCAGGGACATCGCCTGGCAATTTCCGGCCGGCGTTGCCGCGCTGTCCATCGCGCACGGCCTGGTGGGATGGGGCGCGTCGCTGGCCAGGAATTGGGCACGTATCCTGACGCTCGCGCTGGCCCTGCCGGCATTGCTGGCCATTCCGCTTGGCACGCTGGTGGCGATCCAGCTGATCTCCTACTGCTGGTTGGGGTGGGATGGCCGCGACGCATCGCCGGCCTTTCCCGCCACCCCGACGACCGCCAGGTGAGCGGAGCAGCGCACGGTTGCGAGCCGGGCGAGCGTGCGCGATTTTTTTGCTTTGACTTTCAGCACCACCCGGCTTACTATTTTCACAAAAATTGGTAGCGGTACCAACAAAATATCCGGTGCCAGGCAAAAGCGTCGGATAACAACCATGACGGAGACAGGATGCAAACCGCTTTCCCGCAATTGCGGCAGCCGCGCTGGCATGGCGTTGCGCGGCATTTGCCGCCCCCGCATTGCAGGCCATCCATGGCCGCCGGCACCCCGTCGTCGACCCGTACGAACCGGAATACACGATGACCGCCGCGAGCACCGAAACGCCTGGAACCGCAAGGACCTGATCCCGCAAAGCGCCAAACGCAAGCAGGCGTTCCATACGCCGAAGGCGTACTACGACAAGAAGCAATAACAATACAAATAAGGAGACACGTCGATGACGTTACGACCCCTTGCGCTGGCTGCCTCGCTCATTGCGCTGCCGGCACTGGCCACCGCCCAGGATGCGATCGACCGCAAGGTCGACGCCCTGCTCAAGCAGATGACCCTGCAGGAAAAAGTGGGCCAGCTGCACCAGCTGGCCGGTGCCGAGGCCACCGGGCCGCAGGCGGCGAAGCGCGCCAGCCAGATGTCCGAAATCAAAGCGGGCAATGTGGGCTCGGTGCTGAACATCAAGGGCGCGAAGGAAACGCGCGAAGCCCAGGCGCTGGCGCTGCAGTCGCGGCTGAAGATTCCGCTGCTGTTCGGGCTGGACGTCACCCACGGCTATAGAACCGTGTTCCCGGTACCGATCGGCGAAGCCGCATCGTGGGACCTGGAAGCGATCGAACAGTCGGCGCAGGTGGCCGCGCGCGAAGCCGCGTCGGCCGGCATCCACTGGACCTTCGCGCCGATGGTCGATGTGAGCCGCGATCCGCGCTGGGGCCGCGTGATGGAGGGCGCCGGCGAAGACACGTATCTCGGCTCGAAGATCGCCGTTGCCCGTGTGCGCGGCTTCCAGGGCGCGAAGCTGGGCGCCACGGACCGCGTGATGGCCACCGCCAAGCACTTCGCGGCCTATGGCGCCGCAGTCGCCGGCCGCGACTACAACGCGGTCGACATGAGCCTGCAGCAGCTGTATGAGGTCTACCTGCCGCCGTTCAAGGCTTCCGCCGACGCCGGCGTCGCTACCTTCATGAATTCGTTCAATACGCTGAATGGCGTGCCGGCGACCGGCAGCGCGTTCCTGCAGCGCGACATCCTGAAAGGGGCCTGGAAGTACAAGGGCTTCGTCGTTTCCGACTGGGCGTCGGTCAAGGAAATGGTCGTGCACGGCTACGCGAAGGACCTGCCCGACGCGGCCGTGAAGGCGATCAATGCCGGCAGCGACATGGACATGGAAGGGGAGGCGTTCATCGCCCACCTGGCGCAGGCCGTCAAGGATGGCAAGGTGCCGCAAAAGAACGTCGATGACGCCGTGCGCCGCATCCTGCGCAAGAAATTCGAAATGGGCCTGTTCGACGATCCGTACCGCTTCTCGGATGCGCAGCGCGAGCAGACCGTGCTGGCCGACCCCCGGCACCGCGCCATCGCGCGCGACGTGGCCCGCAAATCGCTGGTGCTGCTGAAGAACGACAAGAATGTACTGCCGCTGGCGAAGGGGGCGAAGCACATCGCCGTCATCGGCCCGCTGGCCGATTCGCGCCGCGACATGGAAGGCGGCTGGGTGGTCTCCGACGTGCGCGGTGAAGTGGTATCCGTCGTCGACGGCATCCGCAACCATGCGCAAGGTGCGCAGATCAGCCATGCCGCTGCCTGCGCGCCGGGCTGCGCCACAGCCGAAGGATTCGATGCCGCCGTTGCCGCCGCGAGCAAGGCCGACGTGATCGTGCTCGCCGTCGGCGAAACGTGGGACATGAGCGGCGAAGCGAAATCGCGCACCGATATCGGCCTGCCGGGCCGGCAGACGGAATTGTTCCAGCGCCTGAAGGCTACCGGCAAGCCGGTCGTCGCCGTGCTGTTCGCCGGCCGGCCGATGATCTTCAACGAGATCGCCGACAACGCCGATGCCATCCTGTATGCATGGTTCCCCGGCTCGGAAGGCGGCAACGCCGTGGCCGACGTGCTGTTCGGCGACTACAACCCGTCGGGCAAGCTGCCGGCCACGTTCCCCCGCAACCTGGGCCAGATCCCGCTTTCGTACGCGCAGTACAACACGGGCCGCCCCGTCACGGACGAGAAGGACATCGTCTACCGCTCGGCCTACATCGATTCGCCGAACACGCCGCGCTATGCGTTCGGCCACGGCAAGAGCTACACGGCGTTCGGCTACTCGGGCGTGCAGCTGGACCGCACGATCCTGCGGCCGGGCCAGAGCGCCACGCTGTCGTTCGACCTGGAGAACAAGGGCAAGGTGGCCGGCACCGAGATCGCGCAGCTGTACATCCGCGACACCGTGGCCTCGGTCGTTCGTCCCGTGAAGGAACTGAAAGGTTTTACGAAAGTCCACCTGCAGCCGGGCGAGCGCCGCCGCGTCACGTTCACGATCGACCGCGACACGCTGGCGTTCTTCAACAGCGACCTGAAATGGGGTGCCGAGCCGGGCGAATTCAAGCTGATGGTCGGCAGCGCCTCCGACGACATCCGAGTGGAAACCACACTGCACCTGCAATGAAAGAGAACATGAGCGATACCCCAGTCATCACCTCCGTCCGCGTCATTCCCGTGGCGGGGCGGGACAGCATGCTGCTGAACCTCTCCGGCGCCCATGCGCCATTCTTCACCCGCAACCTGCTGATCCTCACGGACAGTTCTGGACGGCAGGGCGTCGGCGAAGTGCCGGGCGGCGAAGCGATCCGCAAGACGCTGCAGGATGCGGAAGGCCTGATCACGGGCCGCTCGATCGGCGACTACAACGCCGTGCTGAACTCGGCTCGCACCGCGTTCGCCAATCGCGATGCCGGCGGGCGCGGCGTGCAGACATTCGACCTGCGCGTGGCGATCCATGCGGTAACGGCGATCGAATGCGCGATGCTCGATTTGCTGGGCCAGTTCCTCGGCGTGCCGGTGGCGGCGCTGCTGGGCGAGGGCCAGCAGCGCGACCAGGTGCCGATGCTGGGCTACCTGTTCTACATCGGCGACAAGCACAAGACCGACCTGCCGTATGCCAGCGAACCGGATGCGCCGGACGCGTGGAGCCGTCTGCGCCACGAAGAAGCGTTGACGCCGGAAGCGGTGGTGGCGCTGGCCGAAGCGGCCTATGAACGCTACGGTTTCCGCGACTTCAAGCTGAAGGGCGGCGTGCTGCGCGGCGAAGAGGAAATCGAAGCGGTGACGGCGCTGGCCGAACGCTTCCCCGAAGCGCGCATCACGCTCGACCCGAACGGCGGCTGGCTGCTGAAGGATGCGATCCGGCTGTGCCGCGACAAGGGCGACGTGCTGGCCTATGCGGAAGATCCGTGCGGCCCGGAAAACGGCTACTCGGGCCGCGAGGTGATGGCCGAGTTCCGCCGTGCCACGGGCCTGCCGACGGCCACGAACATGATCGCGACGGACTGGCGCGAGATGAGCCACGCCATCGCGCTGCAATCGGTGACGATCCCGCTGGCCGACCCGCACTTCTGGACGATGCAGGGCTCCGTGCGCGTGGCCCAGCTGTGCCAGGCCTTCGGCCTCACGTGGGGTTCCCATTCGAACAACCACTTCGACGTGTCGCTGGCGATGTTCACGCACGTGGCCGCGGCGGCGCCGGGCAACATCACGGCGATCGACACGCACTGGATCTGGCAGGATGGCCAGCGCCTCACGAAACAGCCGCTGCAGATTGCCGGCGGCCTCGTCGACGTGCCGAAGAAGCCGGGCCTGGGCGTGGAGCTGGACATGGATGAGGTGGAGGCGGCGCACCAGCGCTACCTGGGCATGGGCCTGGGCGCGCGCAACGACGCGGCCGCGATGCAGTTCCTGATCCCCGGCTGGCAGTTCGACAGCAAACGCCCGTGCCTGGTGCGCTGATGGCGGAGGATTCCACTGCCGACAATGCGGCCGGCAAGCGCCGCCGCCGCAAGGGCCTGGGGCTGACGCTGCGCGACGTGGCGCGCCTGGCCAACGTGGCGCCGATCACCGCGTCGCGCGCGCTGAACACGCCCGATGCGGTGTCCGACGAAATCCTGCGGCGCGTAAAGGATGCCGTCGAGCGCACCGGCTACGTGCCCAACCTGCTGGCCGGCGGCCTCGCTTCGCGCCGCTCGCGACTGGTGGCCGCCGTCGTGCCCACGATTACCGGTTCCGTGTTCCTCGAAACGGTGCAGGCACTGACGGAAACCCTGGCGGCGAACGGCTACCAGATGATGCTGGGCCAGTCCGGCTATCACGGCTCGCGCGAGGATGCGCTGCTGGAAACGATCATCGGCCGCCGCCCGGATGGCGTGATCCTTACCGGCATCATGCACTCCACGCTGGCGCGGCGCCGGCTGATCGCCAGCGGTATTCCCGTCGTCGAAACGTGGGACCTCACGCCCACGCCGGTCGACATGCTGGTCGGCTTCTCGCATGACAAGGTGGGCACCGCCGTCGCGCAGTTCCTGCACGCCCGCGGCCGGCGCCGCATGGCCTGCATCAGCGCCGACGACGAACGCGCCATCCGCCGCAACAACGCGTTCGCCAACGCCGCCCAGGCGCTGGGCGCGAACGTGGTACCGACCCACATGGTGCCCGCACCCAGTTCCGTGGCAAGCGGCCGCGAAGGCCTGCGCGCGCTGCTGGCCAAGGATGCCTCGCTGGACGCGATCTTCTGCAGCTCCGACATGGTGGCGCTGGGCGTGCTGACCGAAGCCCAGGCGCAGGGCATCAAAGTGCCCGAGCAACTGGCCATCGTCGGGCTGGGCGACCTGGCCATGTCGCGCGAACTGCATCCCGCGCTCACTTCCGTGCGCGTCGACGGTACGCTGATCGGGCATACCGCCGCCGAGTACATCATGCAGCGGGCCGACGGGCTGACCGTGGCGGAGCCGGTGCGCGACGTGGGGTTTACGATCGTGGAACGGGCCACGACCTGAACGTGTCACGCCGGAGCGGTCAGCCGCTCCAGCTCCGCCAGCCATACCATCGCCTGCTCGCGGGTTTCGCCGCACATCTCGGCCGAAGGCTGCAACCCGCCGCAGAACGCCGGCCGCTCCGGCTTGCCGAACACGCGGCAGCGGTTATCGTCATCGAGCTGCACGCAGCGCACACCGGCCGGCTTGCCGTTCGGCATGCCGGGAATCGGGCTGGTGATGGAAGGGGCGGTGCAGCAGGCACCGCAATGGTCGCGGCAGTTCATCGGGAGCGAAAAATGCGGGGGAAAGCCGGCTATTGTACCCCTGTCAGTGCCCGCCCAGCAGCAGTGAAATCGAATACAGCAGCACGCCGACTACACCGCCGACCAGCGTGCCGTTGATGCGGATGAACTGCAAATCGCTCCCCACCTGCGTCTCCAGCTTTGCCGAGATCGTCTCCGCATCCCATTTGTCGATCACTTTCCGCACCACGGCCACGATCAGGCTGCGCCGCTCGACGATCGCCTCGGTGGCGAAGCTTTTCAGCCAGTCGTTCAGTTTCGTCCTTACCGTGTCGTTCTTTTCAAGCGCGGTGCTGAAGATGCGCAGCGCGCCCTGCGTGCGCAGCAGCAGGCGCGATTCGGGCGATTCGCTGGCGGCCAGGAGGCGCGAACGGATGTCCGCCCACACGCCGGCCACGTATTCGCGGAACAGCGGGTGCGTGATGCCCCGGGCCAGCAGGCCGCGCAGCCGGGCCTCGTACTCGGGCGATTCCTCGAGCTTCTCGATCAGCTCCATGATTGCGGTGTGGAAGCGCTCGCGCCATGCGCCGTTTTCGTCGGCCATGTCGTCCAGAATGCTCTGGATGCCATCCATCAGCCGTTCGTAGAATTTTTCATCGACCATCTTCGGCATCCACTTCGGGCTGTGGTCATGCACCTTTTGCCGGATGTAGCCGCGGTTTTCCTCCAGCGCGGTGGCCACGAGCCCCAGCACCTTCTGCAGCAGCCGGATATGCTGGCCATTCGCCACCAGCACCGACAGCACCTGCCCCGACAGCGGTGCCAGCTTCACGTCCTTCATGCCCGATGCCAGCGTGCCGCCGAAGAAAGCGGCGGCATCGCGGTCTTCGATCATGTTCAGCACGGCGGGGATCGTGCCGACGATGCGTTCGGCCACGGCGCGGTTGTTGGCATCGTCCGCGAGCCAGCGGGCGCACACGCCGGCCAGGTCCACGTCCTTCAGCTCGTTTCGCACCACTTCGGGGGTAATGAAGTTATGTTCGAGGAATTCGGCGATGTTGGCGCCGATACGGTCCTTGTTGCGGGGGATGATGGCCGTATGGGGGATCGGCAGGCCGAGCGGGTGGCGGAACAGGGCGGTCACCGCGAACCAGTCGGCCAGGCCGCCCACCATGGCCGCTTCGGCGAACGCGGCCACGAAACCCAGCCACGGATAATCCGGCTGGAGCAGCCGCGCGGCAACGAACACGGCAGCCATCGCGGCCAGCAGGCAGGTGGCGATGCGACGGATGCGGCGCAGCCGCAAGAGCGGATCCCTGGACGGCAAGACGGTTCTCCTGGAAAAACACTTGCCCGATGATACGTCGCCGTGGCCGTGCAATACCGTTCGGTACGTCACGATGCGGCAGGCTGGATTAGCATGAACGTTTCATGAAACCTCACAAGAACGGAGATGACCATGGATCGCGAACGACCGAAAGCGGGTGACGTGGTGCGGCCGATCGGCTGGCACCAGCAGATGATCGTCATCGGCACGCGGGGTGACGATATCCGCTGCCGCTGGAACGATGACGATGGCGAACATGAACAGGCGTTTCCGTCCGGGCAGCTGGAAACCGTGCACCGCGGCGCCGAGTTTTCCGCCCACCCGGAGCGCAGCAGGGTCACCCATCGCCCGTGAGGCAGGATGTGGACGCTTGACGTTGCCATAGTGCAGGTCCATAATTTACTGACCCGCAAGTAAGTAAGAAGTAGACAAGCAAGCAGACTAGAAGCAGACAGTTCAAAAGCGTTCATATGCAATCCGACACGAAACCGCGCTGGGAGCGCCGCAAGGACGCCCGGCCGCAGGAACTGCTGGCCGCCGCGCTGGATCTGTTCGTGGACCGCGGCTATGCCGCCACCCGCCTGGAAGACGTGGCCCGCCGCGCCGGCGTGTCGAAAGGCACGCTGTACCTCTATTTCGAAAACAAGGAAGAGCTGTTCAAGGCTGTCGTCCGCGAAAACATCGTGGTGGTGATCGGCCAGGCGGAAAGCGATGTCGCCGCCGCCGACAGCACTTCGTGCAGCGAATTGCTGCGCACGATGCTGCGCCGCTGGTGGGCGGACGTCGCGTCCACGCGCGCTTCCGGGCTGGCCAAGCTGATGGTGGCCGAGGCCGGGAACTTCCCTGAGATTGCCCGCTTCTATAACGAGGAAGTCATATCGCGCGGCCATGCGCTGATCGGCTCGATCGTGCGGCGCGGCGTGGAGCGGGGCGAATTCGTGCCCGCCGATCCCGACATGATGACGCGCGTGCTGACCGCCCCGGTCACGATGCTGATGCTGTGGGCGCACAGCTTCGACCCCTGCTGCGGGCCGGTGGACGCCGAAGCCTTCATGGATACCTGGCTGGGCCTCGTGGAACGGGGCATGGCACGCCCTGCCTGAAACGCAATGTTTTCGCTGGTTCAACCCCGCGAAACTGCAGGCTGTCGCAATTTTCCGCCTTATACCGTCGTTATCGTTAATATCCCTTCCAGACCAGTTCAACGATAAAATGATGGATTCTTATTCCTTCACCAAAGTCTAAAGATGAATATCGAACAAGCCCGATTCAACATGATCGAACAGCAGATTCGTCCCTGGGACGTGCTGGACACCGATATCCTCGATCTGTTGATGGTCGTTAAACGCGAGAATTTCGTGCCGGAAGCCTACCGGAAGCTGGCTTTTGTCGACACCTCCATTCCGCTGCCGGGCGGCGCATCGATGCTGAACCCGAAGATCGAAGCGCGCATCGTGCAGGATGTGCACGTGAAGAAGCATGAAAACGTGCTGCTGGTCGGTGCCGGCAGCGGCTACGTGGCCGCCTTGCTGGCGCACCGCGCGCGCCATGTCACCGTGGTCGAGATCGACCCGGTGCTGAAGGAACTGGCGCAGAAGAACCTGGCCGCCAACGGCATCACCAACGCCACCGTGGAACTGGGCAACGGCGCACAGGGCTGGGCCAACGGCGCGCCGTTCGACGTGATCGTGTTCGCCGGCGCGCTGCCGGTGCTGCCGGAAACGGTGCTGCAGCAAGTGAAGCCGGAAGGCCGCATCCTGGCGATCATCGGCGAATCGCCGGTCATGTCCGCGCACCTGATCACCCGCACCGGCGAGGGCAGCTACGACACGAAGAAGCTGTTCGAAACCGACGTGCAGCCGCTGCAGGCTGCCGTCACGCCGTCGCACTTCACTTTCTAAGGCTGGCGATGCAGCAGATTACCGCCCCGGAGCTGGCCGCCTGGCTGGCCGATGACAAGCGCGCGCGCCCGTTCCTGCTGGACGTGCGCGAGAACTGGGAATTCGACACCTGCCACATCGCAGGTGCCACCCTGATGCCGATGCAGACCATTCCGGCCCGCATCGACGACCTGGACGAGGAGGCGGAAATCGTCTGCATCTGCCACCACGGTGCGCGCAGCCTGCAGGTGGCCGCGTTCCTGGAGCGGCATGGCTTCGCTAGGGTCACGAACCTGACGGGCGGCATCCACGCCTGGGCATTGCAGGTGGATGAATCGATGCCGAAGTACTGAAGCTTCGGCTGGCGCGCGGCGGGACAACAAAAAAACACCTGACCAAAACTTTACGAGTCCAACGGAGAACGCAATGCAGAGACCCCTCATCGCCGTGTTGATTGCCAGTGCGATCACGATGGCCGCGCCAGCGGCACAGGCGGCCGATCTGATCCAGGTTTACCAGCAGGCGCTGGCAAACGATGCCACGTATGCCAGCGCGCGCAATACGCTGACCGCGGGGCAGGAGCGGACCACGCAGGGGCGTTCCCAGTTGCTGCCGGGCGTTACGCTGCAGGGCAATCATTCGCGCTTCTACGGTTCCACCACGCCGCAGAGCGGCCCGAAGATCGATGCCGATACGCACCAGAACGTGTACACGCTGGCGCTGTCGCAGCCGCTGTTCGATTACGCAGCCTGGCAGTCCTACCAGCAGAGCAAGCTGTCGCAGGCGCAGGCCGAGGTGCAGTTCGCGCAGGCGCAGCAAGACGTGATCGTGCGCGTGGCCCAGGCCTATTTCGACGTGCTGACGGCGCAGGACAACCTGGCATCGATCCAGGCGCAGAAGTCCGCCACCACCGAGCAGCTGGCATCGGCCAAGCGCAATTTCGAGGTGGGCACGCAAACGATCACGGACACGCACGAGGCGCAGGCTGCCTACGACCTGGTGGTGGCGCAGGAATTCGCCGCCATCAATGCGCTGGAAGTGGCGCGCACGGCGCTGCAGCAGATCATCGGCACCGCGCCGGCATCGCTGTCCACGCTGCGCGCCGGCGTGACGATCGCGCCGCCGGAGCCGGCCAATATCGAGCCATGGATCACGGCTGCCGAGGCCGATAACTTCAACGTGGCGCTGCAGCGGCTCAACGTGGAAATCGCCAAGCGGGAAATCGCCCGCAACCGCGCTGGCCACCTGCCGACCGTGGACTTCACGGCCAGTTCGACCCGCAACAGCCAGACGTTCGTGGGCATCAACCGCGGCACGACGGTCGGCGTGACGTGGACGGTACCGATCTTCAACGGCTTTGCCGTCACCAGCAGGGTGCGTGAAACGATCGCGCTGGAAGAAAAGGCCCGCAACGACCTGGAAGCGAACCGGCGCGCTGCCGCGCAGAGCGCCCGCCAGGCTTACCTGGGCGTGAACAGCGGCCTGGCCCAGGTGAAGGCGCTGCAAGCGGCCGAAGTATCGAGCCAGTCCGCGCTGGAGTCGAACAAGCTGGGTTACCAGGTGGGCGTGCGGATCAACATCGATGTGCTGAACGCGCAGCGCCAGCTGTATTCCACGCAGCGCGACCTGTCGAAGGCGCGCTATGACACCATCATGAACGGCCTGCGGCTGAAGGCGGCAGCGGGGACGTTGAGGGAAGACGATCTCGCCCCGATCAATGCGCTGCTGACGAATTGATCGGGCACCGTTTCTCTTGTGCCAATAAAAAAACGCCGGCCCGTGCATTGCACGGCCGGCGTTTTTCATTGCGGCTTGCGTGGCTTACCGCAGCCCGCCGCCGTCCGCATCGAACGAGCGCTCGATCAGCTCGACCTTGTAGCCATCCGGATCCGTGATGAACGCGATCACCGTGGTGCCGCCCTTCACGGGGCCCGGTTCGCGGGTCACGTTGCCGCCGCTGGCCTTCGCGGCATTGCAGGCCTCGACGATATTCTCGGTCGAAATGGCGATGTGGCCGTAGGCATTGCCCAGGTCGTAGCTGTCGACGCCGTAGTTGTACGTCAGCTCCAGTTCCGCGTGGTCCGGGTTGTTGCCATAGCCGACGAAGGCCAGCGTGTACTTGTACTCCGGGTTGTCGCTGGTGCGCAGCAGTTTCATGCCGAGCACCTTGGTGTAGAAATCGATGGAGCGCTGCAGGTCACCGACCCGCAGCATGGTGTGCAGGATGCGCATGCTTGTTTTTCCTTGATGCCAAAGATGCGATTGTAGGGTTTTTCGCCGATCTTCGCCGGCGAGCAGCCGTTATTTGCTCGCCGGTACTACGCGCCAGACCGTGTTGCCCACGTCATCCGCCACGAGCAGCGCGCCATCCTTGGCTACGGCCACGCCGACCGGACGGCCCTTGGCGCGTTCTTCCTTGCTGAGGAAGCCGGTGAGGATATCCTGCGGCGGGCCGGAGGGCTTGCCGTCGGCGAAGGGCACGAACACCACCTTGTAGCCGCTGTGCGGCTTGCGGTTCCACGAGCCGTGCTGGCCGATGAAGGCGCCGCCGTGGTAGCTGGCCGGGAACAGCTTGCCGGTATAGAACTCCAGGCCCAGCGAAGCCGTGTGGCCGCCCAGCGCATAGTCCGGCACGATGGCCTTCGCCACCAGGTCGGGCCGCTGTTCCTTGACGCGGGTGTCGACATGCTGGCCGAACCAGCTGTATGGCCAGCCGTAGAAACCGCCATCCTTCACGGAGGTCAGGTAATCGGGCACCAGGTCGTTGCCCAGTTCATCGCGCTCGTTGACGACGGTCCACAGCGCTTTCGTTTTCGGTTCCCACGCCATGCCGTTCGGGTTGCGCAGGCCCGTGGCGAAGAGGCGCGACTTGCCGGTGGCGCGTTCCAGCTCCCAGATCGCGGCGCGGCCTTCTTCCTTGTCGATGCCGTTTTCCGCCACGTTCGAGTTCGAGCCCACCGTCATGTACAGGAACTTGCCGTCGGGGCTGGCGGTGATGTTCTTGGTCCAGTGGTGGTTCAGCGGGCCTGCCGGCAGGCTCATCAATTTTATGCCCGTGGCGGTGATCGTCGTCTTGCCTTCCTCGTAGGGGAAGCGCATCACGGCATCGGAGTTCGCCACATAGAAATCCTTGTCGACCAGCACCATGCCGAACGGCGAATTCAGGTTCTTCAGGAAGACGTGGCGCTGCTGCGCCGCGCCGTCCGCATCCACGCCGCGCAGCAGCGTGATGCGGTTTGCCGACGGCGTGACGGCACCGGCCTTCTTCTGCATGTGCTTCATGATGGCGCCCTTGACGCCCTTGCTGTCCTCCGGCTTGGGCGGGGCGTTCGTCTCGGCCACCAGCACGTCGCCGTTCGGCAGCACGTGGAGCCAGCGCGGATGGTCGAGGTTGCGCGCATAGGCCGTGACCGTGAAGCCGGCCGCGGCCACCGGTTTTTCGTCGCCTTTCCACACGTCGACGGGCGCCACGTTCACGGTGGGGATCAGCGATTTTTCCGGTGCCGGCAACTGGGGAGCCGGACCCCAGCCCGCCGGATACTGGCCGTTCTGGGCCAATACGGCACCACCGGCCAGCAAGGCGCCAATGACGAAGATCGGTTTCATGATGATTCCTGTCGGCGTTGGAAGGAAATCGGTCGCGCCTGCCCGGCCGCGCTTGCCCGGTCGCGCTGGTTCAGCACTGCCTGTTCAGTACTGCCTGTTCAGTACTGCCTGTTCAGTCCCGCTTGATCACCGGCAGCGGGTCCGCTTCCGGCGTTTCGCCGGCGGGCGCGGGCTTCTGGATGCCCGCATCGCGCCCGTAGTTGTCGGTGTCGACGAGGCCCTGTTCGATGTCGCGGCCGGCCTGCTCGATGCGGCTGCGCTCCGGATGGTGGCGCGTGCCTTCCGGCGACTCGTCGCGCTCGTGCGGCAGGCGCTTGCCTGCCGTGTCGTCGATGTGCACGTTGGTGTTGACCTGGCGGTCTTTCGTGTTCGGTTCCCGCGATTCGTTCATGATGCTTCCCTCCAATACTTAACTGAATCTCATCATATCGGCTACTTTCAATCACGGTCGCGCGCTTGGCATGCCGTCCCGCGATGTTGCATGATGGCCCTTGGCGCACTGATCTTGCGGAACTGATCGTCGCCCCTTATACTGGTTAAATATACAGTAATCGTGAGCGTACTTTGTTTCCAAAGGAGTGGCGGACTGGTTTCATGAAGCAGCGGGCGCATGGCGAAACGGCATTGAAATGGGTTACCCTTCGCCGTGTACGCGGGTCACTGCATGATGTATGCACGTATGTATGCGCAAAGGTATGCCCGAAGCAGCATGCAAATACATCACGCAAGTGACCCGCGTGCAGAACCTTGTCCCGTTTGCCGTCCGAGAGCTCCCTATGCCCGCCACTCCTGCCATGTACAACACGATCGCGCTGGTCGTCCGGCCCAATACGGCCGGCATCGAAGATTCCGTGCGCGACGTGCTCGCCTTCCTGCGCGCGGGTGGCTACAGCGTTGTGTTCGATACCGACACGGCCGAGCACCTGAACATGCCCGAGGTCCCCGCCATGAGCGCGCAGGGCATCGGCGAAAAATGCGATTGCGCCATCGTGATGGGCGGCGACGGCACGATGCTGGGCATTGCCCGCCAGCTGGCGCCGTTCGAGGTGCCGCTGATCGGCATCAACCAGGGGCGGCTGGGCTTCATGACCGATATCCCGCGCGACGGCATGTTGCCCGTGCTGGCGCGCATCCTGGCCGGCACGCACAAGGCCGAGCGCCGCACCCTGCTGGAAGGGCACGTGCTGCGCGATGGCAAGGTGATCCACGTCGGCCTGGCCGTCAACGACGTGGTCGTGGCGCGCGGCGCCGGTTCGGGCATGGTGGAATTGCGCGTCGATGTCGACGATCACTTCATGTACAACCAGCGTTCCGACGGCCTGATCGTTTCCACGCCCACCGGCTCCACGGCCTATGCGCTGTCGGCCGGCGGTCCACTGCTGCACCCCACGCTGGGCGGTATCGTGATGGTGCCGATCGCGCCACATGCGCTGTCGAACCGCCCGATCGTGCTGCCCGACTCGAGCGAGATCGTCATCGAGATCAACCGCGGGCGCGACATCACGGTGAACTTCGACATGCAAACGTTCGCCAGCCTGATGCCGCAAGACCGCATCCACATCCGCCGTTCACCGCACGCGATGACCTTCCTGCATCCGGAAGGCTGGAGCTACTACAACACGCTGCGCGAAAAGCTGCACTGGAACGAGTATCCGTCCACGGACGGGAAAATCTAACAAGAAGGCCTTCAAGCGAGACCTATGCTGCGTACATTGTCCATCCGCGATTTCGTCATTGTCGATTCCATCGAACTCGAATTTTCCGCCGGCTTCACGGTGTTCACGGGCGAAACGGGCGCCGGCAAGTCGATCCTGATCGATGCCCTGACACTGGCGCTGGGCGGGCGGGGCGATGCGAGCGTGGTGCGCGAAGGCGCGGCCAAGGCCGACATCACGGCCGATTTCGCGATCACCGAGGCGGCGCGCCAATGGCTCGAAGCGAACGAGTGCGCATCCGAGGATGGCGGCGCGCTGCTGCGCCGCGTGATCGACAACGCGGGCCGTTCAAAGGCCTACATCAACGGCATCGCCGCCACCGCCGCCCAGCTGCGCGAACTGGGCGACCTGCTGGTGGACATCCATGGCCAGCATGCGCACCAGTCGCTGCTGAAAGCCGATGCGCAGCGCGAGCTGCTCGACAGCCAGGCCGGCGCGAACGGCAAGGAAGTGACGATCGCCTACAAGGCATGGCGCGCGCTGGCGAAGCAGCTGGAGGAATTCGAAACCAACGCCGCCAACGTGCTGCTGGAACGCGAGCGCCTGGAATGGCAGGTGAGCGAGCTCGACAAGCTGGCGCCGAAGCCGGGCGAGTGGGCCGAGATCGGCAACGAGCACAGCCGGCTGTCGCATGCGGCCAGCCTGCTCGAGGGCGCGCAGGAGGCGCTGTCGGTGATTTCCGAATCGGACGAGCAGCCGATCGTGTCCCAACTGTCGTCGCTGAACCAGAAGCTCGCCAAGCTCGTGTCGGTGGATACGGAATTGCAGCCGGTCGTCGACCTGATCGAATCGGCGCGCATCCAGTTGCAGGAATCGGCCTATGCGCTGAACACCTACCTCGATCGCGTGGAGCTCGACCCGGAACGCCTGCGCGTAGTCGATGCGCGCATGGAAGCGCTGCATTCGTCGGCGCGCAAATACCGCGTCGACCCGGACGACCTGCCGGCCGAACATGCACGGCTGGTCGCGCAACTGGCCCAGCTGGCCGATGCCTCGGACATCGAAGGCCTGCGCAAGCAGGAAGCAAAGCTGAAGGATGACTACCTGGCGGTGGCGCGCAGGCTGTCCGCCACGCGCGCCACGGCGGCGCGCGCGCTGAGCGATGCCGTCACGAAGGCGATGCAGGACCTGAACATGACGGGCGGCCGCTTCGAAGTGGCGTTGAATCCTTGCGAGCCTTCGGCCAAGGGGCTCGAACAGGTGGAATTCCTGGTGGCGGGCCATGCCGGCGTAGCGCCGCGGCCGCTGGCCAAGGTGGCTTCGGGCGGCGAGCTGGCGCGCATCTCGCTGGCCATTTCCGTCATCACGTCGAACGCCACCACCGTGCCCACGCTGATCTTCGACGAGGTCGACAGCGGCATCGGCGGCGGCGTCGCCGAAGTGGTGGGCCGGCTGCTCAAGCGCCTGGGCCAGGAGCGGCAGGTGCTGTGCGTGACCCACCTGCCGCAGGTGGCGAGCCAGGGCAACAGCCATTTCCAGGTCGCGAAAAGCACGCTGGCCAACGGCAAGACGGCTTCGCGCATCGAAGTACTCGATGCCAAGGCCCGCGTCGAGGAAGTGGCCCGCATGCTGGGCGGCCTCGAGATCACCGCCACCACCCGCAAGCACGCGCGAGAGTTGCTGGCCTCCTGATCGCTCTCGCAGCGTGGCGCTGCGCCCGGTTGCCTCGAGCTGTGCTGCGTTGAGCATGGATGCGCCTCGATGCGCCTGGTTGTACCTGGTTGCACCGCCTTGCGCTTCGTTGAATACCTGAGCCAGAGCGGCCGCGCGCCGGGCCGCATATAATCGAAGGTCCCCTCGATTGATGACCCCGATTCCATGGCTTTCGCGAAAGAACCTCCTCACCAGCACGGCGCCGTCAGCGGCAGTGCGATCGTGCTGGTCAACCTCGGCACGCCCGATGCGCCCACGCGTGGCGCCGTGCGCCGTTATTTGAAGCAGTTCCTGTCCGACCCGCGCGTGGTCGAGATCCCGAGAGCGCTGTGGTGGTTCATCCTGCACGGCGTGATCCTGCCGTTCCGTTCCGGCCAGTCGGCGAAGAAATATGCGTCGATCTGGACGGAAGACGGCTCGCCGCTGCGCATCCACACGCAAAACCAGGCAATGCTGCTGCACGAGGCGCTGCAGGCGCGCGGCCACCAGGACGTGACGGTGGCGATGGCCATGCGCTACGGCACGCCAGCGCTGCCCGACGTGCTGGCCCGCCTGAAGGCCGATGGCTGCGACCGCATCGTCGTGCTGCCCGCCTACCCGCAATATTCCGGCACCACCACCGGTTCAATCTGGGATGCCGTGTTCCGGCATTACCGGAAAATTCGCAATATTCCCGAACTGCGGCTGGTCAAGAACTACCACGACCACGAAGCCTATATCGAGGCGCTGCGCCAGAACGTGCTGGCACATTGGGAGCACCATGGCCGCGCGAAAAAGCTCGTGATGAGTTTCCACGGCGTGCCGAAACGCACGCTGCTGCTGGGCGACCCGTACCACTGCGAATGCCACAAGACTGCGCGCCTTCTCGCCGCCGCGCTGAAGCTGCGCGACGACGACTACATCGTTACGTTCCAGTCCCGCTTCGGCAAGGCCGAATGGCTGCAGCCCTACACGGCACCGACGGTGCAGAAGCTGGCCCAGGATGGCGTGCGCAGCATCGACGTGATCTGCCCGGGCTTCACGAGCGACTGCCTGGAAACGCTGGAAGAGATCGCGATGGAGGTGCGTCACGATTTCCTCGCGGCCGGCGGCAAGGAATTCCATTACATCCCTTGCCTGAACGAAAGCCCGGCCTGGATCGCCGCGCTGGCCGAAATTGCCGAGCAGCACATGATCGGCTGGCCGGCGATGGTCTCGCCATCGCAGCGCGCCATGCGCCAGCACGATGCCGCCCGTGGCCGCGACCGCGCGATTGCCCTCGGCGCCGCGGACTGAGCCCGGTCGCGGCGAGTTCGCAACATAAGCATCCTGATACGTTGTTAGCACTTGCCGTCGGTGAGTGCTAGCCTGTTAAAATAACAGGTTGTCGGGCCACGCCCGGCCATGATTTGCCAGCCGTTTGTCAAGCGCTGTCCGAACAAAGGGTTTGTTTCAACGCCATAAATCCCTTGAAATAGTAGGGGATAGCCCCAGATTCGGCCAGTGCAGCAAGGGCAATGTCAAACAAACACGATTTTCAGGAGTCAAACGATGCAAGACCAGGAAAACCAGGCCAGCCAGAATCCCGAGGAATTGCAGCAGGATGCCCAGGCGCAGCAACAGGCATCGCAGCAGCCTTCGCAGCAGGCTCCTTTCGAGTCCGCAGCCACTCCGAGCCTGGAAGAGCAACTGTCCGCCGCGGAAGCCAAGCTGGCTGAAATGCACGACGCGTTCATGCGCGCCAAGGCCGAGGGCGACAATATCCGCCGCCGTGCCCAGGATGACGTGGCCAAGGCCCACAAGTTCGCTGTCGAGAGCTTTGCCGAGGCGCTGCTGCCGGTGAAGGACAGCCTGGAGATGGCGCTGAAAGTGGAAGCGCCATCCATCGAGTCGCTGAAGGAAGGCGTGGAAATGACGCTCAAGCAGCTGACCTCCGCGTTCGAACGCAACAAGCTGCTCGAAGTCGTGCCTGCCGCCGGCGACAAGCTGGACCCGAACCGGCACCAGGCCGTGGCCATGGTGCCGGCCGAGCAGGAAGCCAATACCGTCGTCGCCGTACTGCAAAAGGGTTACACGATCGCGGACCGCCTGTTGCGCCCCGCCATCGTCACGGCTGCCCAGCCGAAGTGATCCGGGAAAGCGCTGATTTATTCATCGGCGCTTCCTAAGCACTTGAAAAGCAAGAAGCTTTTCCGCATATAAGACTTATTCAGAAACTAATCCGTTACGAGGAAGAACAAACCATGGGCAAAATGATCGGTATCGACCTGGGCACGACCAACTCCTGCGTCGCCATCATGGAAAATGGCCAGCCGAAGGTCATTGAAAACGCCGAAGGCGCGCGCACCACGCCTTCCATCATCGCTTACCAGGAAGACGGCGAGATCCTGGTCGGTGCGCCGGCCAAGCGCCAGGCAGTCACCAACCCGAAGAACACGCTGTTCGCCGTGAAGCGCCTGATCGGCCGCAAGTACGAAGAAAAGGAAGTGCAGAAGGACATCGCGCTGATGCCTTACACGATCAACAAGGCTGACAACGGCGATGCCTGGATCAGCGTGCGCGACAAGAAACTGGCGCCGCCGCAGATCTCCGCCGAAGTGCTGCGCAAGATGAAGAAGACCGCCGAGGACTACCTGGGCGAGGAAGTCACGGAAGCCGTGATCACCGTGCCGGCCTACTTCAACGACTCGCAGCGCCAGGCCACCAAGGACGCCGGCCGCATCGCCGGCCTGGACGTGAAGCGCATCATCAACGAGCCGACCGCGGCCGCGCTGGCGTTCGGCCTGGACAAGACCGAAAAGGGCGACCGCAAGATCGCCGTGTATGACCTGGGTGGCGGCACGTTCGACGTGTCGATCATCGAGATCGCCGACGTGGATGGCGAAAAGCAGTTCGAAGTGCTGTCGACCAACGGCGACACGTTCCTGGGCGGCGAAGACTTCGACCAGCGCGTGATCGACTACATCATCGAAGAGTTCAAGAAGATCAACGGCCTGGACCTGAAGAAGGATCCGATCGCCCTGCAGCGCATCAAGGCTTCGGCCGAGCGCGCGAAGATCGAACTGTCGTCGGCGCAGCAGACCGAGATCAACGAGCCGTACATCGCCATGGCGAACGGCGCGCCGGTCCACCTGAACCTGAAGATCACCCGCGCCAAGCTGGAATCGCTGGTCGAGGAACTGGTCGCCAAGACGATCGAACCGTGCCGCATCGCCATCAAGGATGCGGGCGTGAAGGTCTCCGACATCGACGACATCATCCTGGTCGGCGGCATGACCCGTATGCCGAAGGTGCAGGAAAAGGTGAAGGAATTCTTCGGTAAGGATCCGCGCAAGGACGTCAACCCGGATGAAGCCGTGGCCGTGGGCGCCGCGATCCAGGGCTCCGTGCTGTCGGGCGAACGCAAGGACCTGCTGCTGCTGGACGTGACCCCGCTGTCGCTGGGTATCGAAACGCTGGGCGGCGTGATGACGAAGATGATCCACAAGAACACCACGATCCCGACCAAGTTCGCACAGGTGTTCTCGACGGCCGACGACAACCAGCCCGCGGTGACCATCAAGGTCTACCAGGGCGAGCGTGAGATCGCCGCCGGCAACAAGGCGCTGGGCGAGTTCAACCTGGAAGGCATCCCGCCGGCATCGCGCGGCACGCCGCAGATCGAAGTGACCTTCGACATCGACGCCAACGGCATCCTGCACGTGGGCGCGAAAGACAAGGCCACCGGCAAGGAAAACAAGATCACCATCAAGGCCAACTCCGGTCTGTCGGAAGAGGAAATCCAGAAGATGGTGAAGGATGCCGAACTGAACGCCGAAGAAGACAAGAAGGTGAAGGAGCTGGCCGAGTCGCGCAACCAGGCCGACGCACTGGTGCACTCCACCAAGAAGTCGCTGACCGAATACGGCGACAAGCTGGGTGCCGACGAGAAGGCGAAGATCGAAGCGGCCATCACCGACCTGGAAGGCGAGATCAAGTCCGGCGACAAGGCCACGATCGACTCCAAGGTGGCCGCGCTGACCGAAGCCGCGCAGAAGCTGGGCGAGAAGATGTACGCCGACATGCAGGCGCAGCAGGCTGCGGCCGGCGGTGGCGCGGACGCGGGTGCAGCGGGTGCGGGCCAGCAGGCCGGCGGCGCGGACAACCGCGCGCAGCAGGATGACGTTGTCGATGCCGACTTCAAGGAAGTCAAAGACAACAAGTAATCCGGCGCGTGCCGTCAAGACCGGCCGGGAACATGTCCATCGACGATGTTCCCGGCCCCGCCGAGCGGAGCGGCCGTAGCACGGTGGCCCGCTCGGCGTTTTTGCATAATCGGCAGGGTTTTGAGGTTGTTTCACAACGCCAATGTTGCCCCCTTCGATAGGGGGCAGCGACAGGCGGCGGTGCAGGTAGCGACAACCCCGTCGTCCTGCTACAGTCTCCCTTCTATTCAGTTCAGTTAGGTGCCTGCATATGGCAAAGCGTGATTTTTACGAGATTCTCGGTCTGGCAAAAAATGCCTCGGAAGACGAGATCAAGAAGGCTTATCGCAAGCTTGCGATGAAGTACCACCCGGACCGCAACCCGGACAACAAAGAGGCGGAAGAGAAGTTCAAGGAAGTCAAGGAAGCCTACGAGATGCTGACCAATCCGGAAAAGCGCGAGGCGTATGACCGCTATGGTCACGCCGGCGTGGATCCGAACATGGGCGGCGGCGGCTTTGGCGGCGCCGGCGGTTTCGGCGATGCATTCGGCGACATCTTTGGCGATATCTTCGGCGGTGGCGGTGGCCGGCGCGGCGGTGGCCCGCAGGTGTACCGCGGCGCCGACCTGCGCTACAACCTCGAGATCACGCTGGAACAGGCCGCGCACGGCTTCGACACGACGATCCGCGTGCCCGCATGGGACAAGTGCGATTCGTGCCACGGCTCGGGCGCCAAGCCGGGCACGTCGCCCGTCACCTGTTCCACGTGCGGCGGCCACGGCCAGGTGCGCATGCAGCAGGGTTTCTTCAGCATCCAGCAAACGTGCCCGAAATGCCATGGCACGGGCAAGATCATTCCCGAGCCGTGCCCCGCCTGCTCGGGCGCCGGTCGCATCAAGCGCAACAAGACGCTGGAAGTGAAGATCCCGGCGGGTATCGACAACGGCATGCGCATCCGCTCGTCCGGCAACGGCGAGCCGGGAACGAATGGCGGGCCGCCGGGCGACCTGTACGTGGAAATCCACATCAAGGCGCACCCGGTGTTCCAGCGCGAAGGCGACGACCTGCACTGCGAAATGCCGATCTCGTTCGCCAAGGCGGCACTGGGCGGTGAAATCGAAGTGCCCACGCTGTCCGGCAAGGTGTCGTTCACCGTGCCCGAGGGCACCCAGTCCGGCAAGACGTTCCGCCTGAAGGGCAAGGGCGTGAAAGGCGTGCGCTCCGGCTACCCGGGCGACCTGTTCTGCCACGTGGCCGTCGAAACGCCGGTCAAGCTGACCGACAAGCAGAAGGAACTGCTGCGCGAGTTCGAGCGCGCCACGGTCGAGGGCGGCTCCAAGCACAGCCCGCAATCGAAAGGCTGGATGGACAAGGTGAAGGATTTCTTCGAGTAAGTTTGAAGCGCCATGAACCCAACGGCGTGAGTCTGGGGTCAGACCCGACGGGGCGTAGCCGGGGTTTCAAGGAGCATCGCTCCTTGCCGGCATAGCGGTACTGGCCTGCAGGCCGGTACTTCCTCCTGACCCCGGCATTTGCCCTTGGGTTGAAAGCCTGCAAGAGACCGCTACCAAAAAAGTACGTTCGGCCGACAGCAGTCGGATCGGATAAACTGGCAGCTGAATTTACGGCCGCCGCGTTGTGAGGCAGCAACCGGCGGCCTTGTTACGTCTGAAAGGAGCATCATGAACGATACCAAGCCCTCCGACCTGCGGGAACTCCTCAACAACAACCGCCGCTGGGCCGACTCGATGGTCCAGCGCGACCCCGAGTTCTTCCACCGGCTGGCCAACCAGGCTTCGCCGGAATACCTGTGGATCGGCTGTTCGGACAGCCGCGTACCCGCCAACGAACTGCTCGGCCTGCTGCCGGGCGATGTGTTCGTCCACCGTAACATCGCCAACGTCGTCGTCCACTCCGACCTGAACTGCCTCTCCGTGCTGCAATTCGCGATCGAAGTGCTGAAGGTGAAGCACGTGATCATCGTGGGCCACTACGGCTGCAAGGGCGTGCATGCCGCGCTGACGGGCGCCCGCGTGGGCCTCGTCGACAACTGGCTGCGCCACGTGCAGGACGTGAGCCAGAAGCACGAGCGCTACCTGGGCACCGTGCTCGACGAACGCGTGCGCAGCGAAAAGCTCGTGGAGCTGAACGTGGTGGAGCAGGTCGTCAACGTGTGCTCGACGACGATCCTGCGCGACGCCTGGGACCGTGGCCAGGAAGTGGCCGTGCACGGCTGGGTGTACGGCATCAACGACGGCCACCTGCACGACCTGGGCATGTCGATCACCGAATACCCGCAGCTGCAAACGAAGCTGAAAGACCGGCTGGCCAACCACTACAACGCTGCCTGATCCGGCAACGTCCAAAACTGGGGACGTACCCCTGTTTACAGGAAATCTTTCCTGCAAACAGGGGTACGTCCCCAGTTTTCCTGAACCGCAGCTGACCCGCTAATCGCCGCTGCTTGTACCGTGTCCTGAACAGGCTTCCGTTATACTGTATATCTGTACAGTTGGGTGCCGATGATGGAGCTGAACGACAAGCTGGAAATCCTCGCCGATGCGGCGAAATACGATGCCTCCTGCGCCAGCAGTGGCGCGCCGAAGCGTTCGTCCGAGGGCAAGGATGGCCTGGGTGCCACCAACGGCATGGGCATCTGCCACAGCTATACGCCCGATGGCCGCTGCGTCTCGCTGCTGAAGATCCTGCTGACGAATTTCTGCGTCTACGACTGCCAGTATTGCGTCAACCGCCGCACGTCGAACGTGCCGCGTGCCCGTTTCACCGTGCAGGAAGTGGTGAAGCTTACCGTCGACTTTTACCTGCGTAACTACATCGACGGCCTGTTCCTCAGTTCCGGCATCATCCAGTCCGCCGACTACACGATGGAGCAACTGGTCGCCGTCGCGCGCGAGCTGCGCGAAGTGCACCAGTTCCGCGGCTACATCCATCTCAAAACGATTCCCGATGCCGATCCGGCCCTGATCGAAGCGGCCGGCCGCTATGCGGACCGCCTGTCCGTCAACATCGAACTGCCGACGCAGGACAGCGTGCAAAGGCTGGCGCCGGAAAAGAACGTCCACACGATCAAGCTGGCGATGGGGAACATCCGCCTGAAGCTGGACGAAAAGGAAGGCGAGCCGAAGGCGCCGAAGTTCGCACCGGCCGGCCAGAGCACGCAGATGATCGTGGGCGCCGATGCGAGCGACGATGCGCGCATTCTCACCACGGCCGAAACGCTGTACGGCAGCTACAAACTCAAGCGCGTCTACTACAGCGCTTTCAGCCCGATTCCCGAAAGCCCGAAGAGCGTGCCGCTGGCGCCGCCGCCGCTGCTGCGCGAGCACCGGCTGTACCAGGCCGACTTCCTGTTGCGCAGCTATGGCTTCCAGGCGAAGGAACTGCTGCCGGGGACGGGCAACCTGTCGCTCGACATCGACCCCAAGCTGGCCTGGGCACTGGCCCACCGCGAGCACTTCCCGATGGACCTGAACCGCGCCGAGCCCCAGATGATCGCGCGCATTCCCGGCATCGGCATCCGCAACGCGCAGCGCATCGTCGAGCTGCGCCGCATGCGGCAGGTGCGCTGGGCCGATCTCGCGCGCCTGCGCTGCAGCATGAAGAAAGTGGCGCCATTCATCGTTACCGCCGACTACCGTCCGGCGCAGGACACCACGCCGTCCGATACGCTGCGCCGGTCCATGGCCGACGTACCGCAGCAGATGGCACTGTTCCCCGAGCTGCAGGCCGCATGACGGCCAGCCAGACGGACGCGGTGGCGCGGGCGCTGTCCGGCCAGCCGGTCGTCGTGACATCGTTCGCCGAATGGCGGGCCGCCGCGCGGGATTTGATCGTGCGCCGCATTCGGCCCGAATACGTACAATGGGTCATGCAGGATGGCGGCGGAGACCTGCTGAGTGCAATGCCTCCAATGGCTTTAGGTGAGCTGGTGAATGACTCGGGCAGCAACGTAGTAAAGCAAGTGGCAGTAAAGGAAGTTGAAGTAGCAGTTGAAGTTGAAGTTGAAGTAGCAGTTGAAGTTGAAGTCGAAGTAGCAGGTGAAGTTGATGTAGCAGGTGAAGCAGGCAGCAACGCAGTAACCGAGTCGGCAAGTGAACCAGCAAGCGCAGTAGCAAGCGCAGTAGCAAGCGCAGTAGCAAGCACCTTGGTAAGTAAGTTGGCCAGTGAGGAAACTCATAACCCCGATGAGCGATCGGACCCGCCGCCCTCGAATTTCCAGCCAGGCGCGCAGCTGCGCATCTCCCGCAAGCTGATGGAGATGCTGCAAGGCGCCGCCTGCTATCGCGCCCACGACCGCTGGGCCTTCCTGTACCGCGTGCTGTGGCGCTGGCACAGTGGCGAACACGAGGTCGTCTCGATGGCCGACGTCGATGGCGCCCGCCTCGCCAGCATGGTGAGGGCGGTGCGGCACGAGGAACACGACATGCATGCCTACCTTCGCTTTCGCGAGCGCCCCGAGGAAGCGGGGGCGCCACGTTTCGTTGCATGGTTCGAACCCGCGCACGATGTGCTGCCGCAGGTTGCCCAGCACTTCGCAAAACGCATGGGCAAGACAAGCTGGATGATCGCCACGCCCGAAGCCACCGTGCTGTGGGACGGCGTCACCCTGCACACCGGCGAAGCCCTGGCGCGCAGCGCGGCGGACTTCGACGATGCCGGCGAATCGCTGTGGCTCACCTACTATCGCAGCATCTTCAATCCCGCCCGCCTGAATGCGGACATCATGCACGGCCACATCCGCCAGCGGTTCTGGAAGAATTTGCCCGAAGCGGCCGTGGTGCCGCACATGGTCACGCAGGCCGCGGCCGGCGCGCGCAAGGTGGGGCAGCTCGATACCGTCGGCAAGCGTGGCGGCACCACCATTCCGATCTCCTCCGAAAAGGCGGCGCCCGAGCGCCAGCAACCGAGTTCGCTCGACGAGTGCCGCCGCTGCGACCTGTGGCAGAACGCCACGCAGGCCGTGGCCGGGCAGGGCGCCCGCCGCGCGAAGATCATGCTGGTGGGCGAGCAGCCGGGCGACCAGGAAGACCTGGCCGGCAAACCGTTCGTGGGCCCGGCTGGCGACCTGCTGGACAAGGCGATGGATGAAGCGGCGCTCGACCGCCGCACGGTGTATGTGACCAACGCCGTCAAGCACTTCAAATGGGAACCGCGCGGCAAGCGCCGCCTGCACAAGACGCCCGCGCAAAAGGAAGTGATGGCCTGCCGCTACTGGCTCGAGACGGAACTGGAAACCGTGGCGCCCGATGTTCTCGTGGCGCTCGGCAGCACGGCGCTGAAATCGATCCTGCAGACCGGCAGCGTGACGATGAAGGATTACATGGGCGCGCCGTTCGAGCATGAAGGGCGCTGGGTTGTCGTCACGTATCACCCCGCCTATGCGCTGCGCGTGCCCGACCGCGAGTCGCGCCAGGCGGCGTTCGCGGCGATCGTCGAGGCATTGAAGACAGCGCAGCAACTGGCCGGCGGCACCGCGCCCGGCTTGTAAAAACCGCATATCGATATCAAAAAGCATTCGTTTTCATCATGATGCGCGAGGCCTAGACTGGCTTCACTCGTTCGGTGCCGTGGCCGTGGAAAGCGCGGTGCCGGGCGAGCTTCCGACCCCGTCAGCTGGAGCGCATCACATGTCCGCAGTCTTGAGTGCTGTTGTAGAAAATGCCGCAGTTCCCCCGGATGGCACCCTGCGCATTCGCCCGTTCGAAGGCCCGGTTGGCGCTGAAGTGATTGGCCTCGATCTGGCACGGCCGCTCTCCCGCAAGGCCTTGTTGCAGCTGCATGCCGCCCACCTGGCGCACCATGTACTGGTGTTTCGGGACCAGCGCATCACGCCGCAACAGCAGGTGAATTTTTCCCGCCTGTTCGGTCCCTTGCAAATCCATGTGCTGAGAAATTTCCAGCTGGCGGGGCACCCGGAAGTCCTCGTCGTGTCGAACGTCGTTGAAAGCGGCAAGCCGATCGGTCTTGGCGATGCCGGCCATTTCTGGCACTCCGATCTGTCGTACAAGGAAAAGCCCAGTCTCGGCTCGATGCTGCATGCGCAGGAATTGCCGGCCGAGGGAGGCGACACGCTGTTCGCCAACATGCACCTGGCCTGGGACACGCTTCCCGCGGCGTTGAAAAGCCAGATCCGCTACGCCAGGGCCGAGCACAGCTACCTGAAGCAGTATTCCGAACTCCAGCGCCGCAGCCCGTGGCGCCCGAATCTCACGCAGGCGCAGATCGACGAAGTAAAACCCGTCGTGCATCCGGTGGTGCGCACGCACCCGGAAACGGGGCGCCAGGCGCTGTTCGTCAGCGAACATTTCACCACCCGCATCGTCGGCATTCCCGAGGATGAAAGCGCGGCGCTCCTGGACGAGCTGTTCGCTCACAGCGTGCGGCCCGAGCACGTGTACCGCCACCAGTGGCAGCCGCACGACATGGTGTTCTGGGATAACCGCTCGCTGATGCACCTGGCCGCCGGTTGTCCGGCCGACCAGCGCCGCAAGCTGTACCGCACCACGATCGAAGGCGACGTGCCTTACTAGCCCGACCAGGCAATCCTGCAGCGTCTCCGATCCGAGGAAATATTCCCAGAAAACTGGTGTCTGTCACCGGTTTCTTTGCAACATTCCCGGAAAACCGGTGACAGACACCAATTAATTTGGAAGATTTCATGAAAGCATTTCGAATCGCCGCGGGTGCGTTCGCGCTCGTGCTGGCCACCGGCGCCCATGCCGAAGGCACCATCCGTATCGCCCAGCAGTTCGGCGTGCCGTTCCTGATCCTGAACATCGCCCAGGAGCAGAAGCTCATCGAGAAATACGGCAAGCAGAATGGCGTGGACGTGAAGGTCGAATGGAAGCAGCTTTCGGGCGGCGCCGCCATCAACGATGCGCTGCTGGCAGGCAGCGTCGATATTGCCGGTGCCGGCGTCGGCCCGCTGCTCACGGTATGGGACCGCACGAAGGGCCGGCAGAACGTGAAGGGCGTGGCGTCGCTGGGCAGCTTCCCGTACTACCTGATCACCAACAACCCCAAAGTGAAATCGATCGCGGACTTTACCGAGAAGGACCGCATCGCGCTGCCCGCCGTTACCGTTTCCGTGCAATCGCGCATCCTGCAACTGGCCGCCGCGCAGAAATGGGGCGACAAGGAATTTGCCCGGCTGGACAAGTTCACGCAAACGCTGCCGCACCCGGATGCGGCCACGGCGATCATCTCCAACGGTACCGAAATCACGACCCACTTCGCCACGCCGCCGTTCCAGGAACAGGAACTGGCCCAGAACCCGAATGCGCGCGTGATCCTGAAATCGTATGAAGTGCTGGGCGGTCCGTCATCGGCCACGCTGCTGTACGCTACCGAGAAATACCGCAAGGAGAACCCGAAGACGCTGCGCTCGTTCGTGCAGGCGCTGGCCGAGGCGGCCGACTACGCGGCGAAGAACCCGGAAGGCGCGGCCGACATCTACCTGAAGGCGAACAAGAGCAATATCGATCGTGCGCTGCTCGTGAAGATCTTCAAGAACCCCGAAGTGCAGTTCAATATCGCGCCGCAGAACACGCTGAAGATCGCGCAGTTCATGCACCGCGTGGGCGCCGTGAAGAACAAGCCGGCCACATGGCGCGACTATTTCTTTGAAGAGCCGCTGGTGGCCAAGGGGAGCTGACATGATATCGCCGCTGCAGGTCGTCCGCCCATCCTCGCCTTCCGAAGCGCTGCTGCGCGCCCGTGGCGTTACCCTCGAATACCGTAGCGGCGGCAACGCCGTGCGCGCCACGCAGGACGTCGACTTCGATGTGTTCGGGGGTGACCGCTTCGTGCTGCTCGGGCCTTCCGGCTGCGGCAAATCGTCGCTGCTGAAGGCTGTCGGCGGCTTCATCGAACCCGCCGCGGGCACGATCACGCTGAACGGCCAGGTCATCACGAAGCCAGGGCCGGACCGCATCTGCGTGTTCCAGGAATTCGACCAGCTGCCGCCGTGGAAGACGGTGCTGCAAAACGTGATGTTCCCGTTGCTGGCGTCGAAAAACTGCGGCCGCGCCGAAGCACGGGAACGTGCGCGCCACTGGATCGCCCGCGTGGGGCTGGACCGTTTCGAGAACGCGTACCCGCACACGCTGTCCGGCGGCATGAAGCAGCGCGTGGCCATTGCCCGCGCGCTGGCGATGCAGCCGGCCGTGCTGCTGATGGACGAGCCGTTCGCAGCGCTCGACGCCCTCACGCGCCGCACGATGCAGGAAGAGTTGACGAAGCTGTGGGAGGAATCGCCGTTCACGCTGCTGTTTGTCACCCACTCGATCGAGGAAGCGCTGGTGGTCGGCAACCGCATCCTGTTGCTGTCGCCGCATCCGGGCCGCGTGCGTGCGGAGCTGAACAGTCACCAGTTCGGCTTGCACAGCGGCGGCGGCGCCGAGTTCCAGCATGCCGCGCAGCGCATCCACTACCTGCTGTTCGGCGAGGCCCCGGCGGCGCAGCCGGAACATGAAGAGGAAAGGATCGCCCTGTGAGCAACCTGGTCCCGCCGATCCGGCAAGAGTTTCAATATGACCTGGCGCCCGCCGCACCGGCATCGCTGCAGCGCCGCCTCCCGGTCGCGCAGCGCCTGTGGCAGCAGGGCTGGCTGCGCAAGAGCGCCGTGCTGGCCTTGCTGGCGCTGCTGTGGGAACTGGCCGCGCGCTGGCAGGACAACGACCTGCTGCTGCCCACGTTCGTGCAAACGGCACGGGCATTCTTCGAAGGCATCGCCAGCGGCGAGCTGGTCGAAAAAGTCCATGTGTCGCTGGCCGTGCTGGTACAGGGCTACGTGGCCGGCATCGCGCTGGCGTTCGTGCTGACCGCGCTCGCGGTGTCGACACGCCTGGGGCGCGACCTGCTGGAAACGCTCGTCGCCATGTTCAACCCGCTGCCCGCCATCGCGCTGCTGCCGCTGGCCATGTTGTGGCTGGGACTCGGCAACGCCAGCCTCGTGTTCGTCATCGTGCACGCCGTGCTGTGGCCGCTGGCGCTGGGCACGTATGCCGGCTTCCAGTCGGTGCCGGCCACGCTGCGCATGGCGGGCCGCAACTATGGTCTCGGCGGGCTGCCGTTCGTCATCCAGATCCTCGTGCCCGCCGCGCTGCCGGCCATCGTCTCGGGGCTGAAGATCGGCTGGGCATTCGCCTGGCGCACGCTGATCGCCGCGGAACTGGTGTTCGGCGCCTCGTCCGGCAAGGGCGGCCTGGGCTGGTACATCTTCCAGAACCGCAACGAGTTGTATACAGACAAGGTCTTCGCCGGCCTCGCCGCCGTGATCCTCATCGGGCTTGCCGTCGAGCACCTGCTGTTCGCCGCGCTGGAGCGTATGACGGTACAGAAATGGGGCATGCGCTCCAATAGCTGAGTTCGTGTTGCCGGGCTATAGCCCGGCTGCCTGGCACGGAGACACGAACTCATCAACAAGAACAAGTCGGTAAACAAGTGCCGATATCGACGGGAGCGGATTGGCTGAGCCCGTGTTGCCGGGCTATAGCCCGGCTGCCAGGCACCGGGACACGGGCTCAACAATGGGCAATTTGTTCACCACTCTGGCACATTTATTGCTCTGCAATAGGGCATGAGCCGCCATCTCCGCATCGTTTTAGTTCACCCTCCCCACGAAAGTGATGCTTCGTTGCGTGCCGCCGCGCTGCACGAAGGCCTTATCGAGGCCGGCTACGAGCTGGTGGCGTCGCTGCCGGCCGATTTTCATCTGCCGGAAGAGATCGCCCGCCTGCAGCCGGACATGATCATCGTCGACGCCGAATCCGACGCGCGCGATGTGCTGGAGCACATCGTCGTGGCCACCCGCGACGAGCGCCGCCCCATCGTCATGTTCACCGAGGATGCCAAGCAGTCGTCGATGGATGCGGCGATCGAGGCGGGGGTGTCGGCCTATATCGTGGCCGGCCTGAAGCCGGAGCGCATCAAGCCGGTGCTCAGCGTGGCGATGGCGCGCTTTCGCAAGGAGCAGAAGCTGCTGGATGAACTGCAGGACACGAAGCTCAAGCTGGCCGAGCGCAAGGTGGTCGACCGCGCCAAGGGCCTCTTGATGAGCCGTCACGGCATGACGGAGGACCAGGCCTACCAGCGCCTGCGGACGATGGCGATGAACAAGAACCTGAAGCTGGCCGACATCGCCCAGCGGATACTGGATGTGGAGGACTTGCTGGGTTGACCACGTATCGCGTGCGCACCCGGCTGGAGCAGTCATGATCGAAAAAACAACCGTCAACGTAGGATTCAACCCGCTGACCGACTGCGCGTCGGTCGTCATGGCAGCGATGCTGGGCTTCGACGAGAAGCACGGTATCCGCATCGCGCTGTCCCGCGAAACGTCGTGGGCCGGCGTGCGCGACAAGCTGATGACCGGCGAGCTCGATGCGGCGCACGCCCTGTATGGCCTGGTCTACGGCACCCAGCTGGGCATCGGCGCGCAGCCGCGCGACATGGCCGTGCTGATGAACCTGAACCGCAACGGGCAGGCCATCACGCTGTCGCGCCGCCTCGCCGAGCAGGGCGCGAAGGATGGCGCTTCGCTGGCGACACTGATGGCCAAAGACGTTGGCGACAGCCGGCGCAAGTATGTCTTTGCCCAGACTTTCCCGACCGGCACGCACGCGATGTGGCTGTATTACTGGCTGGCCGCCCATGGTATCAACCCGTTGCAGGATGTGCGGGCGATCACCGTGCCGCCATCGCAGATGGTCTACAACCTGGTCGAGGGCCACATGGACGGCTTCTGCGCCGGCGAACCCTGGGGCCACCAGGCGGTCATCGAAGGGATCGGCGTCACCGCCGCCGCCAGCCAGGAGATCTGGCCCGACCACCCCGAGAAGGTACTGGGCGCCTCCCTCGATTTCGTGCGCGCCCACCCGAACACGTGCCGGGCGCTGGTCGCCGCCGTGCTGGAGGCCAGCCGGTGGATCGATGCGAGCGATGAGAACCGCCGCGCCACGGCCGAGATCATCGCCGGCGTGCCGTTCGTGAACACGGACAAGGCGGCGATCCTGCCCCGCATGCTGGGCCGTTACGACAATGGCATCGGCCACGCATGGCAGGACCGGCACCCGATGCGCTTCCACCAGGATGGCCAGGCGAACTACCCTTGGCTGTCCGACGGCATGTGGTTCATGACGCAGTTCCGCCGCTGGGGGCTGCTGAAAGCCGACCCGGAATACCTGGAGGTGGCGCAGGCCGTCACCCAGCTGCAGCTGTACCGCGAGGCGGCCGAGATGGCCGGCGTGGCGGTACCGAAGGATGTGCTGCGCAGCTCGACGCTGGTCGACGGTCACACCTGGGACGGCACCGACCCGGCGCGTTACGCCGCCTCCTTTGCGATCCACCAGCGCTGACATCACGCTGAGCGCTGCATTGCACCATAAGCGGGCGGCACTGCACCGCTAACTTGCACGCCGCCCTGTTTTTCCCGCCCCAAAGCACGGCGTTCCCCCTGCGCCGCTTTCTGCAAGCCCCTGAAAATAGCTGGCACGCCTCTTGCAAAGTACAGGGCAAGAGGTCAATGGCGATCTCCCGAACATTGCATAGCCGCCCCAATGGCGGGGCGGCATCAGGACAACGGCGTCCGAGCAGTACTCACGAAACATGTTTTCGCGGGACTGCCCGGGCGCCTTTTTTTTTGCTTTGAAGCTTCCACCAACAGGGATCACAAAAATGACCAGCGACCTGACCCGCAAAGCTGACAGCATCAAGCTCTTCTCGCTTGCCACGCCGCAGATGCGTGCATTCCACCTGGCGTGGCTGGCGTTCTTCGCCTGCTTCTTCGCCTGGTTCGCCTGCGCCCCACTGATGCCGGTGATCAAGGGCGAATTCGGCCTGACCGCCGGGCAGATCGCCAACATCAACATCGCCGCGGTGGCCATCACGATCGTGGTGCGCATGATCATCGGCCCGATGTGCGACCGCTACGGCCCGCGCAAGGCGCACACCGCGCTGCTGGTATTCGGCTCCATCCCCGTGTTCGGCGTGGCCGCTTCGCAGAGCTACGAGAGCTTCCTGTTCTTCCGCATGCTGATCGGCGCGATCGGCGCCAGCTTCGTCATTACCCAGTACCACACGTCGGTGATGTTCGGCCCGCGCGTGGTGGGCACCGCCAACGCGGCTACCGCGGGCTGGGGCAATGCGGGCGGCGGCGTCACGCAGGCCACCATGCCGCTGATCCTGGCCGCGATCCTGATGCTGGGCGTGTCGGAAACGATGGGCTGGCGCCTCGCGCTGATCGTGCCGGGCGTGCTGATGATCATCGTGGGCGCGCTGTACTGGAACTTCACGCAGGATTGCCCGCAAGGTAACTACGCCGAGCTGCGCAAGGCCGGCATCGAACTCGAAAACGGCAAGAAGGGCGGCTGGGAAAGCTTCAAGCTGGCCGCCTCGAACTACCGCGTGTGGCTGCTGTTCGTCACCTACGGCGCGTGCTTCGGCGTGGAACTGTTCATCCACAACGTCGCTGCCACCTACTACGTCGACCAGTTCGACATGTCGCTGAAACAGGCCGGCCTGGCCGCCGGCAGCTTCGGCCTGCTGGCACTGTTCGCCCGTGCCCTGGGCGGCATCGTGTCCGACCGGATGGCCCTGCGCGGCAGCCTGAATGCCCGCGTCACCTTGCTGTTCATCCTGATGCTGGGCGAAGGCGCCGGCCTGATCTGGTTCGCCAAGGCCGATACCGCCACGGTCGCCATCTTCGCCATGCTGTCCTTCGGCATGTGCGTGCACATGGCCTGCGGCGCCACTTACGCGCTGGTGCCGTTCATCGACAAGCGGGCACTGGGCGGCGTTACCGGGATCATCGGCGCGGGCGGCAACGTGGGCGCCGTGGCTGCCGGTTTCCTCATGAAGGGCGTGGGCAGCACGCAGCAGACGCTGTCGATCCTGGGCTTCCTGGTGCTGATCTCCGCAGTCTGCGCCATCGCGCTGCGCTTCTCGGCCGCCACCAACGAAGAACATGCGCTGGCTCGTGCCGCCGCCTGATCACCAATACCGCATTTTTGAATACTGATTCACGGAGCACACAATGAAAATCGTCGTCATCGGTCATGGCATGGTCGGCCACAAATTCCTCGAAAGCCTGGCGGACAATCCCGTCGCCGACATGCAGGTCACCGTGCTGTGCGAAGAACCACGGCCGGCCTACGACCGCGTGCACCTGTCGGAATTCTTCAGCGGCAAGAGCGCGGACGACCTGTCGCTGGTGAAGCCGGGCTTCTTCGAGCGTTCCGACATGGTGCTGCGCCTCAATGCGCGCGCCGAGTCGATCGACCTGCAAGGCAAGACGGTGACCGCCAGCACCGGCGAAGTGCTCCCTTACGACAAGCTCGTCATGGCCACCGGTTCCTTCCCGTTCGTGCCGCCGATCGAAGGCCGCGACCGCAAGGACTGCTTCGTCTACCGCACCATCGAAGACTTGGAAGGCATGGCCGAAGCGGGTGCGCGCCTGAAGACCGGCGTCGTCATCGGCGGCGGCCTGCTGGGTCTGGAGTGCGCGAAAGCGCTGCGCGACCTGGGCCTGATCACGCACGTCGTTGAATTCGCGCCGCGCCTGATGGCCGTGCAGGTCGACGACGGCGGTGGCCGCATCCTGCGCAACAAGATCGCCGAACTGGGCGTCACGGTCCACACGGGCAAGAACACCACCGCCATCGTCGATGGCGAAGAGGGCGCGCACCGCATGCAGTTCGCCGACGGCACGCACCTCGACGTGGACATGATCGTGTTCTCCGCCGGCATCCGTCCGCGCGACCAGCTGGCCAAGGAAGCCGGCCTGGCCGTGGGCCCGCGCGGCGGCATCACGATCGACAACCATTGCCGCACCTCCGATCCGGACGTGTACGCGATCGGCGAATGCGCGCTGTGGAACGGCATGATCTACGGCCTCGTCGCGCCGGGCTACGACATGGCCCGCGTGGTGGCGAAGCAGCTGGCCGGCCAGGCCGCCGAATTCGGCGGCGCCGACATGAGCACGAAGCTGAAACTGATGGGCGTGGACGTGGCATCGATCGGCGACCCGCACGGCAAGGTGGAAGGTGCGCGCAGCTACCAGTTCACCGACGAGCGCAAGCAGGTCTACAAGAAGATCGTCGTGTCCGACTGCGGCAAGTACCTGCTGGGCGGCGTGATGGTGGGCGATGCCGGCGAATACGGCACCTTGCTGCAGATGATGCTGAACCGGATCGAGCTGCCCGAGTCGCCCGAATTCCTGATCCTGCCGCAATCCGACGGTAAAGCAAAGCCCGGCCTGGGCGTGGATTCGCTGCCGGACGCCGCGCAGATCTGCTCGTGCAACAACGTGACCAAGGGCGCGATCTGCGCCGCGGTGGCCGATGGCGCCACGTCGATCGGCGCGCTGAAGAGCTGCACCAACGCCGGCACGTCGTGCGGCGGCTGCGTACCGCTGGTCACGCAGGTGATGAAGGCCGAGATGAAGAAGCAGGGCATGGACGTCAACAACCATGTCTGCGAACACTTCCCGCACTCGCGCCAGGAACTGTTCCACATCATCCGCGCCGGCAATATCAGGACCTTCGACGAACTGCTGGCCCAGCACGGCAAGGGCCTCGGCTGCGACGTTTGCAAGCCGCTGGCCGGCTCGATCCTGGCCACGTGCTGGAACGATTTCGTGCTGAAGAAGGAACACGCCAGCCTGCAGGACACGAACGACTACTACCTGGGCAATATCCAGAAAGACGGCACGTATTCGGTGGTGCCGCGCATGCCGGGCGGCGAAGTGACGCCCGACGGCCTGATCGCCGTGGGCCAGGTGGCCAAGAAATACGGCCTGTACACCAAGATCACGGGCGGCCAGCGCGTCGACCTGTTCGGTGCCCGCGTCGACGAACTGCCGTCGATCTGGGAAGAGCTGATCGCCGCCGGCTTCGAAACCGGCCATGCGTACGGCAAGTCGCTGCGCACCGTGAAGTCGTGCGTGGGCTCCACGTGGTGCCGCTACGGCGTGGACGACAGCGTGGGCCTGGCGATCGAACTGGAGAACCGCTACAAGGGCCTGCGCACGCCGCACAAGATCAAGTTCGGCGTATCGGGCTGCACCCGCGAGTGTGCCGAGGCGCAGGGCAAGGACGTGGGCATCATCGCCACCGAAAAGGGCTGGAACCTGTACGTGTGCGGCAACGGCGGCATGAAACCGCGTCACGCCGAACTGTTCGCCTCCGACCTGGATAAAGAGACGCTGATCAAGTATGTCGACCGCTTCCTGATGTTCTACAGCCGCACGGCCGACCGCCTGCAGCGCACCAGCACGTGGCGCGACAACCTGGAAGGCGGCCTGGAATACCTGCAGGACGTGGTCATCAACGACAAGCTCGAACTGGCTGCCGAACTGGAAGCGGACATGCAGCGCGTGGTCGATACCTACCTTTGCGAGTGGAAGGAAGCCGTGAACAATCCGGAAACGCGTGCCCGCTTCCGCCACTTCGTCAACAGCGAGAAGAAGGACGAGAACGTGGTGTTCATCGAGGAGCGCGGCCAGATCCGGCCCGCCACCGTGCAGGAAAAGAAACGCGTCATCCCCATCAAAGCCGCTTGATAGTTGTTTGAAAAAGCCGACAAGGAGCCATCATGAAACGTGAAAACGAAGCCGCAAGCTGGACCGCGATCTGCGCCGTGGAAGACATCGTGCCGAATACCGGCGTATGCGCCCTGCTGAACAACGAGCAGGTTGCCGTGTTCCGCCTGAACGACGGCGCCGATGCGCGCGTGTTCGCGATCGGCAACTACGATCCGAATTCTGAAGCCTCCGTGCTGTCGCGCGGCCTGGTGGGCAGCCTGGGCGAGCGCATCGTCGTGGCATCGCCGATCTACAAGCACCACTTCGACCTGCAGACGGGCGAATGCCTGGAAGCGCCGGAAAACTCGGTGCCCACCTGGCCGGCGCGCATCGACGCCGGCAAGGTATGGGTCGGGGCCTGAGGCAGACATCATGAAACCCGCCCTGGTCGTCATCGGCAACGGCATGGCCGGCATGCGCACGGTCGAGGAGCTGCTCGCGCTGGCGCCCGGCCTGTACGACATCACCGTGTTCGGCGCCGAACCGCACGGCAACTACAACCGCATCCTGCTGTCGCCCGTGCTGGCCGGCGAAAAGTCGGTCGACGACATCATGCTCAACACGCGCGAGTGGTACGACGCAAACGGCATCACGCTGCACGCCGGCGACCCGGTGGTGCACATCGATCGCCGCCGCCGCATCGTGCGCGCGCAGTCCGGCCATGAGGTGCGCTACGACCGGCTGCTGATTGCGACCGGGTCGAAACCGTTCATCATTCCCGTGCCGGGCCACGAGCTGCCCGGCGTGCTGGCGTTCCGCGACATCGCCGACGTCGAAGGCATGATGGCCGCCGCGCGCGACCACCAGCATGCCGTCGTCATCGGCGGCGGCCTGCTGGGGCTGGAGGCGGCCAACGGCCTGCTGAAGCAGGGCATGACGGTCACGGTGGTGCACGTGACCGATGCGCTGATGAACCAGCAGCTCGACAAGCCGGCAGCGCAGCTGCTGCAGCGGGCGCTCGAGGCACGCGGCCTGAAGTTCATGCTGGAAGCGCAGACCGCCGAAATCGTCGGCCTGGACCGCGTGACGGCCGTGCGCTTCAAGGACGGCACCGAAATCCCGGCGGACCTGGTGGTGATGACGGCCGGCGTGCGCCCGAACATCGAACTGGCGAAATCGGCCGGCCTGCATTGCGAGCGCGCCATCGTGGTGGACGACACGCTGCAGTCCTACGACCCGCGCGTGTATGCGGTGGGCGAGTGCGTGCAGCACCGCCGCGCCACGTTCGGCCTCGTCGCGCCGATCTGGGAACAGGCCAAGGTGTGCGCCGCCCACCTGGCGGGCGCCGGCCACCGCCGCTATGTGCAGCAGGCGTCGCCCACGCGGCTGAAAGTGACCGGCATCGAGCTGTATTCGGTGGGCGACTTCATCGGCGCCGAAGGCAGCGAAGACCTGGTGCTGCGCGACGCGCGCCGCGGCGTCTATAAACGGCTGGTGCTGGATGGACCATGCCTGGTCGGCGCCGTGCTGTATGGCGACGTGCAGGACGGACCATGGTATTTCGACCTGATCCAGCGTGGCGCCGACATCAGCGCGATGCGCCACCAGCTGCTGTTCGGGCCCGCGCTCGCCGCATAAAACCTCAGTTACTGTCCTGTATTGGAACCATCGTGAACCTGTCCCAGCAACACCTGTCCATCGCCACCACCTGTCCCTATTGCGGCGTCGGCTGCGGCGTCAAGGCCGTGCCGCAAGGGCCGCAGGCGGCCACCGTGTCCGGCGACGTGGATCACCCGGCGAACTTCGGCCGGCTGTGCGTAAAGGGCTCGGCGCTCGGCGAAACGCTGGGCCTCGATGGGCGGCTGCTGCATCCACAGGTTCGCGAGGGTGCGCAACTGGGCGGCGCATTGCGGCAAGTGTCGTGGGACGAAGCGCTGGACCGCGCCGCCGGTCAATGGCGTGCGATCGTCGACGAGCATGGGCCCGATGCGGTGGCGCTGTACGTGTCCGGCCAGCTGCTCACGGAAGACTATTACGTCGCCAACAAGCTGATGAAGGGCTATGTCGGCAGCGCCAACATCGACACCAATTCCCGGCTGTGCATGTCGTCCGCCGTGGCGGGGCACAAGCGCGCGTTCGGCGAAGACCTGGTGCCGGTGAACTACGACGACCTGGAAAACGCCGACATGATCGTGCTGGTCGGCTCGAACCTGGCGTGGTGCCATCCGATCCTGTTCCAGCGCATCATGCGCGCGAAGGAGTCGCGCCCCGGACTGAAACTGGTGGTCATCGACCCGCGCCGCACCGCCACGTGCGAGCTGGCCGACCTGCACCTGCCCGTGAAGCCGGGCACGGACGTCTGGCTGTTCAACGGCCTGCTGGCTTACCTGTCGCGCGGCGATGCGGTGGATGCGGCGTTCATCGCCAACCATACGCGCGGCCTGAACGAAGCCCTGGAAGCGGCCGACCTCACGCCCGAAGCGGTGGCGAAGGCGTGCCGGCTGCCGCTGGAAAACGTGCTGGCGTTCTACGAGTCGTTCGCCGCCACGGCCAAGGTGATCACCGGCTTCTCGATGGGCGTGAACCAGTCGTCCGCCGGCACCGACAAGGTCAATGCGATCATCAACTGCCACCTCGTCACGGGCCGCATCGGCAAGCCGGGCATGGGGCCGTTCTCGATCACGGGCCAGCCGAACGCGATGGGCGGGCGCGAAGTGGGCGGTCTCGCCAACATGCTGGCCGCGCACCTGGACCTGGACAAGCCGGACCACCGCGCCGCCGTGCGCAAGTTCTGGGACTCGCCGCGCATCGCCGACAAGCCGGGCCTGAAAGCCGTGGACCTGTTCCAGGCCATCGAATCCGGCAAGGTAAAAGCGGTGTGGGTAATCGCCACGAACCCGATGGTGAGCCTGCCGGATGCCGACCAGGTGCGCCGCGCGCTGTCGAAAGCCGAGCTGGTGATCGCATCGGACGTGGTGCAGGATACCGACACGAACGCCTTCGCCCACGTGCTGCTGCCGGCGCTGGCCTGGGCCGAAAAGGATGGCACGGTCACCAACTCCGAGCGCCGCATTTCGCGCCAGCGGGCATTCCTGCCGGCGCCGGGCGAGGCGAGGGGCGACTGGGACATCCTGTGCGACTTCGCACGGCGCCTCGGCTACGCCGGCTTCGATTTCGCGCACCAGTCCGAGATCTTCGCCGAACATGCGCGGCTGTCCGCATGGCGCAACACGCCGGACGAGCTGCCGCGCGCGTTCGACATCGGCGCGCTGGCCTCGCTCGACCGTGCCGGCTACGACGCCATGCAGCCGGTGCAGTGGCCGCTGGGCCGCCGCGTCTTCGCGGACAACCGTTTCTCGTTCCCGGACGGGCGCGCCCGCTTCGTGCCGACGGTGCCGCGCCTGCCGGTCAACACGGCCGGCGGCGACTATCCGCTGGTGCTGAACACGGGCCGCGTGCGCGACCAGTGGCACACCATGACGCGCACCGGCCGCGCGCCCAAGCTGGCCGAGCACACGCCGGAATCGTTCGTCGACCTGCATCCGCAGGATGCGCTGCTGTGCGGCGTGCGCGACGGCGAACTGGCGCGCATTTCGTCGCAATGGGGCAGCATGGTGGCGCGCGTGCGGCATGGCGGCGGCATCGCCCGCGGCAGCGTGTTCGTGCCGATCCACTGGAACGGGCAGACGGCATCCGACGCCCGCGTGGGCGCCGTGGTGAACCCGGTGGTCGATCCCGTCTCCGGCGAGCCGGAATTCAAGCACACGCCGGTGATGGTCGACCGTTTCCCCGTGCAGTGGCACGGCTTCGTGCTGTCGCGCACGGCGCTGGACCTGGACAAGGTGGCCTACTGGACCCGCGCGCAGGGCGCCGGCTTCACCCGCTATGAACTGGCCGGCCGCAACCGCATCACCGATTTCGGCGCCTGGGCGCGCGACCTGCTGGGCATCGACGACGCCGATGCCGACTGGCTCGAATATGCCGACCGCAGCGCGGGCGTGTACCGCGCCGTGCACATCGTCGACGACCGCATCGCCCAGTGCATCTTCGTGTCGCCACGGCCCGACCTGCCCGAGCGCGCCTGGCTGGCCGGCCTGTTCTCGAATGCGGAACTGGCCGATGCGGAACGGGCCGGCGTGCTGGCTGGCCGGCCGCTGGCGCAGGGCGCCGATACCGGGCCGACCGTGTGCTCGTGCTTCGGCGTGGGGCGCAATACGATCTGCAATGCGATCCGCGAGCATGACCTGAAGACCACGGGCGAGGTCACCGCGTGCGTGAAGGCGGGCGGCAATTGCGGTTCGTGCGTGCCGGAGATCCGGCAATTGCTGGCCGAGGTGCGCGTGCCTGCCTGATCCCGGATCGTCCTCCCGTGCCGCCCTTCGGGGCGGCTGGCGCTAAAATTCCTCGCAACCGACACATTTGCAAGGAATGGCGATCATGGAAAAATGCCCCGACTGCGGTGCACCTGACCTGGTGCACGACACCCACGGCGTGTCCTACACGTACAAGGACCGCCATACCACGATCCCGTCCGTGGCCGGCTACCACTGTGCCCAGTGCGGCGGCGTGGCGCTGGACCGCGCTGCCGTGGAACGCTACGACGACCTGGTGGCGGCGTTCCACCGTCGCGTGGACGACGAGCTGGTCGATCCCGCCACGATTGCGGCCGCGCGCAGGAAGCTCAAGCTGGACCCGCGCGATGCCGACGACGTGCTCGGCACGAACCATGGCGACATCGCGCGCTTCGAGGCAGGCAGGGCGCATCCGCACCCGTCGACCGTCAGGCTGCTGAAACTGCTCGAGCGGCATCCGGAGCTGCTCGCCGAACTGCGCGACTGATCTGCGCAACTCATCTGCGCGGCTGGTGGCGCGGCATGCGCCAGCATGTAAAAAACGCCTGAAAATCGCGTCCACCAGCCCAAAAAACCCGTAAAACCCCGTTTTAGGGCCCAAGGGGCCGCTACGATTGACCTCATGTGAAACGGGAAAGAACGGGAATTGTGTTAAATTAAATACATCGGTCACCAACGTTCATGGAGCCGCCTATGCGCCGTCCTATCGTCCTCGTTCCAGCGTGCACCCGGCAGATCGGGCATTTCCCCAATCACGCCGCCCAGAACAAGTATGTGAATGCCGTCGTCCTCGGCGCGCGCTGCATGCCCCTGGTATTGCCTGCGCTGGCAGAGCTGACGGACATGGAGGCGGTGCTGCATGTGGCAGACGGGATCATGCTGACCGGCTCGGCGTCGAACGTGCACTCCGATCTGTATGGCCAGCCGATCCGCAATCCGGACCTGCCGCTGGACGCGGCGCGCGATGCCACCACGCTGCCCCTGATCCGGGCTGCCATCAAGCGCGGCATTCCCCTGCTGGGCATCTGCCGCGGCTTCCAGGAGATCAACGTGGCGCTGGGGGGCACGCTGCACCAGGCGGTGCAGGAATTGCCGGGCATGATGGACCACCGCGACCGCGAGGACGATTCGCTGGAAGTGCAGTACGGTCCTGCCCACCCGATCTACCTCACGAAAGGGGGGAAGTTCGCGGAGATGCTGGGCAATCCGGATGAGATCACCGTCAATTCCCTGCATGGCCAGGGGATCGACCAGCTGGCCCCCGGCGTGACCGTGGAAGCGGTGGCGCACGACGGGCTGGTGGAAACCTATACCGTGGATGCAGCGCACGGCTTCACGCTGGCGGTGCAGTGGCACCCCGAGTGGCGCATCACGGAAAACCCCGACTCCATGAAGATGTTCCAGGCGTTCGGCAACGCCTGCCGCGAATACCAGGCAGGCCGGCAGGGGCGGGACTGATGACTACCTACGAGGCCTGGGCGGGCGGACTCCCATAGCTGTACTTCCATGTGAAGTTCGAGGGACGCGGCCCGCAACTGGCCGTGTGCATTGACTTACTGGAGCTAAGAATGGCAATCCGCGAGAATTTCAGTTACACCGACATGGACGAGTGGCTCAACGAAAAACGGGTCACCGAAATCGAATGCCTGGTGCCGGACCTGACCGGCGTCGCACGCGGCAAGATCCTGCCCCGCGGGAAGTTCACGCAGGAGCGCGGCATGCGCATCCCCGAGGCAGTGCTGGGCATGACCGTCACCGGCAATTCCCCCACCGACGACCCGGCCTACGACCGCGCCATCTCGCAGACCGACCGTGACATGATCCTGAAGGCCGACCCCGGCACGATCACGATGGTGCCATGGGCCACCGACCCCACCGCGCAGGTGATCCACGACTGCTATTTCGCCGACGGCCGGCTGGTCGACTTCGCGCCGCGCTCGGTGCTGCGCCGCGTGCTGAAGCTCTACGAGGACAAGGGCTGGAAGCCGGTGGTGGCGCCCGAGCTGGAGTTCTACCTCACCGCGAAGATCTCCGACCCCGACCTGCCGCTGAAGGCGCCGGTGGGCCGTAGCGGCCGCGCCGAAACGTCGCGCCAGGTGTACAGCATCGATGCCGTCAACGAATTCGATCCGCTGTTCGAGGACATCTACGACTATTGCGACCTGATGGGGCTTGACGTGGACACGCTGATCCACGAGATCGGCGCCGGCCAGATGGAAATCAACTTCCTGCACGGCGAGCCGCTCGGCCTGGCGGACAAGGTGTTCTTCTTCAAGCGCACGCTGCGCGAGGCGGCGCTGAAGCACAATATGTACGCCACCTTCATGGCCAAGCCGATGGCCGGCGAGCCCGGCTCGGCGATGCACATCCACCAGAGCGTGGTCGACGCGAAGACGGGCTGGAACATCTTCTCGAACGAGGACGGTTCGCCGTCGCCGCTGTTCAAGCACTACATCGGCGGCCTGCAGCGCTACATGCCGTCGGCGCTGGCGATCGTGGCGCCGTATGTGAATTCGTACCGCCGCCTGGTGCGCCACACGGCGGCACCGATCAACATCCAGTGGGGTGTCGACAATCGCACCGTGGGCTTCCGCGTGCCCGAATCGGGTATCCAGGACCGCCGCGTGGAAAACCGCATCATCGGTTCCGATGCCAATCCCTACCTTGCCCTGGCCGTCACGCTGGCGTGCGGCTACCTGGGCATGACCGAACATCTCGAACCCACCGAGGTCACGCACGGCAGCGCCTACGAAATGAAGTACGAGCTGCCGCAAGGGCTGCCGGAAGCACTGGGCCTGCTGCGCCGCGAAGAAAAGCTGCGCGGGGTGCTGGGCGAGCGCTTCATCGACGTGTATGCTGCCATCAAGGACCTCGAACACCAGGAATTCATGACCGTCATCAGCCCCTGGGAACGCGAGCACCTGTTGTTGCACGTATAAACGGTTTATACTGAATTAACCCGAAGTATCCGCCGGCCGCCCGGCCGGTTGGGGTCTGTCCCCGGTAAGTAGCGTCGTCAAGCTTGCCACTGGCTTCCCTCGATACGCCGACAACTTCGGCAGGCAATGCCACTTACCGGGGACAGACCCCAACGGCAACCCCCGCTGTATCGTCTCTTACAGGAGGCAACCATGACCACCACCCCGATCGTGCCGGAACTGCCGGACACCAAGGGCTTGCAGCGGCTCGATGCCGCGCACTACCTGCACCCGTTCACGGACCACGCGGCGCTGGCGCAGCAGGGCGCGCGCGTGATGGTGCGCGGCGACGGCATCTATTTGTGGGATTCGGAAGGGCGAAAGGTGCTCGATGCCATGTCCGGCCTGTGGTGCGTGAACGTGGGATATGGCCGGCGCAGCATCACCGAGGCGGTGGCGCGGCAGATGGACACGCTGCCGTTCTACAACAGCTTCTTCAACACCACCACGATTCCCGCCGTGCAGCTCGCCGCGAAGCTGGCGAAGATCGCACCCGAGGGCTTCAACCACGTGTTCTTCACGGGTTCCGGTTCGGAAGCGAACGATACCAACGTGCGCATGGTGCGCCGCTACTGGGACCTGGCCGGCCAGCCCGAGCGCACGGTGATCATCAGCCGCCACAACGCCTACCACGGCAGCACGATGGCCGGGGCGTCGCTGGGCGGCATGAGTGGCATGCACGTGCAGGGCGGCCTGCCGATTCCCGGCATCGTCCACATCGGCCAGCCGCACTATGCGGACCATGGCGTGGGCATGACGCCGGAGGAATTCGGCATCCACGCGGCCGGCTGGCTGGAAGAGCGCATCAAGGAACTGGGGCCGGACAAGGTGGCCGCGTTCATCGGTGAGCCCATCCAGGGCGCCGGCGGCGTCATCATTCCACCGGCCACTTACTGGCCGGAGATCCGCCGCATCTGCGACAAGTACGATGTGCTGCTGATCGCGGACGAAGTGATCACCGGCTTCGGCCGGCTGGGCACCTGGTTCGCGTCGGACCTGTATGGCATGCGGCCCGACCTGATCACGTTCGCGAAAGGCGTCACCTCGGGCTACGTGCCGCTGGGCGGCGTGCTGGTGGGCGAACGCGTGGCCGATGTGCTGATCAGGGGCGGCGACTTCAACCACGGCTTCACGTATTCCGGGCACCCGGTGGCCTGTGCGGCCGCGCTGGAAAACATCCGCATCCTCGAGGAGGAGGGCGTGGTGGACCAGGTGGCGCGCGACACCGGGCCTTACCTGAAGCAGCGCTTCGCCAGCCTGTCCGCCCATCCGCTGGTCGGCACGGCCGACAGCTTCGGCTTCGTGGCCGGGCTGTCGCTGGTGCGGCGCAAGGCGGCCAACGTGCATTACCAGGTGCGCTTCGACCCGGCGCTCGGCGTGGGCATGGTGTGCCGCGCACACATGTTCGGCAACGGCATCATCATGCGCGCGGTGGGCGACCGGATGATCATCGCGCCGCCGCTGGTGACGACGCGCGAGCAGGTCGACGAGATGATCCAGAAGATCCGCCTGTGCCTCGACCTGACCCTGGCCGATGTCACGGCGCGGGGCTGGCTCGGCTGACCCGACGCCCGGCGCCCGGCCCCCGGGCGCTTCTCTTTATGCTTATGCCTTGGCGCCGGCGATGTGTGCCGGCTGCTCCTGGCGGTTCTTCAGCACCTGCGGTGCCAGCGAACCGATGATCATGCCGGCCAGCGCGGCCAACAGGCCGGCCAGCTGGCCGGGGAACGCTTCGCCCAAGCCGCTGATCTGCGGGAAGAACAGTACCCACACGAGGATGCCGGCACCGATCGACAGCACCGCGCCCTGCGTGGTGGCGCGTTTCCAGTACAGGCCCATTACCAGGGGAATGAACGCGCCCACGAGCGTCACCTGGTAGGCGGACGACACCAGTTCGTAGATCGACGTGCCCTGCATCATGATCGCGTAGGCCAGCACCAGCGCGGCAAAGATCACGATGGTCACGCGCATGGCCAGCAGCTGCTGCTTGTCGCTCATGCCCGGACGCAGGTTCTTCAGGATGTTCTCGACAAAGCTCGTCGATGGCGCCAGCAGCGTGGCCGACGACGTGCTCTTGATGGCGGAGAGCAGCGCGCCGAAGAACAGGATTTGCATGACCAGCGGCATCTTCGTCATCACGAACGTGGGCAGCAGGCGCTGGTAATCGTTCTTGGCCAGATCCATCGCGCTGTCGCCCATCACCACGACCGCGGCGGCCACGATAAACATGGGCACGAAGCCGAAGATGATGTAGCTGGCGCCGCCGATCACGGCGCCGGTGCGGGCCGTGGGCGCATCCTTGGCGGACATCACGCGCTGGAACACGTCCTGCTGCGGAATGCTGCCGAACATCATCGTGATGGCGGCGGCAAAGAAGAACATGATGTCGGTGAACGTGGGTTCCGGCCACAGGCGCCACAGGTCGGCCCGCTGCGCCATGTCCAGCACGTTGCCGGCGCCGCCCGCCAGGTCGGCGGCGAAGAACGCGATGACCGTCATGCCCACCACCAGCACGATCATCTGGATGAAGTCGGTGATCGCCACGGCCAGGAAGCCGCCCACCACCACGTAGATCAGCACGGCCAGCGTGCCGATCACCATGCCCGCGGCCGGTGCCAGCGCGCCGTTCGTCAGCACCGTGAATACCAGCCCCAGCGCGGTGATCTGCGCCGCCACCCAGCCCAGGTAGCTGAGGATGATCGCCACCGAGCAGAACACTTCGATGCCCTTGCCGTAGCGCTGGCGGTAGTAGTCGCCGATCGTCAGCAGGTTCAATTTATACAGTTTCGTCGCGAAGAACAGGCCGACGAGGATCAGGCACGTGCCGGCGCCGAACGGGTCTTCGATCACGGCATTCAGGCCGCCCTGCACGAATCGCGCAGGCACGCCCATCACGGTTTCGGCGCCGAACCAGGTGGCGAATGTTGTCGTGATGACCATGACCAGCGGCAGGCTCCGGCCGGCGACGGCGAAGTCGCTCGTGTTCTTGACCCGCGTGCCCGCCCACATGCCGAGGCCCAGCGTTCCCAGAAGATAAAGCGCGACAAAGATGATCAGGGTGTTGTTCATGCAAGCTTTCGGGAGCGGAAATAAGCGGGCGGAAAATCCCGGATTATAAAGGCTGGATGCGGCGCGGGAGCAACTTTGCCGGCGATTTGTGGCCGGATGTTGCTCGCCGGAGCGGCCCGTGAAATGCCGCCGCTGTCGAAAAACTTGACGAGGCGTGCAAGGTGCAAGTGCCGCGCGGGGCGTGGTGCGCGTGGCATGGCTTATGCGAGATCAACTGGGCTGGACCAGTGCACGTGCGCCAGCGGCGCGGCCGGCTGGCCGCCCGTCCATTTTCCACAGGAGCCCATCATGAAACGATTCTCGCGGTTGATCGGGGCAACGATACTGTCTTTCGCCGTGGCGGCCAGCGCGCAGGCGTTGCCGCTGTCCACATTGCTCGCCGGCGGCACGCTGAACGCCGGCGGCCTCGCGTTCACCGACTTCAGTGCCAGCTACAGCGCATCGAACCCGTTGCGGGTTTTCAATGCCGGCAATATCGACGTGACCGCAACCCCCGACGGATCGCCTTTCGGCGCGGGATTGAGGTTCGGGGTGAGGGACGACGAATTGACGGTGCAGGGCGATGGCGCCCTCGTTTTCATCGGCCTGCGCATGGGCTTTCGCGTGGCGGCGCTCGATCCGGCATGGCGGCCGGAAGCGCTGAAGATGACAGGCAGCGGGATCGACATGCGCCATGACGACCATGGCGTCTACGTTGCCGACTACGTTGCCGACTACGTTGCCGATTGCGTTGCGGATTACGTGAGCGGTGGTCCCGGCAGGGCCGGCTTCCTGTCGCAGCCGCAGGTGTGGGTCGCCAAGGACCTGATGGTGTGGGCAACCGACCGCGCCGATACGGTGGCGCTGGTCGTGTTCTCGCAGCATTTCGACCTGGAAGTGCCGGAGCCCGGCAGCCTGCCGTTGCTGGCGGTTGCCGGGCTCGCGGCGGTGGCCGTGTTCGGGAAGAAGCGGGCCACGCCGTGACGCGGAGATGCCCGCCGGCGCCGGGGGCTTACAGCTGCCCCGGCGTCCGGCGCCTTGCGCTTACTCCTTCAGCGCGGCGGCCAGTTCGGCCACCTTTGCACCGTCGGCGCCTACCGCCTTCACGAGGCGCTTGCCGTAGTCGGCATCGGCCCGGTAGAAGTGCGAGAGCATCGTGTACAGGCTGACCTGGTTTTTCACGCGCTTCAGGTCGCCGGACAGGTTGGCGACCAGGTCATCCTTGTCCTGTGCCGACAGGGCGCGGTAGTAGTCGCCGGCCTGCTGGAAGTTCAGCGTTTTGGCGATGCGCTGCTGCTGCGTGGTGCCGGCCAGCGGCAGGTTGCTGCTGCGGGCGTTCGGATCTTCAGCCAGGTTCGCGATGCGGCTCGGCTGGTAGTTCACGGTGCCCTTGCGGCCATCGATGTTCATCGCGCCATCCTGCTGGTGGTTGCGCACCGGGACCAGCGGCTTGTTGATCGGCAGCGACTGGAAATTGGCGCCCAGGCGGTGGAACTGCGTGTCCACATAGGAGAACAGGCGGCCCTGCAGCATGCGGTCTTCGGAAGCTTCGATTCCCGGCACCAGGTTGCCCGGTGCCATCGCGACCTGCTCGGTGGCCTCGAAGAAGTTGTCCGGCACCTTGTTCAGCACCATCGTGCCCACTTTGCGCTCGGGCAGGTTCGGCCAGATCTTGGTGGCATCCAGCGGGTCGAAGGCGAACTTGTCGAGGTCTTGCGGTGTCATGACCTGAACCGTCAGGTCCCAGGCCGGGAACTTGCCGGCGTTGATCGATTCATACAGGTCCACCGTGGCGTGGCTGGTGCTCTTGCCCTGGATGACCGGGATTTCCTGCGGGCGCAGGTTGCGCTCGCCCTGGCGCGACTTCCACGCGAACTTCGCGTACACATACTCGCCCTTGGCATTGACCAGCTTCAGCGCGTGCACGCTGCTGCCGTTCATCTGGCGATAGTTCGCCGGGGTGCCCCAGTTCGAATACACGCGGGTCAGCATCGCCGTGGCTTCCGGCACGTGCGAGAAGAAGTCGAACACGCGCTCCGGCTCCTGCACGTTGGTCACGGGGTCCGGCTTGAGCGCGTGGATCATGTCGGGGAACTTGATCGCATCGCGGATGAAGAAGATCGGCAGGTTGTTGCCGACCAGGTCCCAGTTGCCTTCCTGCGTATAGAACTTGGTGGCGAAGCCGCGTGGATCGCGCGTGGTTTCCGCGCCGGAGCGGCTCGGGATCACGGTGGAAAAGCGCACGAAGACCGGCGTGACGGTGCCCTTGGCGAACAGCTTTGCCTTCGTCAGGTCGGACAGGTCGTCGGTCGTGGTGAACGTGCCATGGGCGCCGGTGCCGGTCGCATGCACCACGCGCTCGGGAATGCGCTCGCGGTCGAAGCGCTGCAGCTTCTGCACCAGGTGCACGTCCTGCAGCAGCGTCGGGCCGCCGGGGCCGGCGGTCTGGCTGTTCTGGTTGTCGCCAACGGGGGCGCCATTGTCCTTGGTCAAGGTCTGGGCATAGGCGCCGGTCGACATCGACGTCAGCGCGGATACGATGGCCATTGCGCACAACAGCGCGCGGCCCGGCTTCGAAGCCATGAACTCCATATACTCTACCTATCAAGTTAAGTGTTTAAGAAAGGCTTATGCTATCGGCCGGGCTGCCATTATGGAAATTCATTGTAACTATCGTTTCGATAGGTAATTCCTAATCGACAAGCCGGCGGTAGAATCGGCAGACACCACAGGAGACAGCCATGAACGATTCCGCCAGCTGGCACGAGCGTGCCCGCACGTTGTCCATCGACGGCCGCGCCTTCAACGACGGCAAGCGTGTGCCGTCCCGCACGGGGGCGCAATTCGACAACCGTTCGCCGGTCGATGGCCGGGAGCTCGGGCCCGTCGCGCGTTGCGGCCCGGAAGACGTGGAAGTGGCGGTCGCCAATGCGCGCGCGGCGTTCGAGGATGGCCGCTGGGCCGGCCTGGCGCCGGCAAAGCGCAAGCGCATCCTCGTGAAGTTCGCCGATTTGATGGAGCTGCACCGCGATGAACTCGCGCTGCTGGAAACGCTCGACATGGGCAAGCCGGTCAAGTACAGCCTGGCCGTGGACGTGGCCGGCGCGGCCAACTGCATCCGCTGGTATGGCGAGGCGATCGACAAGGTTTATGGCGAGATCGCGCCGACGCCCGGCGACAGCCTCGCCTTGATCACGCGCGAGGCGGTCGGCGTCGTCGCCGCGATCGTGCCATGGAATTATCCGATGCTGATGGCATCGTGGAAGATCGGCCCGGCACTCGCGGCGGGCAACAGCGTGGTGCTCAAACCCTCGGAAAAATCGCCATTGAGCGCGCTGCGGCTGGCCGAGCTGGCGCTGGAAGCCGGCATTCCGCCCGGCGTGTTCAATGTACTGCCCGGCTACGGCAACGAAGCGGGCAGCGCGCTGGCACTGCACATGGATGTCGACTGCATCGCGTTCACAGGGTCCACGCGCGTGGGCAAGCAGATCGTGCAGATGGCGGGGCAGTCGAACCTGAAGCGGGCGTGGACGGAACTGGGCGGCAAGTCGGCCAACATCGTCTGCGCCGATTGCCCCGACCTCGATGCGGCGGTGGCGGCATCGGTCGGCTCGATCTTCTTCAACCAGGGCGAGAGCTGCAATGCGCCATCGCGGCTGTTCGTGGAAGAATCGATCCGCGCGCGCTTCATCGAGAAAGCGCTGGCGATGGTGCCGGATTTCGCACCGGGCGACCCGCTCGACAGCAACACGGTGATGGGCGCGATCGTCGACGACATCCAGCTGGCCACCGTGATGAAGTACATCGGCGAAGGCAAGGCCGCCGGTGCGCGGCTGCTGGCCGGCGGCGAACGCGTGCGGCTCGACACCGGCGGCTACTACGTGGCGCCGACGATCTTCGACGGTGTCGATGCCGGCATGTCGATCGCCCGCGAGGAAATCTTCGGGCCGGTGCTGTCCGTGCTGAGCTTCACGTCGCTCGACGAGGCCGTGCGGCAGGCCAACGCCACGCCCTACGGCCTGCACGCGGCCGTGTGGACGGCCGACCTGTCGAAGGCCATCCGCACATCCCGCGCGCTGCGCGCCGGCACCGTGCACGTGAACCAGTACGACAACGACGACATTACGGTGCCCTTCGGCGGCTACAAGCAGTCCGGCAACGGCCGCGACAAGTCGCTGCACGCGTTCGACAAGTACACGGAACTCAAAACCACCTGGATCCAGGTGTAAGCCTGGCCGGTCACGGCGCACGCCGGACGGTGCGGCGCCCGACCGGTGCGGCGCCGGCCATCAGCGCTGCCGGGACGCGAGCATGCGCTCGAGCAGGTCCTGCAGCAGTTGCCGGTCCGTTGCGCCCAGCCCTTCGGTGAGCGGTGCCAGCGCCTGCCGCATCTGCCCGTGCAGCTGGTCGAACAGCCTGACCCCTTCGCCGGTCAGGAACACGTCGGTCGCCCTGCCATCTTCCACGTTCGGCGCGCGCGCCACCAGGCCGCGCTTTTCGGCCCGGGCGATGAGCCCCGACATCGTCTGCTTTTCCAGTCCCAGGTATTCGGCCAGCTCGACCATTCGCGGGCGCCGGTCCCGCAGGATTCCCAGTACGCGCATCAACGTGAGGGACAGGTCGTTCTCGGCACCGATCTTGTTGAGCACGGCCATGGTGGCAAAGGCGGCAGGCACCAGCGCATCGGCCAGGCCTTCGCCGGCCTTGGGGACAGGGTTCGTCGATTCTTGTTTTTTCATCGTGATCGCATCTTGACATAGTTCGCACTACGTATCAATAATGGATCGTAGTACGAACTTAATTGTGCGCATCGTCCATTGAGGAGAACACCTTGAAAGCTGCCGTCATCACATCGTTCGAGAAACCGCCGCGCTATACCGACATCGGCGAGCCCGTGCCCGAAATGCAGGGGGAAATGCTGGTGGACGTGCTGGCCGCCGGCCTGCATCACATTACCCGCGGGCGTGCTGCGGGGGCACATTATTCGAGCACGGGCCGGCCGCCGCTCGTCGCCGGCGTCGACGGGGTCGGGCGCGGTGCGGATGGTAAGCTGCGTTACTTCGTCCAGGCTCCCGAGCAGCTCGGCACGATGGCCGACAGGACCGTCATCGAACTACGGCGCAGTATCGAATTGCCGGGCGACAGCGATCCGGTCGCGCTGGCCGCGGCGATGAATCCGGCGATGGCGTCCTGGCTGGCGCTGCGTTGCCGCGTGCCGTTCCAGGCGGTGCAGAACGTGCTCGTGCTCGGGGCCACGGGAAGTTCGGGAAGCATGGCGGTGCAGGTCGCGCGGCACCTCGGCGCCGTGCAGGTGATCGCGGCAGGGCGCGACGAGCGCAAGCTCGCCAGGTTGCGCGAACTCGGCGCCACCGAGACGGTGACCCTGGGCGATGCGAGGCTGGGCGCTCTCGCGGGCGAAGTGGATGTCGTGCTCGATTTCCTCTGGGGCGAGGCTGCCGTGCGCAGCATGGAGGCGGTCATCCGGCAGCGCAGCGATCGCAGCGCGCCCTTCACATGGATACACGTCGGCTCGATGGCCGGCGATGTGGCGCCGATTCCAGGGGCACTGCTGCGCGCCGCGAATGTCGAGATCGTGGGGAGCGGGATGGGCTCGGTATCGGATCGCGCGATCCTCGGCGAACTGCCCGCGCTGGCAAGGGAGATCGCCAGCGGTACGTTCCGCATCGACGCGCAGGCCAGGCCGCTTAGCGACGTGGAGCAGGCCTGGTCAGCGCCCGCCCCGGACGGCGCCCGCGTCGTATTCACCCCATGAAGGCAAAAAAAGGGGACGTACCGGATCGCCGGACCGTCCTGTTCCAAGGAAATTCCTGAAAATCAACGAAATTCCTCAAAACAGGGGTCTGTCCCCAGTTTTGCTTAGAAGCAGTGCTCGATGGCGGGGAAGCTGCCGTCCTTGACGGCGGCGACGTAGGCGGTAAATGCCGCCTCGATGGTGGGCTGGCCATCCATGAAGTTGCGCACGAAGCGGGCCTTGCGGCCGGGGAAGACGCCCAGCAGGTCGTGCATGACGAGCACCTGGCCCGAGCAGTCGGGGCCGGCGCCGATGCCGATCGTGGGGATCGACAGCGCTTCGGTGACCGCCTTGCCGACGGTGGAGGGGACCGCTTCGAGCAGCACGATCGAGGCGCCGGCGGCCTGCAGCTTCAGCGCATCGGCCTTCAATGCGTCGGCGCTTTCCACGGTCTTGCCCTGCACCTTGTAGCCGCCCAGCTGGTGGACGAATTGCGGCGTGAGCCCGATGTGGGCGCACACGGGCACGCCGCGCTCGACGAGGAAGCGCACCGTGTCCGCCAGCCAGCCGGCCCCTTCGATCTTGACGATGTGGGCGCCGGCCTGCATCAGCTGCACGCAGCTGGCCAGCGCCTGTTCCGGCGTGCCGTAGCTGCCGAACGGCAGGTCGGCCATGATCATCGCGGACCTGGCGCCGCGCGCCACGGCGGCCGTGTGGTAGGCCACCTCCTGCACGGTGACGGGCAGCGTGGACGAGTGGCCGTTGCACACCATGCCCAGCGAATCGCCGATCAGCAGGATTTCAACGCCGCTCTTGTCCATCAGCGCGGCAAAGCTGGCGTCGTAGCACGTCAGCATGGAGATCTTTTCGCCGGCCGCGCGCAGCGCGTTCAGCGAAGGAATCGTGACGGCCTTGCTCGCCACCGCTTTTGCCGGTGCCGGCGTGCCACTCGCCGCTTTTGCAACGCCTTGTGTGGCGCCGGACATATCACTACCCTGCAGATAACCAGACATGGAAGTCCTCTAATAAAATCGTTACGGCGCGTATTCTAAACCCCGCCGCACGACCGTGCAGAATTGCCGCTGGCCAGCCAGCGCTTCAGGAACGGAAGATGAAGTACACCGCTCCGACGAGGCACAGCCCCGCCCAGATGAAATCGGTCTTGAACGGCTGGTTCATGTAGATCATCGCGAACGGCACGAACACGACAAGCGTGATCACTTCCTGCATGATCTTCAGCTGCGCCAGGCTGTATTGCGTGTAGCCGATCCGGTTGGCCGGCACCTGCAGCAGGTATTCGAACAGCGCGATGCCCCAGCTGGCGAATGCCGCCACATACCAGGCTTTGGTGGAGAAATTCTTCAGGTGGCCATACCAGGCCACCGTCATGAACACGTTGGACAGGGTCAGAAGGCCAACGGTCTGCACGATGACAGGGATCTGCATGCGTTATCCGATGGAGTCGATGCGTTCGATGCGCTGGTCCGCCACGCCCGGCGCGAACGATGCCGCGGCGCCGAGGCCCGGCACGGCGATATCCGGGGCGATCTCCAGCAGCGGCGCCAGCACGAACGCGCGCTGCGTCATGCGCGGGTGGGGCACCGCCAGCGTGGGCGTGGCGATGATGTCCGCGCCATACAGCAGCAGGTCGAGGTCGAGCGTGCGTGGCGCGTTGCGGTAGGGGCGCTCGCGGCCGTGTTCCTGCTCGATCGCGAACAATGCCTGCAGCAGCGCCTGCGCATCGAGCGTGGTGTCGATGCGGGCAACCGCGTTGATGTAGTCGTCGCCGGACGAATCGACCGGCGCCGTGCGGTACAGGCTTGAAACGCCGGTTACCGCGATGCCGGGCACGCGCCGCAGGCGCGCGATGGCATCGAGCGCGTTGGCGCGCGCGTCGCCGAGGTTGGCGCCGATGCCGACGAACGCTTCCATCAGTCGACGGTTGGCGTGGTTGGTGCGGTATCCGGACCGCCTTCGCCGCTGCGCTTGCGGCGCGGGCCGCGGCGGCGGCGTTTCGCCGGTTCCGGCATGGCGACGTCGTCGCCTTCCGCATGCAGTTCCTCGCCATCGAACTCGTCGTCGCCCGCGGATTCGCCTGACAATTCGCCTGAAGATTCGCCGGTTTCGTCATGGCGCGCGCCGCGGCGCGGCGGCCGCTTGCGCTTGGCGCCCGCGCCGCTGGAAATGGCGGTCACCATCTCGGCGCGGACCGTTTCGTCGGCTTCGTAGAACGCGCTCCACCAGTCGCCCAGTTCCTGCTCGGTCTCGCCGGAAGCGCAGCGCAGCAGCAGGAAATCGTAGCCGGCGCGGAAGCGCACGTGTTCCAGCAGCTTGTACGGATTCTTGCCGTTGCGGCGCTCGAAGCGCGGCTGCATGGCCCAGATGTCGCGCATGTCCGAACCGATCTTGCGCTGCAGCGCCAGCTTCTCGGTCTGCGATTCGAGCACCTCGTCCGCCGCCAGGTGCAGCGCGGGGATCGGGAATTCGCCGGAGGCCTGGTAGGCATTCCACTTTTCCAGCACCTGGTGCCACAGCAGCGAGGCGAACAGGAATCCCGGCGATACGGTCTTGCCCGAAGCGATGCGCTTGTCGGTGGCTTCCAGCGCCAGCGTCACGAACTTGAAGCCCAGCGGCTGCTCGAGCACCACGTCCAGCAGCGGCAGCAGGCCATGGTGCAGGCCGGCCTTGCGCAACTGGAGCAGGCAGGCGAGGGCGCTGCCGCTCATTAGCAGCTTGAGCATCTCGTCGAACACGCGGGCGGCCGGCACGTTGTTGATCAGCGGCGCCATCACGGCGATCGGCGCGGCCGTCGTGGGCTCGATGTCGAACTTCAGCTTGGCGGCGAAGCGCACCACGCGCAGCATGCGCACCGGATCTTCGCGGTAGCGCGTTTCCGGCTGGCCGATGATGCGCAGCAGCTTCGCGCGCATGTCGCGCATGCCGCCATGGTAATCCAGCACCTGCTGGCTTGCCGGGTTGTAGTACATGGCGTTGATGGTGAAGTCTCGGCGTTCCGCATCCTCGGCCTGGCTGCCGAACGTGTTATCGCGCAGCACGCGGCCGTGTTCGTCCTTCGGTGCGTTGTCGGTGGCCGTGCCGCGGAACGTGGTCACTTCCAGCAGGTCCTGGCCGAACATCACGTGCACGATCTGGAAGCGGCGACCGATGATGAACGCGCGGCGGAACAGCTTCTTGACCTGCTCGGGCGTGGCATTGGTGGCGATGTCGAAATCCTTCGGCTTCACGCCCAGCAGCAGGTCGCGCACCGCGCCACCCACCACGAATGCTTCGAAGCCTGCTTCCTGCAGGGAGGATGTCACGCGGATTGCGTTCGACGACACCAGTTTCGGGTCGATGCCATGCTGCTCCGGGCCCAGGATTTCGGGTTCGTTGCTGGTGGGGGCGTCCTTGACGCCCAGGATCTTGCGGATGAATTTCTTAATCATTGAATAGTTGGAGTAAAGCCCAGCCCCGCTCGTTGGCATGGCGGGTCAGGACGGCATTCGGATTGGTGGCGACCGGATGCGAGACGATCGACAGCAGCGGCAGGTCGTTGTGCGAGTCGCTGTAGAAGTACACGTTGTCGAAGTGCTCGAGGGTTTTCCCCATCTGTTCCAGCCATGCCTTCGTATGCAGGATCTTGCCTTCGCCCTGCGTTGGCTTGCCGCCCAGCCGGCCGGTGATGCGGCCATCCACGATTTCCGGCATCGCCGCGATCAGGTGGTCCACGCCGAATGCCTTCGCGATCGGCGCGGTGACGAAGTGGTTCGTCGCGGTGACGATGGCCACCATGTCGCCGGCATCCAGGTGCCGTTGCAGCAGGGCGCGCGCCGCGGGCGTGATATTGGGTTCGATCACTTCGGCCATGAACTGCTGCTGCAGCGCGGCCAGGTGCTCGGGTTCGAAGGTGGCCAGCGTGCCGAGGGCGAACTCCAGGTATTCCACCGGGTCCAGCGTGCCGGCCTGGTACTGGGCAAAGAATTGGTCGTTGCGGCGCGCGAAGGCGGCGGCATCGACGGCACCCTGGCGGCACAGGAACTGCCCCCATTCATAGTCGGAATCGATGGGCAGCAGGGTGTGGTCGAGGTCGAACAGGGCCAGGTTCATGGAGGTTGTCAATTCGCTTCAGTCTTTTGCCGCCTGCAGCCACTCGCGCAGCAGCGGCAGGGTGATCGGGCGTTGGGTTTCCAGGGAATATTGGTCGAGCGAGTCCAGCATCGAGGACAGCGAGCGCATGTCGCGCCTGAAATGGGACAATAAATAGGGTAACACGCCGGGCGACAAGGTCAAACCGCGGCTCGCCGCGGCCTGGGACAGCGCCGCCACCTTCTCGTCGTCGGACAGGCCGTGCAACTGGTAGATCAGGCCCCAGCCCATCCGCGTGCGCAAGTCCTCGCGCACCGGCAGCACGGCCGGCGCCACGGCGCCGCTGCACACCATCCAGGCACCGTTGGCGCGGATCTCGTTGAACAGCGCGAACGCATCGATCTGCGCCACCGGCGAGAGCTTTTCGCAGTCGTCGAGCAGGTACAGGTCCACGTCGGGGGAATATACGAATTCGGACTCGATCGAGAACGGGGAAATGTAGCGCGCCCGGTCCGTGCATGCCAGGGCTTTCAGCAGGTGGGTCTTGCCGGCGCCCATCTCGCCCCACAGGTAGGCAAAGTGTTCGCGCGAGCTGCGGCCGGCGAACTGGCGCATCAGCGCCGCCACCTCGGCATTGCGGCCCACCTCGAACGATTCGAGCGTGTGGACCGGCTCGGCCCCGAGGTCCAGCACCAGCTGTTTCATGGCTGCCGCCCCGGATTGCTGGTCATTTCAATATCGTTTTCGCTCATCACAATGCGCATTATATAAAAGTGCATTGCCGTAAACGGTTCGGGCCATGCTGCCGCCCCGGATACCGTTTGTGCTCGTCGTGCGGTCTGGGCTGGGGACATGGAGGCGAAATATGGGGATTTGGCGGGGCTGTTTTGCTAAAATAGCGGACTTGCTGGCAAAAATGCAGCAATCCTCTTCTATTTTACCGCCTCCGCCGCGAAATACACCATGAGCCAACCTTCCAACGTATCCCTGTCCTATCGTGACGCCGGCGTCGACATCGACGCGGGCGACGCCTTAGTCGAAGCCATCAAGCCGTTCGCCAAGCGTACCCTGCGCGAAGGCGTGATGGGCGGCATCGGCGGTTTCGGCGCGCTGTTCGAAATCAGCAAGAAGTACAAGGAGCCGGTGCTGGTGTCCGGCACGGATGGCGTGGGCACGAAGCTGAAGCTGGCGTTCGAGCTGAACCGCCATGACACGGTGGGCATCGACCTGGTGGCCATGAGCGTCAATGATATCCTGGTGCAGGGCGCCGAGCCGCTGTTCTTCCTCGACTATTTCGCCTGCGGCAAGCTGGACGTGCCGACCGCGACCGACGTCATCAAGGGCATCGCCCAAGGCTGCGAACAGGCCGGCTGCGCGCTGATCGGTGGTGAAACGGCCGAAATGCCGAGCATGTACCCGGCCGGCGAATACGACCTGGCAGGCTTCGCCGTGGGCGCCGTGGAAAAGTCGAAACTGATCGACGGCACCAAGATCGTCCCGGGCGACGTGGTGCTGGGCCTGGCCTCGTCGGGCGCGCACTCGAACGGTTACTCGCTGGTGCGCAAGATCATCGAAGTGGCCAAGCCGGACCTGGAAGCCGACTTCCACGGCCGCAAACTGGCCGACGTGCTGATGGCGCCGACCCGCATCTATGTGAAGCCGCTGCTGGCGCTGATGGAATCGATGGAAGTGAAGGGCCTGGTGCACATCACCGGCGGCGGCCTCGTGGAAAACATCCCGCGCGTGCTGCAGGATCACCTGACGGCCGAACTCGATGGCAAATCGTGGACGATGCCGCCGCTGTTCCAGTGGCTGCAGCAACACGGCGGCGTGGCCGACGCCGAAATGCACCGCGTGTTCAACTGCGGCATCGGCATGACCGTGATCGTCTCCGCCGAGAACGCGGACGCGGCGATCGCCCAGCTGACCGCGGCCGGCGAGACCGTCTCGCGCATCGGCACGATCCGCGCCCGCGCGGAAGGCGAGCACCAGACGATCGTCGTCTAAGCCTTGCGGCCTGCCGCACGCCGGCAGGCTGCTCGAGCAACAATCAAAGCCGGTACCTGCTACCGGCTTTGTCATATGAAAAACCGGTGACAGTCACCGGTTTTTTTGCAACAGATGTTCCGGAATAATGGGTGTCTGTCACCGGTTTTCGGGTTTCAGGATCTTCGCCACGCGCGCGCAGCGCAGCCGGAACGCATCCGGCATGCCGGAGCCCAGCAAGGGCCGCAGGTACAGGCGGAAGGCATCGGTGACGTCGGTGCCGGAAGGGGCGATGAACTCATCCTCCATCGTGCGCGTTTTACCGGCCACGTCGGACAGCGGCAGCAGCGCGTAGTCGGCCGAGTAAAAGCCGGTGCGGCGGATCGCCACCGAGCCGTCGCGCTCGCCCCAGAAGGCATACTGCACCGCCTTCTCGCCCACCTCGCGCGCTTCGCGCTGGTCCACGTCCGACACGCAGCCGATGAAGGAGCGTTGCAGGTAGCCGAACGTGTCGCCGCGCACGCGTTTTATGCCCAGCTTTGCCCGGATCTCGTCGCACAGCAGGTCGGCTAGCGCGCCGGTGCCGGACAACTGCACGTTGCCGTGCGCATCCTTCTCCACTTCCTTGGCCAGCAGCGTGGCGATCGGCTCGCCGCTGGCATCATGGATGCCTTCAGAGACGGCGATCACGCAGCGGCCATGCCGCTCGTACATGGCCTTCACGTCCGCCAGGAAGGATTCGATGGAGAAGGTGCGCTCGGGCAGGTAGATCAGGTGCGGCCCGTCGTCGGGGAACTTCTTGCCCAGCGCCGATGCGGCGGTGAGGAAGCCCGCATGGCGGCCCATCACCACGCCCACGTACACGCCGGGCAGCGAAGCGTTGTCCAGGTTCGCGCCGGCGAACGCTTGCGCCACGAAGCGCGCGGCCGAGGGAAAGCCGGGCGTGTGGTCGCTGCCCACCAGGTCGTTGTCGATGGTCTTCGGGATGTGGATCGCGCGCAACGGGTAGCCGGCGGCGCGCGCCTGTTCGCTGACGATGCGCACCGTGTCCGACGAATCGTTGCCGCCGATGTAGAAGAAATGTTCGATCTCGTGCGCGCGCAGCACGTTGAAGATCTCGGCGCAGTATTTCGCATCCGGCTTGTCGCGCGTGGAGCCGAGAGCCGACGAGGGCGTGGCCGCCACCAGCTCCAGGTTATGGCTGGTTTCCTGCGTGAGGTCGACGAACTCCTCGTCGACGATGCCGCGCACGCCGTGCAGCGCGCCATATACCCGTGTCACGTCGCGAAAGCGCCGCGCCTCCAGCGCCACGCCCACCAGCGACTGGTTGATGACGGCGGTCGGGCCGCCTCCCTGTGCCACCAGAATCTTGCCGGAACCCATAGCCAGCCTCCTGTCGGATGAGAGTTGCCAGCATACGCCCAGCTGGCTGCCCGATTGTCATTTCCGATCCCGGGCTACCGCTTTTCGCTGAAATATATAATGCGGTGCCCGAGCCCCTTCAAGAACGCGACGCTGAATTCGGGCAAAATTCCGGGCAGTCGAAGAACCCGAATCCCGGCATGACGAAGCCCGACTCCGCATGTTCCCGTTCACGCGGCTGCCCGGCACTACCTCTTGCCTTGGACATGCGTCACGCGGTGCCCCAGCCGGCGCGAGAACTCGGCCACGAATCCGGGCGAAAACGATGGCCAGTCCTCGAACTCGAAGCCCAGCATCAGGAAACCGGACTCGGGATCTTCCCATTCGCGCAACGGGCTCGTCGTGCCGCATTGGGGGCAGGCCAGTGCATCGGGGCCGTCCTCGAGCATCCAGGCGAAGCCCGCATCGATGTAAGGCTGGCAGTCGACGTCCGCGTCGCACGCGGGGCAGGGGAGCGTGGTAAAACGGGCATGCGGGCAGTACAGGAAATGGCGTTGCATCACGAGGTACATGCGCATCGACGGATTGCTGCAGTCATCGTCGCGGTCCGCACCCTCGCCATTGCAGACCAGCCGGAAAGCGCTTCCGGCCGGATAGCCGGGGTTGCCCCGGAAGTCGGCATCGCACTGCCGGTCTTCGATAATGCGCTTGTCCACCAGCCAGGCCAGCATTGCGGCGCCCAGTTCGCGCGCCTGCTCCGGCGTGGCGGTTTCACGGTCGATGATGGCTTGTACCCAGGTTCCCATGCCGCTTCCTGTTCCGTTGATGGCATTGGACCTGGCGATGGTGCTGCAGTCCTTCGCCAGCCCGCCCGCCATTGTTGACATCGCCGTTTCTGGCCTGTTACCTTGCCGCCGGTTCGATATTCCGGTCCAGGAACTTCTCCACCCGCGTCCAGAAATCGATGCGGTTCTTCGGCAGCCGCCAGCCATGGCCTTCTTCCGGATATTCGACCCACTCGACGTTCTTGTTGGTGGCGCTGACCGCATCGCGGAAACGCGTGCCGTGCGCGCGCGGCACGCGGCGGTCGGCGCCGCCGTAGGCCATCAGCAGCGGCTGGCGCAGCCGGGATGCCTGTTCGACAGGCGACACGGCCATCAGCTGGTCCGCTTCCGTTTCCAGGTCGCCGATCAGGCGCGGCATGCCGTAGCGGATGTAGTGCGCCGGCAGGTCGGACGAGTGGAACCAGCTGCCGCCGTACATCAGCTTGATGTCGGTGACGCCCACCCAGTTGATGCCGCAGCGGTACAGGTCCGGATCCTTGATCAACCCCATCAGCGTGGCATAGCCGCCATAGCTGGCGCCGGCGATGCAGATGCGCTGCGGATCGGCCACGCCCTGTTCGATGGCCCAGCGGGTGCCGTCGGCCACGTCGTCCTGCATGGCGCGGCCCCATTGCTTGAAGCCGGCCGTCAGGTGCTTCACGCCATGGCCGGTGCTGCCGCGGAAATCCGGCTCCAGCACCGCATACCCGCGCGAGGCAAGGAACTGCGCATCGGCGGACCAGCCCCAGACGGCGCCCCGTACCCATGGCCCGCCGTGCACCAGCACCACCATCGGCAGCTTGTCCGCGGCCTTCGCGCCATGCGGCAGCGTCAGCAGGGCGGGAATCTCCATGCCGTCGCGTGCCGGGTAGGTGACGAGCTGCTGCCGGCCCATTTTCGTGGCGTCGAGCTTCGGCTGCGACTGGCCGAGCAGGTTCAGCTTGCCGGTGTCGCGGTTGTAGACGAAGTAGGTGCGCGGCTGCATGTCCGAATAGGTGGTCACCAGCACGAACGGCGACTCGGGGCGGCGCGGCAGCGAGATCAGGTTCACCAGGCCGGGCAGCTGCGCATCCACCTTTTCCTGCAGCGCCTTCATGGCGGGATCGAGCCACTCGGTGGCGTACGTGTCGCCCAGGTAGCGCACGCCGACCAGTTTGTCGCCGCTGCGGATCAGGTGGCCCGAGAAATCGTAGCGCTGGATGGAAAAGCGGGGCACCGGATCGACCTTGCCGGCCGCCAGGTCGAACGTGTGGATGGCGGCCTTGTCGCCGCCGTGGCGGGCCACCACGTAGAGGCGGCCGTCGACATCGAAGTCCAGCGGCGTGAAGCCGTCCGCGTCGGATATCCACGCGTCGAACGTGGTGATGGCGCGCCATTTTTCACGCATATTGTCAACTTCGCGGAGCCAGATCGTGTTCTTGCCGTCCTCCCGCGTGGTGGCCATGCGCGGCTCGCCGCGCGCATCGAGTACCCAGTGCTGCACGCTGCCCGGCATCGGCACGCCCGTGCTGCGCCCGGTGCGGGTATCGAGCCGCAGCAGCTGCTCGGAGCGCACGCTGCCGCCCGGTTCCACGCTCAGGCTGCGCACGTAGACGGTATCCGAATCCTGCGCGCCCCGTTGCGACAGCATGTAGGTGTGCCAGGGCAGCAGCCGCGCCGCGGCCGGTGTTGTGATGAAATTGGCACGCCGCTGCGCCAGCTGGCGGAAGTCCTTGCCGTCGCGGTCCACCGCGAACAAGCCCGGCGCGGCATTGATGTCGCCCTGGCCCACGTCCTTGTCGGTGCTGTCGAACAGCAGCCGCCCGTCATTGACCCACTGGAAGTTGCCCACGTCGGCATCCGAGAATTCGGCCACTGCCTGGGCCTTCGACGTGGCCAGCTCCACCACGACAAGCCGGTCGCGCCCGCTCTGGCCGGGTACCTTGGCGGCCACGTACTGGCCATTCGGCGACAGCTGCGCGCCGCCGAACGAGGAGGGGCCGAAGAAGTCGGCCGCCGGCGGCGGTGAGGATGCCGTTGCGGAAGTTGCAGGGGCCGCGTGGGCGGCGCCGGCCAGGCAGGCGGCCAGTAATAACAGGGAACACAACGGGGAAATGCGGATACGCAGGGACATGATCGTGACGAAGTTGGCAAGACCGCCAACTTATCATGGCGGCCCCGGTTGATTTCTATCGGAATGTCACCCGCAGGGCTATTTCTTGACACCCTGTCCGATGTGGCGGTCGAGGAACTTTTCCACGCGCGTCCAGAAATCGAAACGGTTTTTCGGCAGCGTCCAGCCATGCCCTTCGTCTTCGTACTCCACCCACTCGACCTGCTTGTTGGTGGCGCCGACCGCATCGCGGAAGCGCACGCCATGGGCGCGCGGCACGCGCCGGTCCGCGCTGCCGTGGGCCAGCAGCAGCGGCTGGCGCAGCCTGGCCGCCTGTTCGACGGGCGACGTGGCCATCAATTGCGCGGCATCCTTTTCCAGGTCGCCGATCAGCGCCGCGCGCATCGAGCACCCAGTGCAGCACGTGGCCCGGATCGGACACTTCGGTGGTGCGGCCGGTGCGCGTGTCCAGGCGCAGCAGTTCGATCGCCAGCACGCTGCACGCTGCGCACGTAGGCGATATCGGAATCCTGGGCGCCCTGCTTTCTCACCAAATGTCACACGATCGGTATTTATTTGATATTGATAATCTCGGGAGCGCGGATATGGCGCACCAGGGCAGCCTGCCGGGGCCCTGGCGGGGGTGTCATCAGGCTGACCAGGATCAGTGCCGCCAGCCCGGCCGGCACGCCGAACACGGCGGCCGAGATGGGGGCGATGTCGAACCATTGCGCCGCCGCGCTGCCGCCCAGCGTGGGGTTGGTGCGCACCATGTAGAACTGGCAGATGAAAAAGCCGGTGACCATGCCGGCCAGCGCGCCCCAGTGGTTGGCGCGGCGCCAGAACACACCCATCACCAGCACGGGGAACAGTGTCGATGCGGCCAGCGAGAACGCCGCGCCGACGAGCGACAGGATGTCGCCCGGCTTCGACGAGGCCGAATACGCGGCCACGAACGCCACGCCGAGCAGGATCAGCTTCGAGATCGTCACGCGCTTTTGCGTGGACGCCTTCGGGTCGACGATCTTGTAGTACACATCGTGCGACAGCGCATTCGAGATCGCCAGCAGCAGGCCGTCCGCCGTCGACAGCGCGGCGGCCAGTCCGCCGGCCGCCACCAGGCCGGAGATCACGTAGGGCAGGCCGGCGATTTCCGGCGTGGCCAGCACCAGCACGTCGCCATCGATCGCGATCTCGGCGAGCTGCACGATGCCGTCGCCGTTGATGTCGGTGATGCTGATCAGCGGATTGGCCCGGTCCACGCTGGCCCAGTACGACACCCATGTGGGCAGGTCGGAGAAATGGCTGCCGACCAGCGCGCTGTAGACGTCGTACTTCACGAGCACCGCCAGCGCGGGAATCGTCAGGTAGATCAGCAGGACGAAGAACAGCGTCCAGAACACCGAGACACGGGTTTCGTGGACCGACGGCGTGGTGTAGGAACGCATCAGGATGTGCGGCAGCGCGGCGGTGCCCAGCATCAGGCAGAACGCCAGCGCGATGAAGTTGCGGCGCTTGATGTCCGACTGTTCCTCGGTGGCGCCGGGGAACGGCACCGCGTGCGGCGTGATGGGCCGCGCGCGCCGCAGGTTGTCGTCGCGCGCGGCACGCCACGTGGCCACCGCATCGTCGACATTCTTCGGGTAGGCGATCAGCGCGCGTTCGGCGGCCCGGATCTCCAGCAGCGAGGCATTGCGCAGCCGTACGTTGTCCAGGTAGTGCTGCAGCTCGGCGCGGCCCGTTTCCCACGACGTGGGCAGGCCGTCCAGGCGCCGTTGGTATTGCGCGGCGCGTTCGCGGAACACGTCGCGCACGGCGGTTTCCCCGGGGTCGTCCGCCAGCGCCGCTTCGCGTGCCGACAGTTGCGGCAGCAGCTTGCCATAGGCCACTTGCGGGATCGGGTTGCCGCTGTGCTTCGCGGACAGCCACATGGCCGGGATCAGGAACGCGACGACGATGATGATGTATTGCGCCACCTGCGTCCACGTGATCGCGCGCATGCCGCCCAGGAAAGAGCTGACGAGGATGCTGGCGAGACCGAGGAAGATCCCGACGGAGAAATCGACGCCCGTGAAGCGCGAGGCGATCAGGCCGACCGCATAGATCTGCGCCACCACGTAGGTAAACGACACGAGGATCGTGGCTGCCACCGCGCACAGCCGCACGGCGCGGCCGTTGGCCGGCCCGCCATAGCGTTCGGCGAGGAAGTCGGGGATCGTGTACTGGCCGAACTTGCGCAGGTAGGGCGCGATCAGCAGCGCCACGAGGCAGTAGCCGCCGGTCCAGCCCATCACGAAGGCCAGCCCGTCGAAGCCGTTCAGGTACAGCGTGCCCGCGAGGCTGATGAAGCTGGCGGCCGAGATCCAGTCGGCCGCCGTGGCCATGCCGTTGAACACGGCCGGCACGCGCCGGCCCGCCACATAATATTCGGCGACGTTCGACGTGCGCGACACCAGCCCGATCGAGGCATACAGCACGATGGTGGCGAACAGGAACATGTAGCCGATCCACACGCGCGGCATGCCTTCGCTTTCCAGCACGGCCAGCGACAGCAGGAACGCGGCAAAGCACGCCGTGAAGACGAGGTAGTAGCGCGACAGGCGCTGCTTGTAGGTGTGTTTCAATCGCGCTCCTGGTACTGGCGGTCCAGCCGGCGCATGCGCCAGGCGTGGATGCCGATGATGGCGAGGTAGACCAGCGACGAGCCTTGCGCCGCCAGGTAGAACGACAGCGGCCAGCCGAAGATCGTCAGGTTCGCCAGTTCGCGGGCGAAGAACACGGCGAGGAAGCCGGTGGCGATCCAGGCCAGCAGCAGGATCGCGGCGAGGCGCCGCGTGCTGCGCCAGTAGGCCTCGTGGTCAGCCATGATTGTCGTCAGCCATGATTGTGGTCAGCCATAGTGCGGTGCATCCTGTTCGTCGACCGCCGCCGCGGGCCGCGCGGGGAATGTCAGCCGGAACAGACAGCCGGGATATTTCGGGTTCGTGGCATGCGGATTGCTGAAGATGTCGACCTCGGCACCGTGCTGCTGGGCGATTTCGCGCACGATCGCCAGCCCCAGGCCGCTGCCCTCGGCGCTGCTGCCCAGGATCCGGTAGAAGCGCTCGAACACGTGCAGCCGCTCGGCCGGCGGAATGCCGGGGCCGGTGTCCTCCACTTCGAGGACGGGCGCTTCGCCGCCGCGCAGGCGCACCGTCACGCTGCCGCCCTGCGGCGTGTAGCGCAGCGCATTGTCGACGAGGTTCGACAGCAGCTCGCGCAGCATCACGGCGTTGCCGTCGATGGGGACCGGCGCATCCGGCCCTTCGTAGCCGAGATCGATGCGGTAGTTGAACGAGGCCGGTACCCAGTCGCGCACGGTGTTGCGCGCCACGTCGGCCAGGTCGAGCGATGCGAAGGCGCTGCCGGACTGCGGCTGGTTTTCCGCCCGCGCCAGGGCCAGCAGCTGGTTGACGAGGCGGGTGGCGGCCTCGGAGCTCTTCGCCAGCTGCTCGAGCGAGCGGTGGATCTCGTGCTGGTCCGTCTGGCGCAGCGCCAGTTCCGACTGCATGCGCATGCCGGCCAGCGGCGTCTTCATCTGGTGCGCCGCGTCGGCGATGAAGCGCTTCTGCATCTCGATCGATTGCGACAGCCGCGCCAGCATGTCGTTCAGCGAGCGCACCAGCGGCGTGATCTCTTCCGGCACCTGGTTCGGCGCGATGGGCGACAGGTCGTCGATCGGGCGCGCACGGATGCGCTCCTGCAGTTCGGCCAGCGGCAGCAGCCCGCGCGACAGGGCGAACCACACGAGCGCCAGCACCACCGGCAGGATGATGAACTGGGGCAGGATCACGCCCTTGATGATCTCGTTGGCGAGCCGGGCGCGCTTTTCCAGCGTTTCCGCCACCTGCACCAGCACCAGGCGGGGCGGCCGTTCCCTGTGCTCTTCCAGGTTGACATAGGCATAGGCCAGGCGGATGGGCGTGCCGTGCAGGTTGGCGTTGCGGAAACTGACGGCGCCGGGGCGCACGATGTCGTCCTCGGGCTGCGGATCGGGGCGGGGCAGGTCGCGGTCGCCGTCGAGATGGCGGCCTTGCGGACCGAGGATCTGGAAGTAGACGCTGTCGACGTCGTCGGCGCGCAGGATGTCGCGCGCGGCGCCGGGCAGGCGATGTTCCGCCGTGCCGTTCACTTCGCGCACCTGTTGCGACAGCACGGTGACGGCGTCTTCCAGCGCGTGGTCGAACGGCTGGTTGGCGATCGACTTGGCCACCAGGTAGGTGATGGCGATGCTCATCGGCCACAGCAGCAGCAGCGGGGCCAGCATCCAGTCGAGGATCTCGCCGAACAGCGAATGCTGGATTTCTTCTTCTTCCTCGAGGGCAGGGCTCCACGCCGCTTCGGACCGGTCCGCCGGCGAATTCACTTGGGCTCGGCCGCGGCGGCGCTGGAGAATTTCTCGAGACAGTAGCCGAGGCCGCGCACGGTGGCGATGCGCACGCCGCCCACCTCGATCTTCTTGCGCAGGCGGTGCACGTAGACTTCGATGGCGTTGTTGGAGACTTCCTCGCCCCATTCGCACAGGTGGTCCACCAGCTGTTCCTTCGACACGAGGCGGCCGGTGCGGGCCAGCAGCACTTCGAGCAGGCCCAGCTCGCGGGCCGACAGGTCGAGCATCTGGTCGTTGATGTAGGCGCTGCGGCCCACCTGGTCATAGGTGAGCGGGCCGTGCTTGACGATGGCGGACCCGCCGCCCTGGCCGCGCCGGGTGAGCGCCCGCACGCGCGCTTCCAGCTCGGACAGCGCGAACGGCTTGGCCATGTAGTCGTCGGCGCCCAGGTCGAGGCCGGTGACGCGCTGCTCGACCGAATCGGCCGCCGTGAGGATCAGCACCGGCAGCAGCGAGCCGCGCGAACGCAGCCGGCGCAGCACTTCGAGGCCGGGCAGCTTCGGCAGGCCGAGATCCAGGATCAGCAGGTCGAATTCCTGCGTGGACAGGGCCGTATCGGCTTCCTGCCCGTTTTTCACGCAGTCGATGGCATAGCCGGACTGGCGCAGCGAGCGCGTGAGTCCGTCCGCCAGGACACTGTCATCTTCGGCTAGTAAAATACGCATGTTGGCATTCCGGCATTGAGGCAATTTCATTGTACTCAATGTGCGACGCGCCTTGGAAAAGCACTGTACAAACACTGCGAAGTGCCACTTAGCGCTTGCATAAACCACTGGATACATATACAGTACTACTTGTGCCGCACCGGTACACAAGGAATATTCGGAATCACTAAACAGTTAAAGGTTAAGAGAGATCATGGACGACAAGAAAGCGGCAGTACCTGCCTCCGAAAAAGCCAAAGCGCTCGCCGCGGCGCTGGCTCAGATTGAAAAGCAGTTCGGCAAGGGTTCCGTCATGCGGATGGACGCAAGCGCCCCGCTGGAAGAAGTCCAGACCGTCTCCACCGGCTCGCTGGGCCTGGACATCGCGCTCGGCGTCGGCGGCCTGCCGCGCGGCCGCGTGGTCGAGATCTACGGTCCGGAATCGTCGGGTAAAACCACGCTGACGCTGCAAACGATCGCCGAAATGCAGAAGATCGGCGGCACCTGCGCCTTCATCGACGCGGAACACGCGCTCGACGTGACCTATGCGCAAAAGCTGGGCGTGAACCTGCACGAACTGCTGATTTCGCAGCCGGACACGGGTGAACAGGCGCTGGAAATCTGCGATGCGCTGGTGCGCTCCGGTTCCGTCGACATGATCGTCATCGACTCCGTGGCGGCGCTGACGCCGCGCGCCGAGATCGAAGGCGACATGGGCGACTCGCTGCCGGGCCTGCAGGCCCGCCTGATGTCCCAGGCGCTGCGCAAGCTGACCGGCACGATCAACCGCACCAACACGCTGGTCATCTTCATCAACCAGATCCGCATGAAGATCGGTGTGATGTTCGGCTCGCCGGAAACCACCACGGGCGGTAACGCGCTGAAGTTCTACGCCTCCGTGCGCCTGGATATCCGCCGTACCGGCTCGATCAAGTCCGGCGACGAGGTGATCGGTAACGAAACGAAGGTCAAGGTCGTCAAGAACAAGATCGCACCGCCGTTCAAGGAAGCCCACTTCGACATCCTGTATGGCGAAGGCACCTCCCGCGAAGGCGAGATCATCGACCTGGGCGTGGAAGCAAAGATCGTCGAGAAGTCCGGTTCGTGGTACAGCTACGGTGGCGAGCGCATCGGCCAGGGCAAGGACAATGCCCGCACGTTCCTGCGCGAACGTCCGGCACTGGCCCGCGAGATCGAGAACAAGGTCCGCACTTCGCTGGGCGTGCGCGAACTGCCGCCGGCCGAAGGCGATGCACCGGCACCGAAGCTGAAGGCCGTCGACTGATGATGGCCGGCTGGAGACTCCGTTCTCCAGCCCGGGCGTCACCGCCCGCCAATTGATCCTGGGCTTTGTAGAAGCTCTTCATCGCCACCGGCCGCTTTGCGGCGGTGGCGATGTTTTTTTATACTGTCCGCTTTCCTGTTTCCACTGATCGATCACCCCCGATGCGCGCTCCTCCTCCCAGCCTGAAAGCCCGTGCCCTGCGCCTGCTGTCCACCCGCGAGCACAGCCGCCTCGAGCTGGCCCGCAAGCTGGCGCGCCACGCGGAAGAGGGCGAAGACATCAACGCGCTGCTCGACTGGCTGGAAAAGAACAAGTGGCTGTCGGAAGAGCGTTTTTCCGAATCCCTCATCCATCGCCGCTCCGCGCGCTACGGCAACAGCCGCATCCTGGCCGAACTGCAAAGCCACGGCGTGAAGGGCGAGGCACTGCAGGAACTGAAGGCGGGGCTCGTCGAAGACGAAGTGGCGCGCTGCTGCGACGTGTGGCGCCGCAAGTACCACGGCAAGGTCGCCGAGGATGCCGAAGGCCGCGCCAAGCAGATGCGCTTCCTGATCGGCCGGGGCTTTTCCCAGAAGGCCGTGCGCGCCGCGATGAAAGGCTACGACCCGGATGACGAGTTTGGGAATATCTGATATTCACGCGGCTTATTCACGCCGCTTAGAGCAGCCTTCGGGCTGCTTTTTTGTTGCCTGAAAAATGGGGACGAGAGGAGTACAGCCAAGCATGGCAGTACCGCTACGCTGGCAAGGAGCTGTGCTCCTTGAAACCCCAGCTACGCCCCCATTTTTCAGGCAACAAAAATGGGACGGGAGGAGTACAGCCATGCATGGCTGCACCGCTACGCTGGCGAGGAGCTGTGCTCCTTGAAACCCCGGCTACGGAAGGAGTACAGCCAAGCATGGCAGTACCGCTACGCTGGCAAGGAGCTGTGCTCCTTGAAACCCCAGCTACGGAAGGAGTACAGCCAAGCATGGCAGTACCGCTACGCTGGCAAGGAGCTGTGCTCCTTGAAACCCCAGCTACGCCCCATTTTTCAGGCAATGTTTCCAAACAATCGATGTCTGTTGCCGGTTTTCCTCCCTGGCGCTCCGGCGTGGCGCCCCTTGCGAGCCCAAAGTTGTACGATCACGTTGCTATCCAGTGCCTGATCGGTGTGCTACACTTTTGTAGTTTTATGCAGCACCGCGGGTGCGGTGGTTGTCCGTAGAAGCTGCGGCAACGTACGAATCAGTACATGGCTGCTTACTAATTAGGCCGCGCGAGCGGCATCGGTGTTATGTCTCTGTCAAATCCTTTCACGCGTGCGCTGTCCCCCATGCGCGCCATGAACATCCAGGCGTTCGCGCCCCGCGATGCACAACGGAATTTGCACACGCATCTTGCCGACATCAAGTCCAACGACATCCTGCTGGCTTCCACGATATCGGTTGCCGCCAGCGCCACGCACCCGCACAGAAATCGTACCAACCCGACAACTGTCACGCTGTCCCCCCGGATGACGCGCCAATTGGCCGGTATCGACCCACGCTGGGCGGTTCGTTCCGTCATCAGCCAGGTGCCGCACGACTGAAGTAGCAGCAACATTTAAACCCCATTTCAAATTCAGCATCAGAAGGGAAGCCAGCATGAAGATCCATGAGTATCAAGGCAAAGAAATCCTCCGGAAGTTCGGAGTGACGGTTCCGCGCGGCATTCCGTGCCTGTCCGTGGACGAAGCAGTGAAAGCTGCCGAGACCCTGGGCGGCTCGGTATGGGTGGTCAAGGCGCAGATCCACGCCGGTGGCCGTGGCAAAGGCGGCGGCGTGAAGGTTGCCAAGTCGCTGGAACAGGTCAAGGAATATGCCGACCAGATCCTGGGCATGCAGCTGGTAACCCACCAGACCGACGCGAACGGCCAGAAAGTGCGCCGCCTGCTGATCGAAGAAGGCGCCGACATCAAGAAGGAACTGTACATCTCGCTGGTGACCGACCGCGTTTCGCAGCGCGTGGTGCTGATGGCTTCCTCCGAAGGCGGCATGGACATTGAAGAAGTGGCCGAATCGCACCCGGAAAAGATCCACAACGTGATCATCGACCCGGCCGTGGGCCTGACCGATGCGGATGCCGACGACGTCGCCCGCAAGATCGGCGTGCCGGATGCGTCGGTTGCCGACGCGCGCGCCAACCTGCAAGGCCTGTACAAAGCCTACTGGGAAACCGATGCATCGCTGGCTGAAATCAACCCGCTGATCCTGACCGGCGAAGGCAAAGTGATCGCCCTGGACGCGAAGTTCAACTTCGACTCCAACGCGCTGTTCCGCCACCCGGAAATCGTCGCCTACCGCGACCTGGACGAAGAAGATCCAGCCGAAGTCGAAGCATCGAAATTCGACCTGGCCTACATCTCCCTGGACGGCAATATCGGCTGCCTGGTGAACGGCGCCGGCCTGGCCATGGCCACGATGGACACGATCAAGCTGTTCGGCGGCGAGCCGGCCAACTTCCTGGACGTGGGCGGTGGTGCAACGGCCGAGAAAGTGACCGAAGCATTCAAGATCATGCTGAAGAACCCGGGCCTGAAGGCAATCCTGGTGAACATCTTCGGCGGCATCATGCGTTGCGACGTGATCGCCGAAGGCGTGATCACCGCATCGAAAGCCGTTTCCCTGCAGGTACCGCTGGTCGTCCGCATGAAGGGCACCAACGAAGACCTGGGCAAGAAGATGCTGGCCGACTCCGGCCTGCCGATCATCGCCGCCGACACCATGGAAGACGCAGCGAAGAGCGTCGTTGCCGCTGCTGCCGGTCAAGCTTAATTAAGGAACCAACATGTCTATTCTGATCAATAAAGACACCAAAGTCATCACCCAGGGCATCACCGGCAAGACCGGCCAGTTCCACACCCGCGGTTGCCGCGACTACGCGAACGGCCGTGAAGCCTTCGTGGCAGGCGTGAACCCGAAGAAAGCCGGCGAAGATTTCGAAGGCATTCCAATCTACGCAACCGTCAAGGAAGCGGCTTCGGAAACCGGTGCAACCGTTTCCGTGATCTACGTGCCGCCGGCAGGCGCCGCCGCCGCGATCTGGGAAGCTGTGGAAGCCGAGCTGGAACTGGCGATTTGCATCACCGAAGGCATTCCTGTCCGCGACATGATGGAAATCAAGGATCGCATGGCCAAAGCCGGTTCGAAGACCCTGCTGCTGGGCCCGAACTGCCCTGGCCTGATCACGCCTGACGAAATCAAGATCGGCATCATGCCGGGCCACATCCACAAGAAAGGCCGTATCGGCGTGGTGTCCCGTTCTGGCACGCTGACGTACGAAGCCGTTGGCCAGCTGACCGCGCTGGGCCTGGGCCAGTCGTCGGCAGTCGGCATCGGCGGTGACCCGATCAACGGCCTGAAGCACATCGACGTGATGCGCATGTTCAACGAAGATCCGGACACCGACGCGGTCATCATGATCGGCGAAATCGGCGGTCCTGACGAAGCCAACGCGGCGCGCTGGATCAAGGACAACATGAAGAAGCCGGTCGTCGGCTTCATCGCCGGTGTCACCGCTCCTCCGGGCAAGCGCATGGGCCACGCCGGCGCGCTGATCTCCGGCGGTGCCGATACCGCCGAAGCCAAGCTGGCAATCATGGAAGAGTGCGGCATCACCGTGACGAAGAACCCGTCCGAGATGGCCAAGCTGCTGAAGGCCATGCTGTAATAACAGCAATGTGCTCCGCTTTTGCGGAATAATGACGGGGGCTTCGGCCCCCGTTTGTTTTGGTGAACCCGTCTGGAGGCGATGCGTTGGCGAAGATCCTGATTTCCCGCGATGGCGTGCTGGAAAAAACCGTGCAGCTGACAAAGGAGCGCATGACGATCGGCCGCCACCCTCATAACGACATCGTGCTCGAACACCAGACCGTGAGCGGCGAACACGCGGCGATCACGACGATCCTCGACGATTCGTTCCTGGAAGACCTGTATTCGACGAACGGCACCTTCGTCAATGGCCACCGCGTGGGTAAACATCATTTGCAGCATGGCGACACGATCAAGTTGGCGAAGTACCGCGTCGAATTCGTGGCCGATGGCATCCGGCCGATCAGCGGCATTCCCGCCGTGCCACTGGTATTGCCACCTGCCCGCATCGAAGTCCTGAACGGCAGCAATGCCGGCCGGGCGCTGGAACTGAACAAGCCACAGACCAGCCTCGGCCGTGCCGGTGTGCAGGTCGTCGTCATCACCCGGACCGAAGCCGGCTATGCCGCCGTCCACGCCGATGGCGACCGGATTCCCTTGTTGAACGAGGCGCCGCTGGGGAAACTGCCGCACCCGCTGGCCGATGGCGACGTGCTGGATCTTTCGGGCACACGCATGGCATTCAGGCTCGGCTGACAAAATTCGTCAGGTGACGAATCCCGCAGCTGACAATCTACGAACATGGAAGTGACGGATTTTGTCACTATTTCCACCTGGAACTATCATAAATGACGTTTTTCGCCTTGGAAATAGATCAAACCGGGCTGGCACGGTGATTGCTCTACATAAACCATCCCAACCCGTTTCGTTTCTACCTGAAGGAGCAACACCATGAAATCCATGAACCAGAAAGCCCAAGCCGGTTTCACCCTGATCGAACTGATGATCGTTGTCGCCATTATCGGTATCCTGGCGGCCGTCGCGATTCCCGCTTATACGGACTACACGATCAAGGCCAAGGTCGGCAATGCGCTGGCATCGGCCGGTCCGCTGAAGACCGCTGTTGGCCTGTGCATCCAGGAAAACGGTAACGATGCAACGGTCTGCAACACGGACAATGCTGCCAACGGTCCATCCCTGCCAGCCTTCACGCCGACCAAGGAAGTGTCGGGCGCAACGATCACCGGCAGCGGCGTGATCACCCTGACGACGCAGAATATCGGTACCGGCGCCAATGGCACGATCATCATGACCCCGGACGCTCCGGATGCCGGCGGTAGCGCCGTGACCTGGAATAACACCTACGGCGAAAACATCACGAACACTGCGGCGCAGGGCTTGATCACCAAGAACAATATTGCTGCTGCTACGACACCTACGACAAACTGATCCGCCGCACTCCCAGATGTCAAAAAACCGGGCTTTCCAGCCCGGTTTTTTTATGTCCGACAGTATCGTCATTGCGCCCGGCAAGCCGCGCTGCCACGCATGGCGACGCGCGGAGAAAAATCACCAGCCAGTGTAAAAACGGTCTAATCTGTCTTTGTCCTGCATTTTTCGGCCATCGGCATCCAAACCCGGCAGTGCAAGCGAACGGCGCCGGCGTCGCCATGGCAGCGCCTGGCAGCCCGCTGAACGGGCACCAAAGTCAGCCATCCTTGAAAGGATTGCCATGCATGCGCTACTGATTGCGGCAGGGACGGGACCGGATTCGAAAAATCTCCAGCGGGTCGGCCTTCATCTGCGAGCGAGTATTTATTCCGGCGATGCGATGGTGTTCAAGACGGTCGTGGTACCGAGCCCGACTTCTCCGCCGAGCGCATTCGTCGGATTCCTGCCCATCAGCAGCCCGCCCAAAGGGCGCACGAGCACCGACTTCTACGAGTACCTGGCCGAAGCCAGGACGTTCATCTGCATCGCGCACAACGGCGCGCTCGACGGCCCCATTCTTTCCGACGAATTCAGCTCTTTCAAGGAAGTGCAACCGTGGCATACCGATGCCACGGGAACGACGCTGTGGGATGGCGGCGCGCTGTTCTGGAAGACCGTGGGATGGGCGCCGAACACCCGAAAAATTCTGCTCCTCGGCTGCAACTCGGCAAATCACTATGCAAAATGCGTCAACGACGTGGCCGGGATACCTGTCTTCGGCTTCATGAACAGTTGCGCGGCAGCCGATAACGCAACGATGGAAAGGCATGTCGGAAGCATCGAAACGACCGGCAAGAGTTTCGGCATGGCCCGGGTGCCGCCAGCCTGAATACCCGCCGAAGGGTCAGCTTAGCTCGTCGCCGACCAGTCCCCCGACTTCCCGCCATGCTTCTCCCGCACGCGGATCTCGCTCATGACCATGCCGCGATCGACGGCCTTGCACATGTCATAAACGGTCAGCAACCCCACCTGCACAGCCGTGAGCGCCTCCATCTCCACCCCGGTCTTGCCGTAAGTCTCCACCTGCGCCCGGCAATGAACGGATGAAGCGGCTTCGTCCGTCTCGAAATCCACGGTCACGCGGGTCAGCGCCAGCGGATGGCACAGGGGCACCAGGTCGCTCGTGCGCTTGGCGCCCATGATGGCGGCGATGCGGGCGATGCCGAGTACGTCACCCTTCTTGGCGGTTCCCGATAGAATGATGGCCAGCGTTTCCGGTTTCATCCGGATAGTGCCGGTGGCAACGGCGATGCGGTGGGTTTCGGCCTTGGCGCCGACATCGACCATGTGGGCCTGGCCGGTAACATCGAAGTGGGTGAGTTCGGACATGTGGAAAAAACGAAGTTACTGAATGAAAAGGTATCATAGCACCGTGAACGCCATCCGATTTCCCCGCCGCGCACTGCTGTCCTTCGCCATTTCCCTTGCCGTTTCGCTCCCCGTGCAGCAAGCCCATGCGCAGTCGCCGACCAACGTGCCGACCCTGCCCAGCCTGGGCGACACGTCGCGCGAGGCGCTGTCGCCCGTCATCGAGCGCAAGCTGGGCGAGGAGATCATGCGCGATATCCGCTTCAACCGCGATTATCTCGACGATCCGCCGATCATCGATTACCTGAACAACCTGGGCAACACGCTGGTCACGGCGCGCCCCGGGGCGCGTGGCGAAGCGAATTACGATTACTTCTTCTTTGCCGTGCGCGATCCGATGCTGAACGCGTTTGCGCTGCCGGGCGGCTTCATCGGCGTGCACTCGGCGCTGCTGCTGGCCGCGCAGTCGGAATCCGAACTGGCCTCCGTGCTGTCGCACGAGATCGGGCACGTGGCGCAGCGCCACATCGCCCGTCAGCTGGGCGAGCAGAAGACCGATGCGCTGATCCCGCTGGCGGCCATGATCCTGGCGGCGCTGGTCGCCAAGGACAGCCCCGATGCGGCCATGGGCGTGATGATGGGCGGGCAGGGCGTGGCGATCCAGCGCCAGCTGAACTTCGGCCGCGAGGCCGAGCGCGAGGCGGACCGCGTGGGCTTCCAGATCATGGGTGCGGCCGGCTATGAAACGACCGGCATGGTGGCCTTCTTCCAGCGCATGCAGAATGCCACCAAGATGTACGACACGTCGATGCCGTGGCTGATGAGCCACCCGCTGACCACGGAGCGCATCGCCGACATCCAGGCGCGCATCCGCGAAACGCCTTACCGGCAGCGGGTGGATGCGCTGGACTTCTTCCTCGTGCGATCGCGTGCCCGCGTGCTGCAGGATCCGTCCACGAAGGGCTATGCGCAGTCGGAGGAATTCTTCCGCAACCAGATGGCGCAGCAAAGCCGCCACGACATCGCGGCCGGCCAGTACGGCATGGCCTTCCTGGCGCTGAAGCGCGACGACTACAAGGGTGCGCAAAGCTGGCTGGACAAGGCACGCGCCACGGTCGAACGCCCGCCCGCGCCTGGCGCGTTCAGCTCGCCGCTGCCGAAGGGCGTCTCGGAAAGCATCCTGGCGTACACGTCGCTGGAGATCAAGGTCGACCAGGAAAAGAACCCCGAGGTGCTGGCCCAGGCCATCGCCGAAGGGCAGGAAGCGCATGCCAAGTTCCCGCTGTCGCGCGGCATCGCCTGGCAATATGCCGATGCCCTGATCAAGGGCGGCAAGCCGGAGCAGGCCGAGCGCTTCCTGCGCGACCAGATACAGCAGTATCGCAGCGAAGCGGAACTGCAGGATTTGCTGGCGCAGGCGTATTCGAAGATGGGCAAGATTTCGCTGCAGCATATCGCGCTGGCCGAATCGTATGCGCTGCTGGGCGGCACGATGGCGGCGCTCGACCAGTTGCAGCTGGCGCGCAAATCATCGGATGCGTCGTTCTACGAGCATGCCGTCATCGATGCGCGCGAGCGCGAGTGGCAGGCCAGGCGGCGCGAGGCGATGGGCGAGAAGGACAAGGACAAGGATTACAGCGGCGCATCATTCAGCGTCAGCGCCGGCACGGGCACTGGCACGGGCACGAGCGCCGCGAAGGCTGATCCGTTCGACCGCATGAACAAGGCCGACCGGGACTGCGCCGATGTCACCCGGCCGGCGTGGGAACTTTCCGGAAGCCGAACCGATCCTCTGCGTCGCCGCGACCTGTCCGCTGCAACGGCAGCGAACTGCCGCTGATCTTCAGCGTGGGGGCGGCCGGTGCGCCGCCACCTTCGAGCCAGGCCAGCAGCGCCTCGTCGCTGGCCGATTCGCCACCCACTGCGCCATCCATTTCCACCGAAGCGAGAACCTGGGCCACGTCGCGGTCGTCCAGCTGGGCGACGATGTCGCCTGCCTGGAAAATCAGTTCGCCGGCCTCGGTGATGAACGCCGCGTCGATGTGTTCCAGCGGCGCCCCCGTGTGCAGCACGAAGCCGTGGGCGGGATCGGTGCGCGCGATGAACGGCGTGGCTTCCAGCACCACGTACACGCGCTGCGGGCCGTTCTGGAAATACCAGCAGCCCCGCTCATCGCGCGCGTAATTGCGGGCGATGAAGCCGACCAGCGCGGCATTGGCCAGCTTGTCCCCCGGCAGGCCGAGGCGCTGCGCGTTTTCGTCGCGCATGCGCCAGTTGCCCCGCGCATCGAGGGCGAGCCAGCCATAGCAGTAAGGCACATTGGGCCACTTGGCCATGGCCTGTTTGACGATGTCATCCATGGGTCAAGCTTCGCATAACGGCGTCGTTTGCGGCGCGCCGATGTGGTGGGCGCCCTCGAGGAAGGCCAGCATCCGGCGTGGCAGCCACGTCAGCTTGCCGGGCAGGCGGCCCGTGGCAAAGCCCACGTGGCCGCCTTCTTCCGGATAATCGAGCACCACGTGCGGCGAGGCATGGCGCGGCAAGTGGATGCCGGGCAGGAAAGGATCGTTCAGCGCATTCAGCACGAGGGTGGGCACGGTGATGTCGCCCAGCACGTGCTTGGCGCTGGCGCGGTTCCAGTAATCGTCCGTGTCGCGGTAGCCGTGCAGCGGCGCGGTCACCGCGTTGTCGAACGCGTAGAGGTCGTTCGCCGCGCGCAGCGCTTCCAGATCGAACAGGCCAGGGAACTGCGCCAGCTTGGCGGTGCATTTCGGTTTCAGCGTCTGCAGGAACATGCGCTGGTACAGGCGGTTGAAGCCGCGCCCCAGCGCTTCGCCGCCGCGCGCCAGGTCGAGCGGCGCGGACACGGCCACTGCCGCCTCCACGAATTCCGCCGCATGCTGCGATTCGCCCAGCCAGCGCAGCAGGGCATTGCCGCCCAGCGACACGCCACAGGCGTAGAACTTGCCCGTCGCGCGTGGATGCAGGCGCCGCAGCACCCAGTCCACTTCGGCCGCGTCGCCGGAATGGTAGAAGCGCGGCGCCAGGTTCGCCTCGCCCGAGCAGCCGCGAAAATGCGGGATGGCGCCCGACCAGCCGCGGTCCGCCAGTTCCTTGCCGAGCGAGCGGCAGTAATGGCTGTCCGACGAACCTTCCAGGCCGTGGAACAGCACGACGAACGGCTTGCCCGGCTCACCATCGACGAAATCGACGTCGATGAAATCGCCATCGGGCGTGTTCCAGCGCTCGCGGCGAAAGCGCGCCGCCGGCTTGGGGATGCAGATGGCCGGGTAGATCGTCTGGAAGTGGCCGTTGGGGAGCCAGAGGGGAGCCGAGTATGTCATTTCTTTAAAACTGGGGACAGACCCCTGTTTAGAGGAAATTTCCTCTAAACAGGGGTCTGTCCCCAGTTTGTTTTTAGTGCAACACCTGGCTGGGCGAATCGGCCGGTACGGGACCCGGGGCGACCGATACGTGGTGGACGGCGATGCGCCAGCCTTTCGGTGTTTTCAGGTAGACGTTGGTGGCCACCAGGTGCTGCGGCTCGCCGGAGGCGGCGGTGGTGCCTTCGACCACGGTGTGCACGGAGCTCATCAGGTTGTGCATCTCGTGCAGCTGGGAGGGCATGATGTGCAGGCCGCCGTGTTCCAGCAGCACTTCCCACGAGCCGCGGATCGCGCGGTGGCCGATCAGCCGGGTGCCGTTCGGGTGGATGCAGACGATTTCCTCGTCGTCCGCCCACAGCGCCATCAAGGCATCCACGTCGGCCCGGTTCAGCGCGTCGTAGAACGCCGCTTCGACTTCGGCGGGGCTGCCGTTATGCTGCTTTTTCTTCATGACGCCTCCGCCAGGGTGGACAAGGATCGCCGATATCGGGAATCGGCGCGAACAATGTACCGCACATCGGGCCGATTCCCGCTCCGTATCAATGGTGACCGACCACCGTGCCCGGCTTCAGGCGGTAGGTGGTACCGCAATACGGGCATTTCGCTTCCTGGTTCTTGGCGAAATCCAGGAACACGCGCGGGTGCGAGGACCACAGCGGCATGGCCGGGTTCGGGCAGTATGCCGGCAGGTCCTTACCTTCGAGTTCGACTGGCGTGGTGGCTTGGGTCATCTTGTGGTGCTCCGGGTTCAAAAAGCACGATTTTAACGGATTCGGGCATGGTGCAAGAATCGCCAGTACAATGTCGCGCTCATCCACCGACTCCACGAACGTCCGGCCGCCAGCAAGTTTGCGATGTGTGGCAACCACACCACATGAGCGACCAAGACCTAGCTACCCACGACCCTGCCGCCTGGCGCGACGGTTTCCGCACCGGCCTGCCCACGCTGTTCGGCATCGGCGCGTGGGGCGTGGTGGTCGGTGTGGCGATGATCAAGTCCGGGCTGACGGTGCCGCAGGCGCTGGGCATGACCTTGCTGGTGTTCGCCGGTTCGGCCCAGTTGGCCGCGCTGCCGCTGATCGCCGCCAACGCGCCGGTCTGGGTCATCTTCGTGACGGCGCTCGTCATCAACCTGCGCTTCGTCATCTTCTCGGTGCTGCTCGCGCCGCATTTCGCCTCGCTGCCCTGGCACAAGCGCCTGGGCTTGGGCTTCGTGTCGGGCGACATTTCCGTGGCGCTGTACCTGCAGCGCTATCCCGATCCGGAACCGGCGCCGGGCAAGATGTCCTTCCTGAAGGGCCTGCTGTACCCGAACTGCGCGGCGTGGCAGATCGGTTCCATCATCGGCATCTTCCTCGGCAATGCGGTGCCCACCGACTGGGGGCTGGGCTTTGCCGGCACGCTGGCCATCGTCTGCATCCTGGTGCCGATGGTGGCCAGCAAGCCCGCGCTGTGCGGCGTGCTGGTGGCCGCCGTCGTGTCCGTGCTGGCGGCCGATCTTCCTTACAAGCTGGGCTTGCTGGCCGCCGTGGTGGTGGGGATGGTGACGGCGATGATCGTGGAAGAGACCGGCGACAAGTGGCGCGCGAAACGGAAACAAGACCGCAAGGCTACCCATGTCTGACCTGGAAATCTGGATCGTCATCATCGCGCTGGCGATCGCCACCGCGCTTACGCGCAGCAGCTTCTGGCTGGTGGGCCACAGGGTGACGATTCCACCGCGGGTGCAGGAAATGCTGCGCTATGCGCCCTCGTGCGCGCTGGCGGCGATCATCGCACCGGACCTGCTGCTCGATAACGCAGGGACCGTCCATCTCGACCTGGGCAACGCCAGGCTCATCGCGGGCATCGCCTCGGTCGCCTGGTTCGCGTGGCGCCGCCGCATGCTGGAGACGATCATCTTCGGCATGCTGATCTTCACCGCTTTACGGTTGTTGCATTTATACTAATAAGGCTAAAAGGCCGGACAGCCCCGGGCATGCGGTAAAATAGTGATCTTTCTACCACTTGTCCCTTCCGAACCCATGTCCTTCATTCGTCTCCAGGATCTGATCGCGCAAAACGCGCTGCAAGGCAAGCGGGTGTTCATCCGCGCCGACCTCAACGTGCCGCAGGATGATGCCGGCAATATCACCGAAGATACGCGCATCCGCGCTTCCGTTCCGGCGATTCAGGCCGCCGTCAAGGCGGGCGCGAAGGTCATGGTCACGTCCCACCTCGGTCGTCCGACCGAAGGCGAGTTCAAGCAGGAAGACAGCCTGGCGCCCGTCGCCGCGCGCCTGGCCGAGCTGCTGGGCCAGCCGGTCGAACTGAAACAGGGCTGGGTCGACGGTGCCGGCCTGGACAACCTGCAGGATGGCCAGGTCGTGCTGCTGGAAAACGTGCGCGTCAACAAGGGCGAAAAGAAAAACGCCGACGAACTGGCGCAGAAGATGGCGAAGCTGTGCGACGTGTATGTGAACGACGCGTTCGGCACCGCCCACCGCGCCGAAGCGTCCACGCATGGCATCGCCAAGTTCGCGCCGGTGGCAGCGGCCGGCCCGCTGCTGGCCGCCGAACTGGATGCGCTGGGCAAGGCGCTGGGTGCGCCGGCCCGTCCGCTGCTGGCGATCGTCGCCGGCTCGAAGGTGTCGTCCAAGCTGTCGATCCTGAAATCGCTGGCCGACAAGGTGGACAACCTGGTCGTGGGTGGCGGCATCGCCAACACGTTCATGCTGGCCGCCGGCCTGAAGATCGGCAAGTCGCTGGCCGAGGCCGACCTGGTGGAAGAAGCGAAAGCGATCATCGACATGATGGCCAAGCGCGGCGCCCAGGTGCCGATCCCTGTCGACGTGGTGTGCGCGAAGGAGTTCTCGCCGACCGCCGCCGCCACCGTCAAGGACGTGGCAGACGTGGCCGATGACGACATGATCCTCGATATCGGCCCGAAAACGGCCCAGCTGCTGGCCAGCCAGATCGCCGCGGCAGGCACGATCGTGTGGAACGGCCCGGTCGGCGTATTCGAGTTCGACCAGTTCGGCGAAGGCACGAAAACGCTGGCGCTGGCCATTGCCGACTCGAAGGCCTTCTCCATTGCGGGGGGGGGCGATACGCTGGCGGCGATTGCAAAATACGCCATAACCGATAAAATCGGTTATATCTCCACCGGCGGTGGTGCCTTCCTGGAGTTCCTTGAAGGCAAAACCCTCCCGGCGGTGGAAATCCTGGAGTCTCGCTCAGCTGAGCGTAGCGCTACCAAATAATAGAAGCGCAGCGCAAAGTCGCTGCGCTTTCTCTTTGAACGATCTTTTCTTCGAGGAACCCTCAATGTCTCGTGGCACCAAAATCGTTGCAACCATCGGCCCCGCTTCCACCGACCTGAACGTTCTGATCCGGATGATCCGGGCAGGCGTGGACGTGGTGCGGCTGAATTTCTCGCACGGCAAGGCGCAGGACCATATCGATCGCGCCAACCTCGTGCGGCAGGCGGCGGCGGAGTGCGGGCGGGAAGTGGCGATCATGGCCGACATGCAGGGCCCGAAGATCCGTGTCGGCAAGTTTGAAGGCGGCAAGATCGACCTGGTGAACGGCGACAAGTTCATCCTCGATGCGAAGTGGGGTGAAAACGGCGAGCTGGGCAACCAGGAGCGCGTGGGTCTCGACTACAAGGCGCTGCCGAACGACCTGCGCGGCAACGACGTGCTGCTGCTGAACGATGGCCTGATCGTGCTGGTCGTCGACCGCATCAGCGGCCACGAAATCCACACCACGGTGAAGATCGGCGGCGAACTGTCCAACAACAAGGGCATCAACCGCCAGGGGGGCGGCCTGACGGCGCCGGCGCTGACGGCGAAGGACATGGAAGACATCAAGACGGCGATGAGCTTCCAGGCCGATTACCTGGCCATCTCGTTCCCGAAAAGCGCCACCGACATGGCCATGGCGCGCCAGCTGGCCAATATCGCCGGCGAGCCGTATGGCCACAAGCCGCAGATGATCGCCAAGATCGAACGCGCGGAAGCGATTCCCGCGCTGCAGGAAATCCTCAACGCCTCCGACGGCATCATGGTCGCCCGCGGCGACCTGGCCGTGGAAGTGGGCAATGCCGCCGTGCCGGCGCTGCAGAAGCGCATGATCCGCATGGCGCGCGAATCGAACAAGTTCGCCATCACCGCCACGCAGATGATGGAATCGATGATCTTCAATGCGGTACCGACCCGCGCCGAGGTGTCGGACGTGGCCAACGCCGTGCTCGATGGCACCGATGCCGTGATGACGTCCGCCGAAACCGCCTCGGGCCGCTATCCGATCGAGACCGTCGAGATGATGGCCGCCGTCTGCGTGGAAGCCGAGCAGTCCGAATACAACAAGCTCGATGCCGATTTCCTGAACGCGCGCTTCACCCGCATCGACCAGTCGATCGCCTATGGCGCGCTGTTCACGGCGCACCACCTGCACGTGAAGGCCATCGTGGCGCTGACCGAATCGGGCTCCACCGCGCTGTGGATGAGCCGCCACAACATCGACACGCCGATCTTCGCCCTGACGCCGAGCGTTCTCACGCAGCGCAAGGTGTCGATCTATCGCAACGTGAGCGCGCATTACCTGCTGCAGCAAGGCACCAGCCGCGACGTGCTGAAGCAGGCCGAAGACCTGCTGGTCGCACATGGCATCGCCAAGAAGGGCGACATGATCGTCGTCACGTGGGGCGAGCCGATGGGGCAGGTGGGCGGCACGAACGCACTGAAGATCGTTAAAGTAGGAGAATTCTCCTAAAAGGATTCAGGAGAGACGCCAGGCCGCAGCTCCAGCATGTGAGCTCCAGCACGTGAGCTCCAGCATGTGAGCTCCAGCATGTGAGCTCCAGCATATAGCGAGGCTTGTCCTCCCGTCTCTCCGCACAGGTTTTTATTTGTTTGGAGTATTACCATGTCTCTCGTATCCATGCGTCAACTGCTGGACCATGCCGCCGAAAACGGCTACGGCCTGCCGGCATTCAACGTCAACAACCTGGAACAGGTGCAGGCCATCATGGCTGCCGCCGACGCCGTCAACAGCCCGGTGATCATGCAGGCTTCGGCCGGCGCCCGTAAATATGCCGGCGAAGCGTTCCTGCGCCACCTGATCGATGCGGCGATCGAAGCCTATCCGCACATCCCGGTGGTGATGCACCAGGATCATGGCCAGTCGCCGGCCGTGTGCATGGCCGCGATCCGTTCCGGCTTCTCGTCCGTGATGATGGACGGTTCGCTGGAAGCCGACGGCAAATCGGTCGCATCCTACGAATACAACGTGGATGTGTCCCGTGAAGTCGTCAAGTTCGCCCACTCGATCGGCGTGACCGTCGAAGCGGAACTGGGCGTGCTGGGCTCCCTTGAAACCATGAAAGGCGACAAGGAAGACGGCCACGGCGCGGATGGCACGATGACCCGCGAACAGCTGCTGACGGACGTGGCGCAGGCCGCCGACTTCGTCGAGCGCACCCAGTGCGACGCGCTGGCCATCGCCATCGGCACCTCGCACGGCGCCTACAAGTTCACCCGCAAGCCCACCGGCGACATCCTGGCGATCGACCGCATCAAGGAAATCCACGCGCGCATTCCGAATACGCACCTGGTGATGCACGGTTCGTCGTCGGTGCCGCAGGAACTGCTGGCGATCATCCGCGAATTCGGCGGCGACATGAAGGAAACCTACGGCGTGCCCGTCGAGGAAATCCAGGAAGGCATCCGCCACGGTGTTCGCAAGATCAACATCGACACGGACATCCGCCTGGCCATGACGGCGGCGATCCGCAAGTACCTGTTCCAGAACCCGTCCAAGTTCGATCCGCGCGACTACCTGAAGCCGGCACGCCTGGCGGCGGAAGAAGTCGTGAAGGCCCGTTTCCTGTCGTTCGGCTGCGAAGGCCGCGCCTCGCAAATCAAGCCGATCCCGCTGGAAAAGATGGCGGAACGCTACAAGGCCGGTGAACTGGCACAGATTGTGAAGTAAAATCCTGTCTTTCAGGTCATTCGACCTGAAGACTCTCGATCGGCGGGCGGGAGATTTCTCCTCCCCGCCGGTTTCGCTTTATAGCTTATTGATTGCCGGTTACTTGGCAATTATTCAAGATCGCCCCTATGAAAAGCCTTTACCAGACCTCCATTTCCTCCCTGCCATTGCTCGGCCACGGCAAGGTCCGCGATAACTATGCCGTCGGCGACGACAAGATCCTGATCGTCACCACCGACCGCCTGTCCGCCTTCGACGTCGTGATGAACGAGCCGATTCCCGGCAAGGGCATGGTACTGAACCAGATGAGCGATTTCTGGTTCGAGAAACTCGGCCACATCGTGCCGAACCACCTGACCGGCGTGGCGCCGGAATCGGTCGTGGCACCGGAGGAAGTGGAACAGGTAAAAGGTCGTGCCGTCGTGGCCAAGCGCCTGAAGCCGATCCTGGTGGAAGCCGTGGTGCGCGGCTACATCATCGGTTCGGGCTGGAAGGACTACCAGGCCACGGGCAGCGTCTGCGGCATCGAACTGCCGGCCGGCCTGCGCCAGGCGGACAAGCTGGCCGAGCCGCTGTTCACGCCGGCTGCCAAGGCCGACCTGGGCGAACACGATGAAAACATCAGCTTTGCCGAGATGGAAGAGCGCATCGGCGCCGAACTGGCCGCGAAAATGCGCGACATCTCCATCGAACTGTACAAAACGGCTGCCGATTACGCGGCAACGCGCGGCATCATCATCGCCGACACCAAGTTCGAGTTCGGTCTGGACGACAACGGCGTGCTGCACCTGATGGATGAAGTGCTGACGGCCGATTCGTCGCGCTTCTGGCCGGCCGATTCCTATGCGCCGAACATGTCGCCGCCGTCGTACGACAAGCAGTTCGTGCGCGATTACCTGGAAACGCTGACGGAATGGAAGAAAACGCCGCCGGCGCCCGCGCTGCCGGCGGAAGTCATCGAAAAAACCCAGGCCAAGTATTTCGAAGCGATCGAACGCCTGACGGGCGAGAAGCTGAAGGTCGCGTGATGGCCGCCGACCAGACCAAGCCGCTCGTCGGCGTCATCATGGGCTCGTCGTCCGACTGGGACGTGATGCAGCATGCCGTGTCGATGCTCAAGCAATTCAATATCCCGTTCGAAGCGCAGGTGATCTCCGCGCACCGCATGCCGGACGAGATGTTCACGTATGCCGAAACGGCACGTGCGCGCGGCCTGCGCGCGATCATCGCCGGTGCCGGCGGTGCCGCGCACCTGCCGGGCATGGTGGCCGCGAAAACCGTGGTGCCGGTGCTGGGCGTGCCTGTGCCGTCGAAGTACCTGCGCGGCGAGGATTCGCTGCTGTCGATCGTGCAGATGCCGAAAGGCGTGCCCGTGTCGACGTTCGCCATCGGCGAGGCGGGTGCCGCCAATGCCGCCCTGACCGCCATCGCCATCATCGCCACGGTCGACGATGCCCTGGCCGCCCAGCTGGAAGCGTTCCGCACCCAGCAGACGGCCGCCGCGAAAGCCATGATCCTGCCCGTCAATGAGTAATGTGAAGTCCTTGAATAGCCCTTTCCTCCCCGGCGCGGACCCGCAGTCCTGGCTGGGTGTGATGGGCGGCGGCCAGCTCGGCCGCATGTTTGCCCAGGCGGCCCAGAGCATGGGCTACCAGGTGGCGGTGCTGGAACCATCCGATGATTGCCCCGCCGGGCAGGTCGCCCAGCGACTGGTCAATGCGCCGTACGAGGATGCCGCCGGCCTCGATGCGCTGGCCGCGCAATGCGTGGCCGTCACCACCGAGTTCGAGAACGTGCCGGCCGACAGCCTGTCGCGCCTGGCGCAAGCCGTGTTCGTGGCACCGGACGCCCATGGCGTTTCCGTGGCCCAGGACCGCGTGGCCGAGAAATCGTTCTTTGTCGCATGCGCGCCGAAATCGGGCGTGCTGCCGGCACCGCACAAGGTGATCGCTTCCTTCGACGACGTCGAGGCGATCGCCGACGACCTGCTGCCGGGCATCCTGAAAACCGTGCGCATGGGCTACGACGGCAAGGGCCAGGTGCGCGTGAAGACGCGGGAAGAAGTCCGCGTGGCCTTCGAAGGCATGGGCGAAGTCACCTGCCTGCTCGAGAAGATGCTGCCGCTCGCGTATGAAGTCTCGGTGCTCACGGCGCGCGGCGCGGACGGCCAGTCGGTCGTCTATCCGATCGCCGAAAACGTGCACCGCGACGGCATCCTGTTCACGACGACCGTGCCGGGGCCGAATGTGTCCGCCGATAGCGCTCGCAAGGCGCAGGACGCGGCGCGCGCGATCGTGGCCGAACTGGGCTACGTGGGCGTGCTGTGCATCGAGTTCTTCGTGCTCACGGATGGCACCCTCGTCGTCAACGAAATGGCGCCGCGGCCGCACAACAGCGGTCACTACACGATCGATGCGTGCGTCACCAGCCAGTTCGCGCAGCAGGTGCGGGCGATGGCGAAGCTGCCGCTGGGCGACGTGCGCCAGCATTCGCCGGCCGTGATGCTGAACATCCTCGGCGACGTGTGGTTCGATGGCGAGTCCATGAGCGAACCGCCGTGGGACCGGGTCGTCGCGCTGCCGGGCGCCTGCCTGCACCTGTACGGCAAGGACGATCCGCGCCCGGGCCGCAAGATGGGCCACATCACGTTCGTCGCGCCCACGCTGGCCGAAGCGCAGCAGCACCTGGCTGCCGCCTGCGCCATCCTGGGTATCGCGCCGTGACGGAACAGGCGATCCTCGACGCCGCCGCCCGGCTGGAAGCGGGCGAGCTGGTGGCCTTTCCCACCGAGACCGTCTACGGCCTCGGTGCGGATGCGGAAAACCCGGCTGCCGTCGCCGCCATCTACGCGGCGAAAGGCCGGCCGCAGGACCACCCGGTGATCGTGCACGTGGCGCCCGGCGCCGACCTCGACTACTGGGCGGCGGACGTGCCGGACGAAGCGAGAAAGCTGGCACAGGCCTTCTGGCCGGGGCCGCTGACGATGATCGTCCGGCGCAACGCGCACATCCCCGATGCCGTGTCCGGCGGCCAGGATACCGTGGGCATCCGCTGCCCGTCGCATCCGGTGGCGATGGCGCTGCTGGCCGCGTTCAAGGGCGGCAAGGGCGGCGTCGCCGCGCCGTCCGCCAACAAGTTCGGCAACGTCAGCCCCACGACCGCACAACACGTTCTGGAGGAATTCGGGCCGGATGCGATGACGGTGCTCGATGGCGGTTCGAGCCAGGTCGGCATCGAATCGACGATCGTCGACCTGTCGCGGCTGGCCACGCACGGCCCCGTGCTGCTGCGGCCCGGCCATATCGGCGCCGCCGAGATCGCCGCCGTCATCGGCGCCATGCCCGCCGCGCCGGATGCCGCCGCGCCCCGGGCATCGGGCACGCTGGAATCGCACTATGCGCCGAAGGCTCCCGTGGCGCTGGCCGACACGAATCGCCTGCCGGGCCTGCTGACCACGCTCGCTGGCCGCGGCCGCCGGGTGGCGGTCATCCGCTATTCGCCGATGCTGGTACAGGCCAGCGCGCAGGAACTGCTGCCGCACGACCCCGCCGGCTACGCGTTCGGCCTGTACGCGGCGCTGCGCACGATGGACCGCGCCGACGTGGAACTGATCCTCGTCGAAACGCCGCCGCAGCACGATGCCTGGCTCGGCATCAACGACCGCCTGCGCCGCGCCGCGTTCGGCTCGGCCGGCATCATCGACCGTTTCCTGGCCGGCTGACGCGCCACCGCAAACCACCTTCCGGCTGCCTGCCATGTCGCTGTCATGCGGCAGGTTGTCCGCCCTGCATTGCAGGGCGGCAGTGTTGTATTCGGCGATTTCCCCTTGTGTTGCCACGGCCAGGGCTGGCATATTAGCTGGGTTGTAATTAGTACACACGTGCTATTAAAAAAATAACATCAATCCAGGAGACACCATGCGTTACACCAATTTCGCGCTGGCCGTGATGGCCGGGGCCATTCTCGCCGCCTGCGGGGGCAGCAGCGGCGACCCGCAGCCCGGTGCACAGGTCAACAAGGTCAAGTTCGCATCGCAGGTGAGTTTCGGCGACAGCCTGTCGGACCTCGGCACCTACAACGTGGGCACCGTGAAGGCGCTCGGCGGCGGCAAGTTCACGATCAACGGCAATAACACAGCGGTCAATGCGGCCCTGACCGGCACGAACTGGACCGAGCTGATGGCGGCGCAGTTCGCCCTCCCGGCGCCATGCCCGGCACAGACCGGCCTCGACGGCGATGCCAGGCTCGGCTTCTCGGTGCCCGTCACCGACCATGCCGGGTGCCTCAGCTATGCGCAGGGCGGGGCGCGCGTCACGAACCCGGTCGGTGCCGGTCACAAGCTGACCGGCAGCCCGGTGGGCGCGCTGACGGTGCCCGTCGTGACGCAGGTAAAAAACCACCTGGCGAAAACGGGCGGCAAGTTCAAGGGCGATGAGGTGGTGTTCGTAATGGCCGGCGGGAACGACGTGCTCGTCAACCTGTCGCAACTCTCCACCGGCGCCACGGCGGCCGGCACCGCGGCCGGCCAGCAGGCGTTCGCCACGAGCCTGGCCACGCAACTGGCGGCCGGCGCCACCAATCCCGCCACCGCCGCGCCGGCGATCGGCCTGGCGATCGCCACCGAAAGCGCGCGCAGCGGCAGCACGCAGGCATCGATCGTCACGGCAGCCGTCACCGCCGCGGTCCAGGCGGGCAATACGGGGGCACCGGCCGGCATCACCGCCATCGTCGGCACGGCCACCACGGCCGCTTCCACCGCCGGCGCGAAGGCCGGGGCCGACTACGTGGCCGCGCAAGCGCCTGCGCTGGTGGCCGCGCTGACCACGGCGGGTGCCGAACTGGCCGCGCTGGTCAAGTCGCAGCTCATCGGCAACGGCGCCAACTATGTCGTCGTCAACAACCTGCCGGACGTGGCCAGCACGCCGGCCGGCCTGTCGCGCGACGCGAACGTGCGCGCGCTGATCGACAAGATGGTGCAGTCGTTCAATGCCCAGCTGAACGCCGCGCTGGCATCGGAGAGCAAGGTGGTGATCGTCGACGTGTATGCCGTCAGCCATGACCAGGCCACCAATCCCGGCCCCTACGGCCTGACCAATGTGTCCGAGCCGGCATGCGACCTGGCATCGCCGAAGAACCCGTTGGCAAGCGCGCTGGGCTGCACGGCGGCGAGCCTGAAGGCGGGTGACGTGAGCCATTACTCGTACGCCGATGAAGTCCACCCCACGCCGTTCAACAACCTGCTGCTGGCACGCTACGTGTCGAAGGCGCTGGTGACCAAGGGCTGGCTGTGAGCACGCACGGACAAGGAACCCAGATGAAAAACAATACGATCGTGAAAGTGCTTGCGCTGTCCACCACCCTGGCGGTCGCCCTCGGCGCCGCAACGGGCGCCGCGGCACAGGCGAAGGGCGACTGGACCGTCAAGGTCGGCGTCAACAGGATCACGCCGAAAGTGGAGAGCGGCAACGTGTCCGCGCCGGCGCTGCCGAACACGAAGGCGGACGTGGGGCCGGATACCAAGCCGATCCTGAACCTTGCCTACTTCGTCACCGACAATATCGTGGCCGAGCTGGACCTGGGCGCGCCGTACCGCCACAAGCTGTTCGGTGCCGACGCGATCGCCGGCACGGGCGAACTGGGCACGGCGGACGTGCTGCCGCCCACGCTGTTCGCGCAATACCGGTTCTTCGGCCCCGATGCCGTGTTCCGCCCTTACGTGGGCCTGGGTGTCACGTATGCGTATTTCCGCCGCGAGCGGGGCTCCGCGCAGCTGACGGCGATCCTGAACACGGGCGGCCCGGCGTCGACGTTCTCGCTGGAAGCGAAATGGGCCGCCAGCGCCCAGCTCGGCGCCAGCTTCCGCCTGAACGAGCGGTGGTCGATCGACGGCGGCGTGATCAAGACACGCCTGCGCACCACGGCCTCCTATTCGACGGGCCAGACGCAGGCGATGAAGCTGGACCCGGTGGCCGTCAACCTGGGTGTCACGTTCAAGTTCTGACCCGGCCATGCGCCTGAAAAGCCGGCCGCGTGCCGGCTTTTTTGCGCCCGGGGAACGGCGGCGCCATGCGGCGGCCCCCTTCGCTATACTCGGCACGACCGAACGAACAGGAGACGACCGAGCATGCCCCGACACCGCGCAGCATTTCTGACCGAGGGCGGCGCCGTGGGCGCATTGATGCGCGGGCACGACTGGGCGACATCGCCGCTGGGACCGCCGGAGCGCTGGCCGCCGGCGCTGCGCTCCGTGGTCGGGCTGATGCTCAACTCGGCGTTCCCCATGTTTGCCGCCTGGGGCCCGGAACTGGCGTTCCTGTACAACGACGCCTATGCGGATGTTCTCGGCCGCAAGCATCCGCAAGCGCTGGGCAAGCCGTTCCGCGAAGTGTGGGCCGATATCTGGCACGATATCTCGCCGATCGTCGACAAGGCGATGGCGGGCAGGGCGTCATACCACGAAAACCTGCCGCTGACGATGCACCGCAACGGCTACGACGAGGAAACGTGGTTCACGTTTTCGTACTCGCCGATGCGCGACGAGGCGGGCGACGTGGCCGGCGTGTTCTGCGCCTGCACGGAGACCACCGAGCAGGTCCTGGCGGAGCGCCACCGCGCCGAGGAAATCGGGCGCATGCGGCTGCTGTTCCAGCAGGCGCCCGGCATTCTCGCGGTGGTGCTCAGCCCGGAGCACGTGTTCGAGATCGCCAACGATGCCTACCTGCGCCTGGTCGGGCGCGACGACATCGTCGGCAGGGCGGTGGCCGAGGTGCTGCCGGAGGTGCGCGACCAGGGTTTCATCGAGCTGCTGGACCAGGTGTACCGCACCGGCGAGCCCCATGTTGGCCACGAGATGCCAGTATTGCTGCGCCGCCGTCCGGAGTCCGAGCTCGAGGAGCGCTTTGTCAATTTCATCTACCAGCCGATCCGCGACCATCGCGGCGCCGTGTACGGCATCTTCGTCGAAGGCAGCGACGTGACCGAAGCCGTGCTGGCCATGCGCGCGCTGCAGGAAGCCAACTCACGCAAGGATGAATTCCTGGCGATGCTGGCGCATGAATTGCGCAATCCGCTGGCCCCGATCGCCGCCGCGGCCGAGCTGTTGCGGCTGGGCACGCCGGATCCTGCGCGTATCCAGAAGACCAGCGCCGTCATCACGCGGCAGGTCGAGCACATGACGAAGCTGGTCGATGACCTGCTGGACGTGTCGCGCGTGACGCGCGGCCTGGTCACGCTGCGGCGCGAAACGCTCGACTTCAATGGGATCGTTGGCGAAGCCGTCGAGCAGGCCGCCGCGCTAATGCACGCCAAGCGGCACCGGGTCGCCGTCGAGCTGCCGGACGAGCGCTCGTGGGTCAACGGCGACCGCACGCGGCTGATCCAGGTGGTGTCGAACCTGCTCAACAACGCGGCGCGCTATACGCCCGATGGCGGCAGCGTGACGGTGCGGGTGACGGCGGATGCGCGCGCCGTGCACGCTACCGTCGAGGACAGCGGCATCGGCATGTCGCCCGGCCTGCTGCCGCATGTGTTCGACCTGTTCACGCAGGCAGAACGCTCGCCGGACCGTTCGCAGGGCGGCCTGGGCCTGGGGCTGGCGCTGGTCAAGACACTGGTCGAACTGCAGGGCGGCACCGTGCGTGCGCACAGCGCGGGCGCGGGGCAGGGCAGCTGCTTCACGATCTGCCTGCCGCGCGTGGCGCAGCCGGAAGCGCTTGCGCCAGGCCGTGGCGATGGCGAGGAAACGCGCGGCGCCAGGCGGCGCCACCTGATGGTGGTGGACGACAATGCCGATGCGGCGCAGATGCTGGCGCTGCTGCTGGAAACGGCAGGGCACTCGGTGGCCGTGTGCGGCGATGCGGCACAGGCGCTGCGCGCCGTGGTGGGCAGCCCGCCGGCGCTGCTGTTCGTCGACATCGGCCTGCCGGGCATGGATGGCTATGCACTGGTGCGCCGCCTGCGGCAGATGCCTGAAACGGCCAGGGCCTGCATCGTGGCCATCACCGGCTATGGCACGCCGCAAGACCGGGCGCGGGCACTGGAAGCGGGCTTCGACGAGCACCTCGTCAAGCCGGTGCACCCCAAGGCGCTGCACGGAATCCTGGCGCGGCTGTCCGCGCGGTAGCGGTCGGGCAGGTCAGGCAGACACGTTCGGGCAAATACGTTCGGGCAAATACGTTCGGGCAAAGACGGGTCAGCCGGGCACGTGCAAACCGCCGAGCCGGCCGCCGTGGAACACGAGCGGCTCGCGCGGATGGACTTCGCAATGCTCCACTTCGCCCACGAAGATCACGTGGTCGCCCTCCGGATAGCGGCTGCGGTTGTGGCACTCGAACCATGCCGTGCAACCCTTCAGTACCGGATGCCCGGTGCGCGACAGCTCGAACTCGACCTGGCCGAACGGATCCTCGGTGCGCGTGGAAAACAGCTTGGCCAGGTGCGCCTGGTCGGCCGCCAGGATATTGATCACGTAATGTGAATTGCCCGAGAAGACAGGCATGCTGGACGCCTGCGACTTCAGGCTCCACAGCACCAGCGGCGGATCGAGCGACACCGAGTTGAACGAGCTCGCGGTGAGACCGCGATAGGTACCGTCCGCCAGCCGGGTAGTGATGACGGTGACGCCGGTGGCGAATTGCGACAGCGCCTGCCGGAAATGCCCGCTGTCGAAAGCGGGCGTGGCGGCGCGGGGGGAACTGGTATTCATGCGGGCATTATGCCAAAGATTGCCGGAGCCGAGCGCGGCACCGAAAAAACGATTTCTCGACTGCAAATATTTCCCAAAACCGGGGTCAGACCCCGGTTTTGGGAAATACTCCCGGTTTTAGGAAATATTTCCGCTGGACGACGCCGTTTTCTCAATTGCGTTAGAGTAGGTATCAATGAATGACAGCGAGGATCGTATGGCGCAGACCGAGATCGCCGTGCTGGGCGGCGGGTGTTTCTGGTGCACGGAAGCCGTGTATCTCGAGGTGAAGGGTGTGACGAAGGTGGAGTCGGGCTACACGGGCGGCCAGCAGCCGAATCCGACCTATGAGCAGATCTGCACCGGCGCGACCGGCCATGCGGAAGTGGTGCGCCTGGAATTCGATCCCGATGTGATCGGCTACCGCGACATCCTGGAGATCTTCTTCACGATCCACGATCCCACGACCCTGAACCGCCAGGGCAACGACGAGGGCACGCAGTACCGCTCGGTGATCTATTACCAGTCGCCCGAGCAGGAAGCCACCGCGCGCAAGGTGATGGCGGAAATGGCGCACGTGTGGGATGCGCCGATCGTGACGGAAATCTCGCCGGCGCAGCCGTACTACAAGGCCGAGGACTACCACCAGAACTACTTTGCCCAGCATCCGCTGCAGAGCTATTGCGCGTTCATCGTGGCCCCGAAGGTGAGCAAGTTCCGCAAGATGTACAGCGCGCGCCTGAAGTAACGGGGCGATCAGCCACGATAACGCGGCCCCGGGCCGGCCGCCGGCGATACGGCCGTGCCGCGGAACATCAAGGCTGGAGGCGTTCCTTCGTCCAGCTGCCGTCCGCCTGCAGCGCATACACGATCCGGTCGTGGAAGCGCGAAGCGCGCCCCTGCCAGAATTCGACACGCTCGGGTACCAGGCGGTAGCCGCCCCAGTGTTCGGGCCGAAGCGGCTTGCCGCCGGCCGCCGGCCCATGGGCTTCTTCCACGGCCGCATAATTGGCTTCCATTTCCGCCCGGCTGCCGATCGGCGCGCTCTGGGCCGAAGCGATCGCGCCCAGCTGGCTCTTCAAGGGGCGGCTGTAGAAATAGGCGTCGCTTTCCGCGGCCGACGTTTGTTCCACGCGCCCTTCGATGCGCACCTGCCTCTCCAGTTCGGGCCAGAAGAACAGCAGGGCCGCATGCGGGTTCTGCGCGAGCTGACGGCCTTTATGGCTGCCGTAGTTCGTGTACCAGGTAAAGCCGCGCGCATCGAACTGCTTGACCAGCACGATGCGCGACGACGGCCTGCCATCGCTGCCCACCGTGGCCACGCTCATCGCGTTCGGCTCGTTGACCTGGGCCTTCATCGCCTCGTCGAACCACTTCGTGAACTGGGCCACCGGGCCGGCCAGCGTGTCTTCCTCGGACAGGCTGGCGCGCCCATAATCCAGGCGCAGGTCGGCGAGGGCGATGCCACCCACCGTGGTGCCGGCGCCGGCAGCCACTTCCGGCGCGATACCGCGGCGGCGCCCCATCGCCTCGCCCAGCAACGACATCTGGGCCGGATTGAACAGGCGCTTGGCCATCGGCGCGATGTGGCCTTCCTCCATCTCCATGTGCGCCGTGTACATCTGCACGAACGTGTTCACCGCATCGGCCGACAGATCGCTGGCGGAGCCGTTGGCAACCTTGTCGAGTTGTCCATCGATGATGTGCCAGGCCTCGTCCATCTGCTTGTGCTGCGCAAGGATTTCCGGGCGCAGGCGGCGCACCGTGTCCAGGTCGGCGCCGGTGGCCGTCGCGTCCAGCATCGGCAGCAGGTCCACTTCCTCGTCGGCATGGTGCAGGTGGGCAGCCGTGTTGAAATATTTTTGCACCGCCTGCGCCGCCTGTTGCGCCGCCGCGTCCGCCCCGTGCTGCGGCAGGTGTTCCAGCAGCTTTTGCAGCGTGGCCAGCTGCTTGCGGATCTTGTCGTGGCAATGCTTGAGCATGGCGATCGGCTGGTCGAAGCCGGGGGCGGGGGCGAGGAGGGAATCTGTCATGGCGGCATCCTGGAATCTTGTTCGACGGATTGTAGAATAATCCTTCGGGCCATGTCCGTTAAAATGGCCGGATGAACGAGATTACACCTTCCCTCCAGGGCGCCGACGAGCACAAGGTCGACGAGCACAAGGTCGACGAACACGACGTCGACTTCGATCGCCGCTTCGGCGGCATCGCCCGGTTGTACGGCGAAGCGGCCCTGGCGCGCTATCGCACCGCGCACGTGTGCGTGATCGGCGTCGGCGGCGTCGGCTCCTGGATCGTCGAGGCGCTGGCGCGCAGCGCGGTCGGCCGCCTCACGCTGATCGACCTGGACAACGTGGCCGAATCGAACATCAACCGCCAGATCCAGGCGCTGACCGACACGGTGGGGATGGCCAAGGTGACGGCGCTGCGCCAGCGCATCGCGCAGATCAACCCGTATTGCCAGGTGACCGAGATCGAGGATTTCGTCACGCCGGACAATCTCGACGAGATGATCGGCGGCCACGATTACGACTACGTGATCGACGCGATGGACAGCGCGCGCGCCAAGACGGCGCTGGTGCACTACTGCCGCACACGCGGCATCCGGCTCATCATGATCGGCAGCGCCGGCGGCAAGACGGACCCCACGAAGATCGAGGTGCGCGACCTGGCCAGGACCGAGCAGGAACCGCTGCTGAAGAAGGTGCGCCGGCGGCTGCGCAGCGAGTTCAACTACCCGCCGAACGGCAAGAACAAGCTGGGCGTGGATGCCGTGTTCTCGATGGAGCCGCTGAAGTTCCCGGAAACGGGCGATGTGTGCGAGGTCGATCCGGACGACGCGCCGCCCGCGAAGGCCGGCCTCACCGGCATCAACTGCGCGGGCTTCGGTTCGGCGGTGGTGGTGACGGCCACGTTCGGCATGGTGGCCGCGGGGCACGTGCTGGCGAAGCTGGCCGAGGAAGTCGCGCCGCAGTAATGGTGGAGAGCTGGTGCCGGATACGACTTCCGTGCAGGCAAGCGAAACCCGAAGGCAGATGCCGGGGTCAGACCCGACGGGCCTGACCGCAGGGTTTCGCCTTGGTTCACGCAGGCTGTGCATTGCGCTCCACCGGCACATATCTCCCATCGGGCAGCGATTCCACCAGCACGGCCTCGTTCACGTGCCATGTCACGGACGCCGCCGGGGCCGCGGGCGGCGCCTGTTTCGCTTCCCGCGCCAGTGTCACGTGCGGCTTGAAGGAACCATGCGCGGCGGCGGAAAAGCCCGAAGCTTCCAGCTGCCGCACGAGGTCTTCATGCAGCGCCACCAGTTCGGCCGGCACCTGCGTCATGCCGGCCCATGCGATGCGCGGCCGCGCGAAGTAGCCGTAGCAGTCGATCGCGAGCCGCAGCGGCGGCACGGCGAGCCGGTCGCGGATATCGAGCAGGGCAGGCACGGCATCGGCCGGCACATGGCCGAGGAAGGCCAGTGTCAGGTGCAGCTTGCCGGGCGGCGTGCGCCGCCCGGCGACGGGCCCCTGCAAGGTGGCCAGCGCGGCGCGCGTGGCATCGTCCGGCCACAGCGCAAAGAAAAGCTTGCGTGCCGGCGCCGCGCCGGCCTCGCCATTTGGCTGTCCTTCAGGTTCATTTGCTATCATGTTGCCGCCTCAAAACCAGTACAGAAAGAAACCATGATGACCCGTCTGTCCGCTCCAGTGCTGTCCCTCCTGCTGTGCGCCACCGCGTTCGCGCACGCCCAGACCCCGGCCGCCGGCCAGGAACAACCGGCCGCGCCGGCCCAGCCAGCCGCCACGCAGGAAGCGCCTGCCGCCCAGGAAGCGCCGGCCGCACCCGTGGTGCCCGGCTCCGCCACGATCGGCCCCGCCGCCGAGCAGCTGATCGTCAACGACACCAAGGTCGGCACCGGCCGCGAAGCCGTGACCGGCGGCACGGTGTCCGTGCATTACACGGGCTGGCTGTACCGTCCGATGGCGAAGGCCCACAAGGGCCGCAAGTTCGACTCGTCGCGCGACCGCGGCGAGCCGCTCGAATTCCGCCTTGGCGCCGGCCAGGTCATCAAGGGCTGGGAGCAGGGCGTGGCCGGCATGAAGATCGGCGGCAAGCGCACGCTGATCATACCGTCGAACCTCGCTTACGGTTCGCGCGCCATGCCGGGCATCCCGGCCAACTCGGCACTGATCTTCGACGTCGAACTGCTCGACGTGAAGTAAGCGGCGGCGTTACACTGGGCTCCCATTCATCCTGCGGAGACCCAGATGAACGTAGCGAACGATGTGACGGCGCTGATCGGCAATACGCCGCTGGTGCGCATAAATCGATTGACTCAAAGCGGATTGACCCAGGGTGGGCCCGCTCCCGCGCAGATCCTGGCCAAGCTGGAATTCTACAATCCGGCCCACAGCGTGAAGGACCGCATCGGGCTGTCGATGATCATGGCGGCCGAACAGGCCGGCCTGATCAAGCCCGACACGGTCATCCTCGAGCCCACCAGCGGCAATACCGGCATCGCGCTGGCCATGGTGTGCGCGGCGCGCGGCTACAAGTGCACGCTGGTGATGCCCGAGACGATGAGCCGCGAACGGCGCATGTTGCTGCGCGCCTATGGCGCCGACCTGGTGCTCACGCCCGGCTCCGAAGGCATGGTGGGCGCCATCCGCCGCGCCGAAGAAATGGCGCAGTCCGACAGCCGCTACCTGATGCCGCAGCAGTTCAACAACCCCGCCAATCCCGAAATCCACCGCCGTACCACCGCCGAGGAAATCTGGCGCGACACGGACGGCCGGGCCGATATCCTCGTGGCCGGCGTGGGCACCGGCGGCACGATCACCGGCGTGGGCGAGGTGCTCCGCGAGCGCAAGCCCTCCTTCCAGTGCATCGCCGTGGAACCGGAGGCGTCGCCGATCCTGTCGAAAGGCACGAAGGGGCCGCATCCGCTGCAGGGCATCGGCGCCGGCTTCGTGCCGGCCGTGCTGAACACGCATGTCTACAACGAAGTGGTCGCCGTGAAGAACGACGATGCGTTCGACTATGCGCGCAGGGCAGCGCGCGAGGAAGGGCTGCTGGTGGGGATCTCGGCCGGTGCCGCCTTGTGGGCGGCCGTGCAGGTGGCGCGTCGGCCCGAAAACGAGGGCAAGCTGATCGTGACGATCATTCCCTCGTTCGGCGAACGCTACCTGAGCACGCAGCTGTTCGCGGGGCTGGCCGATCAGTGATGGTGGGCGTGGCCATGCCTGTGATCGTGGCCGTGGTCATTGCCGTGGCCGTGCTCATGGTCGTGCGCATGGCCATGGTCGTCAAGGCCATGGTCGTCAGGGCCATGGCCGTGCTCGTCTCCATCTCCTCCCAGGCAGCACGCATGCTCCGTGGTGCCCAGTTCCGTCTGCAGGGTGCTGTGGTGGATCGCGAATTGTTCGCGCAGGTCACGCGCGATGTCGTCCATCGCCACGTCGCCCGGGTAACCGCCCGGCATCACCAGGTGGGCCGTCAGCGCCGTTTCCGTCGTGCTCACCGACCAGATGTGCATGTCGTGCACGTCCGTCACGCCCGGGCAGGCGCGCAGGAACTGCTCCACGTTGCGTGAATCCACGTTGTCCGGCACGGCCGCCATCATCATCCGCAGCGATTCCTTCAGCAGCGACCAGGTGCCCGCGACGATCATCACCACGATGCCCAGGCTCACGAGCGGGTCGAGGCGGATCCAGCCGGTGAACATCACGGCAAGGCCGGAAATCAATACGCCCAGCGAAATCGCGGCATCGGCCGCCAGGTGCAGGTAGGCGCCGCGGATGTTCAGGTCATCCTTGCTGCCTTTCATGAACAGCAACGCCGAGATGCCGTTGACGAGGATGCCGATGCCGGCTACGACCGACACGGTCGGGCCGTGCACCGGCACCGGATTGATCAACTGCAGCACGGCTTCCCAGGCGATGGCGCCGCACGCCACCATCAGCAGCATGCCGTTGAACAGCGCGGCCAGCATCGAGCTGCTGCGCAGGCCGTACGTGAAGCGGCGCGACGGCTGCCGCTTGGCCAGGATCGCCGCGCCCCATGCCAGCATCAGGCCCAGCACGTCGGAAAGGTTGTGCCCTGCGTCGGCCATCAGCGCCGTGGAGTTGGCCAGGAAGCCGTAGCCGAACTCGACGGCGACGAAGATCGCGTTCAGCGTGATCGCGATCGCGAACGCGCGGCCATGGTCGGTCGGGTCGCCGTGGTGGTGGTGCCCATGTCCGTGCCCATGGTCATGGTGGTGATGGTGGCCGCTCATACTTCGACTCCCGGGGAAGGTTCGGCGATATGCTCGAGCATGTCGCGCAGGACACCGCTGATGTGCGCATCGGCGGTCGAATAAAACACTTGCTTGCCTTGCCGCTCGGCTTTCACGATGCGGGCCGCACGCAGCAGGCGCAGGTGGTGGCTGACCAGTGAACTGGAAAGTTCGAGCGTGGCGGCGATGTCGCTGACGGCGATCGGCGCGGCCACGCACGCAAGCACGATGCGCAGGCGGGTGGGATCGCCCAGCAGGTGGAACAGGTCGGCCAGCTGGGCTACCGACTCTTCGTGCACGGAGGCGAGGTTCATCTCATTGATAACATTTGAATAGATGTTCATATATTAGTCGCACGCGCACAATGGCGCAAGCGTCTGCGCTGCTCTTCCTCGCGACGCCGCCGGCCGATGCCACCGCCGCGGGCAGCCATGGTTTTGTACCGATGACCGTCGCGCAGCAGGACGCCACGCGGGTGGCAATGGGGACCAGGTCCACCGTGGCGAACATCACGTTCGCCGAAGTGGCCGAAGTGGCCGAAGTGGCCGATGGTGATCGGTTGCTGTTGGGGAGTCGGGGGCTCGGCGGGCCTGTAATGGAACGACCGGAGCGACAACACCTTGATGGTGCCGTACCGCTTCGTGTCGAAGCAGGCGGATGCGATCGTTTCCGCCGGCGAGCTGGCGGGCGCGGCGGATGCCGCTAGCGCGTGGATTTCGGCTTCATGCGCCAAGTTGCCGGCTTTATTTCTCCCGGCTTCAGTTGATGAAGCGCATCAGGCCCTGCAGCGCGTGGATCACGGTCTGTTCGCGCACCGCGCGGCGGTCGCCGGAAAACACCAGGCGCTCGGTATGCACCGTGTCGCCGTTGGCCCAACCGAAACAGACCGTGCCGACCGGCTTGCCGGGCACGGCGCCGGTGGGGCCGGCGATGCCGGTGGTGGACACGGCAATGTGCGCATTGCTGTTGGCCAGCGCACCCTGCGCCATCGCCGCGGCCACTTCCTCGCTGACGCTGCCGAACTGGGCGATCAGCGCGGCCGGCACTTCCAGCAACTCCGTCTTCGAGGCATTCGAGTAGCAGACGAAACCGCAATCGAACCAGCCGGTCGAGCCGGCGATCTCGGTGATCGCCTGCGACACGCCACCGCCGGTGCATGATTCGGCAGTAACCAGAAGCAATTCCTTGTCCTGCAGGGCGCGGCCCGCCTGGGCTGCCAGTTCGTTGATATCCGTACTCACTTGTGTCTCCTTCGGCAAAGAATGTCCGGTTCCATTCTAGCGCGCGGCACCGGGCACAGGCCACGCGCGCGGGAAAAAATTGTCGGGTCAGCGTGTGCGCCGCAATATTGCGGCGCACGCCGGCACTGAACGATAGAATAAGTCATTCAGTCAACGCGAGTCCGGCAACGTGCAACCTGGAAAGCTCACCCCAACCGCCGGAGGGCCGGCGCTTGCGCTCGCCGGCGCAGGTGCGGGACGAGGAGCGGCGCCATGATCCGCCTGCGCTCGCTGCGCAACAAGCTGCTCGGCGTGATCGCGCTGGTGATGCTGCCGGCCGTGCTGGTGTCGATCGGCACCATCGTCGTCTACGACCTGCACATCTATGAACAGACGATCACCGACGACATGACCACCCAGGCCGAACTGGTCGGTCACATGAGCGCGCCGGCGCTGTCGTTCGACGACGACCGGCTGGCCCACGAAAACCTGGCGCTGCTGCGGCTGCGGCCGAAGGTGGAGGCCGGCGCCATCTACGATGCGCGCGGCCGGCTGGTGGCCCAGTATGCGGCGCAGGGCAAACGGGGTGGCGTGCCGCCCGCGCCGGGGCGGGAAGGTTTTCATATCGAAGATGGCAAGCTGTACCTGTTCAGGCCCATCGCCGACAACGGCGAGGTGCTCGGTACCGTCTACCTGCGCGCCGACTATGAAGTGCTGGCCCGCTTCCTGGACTATGTCGTGATCGGCATCGTGGCCGCGCTGCTGGCGCTGCTCTGCGCCTGGCTCGTCACCCGGCGGCTGAACGACGTGATCACGCGGCCGATCCTGTCCATTGCGCACGTGGCGCGCGAAGTGATCGCCACCGGCGACGTGTCGCGCCGCGCCGAGCGGCTGGGCGAGGATGAAGTGGCCGAACTGGCCGGCTCGTTCAACAAGATGCTGGCCGATATCGAGAGCCGCAAGCGCGAGCTGGAAACGTCGAACCGCGAAATCGCCCGCGAGTCGGAACGCCGGCGCGAGGCGCAGCAGGAAGTGATGCGGCTGAACCAGGAACTGGAAGGGCGCGTGCACGAACGCACAATGCAGCTGGAAATGGCGAACCGCGAACTGGCGCTGGCGATGGAAGAGGCGAAGAGCGCCAACCAGGCCAAGTCGGCGTTCCTGTCGTCGATGAGCCACGAGCTGCGCACGCCGCTCAATGCGATCCTGGGCTTCGCGCAGATCCTTACTTCCGACAAGCTGCCGTCGACGCTGGCGCAAAAGAAGGAGTTCGCCCAGCACATCCTGAAATCGGGCCGGCACCTGCTCACGCTGATCAACGAGATCCTCGACCTGGCCAAGATCGAGTCCGGCGCGGTGGCGCTGTCGATGGAACCGGTGGCGCTGCCGGAGATGCTGCAGGAATGCGAGGCGATGATGGCGCCGCTGGCCACCGCGCGCGGCATCCGGCTGCTGTTTCCGGAGCGTTGCACGACGAACGTGACGGCCGACCGCACGCGGCTCAAGCAGGTGTTGCTGAACCTGCTGTCGAACGCGATCAAGTACAACCGCGAGGGCGGCGCGGTGGTGATCGATTGCACGCCGTCCGGCCCGGGACTGCTGCGCGTATCGGTGCAGGATACCGGCATGGGCCTGCGGCCGGAGCAGGTGCGCATGCTGTTCCAGCCGTTCAACCGCCTGGGCCAGGAGGCCGGTGCGGAGGAGGGTACCGGCATCGGCCTCGTCGTCACCAAGCGCCTCGTCGAACTGATGGGCGGCACGATCGGCGTGACCAGCAGTCCTGGCGTGGGCAGCATGTTCTGGGTCGAGCTCAAGACAACCGAACCGGTGCCGGTGCCGCCTGCGCAGATGATGGCGCCCCCGGCGCCGGGCGTGCCGGCGTCCGAGCGCGACAGCATCACGCTGCTGTACGTGGAAGACAATCCGGCCAACCTGAAGCTGGTGCAGGAAATCATCCGCTTCCGGCCCGAGCTGCGCCTGCTGTCGGCACCGGACGGCCAGCTGGGCCTGGAACTGGCGCAGGCCCACCTGCCGGACGTGGTCCTGCTCGACATTAACCTGCCGGGCATGAGCGGCTTCGATGTCCTGCGCCAGTTGCGCGCCGAGCCGCATACCGCCGGCATCCCGGCCATCGCGCTGACGGCCAACGCGATGCCGCGCGACGTGGAACGGGGAATTGCGGCAGGATTCTTCCGTTACCTGATCAAGCCGATCAATATCGACGAGTTCACGGAAGCGATCAACAGTACGATCGACATGATCGGCCGTGACGGCGAGGGCGGGAAGAGCGCCCATGGCAGCCAGGGCGGCCATGGCGATACCACCGGCGAGCGGCAGGCCCAGCTGCTTGCGGAGAAGAAGGAGGAGTCATGATCAGCCGGGCCGATATCCAGGGCGCGAGCATCCTGATCGTCGACGACCAGCCCGTCAACGTGCAGTTGCTGGAATACCTGTTGCAATCGACGGGTTACACGCATGTGAGTTCCACCACCGACCCGCGGGTGGTGGCGGCCTGGCACGAGCAATACAACTACGACATCATCATCCTCGACCTGCAGATGCCGGGCATGGATGGCTTCGCGGTGATGCAGGCCTTGCGCCCGCTCGAGCCGGAAGGGTACCTTCCCGTGCTGGTGGTGACCGCCGAGCCGGACAAGAAACAGGCGGCGCTGGATGCCGGCGCGCGCGATTTCGTGAGCAAGCCATTCGATCCGGTCGAGGTGCTGACCCGGATCCGCAACCTGATCGAAGTGCGGCTGATGCAGCGCGAAGCGAAGTTCCACAATATCGTGCTGGAACGCACGGTGCGCGAGCGCACCGCCGACCTGCAGCGCTTCCGCACGGCGATGGATGCGACGGCCGATGCGATCTTACTGATCGATCCGCAAACGATGCGCTTCGTCGACGTCAACGACGGCGCGGCCCGCATGCTGGGTTACTCGCGCACGCAGCTGATGGCGCAGGAGCCGGCGCGCATCGGCCTGGGCAGCCAGGAATCGTTGCGCCACCATGTCGTCACGGCGCATGCCGCGGATGCCGAGGCCCGTGCGCCCGTGCTGATCGAAGCCGAGTTGCTGCGGCACGACCATGCCACCGTGCCCGTGGAAGTCTACTGGCAGCTGCAGCATGGCACGCGGCTGCCGCAGGAAGGCGTGCAGCCGCCCTCGCAATCCGCAGATGCGCAGCACACGCTGATCTGCGTGGCGCGTGACATTTCCGAGCGCCGCCAGGCCGAGGAGCGGCTGCGGCACATGGCTTCCTACGACAGCCTCACGGGCCTGCCCAACCGCACGCTGTTCTACCGCACGCTGGGCGATGCGATCGACCTGGCGCGCGACAAGGAATGGCGCATCGTCGTGCTGTTCATCGGCCTGGACCGCTTCAAGAACATCAACGATTCGCTGGGCGCCGCGATGGGCGACGAGCTGCTGCGCGAATTCTCCGGCCGGCTCGTGCAGTCGGCCCGCATCCGCGACACGGTGGGGCGGCTGGGCGGCGACGAGTTCGGCCTGATCCTGACGATGACGCGCGACCAGCAGGATGCGGTGCTGGTGGCGAACGAAGTGCGCGAGGCGCTGCGCACGCCGTTCGAACTCGGCGGGCAGCAGGCCATGATGACGGCGTCGATCGGCATCGCCGTCTACCCGGACGATGCGGCCGATCCTGAAACCCTCGTCAAGTACGCCAACACGGCGATGAGCCAGGCCAAGGAAGCGGGCAGCGATGCCTACCGCTTCTTCACGGCGGGGATGAACGTGCAGGTGCTGGCGCGGCTCGACCTGGAAATGGCGCTGCGCCGCGCCCTCGACCAGGATGAGCTGGAGCTGCATTACCAGCCGAAGGTGAACCTGCTGACGGGGCGGGTATCCGGCGCCGAGGCGCTGCTGCGCTGGAACCGGCCCGGGCACGGCACCGTGTACCCGGCCGAATTCGTCGGCGTGCTCGAAGATACGGGCCTGATCGTCCGCACCGGCAACTGGATCATCGATGCGGCATGCCGCCAGATCGCCACATGGATGGCGTCGCCGGTGGGACCGGTGCACGTGGCCGTCAACGTCGCGTCGCGCCAGTTCATCGAAGGCGACCTGGAACGGGAAGTGAAGGAGGCGCTCGAGCGGCACGAGGTGCCGCCCGACCTGCTGGAACTGGAGCTGACGGAAACGGCGCTGATGTCGAACGCCGAGCGCACGATCGACGTGCTGACCAAGCTGCGCCTGCTCGGCGTGAAGGTGGCGATCGACGATTTTGGCACCGGGTATTCGTCGCTGGCCTACCTGCAGCGATTCCCCATCGACAAGCTCAAGATCGACATCGCGTTCGTGCGCAACATCGTCACCAACCCGAACGACGCGGCGATCGCGCTGGCCATCATCAGCATGGCGCACAGCCTGAAATTGCGCGTGGTGGCGGAGGGCGTGGAAACGCGGCCGCAGCTGGAATTCCTGCGCCGCAACCGCTGCGACGAGGTGCAGGGCTTCTTCTTCAGCCGGCCGTTGAACGCGGATGCCTTCGGGCAGCTGGCGGCCAGCGGCAAGGCGCTGCCGCCCGACCCGAACCTGGCCACCGAACCGCCGCAGACGCTGCTGATCGTGGACGACGACGTCAACGTGCTGTCGTCGCTGCACCGTCTGTTCCGGCGCGACGGCTACCGGATCCTGACAGCATCGTCGCCGACCGAAGGCTTCGACCTGCTGGCGCTGCACCCGGTGCAGGTGATCGTGTGCGACCAGCGCATGCCGGTGATGAGCGGCACCGAGTTCCTCAGCAAGGTGAAGGACATGTACCCGGACACGATCCGTATCATCCTTTCGGGCTACACGGGGCTGGAAGCGATGCTCGATTCGATCAACCGCGGCGCGATCTACCGCTTTTATACGAAGCCCTGGGACGACGTGCAGCTGCGCGACAATATCCGCCTGGCGTTCCACCACTACTGGCTGATGCACGGCAGCGGCAAGCAGGCCGGCCAGCCGGGAGAGGACCATACGGCGCTGCCGGGCCGATCGTGAGCCACCAGGCTGACGCGATCGCGGTCGGGGGGAAGTGCGCTATTTGCCGTTGCTGAAATGATCGAAACCGGCCAGCCGCAATTCGAGCGCGGCACCCTGGCCGTCCGTCAATTGCAGACCCGGCGACGCGTCGATGCGGCCCACGCGCGTGACCGGGGTGCCGCAGGCGGCGCCCGCGGCCAGGATCGCGGCGCGCTGCGCCGGGGCCGCGGTGAAGCATAGCTCGTAGTCGTCGCCGCCGGCCGCCGTGAACGCGCGGCGCAATCCGGGATCGCACCCGGCCAGCACGGGGCCCGCGGGCAGCGCATCCACGTCGAGCGTGGCGCCGACGCCGGACCGTTCGAGGATGTGATCGAGATCGCCCACCAGACCGTCGGAAATGTCGATCGCGGCGCGTGCCAGGCCGCCTTCGGCCAGCAACAGCCCCAGGGCCACGCGCGGCGTGGGCAGGTGCAGGCGCCGTTCCGCCAGTTGCCGGGCATCGTCCGCCAGCGCCACTTCGCCACGGATGACGGCCAGTGCCAGCCGCGCATCGCCCAGCGTGCCGGAGATCCAGATATCGTCGCCCGGCTGCGCCGCATCGCGCCGCAGCGCCTGGCCTTGCGCCACTTCGCCGAACACGGTGATGCAGATGTTGAGGGGGCCTTTCGTCGTGTCGCCGCCGATCAGTTCGCAGTCATGCGCGTCGGCGAGCGCGAACAGCCCGGCGGAAAATCCCGCCAGCCAGTCGCGGTCGGCAACGGGCAGGGCCAGCGCCAGCGTGAAGCCGGCCGGCCGCGCGCCCATCGCCGCCAGGTCGGACAGGTTCACGGCCAGGCTTTTATGGCCGAGGCGGTACGGATCTTCGCCGGCAAAGAAATGCCGGCCTTCGACCAGCATGTCGGAAGAAATCGCGAACGACCGGCCGGGCGCGATGCCCAGCAGCGCGCAATCGTCGCCAATGCCCAGCTGCGCCTTTGATGGATGCGTCGTTGAGGCATGCGCCGGGCGAACGAAATACTGTTTGATCAGGTCGAATTCGGAGAGCATGCCTTTATTGTAAGGCCATCGCCGGGCGGTGGGGCGGCCAGAGGGCGGAATGCTCAGCGCCGGCGCATCGCCCGCGCCATGATGCGGCGGGGCCGGCCGCGCGCATAAATCCATGTGCCGCCCGCCGTGACGGCGGTGGCCGACAAGGCCAGTTCCCATTCCGCTTCGTGCGGGGTGAAGAACAGGGCTACCGTGGCGACGGGGAACACCACGCCCGTTATGCGGGAGCACGTACGCCAGAAGATGGCACGCATGCCTGACCCTTTCCAGTGGTTGAGATGCCGCCAGTCTAGAAGAACATTTTCCCTAAGTAAAGATTTTTGTTAAATATTTGTTAATTACAAGCTGCTAGTGACCGCTGGTTTTGCCAGGATTGGCTGAGGTTGGCTGCAAACCGACTGGGATTGCTGCCTGAACTGCAGGTATTTACTGAACGTACTTCGCGTAAATCCGAAGCAGGTATGCCGTCGTTACCACGGCCATACCGACAGGAAAAGGTAATTCGGCTTATATGGGCCATACAAAATTCGGCCTTGACGCAACCGTTGGTAAAAATACCTACTTTGGCCCCGAATGCGGTCTGCTAGAATCAAAGGATTTCAGACAGCACAGGAAGGCAGCAGGCATGGATTCGTCATCTGACAAGAAAGAGGAATTGCGGCAACAACTGCGTCTGGCGGCGCTCGAGTACCATGAGTTTCCGCGGCCGGGCAAGATCAGCGTCACCCCGACTAAGACACTGACGAACCAGCGCGACCTGGCCCTGGCGTATTCGCCGGGCGTGGCCGCGCCCTGCGAAGAAATCGTCGTCGACCCGGCTGCCGCCTATAAATATACGGCCCGCGGCAACCTGGTGGCCGTGATCTCGAACGGCACCGCCGTGCTGGGCCTGGGCAATATCGGTGCGCTGGCCTCCAAGCCCGTGATGGAAGGCAAGGGCGTGCTGTTCAAGAAGTTCGCCGGCATCGATGTGTTCGACATCGAAATCAACGAGCAGGATCCGGACAAGCTGATCGACATCATCGCAGCGCTGGAACCCACATTCGGCGGCGTGAACCTGGAAGACATCAAGGCGCCCGAGTGCTTCTATATCGAGCGCGAGCTGCGCAAGCGGATGAAGATCCCCGTCTTCCACGACGACCAGCACGGCACCGCGATCATCGTGGGCGCCGCGATCCTGAACGGCATTTCGCTGGTCGGCAAGAACATCAAGGAATGCAAGCTCGTCGTTTCCGGCGCCGGCGCGGCCGCGCTGGCCTGCCTGGACCTGATCGTCGACCTCGGCTTCCCGATCGAGAACATCTTCGTCACCGACCTGGCCGGCGTGGTCTACCAGGGCCGCACCGAACTGATGGATGCGGACAAGGAACGCTTCGCCCGCGACACCACGGCGCGCACGCTGGGTGAAGTGATCGCCGGCGCGGACATCTTCCTGGGCCTGTCCGCCGGCGGCGTGCTCAAGCCGCACATGGTGGAGCAGATGGCTGCGCGTCCGATCATCCTGGCGCTGGCCAACCCGAACCCGGAAATCCTGCCGGAAGACGTGAAAGCCGTGCGCGACGACGCCGTCATCTGCACCGGCCGTTCGGACTACCCGAACCAGGTCAACAACGTGCTGTGCTTCCCGTACATCTTCCGCGGCGCGCTCGATTGCGGCGCCAGCACGATCACGCGCGAGATGGAAATCGCCGTCGTGCACGCGATCGCCGACCTGGCGCACGCCGAGCAGTCCGACGTGGTGGCCACCACCTATGGCTTCACCAACCTGTCGTTCGGCCCCGAGTACCTGATCCCGATGCCGTTCGATCCGCGCCTGCTGATCAAGATCGCGCCTGCGGTGGCCAAGGCCGCCGAGGATTGCGGCGTCGCCACGCGTCCGATCAAGGACCTGGAAGCGTATGCCGACAGCCTGCAGCAGTTCGTCTACCGCAGCGGCACGTTCATGAAGCCGCTGTTCGCGCAGGCCAAGATCACGAGCCCGGACACCAAGCGTATCGTTTACGCCGAAGGCGAAGAAGAGCGCGTGCTGCGCGCCGTGCAGGTGGTGGTCGACGAGCGCCTGGCGCGTCCGATCCTGGTGGGCCGCCCGGCCGTGCTGGAGTCGCGCATCCAGAAATTCGGCCTGCGCCTGAAGCAGGGCGTGGACTTCGACGTGATCAATCCGGATTACGACGACCGCTACCGCGACTACTGGACGTCGTACTACGACCTTGCCAAGCGCAAGGGCGTGACCGAGGAATACGCCAAGCTGGAAATGCGCCGCCGCCACAGCCTGATCGGCGCGATGATGATCAAGAAGGGCGATGCCGACGGCATGATCTGCGGCACCTTCGGCACCACCCAGCTGCACCTGCACTACATCGACCAGGTGCTGGGCAAGCGCCCGGGCGCCAATGTGTACGCGGCGATGAACGTGCTGGTACTGCCGGAGCGCCAGCTGGTGATGGTGGATACGCACGTCAACGAAAACCCGACCGCGGAACAGCTGGCCGAGATCACGATCATGGCCGCCGAAGAGATGCGCCGCTTCGGCCTGCAGCCGTCGGCCGCGCTGCTGTCGCACTCGAACTTCGGCTCGTCCAACAACGAGTCCGCGCAGAAGATGCGCGCCGCGCTCGCCCTGATCAAGGAACGCGCGCCGGACCTGGAAGTCGATGGCGAAATGCACGGCGACACCGCGCTCGATTCGAAGCTGCGCAAGAAGCTGATGCCGGATTCCACCCTGCAGCGCGATGCGAACCTGCTGGTGGCGCCGAACATCGAATCCGCCAACATCGCGTACAACCTGGTGAAAACGGCCGCCGGCAACGGCATCGCGATCGGCCCGATCCTGCTGGGCTGCGCCGCGCCGGTGCACATCCTCACCCCGTCGGCCACCGTGCGCCGCATCGTCAACATGACGGCGCTGTGCGTCGTCGATGTGGTCGCCCAGCGCAACAACTGATTTTCGGATCGACCCCGCGAAAGCCGCCGCAAGGCGGCTTTTTTTTGACTGCAATATTTCCCAAAAACCGGTGACAGACACCGATTTTCGTGGAATATTTCCCGGTCATGAGCGACCTCATCCTTGCTATTACCCACCACCTGATCGTGTTCGGCATCGCCGCCGTGCTGGCGGCGGAGCTGGCGCTGCTGCGGCCCACGGCGATGTCGCCGCACACGGTGAAATTGCTGGGAAGGTTCGATGCAGTCTATGGCGCTCTGGCGCTGGCGATCCTCGTCGTCGGCTTCGGCCGGGTGTTCCATGGCGCGAAGGGTGCGGACTTCTACCTGGACAATCCTGTCTTCTGGGCCAAGGTCGGTGCATTCGGCATCGTCGGCATCCTGTCGATCAAGCCGACGGTGAGCATTCTCGGCTGGCAAAAATCGCTGAAGTCGGATGCCGGGTTCACGCCCCCGGCCAATGAACTGAAGAGCGTGCGCCGTCGCAAGCTGGCCGAGATCCATGTTTTCACACTCATTCCCATCGCCGCGGCCATCATGGCGCGTGGTATCGGTCACTGATCGTCGCGCCCCGGAACCTGCGGCATTGCTGATGTTCCCGGCCGGGATGGCCGTGCTGGCGCTGGCCCGTCGGCGACGCAAAGTTTCTCTGTAACAAGATGTAATTGATGTAAGTCATGGCCGTCCCCGCGGCGGCCCAATGTCATGTCTCTGTTACAATATCGGGCTTCTTCGTCAACCCTTCTAGAGACCCGATCATTATGCAAAACACGAAACGCGCCCTGGTCACGGGCATTTCCGGTCAGGACGGCGCCTACCTGGCGCAACTGCTGCTCGAGAAGGGTTACGAAGTCACCGGCACGTTCCGCCGCACCAGTTCCGTCAATTTCTGGCGCATCGAGGAACTGGGCATCCAGGATCACCCGAACCTGCACCTGGTCGAACACGACCTGACCGACCTGTCGTCGTCGATCCGCCTGCTGCAGAAGGGCCAGTTCCACGAGATCTATAACCTGGCGGCGCAGAGCTTCGTCGGCGTGTCGTTCGAACAGCCGGTAACGACGGCCGAGATCACCGGCATCGGCGCCGTCAACCTGCTCGAGGCGATCCGCATCGTCGATCCGAAGATCCGCTTCTACCAGGCGTCCACGTCGGAAATGTTCGGCAAGGTGCAGGCGATCCCGCAAAAGGAAGACACGCCGTTCTACCCGCGCAGCCCGTATGGCGTGGCCAAGCTGTACGCGCACTGGATGACCGTCAACTACCGCGAGTCGTATGGCATCTTCGGTTCGTCCGGCATCCTGTTCAACCATGAGTCGCCGCTGCGCGGCCGCGAATTCGTCACCCGCAAGATCACCGATTCGGTCGCCAAGATCAAGCTGGGCAAGCTGGAAGTGCTCGAGCTGGGCAACCTGGACGCCAAGCGCGACTGGGGCTTCGCCAAGGAATACGTGGAAGGCATGTGGCGCATCCTGCAGGCCGACCAGCCCGATACCTACGTGCTGGCGACGAACCGCACCGAGACCGTGCGCGATTTCGTGACGATGGCGTTCAAGGCCGTCGACATCGTGATCGAATGGCAGGGCAGTGGCGAAACCGAAACAGGACACGATGCGCAGACCGGCAAGACGCTGGTGCGCATCAGCCCGAAATTCTACCGCCCGGCCGAGGTGGAACTGCTGATCGGCGACGCCACCAAGGCGAAAACGGCACTGGGCTGGGAGCCGAAGACCACGCTGGAAGAGCTGTGCCAGATGATGGTCGAGGCCGACCTGCGCCGCAATACCGCCGGCTTCTCGTTCTGACATGGCCGCGGCCTTGCAGCTGTTGTCACCGGCCCGCGAAGGCGCTGGCAAGCGCGCGCTGGTGACCGGCATCGCCGGCTTCACGGGCCGCTATGTGGCGCAGGAGCTGCGCGCCGCCGGCTACGAAGTGTTCGGCCTGGCCAGCCCGGGGCGCGGGCACGGGCCCGAAACGGTGGCGGTCGACCTGACCGATCGCGTGGCGCTGGCCGCCGCGGTGCATTCGCTGCAACCCGACGTGGTGGTCCACCTGGCGGCGATCGCGTTCGTCGCCCACAGCGACGTCGAACAGATCTACCGCGTCAACGTGACCGGCACCCGCAACCTGCTCGAAGCCCTGGCGACCTCGCCGAAGAAGCCGTCGGCCGTGCTGCTCGCATCGTCCGCCAACATCTACGGCAACACCGATGCCGGCACGATCGGCGAGGATGTGCCGGCCGCTCCCGCCAACGATTATGCCGTCAGCAAGCTGGCCATGGAATACATGGCGCGGCTGTGGATGGACCGGCTGCCGCTCATCATCGTGCGGCCGTTCAACTACACCGGCGTGGGCCAGGCCGAGAACTTCCTGCTGCCGAAGATCGTGGCGCACTTCAGGCGGCGCGAGGCGCGCATCGAACTGGGCAACCTGCACGTGTGGCGCGATTTCTCCGACGTGCGTGTGGTGGCCGGCAGCTACCGCCACCTGGTCGCTGCCGGTCCGGCCGCCATCGGCAAGACGTTCAATGTCTGCTCCGGCAAGGCGTATTCGCTGGGCGAAGCGCTCGACATGATGGGCACGATCGCCGGCTACCGGATCGATGTGCACGTCAATCCCGCCTTCGTGCGCGCCAACGAAGTGGTGCGCCTGACCGGCGACAACACGCGCCTGCAAGCCGTCGTCGGCACGATGGCCCCGCCGCCGCTGGAGCAGACCTTGCGCTGGATGTACGAGGCGTGACACTGAAAGTCGGCGTCTCCGCCACCACGATTGAACCCGGCCTCACCGGCGGCCATCTCGACGGGATCGGCGTGTACAGCCGCGCGCTGCTGCGCGAACTGCCGCGCGCCGGCATCACCGTCGACGCCCGCTCGTTCGGCCCCGCCACGCAACTCACCGTTGGCCGTCCGATGCCGCGGTCGTTCCCGCTGGCGACCGTGCGCGACCTGGTGTTGCCCGGGTCATTGCCCGGTGCCCGGGAACACCTGGACGTGGACCTGTTCCACGCCACCGATTACCGCATCGTCAGGATGGACCGGCCCATCGTGGCCACGCTGCACGACGCACTGCCGATCTCCCATCCCGAATGGTGCAACCCCAGGCTGCGCGGGCTGAAGAACTGGCTGCAGGCCAGGGCCGCGCGCAAGGCCGACCACGTGATCGCCCATACCCGTTACACCATCGCCGAGCTGGTGCAGTGCTTCGGCGTCGACGAACGCCGCATCAGCGTGGTGCCGTGCGGTGTGGACGAAGAATGGCTCGACGCGCCCGATGCCGGGCAGGTCGCCGCCACGCTGGCGCAGCACGGCCTGCGGCCCGGCTATTTCCTCACCGTCGGCACGCTGCAGCCGCGCAAGAACATCGGCGCGCTGCTGGAGGCCTATCTCGGCTTGCCGGCCAGCGTGCGCGCCCGGCGCCAGCTCGTGATCGTGGGCGCGGCCGGTGCGCGCAGCGGGGAACTCGTGGCCCGCATCAAGGCTGCGCAGCAGAACGGCGAGAGCGTGGTGTGGCTCAGCCGCCTGACCAGCAGCGAAGCGCTGCGCCATGTGTATGCGGGCGCAGGCGTGTTCGTGTTCCCCACGCTGTATGAAGGCTTCGGCATCCCGGTGGTGGAAGCGTTTGCTTCCGGTGTGCCGGTAGTGGCGTCGAACGCGACCTCGGTGCCGGAAGTATCGGGCGGCGCGGCGATCGATGTCGACCCGATGTCGAGCGCGGCCATCGGCGCGGCCATGCTGGAACTGGCGCGCGACGAGGCGCTGCGCAATCGCTGCATCGCCGCCGGCAAGGCACGCGCGGCGGAGCTGACATGGCGCGACACGGCGCGCAAGACTGCGGCTGTCTATGAAGCCGTGCTGAAAAACTGAAACAGAATGCGCGTTCTTCATTTCTACAAGACGTATTACCCCGACTCATGGGGCGGCGTGGAACAGGCCATCCGCCAGATCTGCATGAGCACCGCGCGCCTGGGCATCACCAACGAAGTGCTGACGCTGACCCGCAATGGCGGCCCGGCGCGCATGGAGATCGACGGCCAGGTGGTGCACCGCGTGCCGCAGGATATCGAGATCGCCTCGAATGCGATGTCGTTCGCGTCGATCCGCGCGCTGGCCCGGCTGGTACGCTCGGCGGACGTGGTGCATTATCACTTCCCCTGGCCGTTCGGCGACCTGGCGCATTTCCTCGCGCGCGTGAAGAAGCCCTCGGTGGTCACCTATCACTCGGACATCGTGCGCCAGAAGGCGCTGCTCAAGCTGTACTCGCCGCTGATGCACCGTTTCCTGGCCGACGTGGACGGCATCGTCGCCACGTCGCCGAACTACTTTGCATCGTCCGACGTGCTGCGGCGCTATGGCGAGAAGGTGCGCGCGATCCCCTTCGGGCTGGACCGGAACACGTATCCGCAGCCGTCGCCGGAACGGCTGGCGCACTGGCGCGCCGAGGTGGGCGAGCGCTTCTTCCTGTTCGTCGGCGTGCTGCGCTACTACAAGGGCCTGCACATCCTGCTCGATGCGCTGGCGCGCTGCGAATACCCGGTGGTGATCGTTGGCGCGGGGCCGATCGAAAACGAGCTGAAGGAACATGCGCGGCGCCTCGGCCTGGAACACGTGCGCTTCGTCGGCGCCGTGGACGAACACGACAAGGTGGCGCTGCTGACGCTGTGCTACGCGATGGCGTTCCCCTCGCACCTGCGCTCCGAGGCATTCGGCATTTCGCTGCTGGAAGGGGCGATGTACGGCAAACCGATGATCTCGAGCGAGATCGGCACCGGCACCAGCTACATCAATATCGATGGCGATACGGGCATCGTGGTGCCGCCCAGCGACCCGGCGGCATTCGGCGACGCGATGCGCACGCTGTGGGAAGACCCGGCGCTCGCCCAGGCAATGGGGCAGCGCGCCAGCGAGCGTTACCGTGCCTTGTTCACCTCGGAAAAGATGGCGGCGGATTACGCGGCGCTGTATTGTGAAGTTGCAAATAGTTCCGCGTAAGCTTGCATGCCTTGACTTAGATCAAGGCAGCGACCTGACGCACCGCTAATATGGATACCGGACTCCCTGCCGTCGTCACGGTCTGCAAATTCCTGAACGTGCAGCGCAACAACGGGGCGGCGGCGAGAGTCCACCAGATTCTTTGTATTACCTTCGGGCACCGGCTCCGAAAGCTGGATTGAAGCCAGACGCCAGCACCGCTACGCCGGCAAGGAGCGATGCTCGTTGAATTCCGATGCCGGTTGAGGTGCTGGCTCATAGGCCAGCACCGCTATGCCGGCAAGGAGCGATGCTCGTTGAATTCGCGGCTACGCTGTTTCCGCCCACTTTTCCTTGATCGCGCAAATCGCCGGCAGCAGGCCCACGAACAGGTCCACCAGTTGCGGATCGAACTGCACGCCGCGCTGCTTCTGCAGCAGTTCCACCGCTTCCTCCACGGGCCACGCCTTCTTGTACGGGCGTTCGGACGTCAGCGCGTCGAACACGTCGGCGATCGCGCAGATGCGGCCTTCGAGCGGGATCGCCTCGCCGGCCAGGCCGTTCGGATAGCCGCTGCCATCCCATTTCTCGTGGTGCGTCAGCGCGATGTTGCGCGCCAGCTTCAGCATGCCGTGCGCATGTTCGCCGATGATGTCGGCGCCGATCGCGGCATGCGATTTCATGATGGTCCACTCGTCCGGGTCCAGTGGGCCCGGTTTCTGCAGGATACGGTCGGGAATCCCGATCTTGCCCACGTCGTGCATCGGCGCCGCGTGCAGCAGGTCGTCCGCCTCGGCCTCGCTCATGCCCGCGGCCACGCCCAGCAGGCGCGCGTAATGGCTCATGCGGATCACGTGCATGCCGGTTTCGTTGTCCTTGTATTCCGACGCCAGGCCGAGGCGCTGCACGATTTCCAGCCGGCTTTCCTTCAGCTCGTCCATCCGCACCAGCGACAGGTGGGTGCGCACGCGGGCGCGCACGATCGGCGCGCTGACCGGCTTCGTGATGTAGTCCACGGCGCCCGCGTCGAAGCCACGCACTTCGTCTTCCGGATCGGTCAGCGCCGTCACGAAGATGACCGGGATCGATGCCGTGGCCGGGTCGGCCTTCAGCGTGCGGCATGCTTCATGGCCCGTCATGCCGGGCATCATCACGTCGAGCAGGATCAGGTCCGGGTGTTCCTGGCGCGTCAACTCCAGCGCCCGGGCGCCATCCTTGGCGAACAGCAGCCGGTAGTGGTCCTGCAGGATCTGGCGCAGCAGTTGCAGGTTGCTGGCTTCGTCGTCCACGACGAGGACCAGCGGCAGGTGGGAATTCTGTTTCATTCGGTGGGTTCCATATCGGTGGCAAGGACCGTTTGCAGCATCGTCGCCAGCCTGGTTTCGGCCAATGTAAAGTCGAAGTCGTCGATCGCCATCTGCAGCGGCGCCAGCGTGACGGGTGGCGCATGGCCGTGCAGCGCCCGCGACAGGCTGGCCAGCGCGGTGTCGTCGAGGGCGCCGCGTGCCAGCGACTGCTGCAGCGCATCGGCGGCGGCGCGCACGGCGGCGGCATCGAGCAGCGCCGCCGGTGCGGCTTGCCCGGCAGCGCAGGAATCGGCCAAGGCTTTGGGGCAAGGCTCGGTATGCACCGCTGCCAGCGCCACATCGAGCTCGCCGGCGTGACGTGCCAGCAGCGCCGGCAATGCATCGCGATCATCCATGGCTGCCTTCTCGATCCCGGCCAGCGTTTCCGCCAGCTGTTCCAGGCCCAGGTTGGCGGCCACGCCGCGCACCCGGTGCGCCTGCGCCTGCAGGCCGGCAGTGTCGCCGGCTTCATGGAGCGCCAACAGCTGGCTTGCGCCTGGCGCATGGTCCGCATCGAAGCGGCACAGCGCCAGCTGGTGCTCCGTGCTGCCGCCCCAGCGCAGCGCGCCGGCCACGCGGTTCAGCACTTGCGCGGCGCCCGGCGTGCCGGCGGCCGGGACCGCGCAGACCGGCTGCAAGCCGAGCACGCGGGCGATTTCATGCGACAGCGCATACCAGTCCACCGGCTTGGAGGCGAAACCGTCCATGCCGGCCGCCGTGCTGGCCTTGCGGTGCGCTTCCAGCACGCTGGCCGTCATCGCCAGCACCGGCACGCGCGGGCGGCCGTTGCGGGCGGCTTCCTCGCGGATCATCCGGGTGGCCGCCAAGCCGTCGACGTTCGGCATCTGCACGTCCATCAGGATCACGTCGAAGTCATGCCGTGCCGCCAGTTCGGCTGCGATGGCGCCATCCTGCGCCGGTGTCAGCGTGTGGCCGCGCTTGCCCATCAACAGGCCCAGCAGCTCGAGGTTCTGCGCCACGTCGTCCGCGGCCAGCACGCGCAGCGGCGGCAGTTCGTAGGCCACGCGCTGGCGCTGGCGCGGCGTCAGGGCCTGCTGCGGGTCGATGGCAGGCACCAGCGGCAGCACCACGTGGAACGTGGTGCCTTCGCCCGGCGTGCTCTCGGCCCAGATTCGGCCGCCCATCAGTTCCACCAGCTGCTTGCTGATGGTGGTGCCCAGGCCTGTGCCGCCGAAGCGGCGCGTCATCGACGCATCGGCCTGCGTGAACGGGTCGAAGATCGCGGCCAGGCGGTCCGGCGCGATGCCGATGCCGGTATCGCGCACGGCGATCGCCAGTTCCTCGCCCAGCCGGGTGACCGACAGCGTGACGCTGCCGGCGGCGGTGAACTTGATCGCGTTGTCCACGAGGTTGGTCAGCACCTGGCGCATGCGCAGCTCGTCGCCGTGCAGCCATGGCGACAGCTCCGGCGCGAACGCGATGTTCAGCGCCAGCCCCTTGGCGCGCGCCGTGGTGTTATACGTCGACGACAGTTCGTCGATCAGGTTCAGCAGGTTGTAGTCGTCCAGCTCCAGCTCCACCGCGCCTTTTTCCAGCTTGGCGGTATCGAGGATCTCGTTCAAGAGGCGCAGCAGCGAGCGGCCGGCATTGCGTACCGTGTCCAGGTGGCCGCGCTGGTCCGGTTTCAGTTCGGTGTCGAGCAGCACGTCGGTGAAGCCGAGGATGGAATTCATCGGCGTGCGGATTTCATGGCTCATGTTGGCCACGAAGCTGGCGCGCGCCGCCGATGCCTGTTCCGCCTTTTCCTTGGCGTCGCGCAGGTCTTCCTCCATCTGGCGCCGCTCGGTGGTGTCGAGGATCACGCCATCGAACCAGCGTGGCCTGCCATCGTCGCCCCTCACCATCGTGCCGTGCTCCCAGACCCAGCGCCACGTGCCGTCCGCATGGCCAATCCGGTATTCGACCGTGTAGGGCAGGCCGTTCTCCGCGCACAGCTTGCAGACCGCCGTCACACGCGCCGCATCGATCGGCAACACCAGGTCGTTCAGTGTGCGGAAACTGTTGGGACCGACGAAATCGGCCACCGGGTGGCCGGTGACCCATTCCACGCCATCGCTGATGAATTCGAGCGGATAGTCGTCTTCCGCGCGGCAGCGGAACGCGATGCCGGGAATGCTGCCGATCAGGGAGCGGAACTGCTGTTCGCTGTCGCGCAGCGCCTGCATGATCTGGCGCCGTTCGCTGATGTCGGTGATGAAGAGGACGTACACATTGCCGTCGAGGAGCTTGGCATGGCCGAGCGCCTTGCGGATCGGGACTTCGGAGCCATCCTTGCGGCGGCCCATCACTTCCTCGCCGGCGCGCGCCAGGTGCATGTCGCCGGTGCGGATGCAGCGCAACAGGCCATGCTGCTCCGAAGCCTCTGGATCGGCCATCAGCAGCTTGGCGGGCTGGCCGACGATCTCATCCTGCGTCCAGCCGAAGATGCGCTCGGCCGATGCATTGAATTCGCGGATGATGCCCTGCTCGTCGATCGTGACGACGCCGTCGACGGTGGTCGTCGTCAGCGCGTGCATCGACCGTTCGCTCTGCAGCAGGCTGCGGTACATCTCGCGGTAGCGCAGCAGGCCTTGCACAGCCATCACCGCCAGCGTGAACAGGATCGTGATGACGGAAACGGAAAGGGCCATTTCGTCCGTGTCGTCCGGCAGGGCGATGGCGGGCGGCGTGCCGACGAAACGCGCCGCCGCCATGCCGGTGTAGTGCATGCCCGTGATCGCGCAGCCCATCACGACGGCGCTGATGCCGAGGCGCTGCCGCGACGACAGGTGCTGCGCGCGCTGGCGCAAGCCGAAGCGCACGCCCAGCGCGACCGTCGACAGCACCACGGCCACCACGATCGACAGCGCGAACATGAGCGGATCGTAGTGCAGGTCCAGCGCCGTCTCCATGGCCGCCATGCCGCTGTAGTGCATGGCGCCGATGCCCGCGCCCACCAGCACGCCGCGCAGCAGCAGGGTGCCGCGCGTGAGCCGCTCGCGCCGCGTGATCGACAGCGCCACCGCCGATGCGGCAATACCGGGCAGCATCGACAGGGCGGTGAGCACCGGTTCGTATTGCGTGCCGGTGCAGACGTCGAATGCCAGCATACCGATGAAATGCATGGCCCAGATGCCGGCGCCGAGCGCCAGGCTGCCGGACAGCAGCGCGGCTGCGCGCAAGCCACGGGTCTGCGCGGCGCTCTGGTGACCGGCGATATACAGGCCCATGCCCGATGCAAAGATCGCGATGAGCACGGACAGCGCCACCAGCCGGAAATCGTAGGTGCCGTATTGCAGTAGCGACGGGTCGTCCGGCGGCAAGAACAGGGTGGTCAGCGCAAGGATATCCATGGCGGGGAAGGAATTTAATAGTTGCTGCAAGGTATCACATTTTCCGGTTCGGAATTAAAGACTTGCGTGATTTGGAAAGGCTTTCGCATGGCGCTCCCAGCCTTGTCGTTGCAGGGTTGCGACACGGTTGTCTGATTGGTATCGGAATGAATAGCTTATTGCCACGCCGTGGTGCCGGCATGCGGTGCCCGAAGCCACGTGCCCGCGTATCCGGCTGCAAAAAGCGGCGACGAAAACTGGTCAGGCCAGTGATCGAAAGGCCGGGATTTTTGCTTGCTTAACGCCCTGTTAGGTTGTACGATGACATACAACTATGGCCCCGCGCCTGGTGCTGCTGCTGATCTCGCTGGAGACCGAGAGAGATCAAACGATAACCTACACAAGTGATCCCTATGAAGCTGAACGAGCCCGTAAGCCAGCAAGGCGCTGGCCAGCGCGCCGTAGCACCCGCCGGTAAGTACCGGTGGACCATCTGCGCGCTGCTGTTCTTTGCCACGACCGTCAACTATCTCGACCGCCAGGTGCTGTCCTTGCTGGCGCCGCAGCTCTCGAAGGAATTCAACTGGTCCAACTCGGACTACGCCAACATCACCGCCGCGTTCCAGTTCGTGTATGCGCTGTCGATGGTGTTTGCCGGCCCGATCGTCGACAAACTCGGCACCAAGAAAGCCTATATGTGGGCGATCGCCATCTGGTCCGGCGGCGCGATCCTGCATGCCTATGCGGTACCGATGGGCAACGCGGTCGGCAGCGCGATGGGCGCTCTGGGCATGGTAGCGGCACCAGCTTCCATCGTCGGCTTCATCATTTCGCGCGCCGTGCTGGCGGTGGGCGAGGCCGGCAACTTCCCGGCCGCGATCAAGGCCACGGCGGAATTCTTCCCGAAGAAGGAACGCGCCTTTGCCACCGGCATCTTCAACTCCGGCGCCAACGTGGGCGCGATCCTGGCACCGCTGACGGTGCCGGTCATCGCCATCTACTGGGGCTGGCAGGCCGCGTTCATCGCGATCGGCGCCATCGGCTTCATCTGGATGATCTTCTGGCACCTGATGTTCGACTCGCCGGAGAAAAAACTGTCGGCCGCCGAACTGGCCTATGTGCGCAGCGATTCCGGCACGGGTGCCACCGCGGCGGCGCCCGTGGGCGCCAAGAAGGTGCCATGGACCAAGCTGCTGACCTACCGCCAGACGTGGGCGTTTGCGGGCGGCAAGTTCCTGACCGATGGCATCTGGTGGTTCTTCCTGTTCTGGCTGCCAAAGTACCTGGCCTCGGAATACCAGATGGGCCCGGCGGACATCGTGGTTCCGCTGGCCGTGCTGTACAGCATGACCATGTTCGGCAGTATCGGCGGCGGCTACTTCCCCGCCTACTTCATGAACCGCGGCATGTCGCCGTACGACGGCCGCATGAAGGCGATGCTGGTAATCGCGCTGTTCCCGCTCGTGGTGCTGGCCGCGCAGCCGCTGGGCTCGATCAGCTTCTGGGTACCCGTGATCCTGATCGGTATCGGCGCCTCGGCCCACCAGGCATGGTCGGCCAACCTGTTCACCACCGTGTCCGACATGTTCCCGCAGCGTACCGTCGCTTCCGTGGTCGGCATCGGCGGCATGGCCGGCGGCTTGGGCGGCGTGGCCGTGTCGAAGCTGGGCGGCTGGCTGTTCGACTACTACGGTGCGCAGGGCAGCCTGTCCACCGGCTACATGATCATGTTCACGCTGTGCGCCGTGGCTTACCTGCTGGCCTGGTTCCTGATGAAGGCCCTGGTACCGCACCACAAGGAAATCACGGACCTGTGATTCCTGCCCCATGATCCATTCCTCCATCACGACGGCCGCGCTGGCGCTGGTATTGACCAGCGCGGCGGCCGCCGAGGGCCGCACCGGTACCCATCAGGGTATCGCCGTGCGGCCCTTCGGCGTTCTGGCCACGGGCCAGCCCATCGAACAGGTCACGCTGATGAACGACCGCGGCATGACGCTGTCCTACATCGACTATGGTGCCACGATCACCGCCGCCACCGTGGCGGACCGCGCCGGCCGGCGCGCCAATGTGATCCTCGACCAGCCCGATCTGGCCACCTACGAACGGTCGAAAACCAAGCATGCGGCCGTTATCGGCCGCTATGCCGGCCGCATCGCCAACGCGCGTTATACGCTCGACGGCAAGACGGTCGAACTGATCCCGAACGCCCGCGGCATGACCATCCACGGCGGGCCGGACGGCTACGAAAAACGGGTGTGGAAACGCCGCGATTTCGCCGACAAGGCGTCGGTCGGTTCCACCTACACACTGGTCAGCCCGGATGGCGACCAGCGCTTTCCCGGCACGCTGACGATCGACGTCACCTACCGGCTGCAGCGGGCGAGCGACGAATTCTCGATCGAGTACGCGGCGCGTACCGACAAGCCCACGGTCCTCAATCTCACCAACCACGGCTACTTCAACCTGGCCGGCGCCGGCAGTGGCGGGCTGCAGACGCACCGGTTCTGCATCGCCGCCGAACGCTACGCGGTAACGGACGACGATCGCCTGCCCACCGGCGAGCTGGCACCGGTGGCCGGCACGCCGCTGGACCTGCGCCGGCCAACCGATATCACGCCGCTGCTGGCCAAACCGGCGGGCACGCTGGCACCGCCGCGCGGCTTCGACCACAGCTATGTATTCGGCCAGCCGCCCGGCCAGCTTGCGCGCGTGGCCATCATCGACGACACGGCCAGCGGCCGGCGCATGGAAGTCTTCACCAGCGAACCGTCGGCGCAGTTCTACACCGGCAACGGGTTCAACGGCACGGAGCGCGGCAGCAGCGGCCGGCCCTACCAGCAGCACGACGGCTTCGCGTTCGAAACGCAGCACCTGCCGGACAGCCCGAACCAGCCATCGTTCCCGACCACGGCGCTGTACCCGGGCCAGGAATTCAAGGCGGTGACGACGTTCCGCTTCTCGGCGCTGCCACCCGGCGCCGCGCCTGGCACCTGCATGCCGGCCACCAGCCCATGAGGCAGCGGTGTCTGACACCATTTTCTGGGTGAATCTCCCAGAAATGGTGTCAGGAAGGAGAGAAGGCCTGCAGGCCTTCTCCGCTATGCAGGCGAGAAGCATGCTTCTCGAAATCCCTGCTCCGCCACCGGTTTTCCTCCGATCTGGCCCATCACGACGTAAATCCAGGTTAAACGTTTTACAAAACCAGCCCCGGCGATTGCCTTCCCGTCGGCCGCCGGGTTAAGATCACCGGCACCCCTGGCCGATCCGATCATGAAAAAAACCATCCCGACCATCCGCGACGTGGCGGCCGCCGCCGGCGTCTCGACCGCCACCATTTCCAAGTTCATCAATGGCACGCAGCGCTTTTCGCCGGCCGTGGAAGAGCGCATTGCCCAGGTGATCGGCGAGATGGGCTACCGGTCGAACCCCCTGGCGCAATCGATGATCACGGGGAAGACGAAAACCGTCGGGCTGTCCGTACTGGACGTGACCAATCCCCATTTCACCAGCATCGTCAAGGGGGCGAACCGGGTGGCGCAGGAACACGGCTACACGGTGCTGCTGGTCGATACGGAAGAGAATCCCGGCCGCGAACGGGCGCTGCTCGAGGCGCTGTCGCGCCGTGTCGACGGCCTGATCATCTTTTCGCGCATGCCGGATACGGAGCTGGAATGGCTGGCCGGCCTCGACAAACCGCTGGTGTTCTTCGGCCGCCTGCCGCGCATGACGCTGCCTACGGTGGCGAGCGACGACCACCGCGGCGCCTACATGATGACGCGCCACCTCGTCACGCTGGGGCACAAGCGTTTTGCCTACATGGGTTTTTCAAGATCGCGGCGCGACGAGGAGCGGATGGGCGGCGTGAAGGAGTGCCTGGCCGCCCACGGGCTGGAACTGGCGGTGTACGATGCCGCGTCGCCGTCGGCGCAGGAAGGGGAGCGCCTGTGCGCCGACATGATGCTGGGCGCCGACCACCCGGACGCGCTGGTCTGCTACAACGACCTGATGGCGCTGGGCTTCATGAAGGCCGCGCAAACGCTGGGCTTCCGCATTCCGGCCGACATCTCCGTGGCTGGCGTCGACAATATCGTGTACGGCAACTACACGTCGCCGCCGCTGACGACCGTCGACCTGCACAGCGAGCGGATGGGCGTGGCGGCGATGGAAAAACTGCTCGACACCATCGCCGGCCGGCCCACGGAGCCGTTCACGCTGATCGAGCCGCAACTGATCCTGCGCGGTTCCACCGCGAACCGCAACTGAGCGGGCGGCGCCTGCCGCCTTACGCCGCTCGGGTTACAGTAACCGTTTTCTACGGTATATCGCCGGGCTTATGTGCTCCGGTGAAGAACCGATTACGATGGCCTACCTGACCAGAAAACCCGCGACATGCCCCACCTGAGAATCGAATACACCGGCAACCTCGACGGCCACGTCGACATGCAGTCGCTGTGCAACGTGCTGTGCCGTACCCTGACGCAGTTCCAGGACGACACGGGCAACTCCGTTTTCCCGCTGACCGGCACGCGCGTGCTGGCGTATCCGGCGCCCTATGCGGCGGTGGCCGACGGCGCTCCCGACCGCGCCTTCCTCTACCTGCTGCTGCGCATCGCCCCCGGCCGGCCGCAGCCGTTGCTCGACGCGGTCGGCAAGGCGCTGCTGGCCCAGCTCGACTGCACGCTGGCACCCGTCACCGGACTGCGTTCCATTCGCGCCACGTTGCAGTTCGACGAAGGGCGGCCCGTGTATGAAGGGAAGTGGGCGTCGGCTTAGCAAAACCGGTGTCCATAAATAGAAGAGCCCGTGTCCCCGTGCCAGGCACGGGGACACGGGCTCAGCCGTGACAACAATATTGCTCGATTAAATCAGAACGCGCAGGTAGCGTCCGCCAACCCTTGCACACCAGGGTTCAGCAGAATGACACTGCCGCCCCATTCCGCATCTTCCGGCTTGCCGGAAACGATCGAAGTCACGATCATGGTCCGCAAATCGGCGCCGCCGAACGTGCACATCGACGGTTTCGCGAACGGCACGTCGATGCGGCGGTCCAGCTTGCCCGAAGGCGTAAAGCGGAGCAGGGCGCCGGCGTCATTGGCGCAGATCCAGTAGCAGCCATCGGCATCGACCACGGCGCCATCGGGACGGCCCACGTGGTCGGCCAGGTTCGCGAACACGCGGCGGTTCGACGGTGTGCCCGTTTCGATGTCGTAATCGAAGGCCCAGATCAGGCGGCTCTTCGGATGCGAATCGGACAGGTACATCGTCTTGCCATCGGGCGACCATGACAGGCCGTTCTGCGTGAACAGCCCGGACACGACAGGTTGCGACAGGCCGTTGCCATCGTAGCGGTACAACTGCCCGATGTCTTTCGCGGCAGCCATGTCCATGAACATGGTGCCGCTCCAGAAACGGCCCTGGCGGTCGGTGCGGCCATCGTTGAAGCGCATGCCGGCGCCGAGATCGGCCGGCTTGCCCAGCAACGTGGTCGCCACGGTGCCATTGTCGAACAGGTCGACGTCATACATCCCCGTTTCCATGCCGGCGATCAGGCCGCCACGGGCACGGGGTGCCACACAGCCGGCCATCTCGGGCAGGTCCCACGAGCGTGCCTTGCCGGCGGCAGCGAGCCGCCAGACGCGTTTCGCGGGAATGTCGACCCAGTACCACGCCCGGGCGGCGGCATCCCACGCCGGGCTTTCGCCCGTCGCGCAATGCACGCCGTCGATGCGTTCGATCGACGGGTTTGCCATTACTTCAGCACCAGCTCGCCATCGACGACGCGCGGGATGCCCAGCGAGTTCGCGCTGTCCAGTGCGGCCGGCAGCAGCTCGGCCGGCACGTCCTGGTACGAAACCGGACGCAGGAAGCGGTCGATCGCCGAAGCGCCCACCGAGGTGGAGCGGCTGTCCGAAGTGGACGGGAACGGGCCGCCGTGCACCATGGCGTGCGACACTTCCACGCCGGTGCCGAAGCCGTTGAACAGGATGCGGCCGGCTTTGCGTTCCAGCGTCGGCAGCAGCTTGCGGGCAACCGCGATGTCGTCGCCGGTAGCGTGCACGGCGGCGGTCAGCTGGCCTTCGACGTGTTCTGCTACCGCTACCAGTTCAGCTTCGTCCTTGGCACGGATCAGCAGCGACGTCGGGCCAAAGATTTCGCCTTCCAGTTCCGGCTTGGCCAGGAAGTGTTCGCCCGAGGTTTCGTACAGTGCAGCCACTGCGCCGCACGGCACTTCGCTCGTCTTGCCTTGGCCAACCAGGCTCACGCCTTCGATACCGGCCAGTTGCGCCACGCCCTTGTTGTAGGCGGAGTGGATGCCCGGGGTCAGCATCGTGGCGGCACCCTTGGCGCCCAGCGCGACTTTCACGCCTTCCAGGAATTTGTCCAGTGCCGGCGAATCGAGAGCGATCAGCAGGCCCGGGTTCGTGCAGAACTGGCCGGCGCCCAGCGTCAGCGAATCCGCGAATTGCTGCGGCAGCTTTTCGTTGGCAGCCAGCGCGCCCGGCAGGATGAACACCGGATTGATCGAGCTCATCTCTGCATACACAGGGATCGGCTCTTCACGGGCAGCGGCCGTCTTCATCAGCGACACGCCACCTGCGCGGGAACCGGTGAAGCCGACAGCCTTGATGGCTGGGTGCGCTACCAGATTCTGGCCGATGGTCTGGCCGGAACCGATCAGCATCGAGAACACGCCTTCCGGCATGTCGCACTCGATGGCTGCCTGCTGCACGGCCTTGCCGACCAGCTCGGAGGTACCCAGGTGGGCCGAGTGGGCCTTCACGATGACCGGGCAACCTGCCGCCAGCGCCGAAGCGGTGTCGCCACCGGCCACGGAGAACGCCAGCGGGAAGTTGCTGGCGCCGAACACGGCAACCGGGCCCAGGCCGATCTTGCGCAGGCGGATATCCGGGCGCGGTGCCGGTGCACGGTCCGGCAGCGCGGAGTCCAGCGTGGCGGTCAGGTAACGGCCGTCACGCACGACTTTGGCGAACAGGCGCAGCTGATTGCAGGTGCGGCCACGCTCGCCTTCCAGGCGGGCCTGCGGCAGACCCGTTTCCTGCATCGCACGTTCGACCAGGGTCGAGCCCAGGTCCATGATGCGGTCAGCGATCGTTTCCAGGAACTTGGCGCGCTGTTCCGGCGTCGTTTCGCGGTAGCGATCGAACGCCTCGTCCGCCAGCTTGCAGGCCAGGTCCAGCTCGGCCTGGGAAGCCAGGCCGAAAGCCGGTTCGATCTGCTCGTTGCGAGACGGATCGATGGCCTTGACGGAGCCTTCCTTGCCGCTCACTACGGAACGGCCAATGATCATTTCACCTTTAATCTGCTGCATGTGCTCTCCTTTTACTGCGGGCCTTGTGCTCGCATCAGTTTTTCCAGCATTGCGACTTCTTCTTCCGTCAGGTCGGTCAGCGGTGCACGCACCGGACCGGCATCGTAGCCTGCAATCTTCGCGCCTGCTTTTACGATCGACACGGCGTAACCGGCCTTGCGGTTGCGGATTTCCAGGTACGGCAGGAAGAATTCGTCGATCAGACGGTTCTGGGTCGCGCGGTCGTCGTTGGCGACAGCGTGATAGAAGTCCATCGCCAGCTTCGGCATGAAGTTGAAGACAGCCGACGAGTATACAGGGACTCCGAGAGCTTTGTACGCAGCGGCATAAATCTCCGCGGTCGGCAGGCCGCCCAGGTAGCTGAAGCGGTCGCCCAGGCGGCGCCAGATCGACATCATCAGTTCGATGTCGCCGATGCCGTCCTTGAAGCCGATCAGGTTAGGGTTGCGGTCGGCCAGCTTTTCCAGCGAGTCGGCGGTCAGGCGGCAGGCGCCGCGGTTGTACACGACCACGCCGAAATCGACGGATTTGCAGACTTCTTCCACGTGGCGCACCAGGCCATCCTGGCTTGCTTCGGTCAGGTAGTGCGGCAGCAGCAGGATGCCTTGCGCGCCGATCTTTTCCGCTTCCTGTGCGTAGGCGATCGCCTGGCGGGTCGGGCCACCGGCACCGGCCAGGATCGGCACCACGCCGCGGCAGGTGTCGACGGCGGTCTTGATGACGTCGCCGTATTCATTCGGAGTCAGCGAGAAGAACTCACCCGTGCCGCCAGCCGAGAACAGGGCCGAGGCGCCGTACGGAGCCAGCCATTCCAGGCGCTTCGCGTACGTGTCGGCGCGGAAGTTGCCTTCCTGATCGAAGTCGGTGATCGGGAACGACAGCAGGCCATGGTTCAGGATTTTTTGGAGTTCTAACGGTTGCATGTGTGTCTCGCTTCTCAAGAAATGAACAACGGGGTAAAGGGTTCTGATGGCTCGCCATCGTTGTATGACATCGTACAACCTTATCGAAAGCAGGGCAAGCGTTTTGCTACGTGGATTGTTGCTTCAAAAACGGGGGCGTAGCCGGGATTTCAAGGAGCCGCGCTCCTTGTCGGCGTAGCGATGCTGGCTTGCAAGCCAGCATTCCTTCCGTACCCCATTTTCCAAGCAATGTTTCCTGAAAAATGGGGACGTACCCCATTTTTCAGGAAACTTCAGCTGCCGGTGCTTTCTTCCTGTGCCTTGCGCAGCCGTTCGCGGCTGTTGGAGAGGTGGGTGCGCATCGCGGCGCGGGCGCCCTCGGGGTCGCGGCGTTCGATGGCGTGGAAGATGTCTTCGTGTTCGCGGTTCACGCGCTGCAGGTAGGCCGACGGCTCGTCGTGCGACAGCTGCGCCGAGTTCAGGCGTGCGCGCGGGATGATCGTGGTGCCCAGGTGCGTGAGGATGTCGACGAAATAGCGGTTGCCGGTGGCTTGCGCAATCAGCATGTGGAATTGCATGTCCGCCTCGATCGAGCCGCCCTGCAGGATGCGCTGCAGCGCTTCGCCCATGTCGCGCACCTGCTGGTCGGTGCGGCGCGCCGCGGCCAGCCAGGCGGATTCCGTTTCCAGGCTGATGCGCAGTTCAAGGATCGCCAGCACGTCTTCGATCGTGCGGATCGTATCCGGCGAGATCAGCAGCGCCGGTGCCGGCGGTTCCAGCACGAAGGTGCCGATGCCGTGCCGCGTTTCCACCAGGCCGGCGGCCTGCAGGTGCGAAATCGCCTCGCGCACCACGGTGCGGCTCACGCCATGCAGTTCCATGATCACGGATTCGGTCGGCAATTTTTCGCCGGGTTTCAGCACGCCTTCCCGGATGCTCGTGCCAATGCTTTCGACCACGCCCTGGGCAAGGTTGCGGTGGCGCTTTTTCGGCGCGGCGGGATGGGTGGCGGTGTCGGTCATGCGCATGAGTGTCCTCGGGAAGAGGTCGATTATACCAGCACGCTACCCCGCTCCGCCGGGTTGTATGATGACTTTACAACTCATCTTCAATTGTCGCGAAATTGTCTTTTATGCATGTCAGGCCGGCACAGGCGTGGAAAGCAGTGCTACGCTGGAACACTCGATTACATGGAGGACTTCATGCGATATGCCATCCTGACCATTCCTTTCCTGCTGGTCGCTTGCGCCGCTCCCGCTCCGGGAGACCAGGTCAATACGTTCAGTGAAGACACCAGCTACGTGCCTACCGGCAGCAATATCCCGCGCAAGAAGGTGGACAAGGACGGCAAGACCCTCGTGCTGTCGCGCGACGATGCCGGCAAGATGCTGCACGACGCCCAGTCCATGAACAATGCGGCAGGTAGCGGCCGGAACTGACACGTGAAATCCGCCTGCCTCGCCGCCGCGCTCTTGTCTGCCTGGTTGTCCGCATGCACCGCGCCCGGGCCGGCCGGCGAGGAACCCGTATTCGAAGATGCATACACGCCGACCGGCAGCCTCATTCCCCGCAAGAATGCCGACCGCGACGGCAAGCGTGTGATCCTGTCGAAGGAAAATGCGCAGAAAGCCGTCGAGGAAGTGCAACGGCTCGGGGGCGGAACGGTGCTGCCCCGGTAGGGATGCCAAAATAACGGCATGCCTTCCCGCTGCTGATATACTGTATAAAAACACAGTATGTTTCTGGTGGGTAAGCATGAGAATAAAAATGGTCAAATTGCGGATGGGGGGTGTGTCGCTTCCCAGCCGTGTTCTGGGAGACCGGGCCGCGCCGCGTTTCGGCGACTTGCGCATCCTCGACACGGACGACCAGGGCCTGCGCCGCCCCGTCAAGCTGGCGCGGTTGATGGCACACGATTCCCAGGTGATCCGCGAAACCCTGATCGATCCCCGCATCCTGTGGTGCGGCGATAACCGTTTTACGCTTACTGGCTTCGAGCGCATCCGCAACCGCCATGGTGAAACGGTCGAATACGCGCAGTCGTGGCTGTGCGAGATCGATACCAGTCCGCCCGATCCACGGCCCGATACGCTGCGCGCCGCGTCTTACAAGGACCGTTGACCCGCAGCCGTTCACGCAGGTTCATGCAGGTTCATGCCATGTCGGGCCCGATGCCGGACGGGCCTCGCACACCGATGCCACGTAATGACCAGCCCGCCTTGAACACTGGTTCCGCTGATGTCGTTTGCGGTTGAGGAGCACCAGCGGCGGTCGCCGAAGCGCCCGCAGCCGCGCCTCCGGCAGCTACCATGAACCGTCAAACGCTGAGCGAAAGGCATATCATGACCCCGGAACAGGCAGCCATCCTCCTCGAGCAGCTGGCGTTGGGCACCGACCCGCGAACCGGCGAGCTGCTGCGCGAAGGCGACGCGTGCACGGCGCCCGAAATCATTCGCGCATTGTTCATCGCGCGCAATGCCTTGCAGGGCGTGCTGGTTGCGGAACCTGCCCGCCCGGCGCGCCGTGGGCCGGTGATCCGCAACGGCACGGTGCTGCCGAACGCGGGCAAGAAATGGTCCGCCGACGATGCCGACACGTTGCTCCGGCAGTTCGAGGCCGGCAAGCCGATCGGCGAAATTGCCGCGCACCTGGGGCGCACCGATGGCGGCATCGTGGCAAGGCTCGTGCATGCCGGCGTGCTGCCGGACCGGGAAGCCGGTTATGCGCTGATCCGGGAGCGCCGCGCACAGCAGGCGTGAACCTGCATCCGGCGCGGCTGGATCAGCCCGAGACTTTGCCCATCGCGGGCGCTCCGCTGGCCACGACCCTGTTGCGGCCAGCGCGCTTGGCATCGTAGAGTGCCACGTCGGCCGCCGTGAGGATCGTTTCGACCGGCGTTCCCGGCTCGTTCCAGTGCGCCACGCCAATGCTGACGGTAGCGTGCAATTGCGTGCCGTCCACCAGCCTGATCGGCTGGGCGGCGAAGGTGTCGCATACGCGCTGCGCAATGGCGAGGCCATCGTGCAGGCCGCATTCCGGCAGCAGCACGGCAAACTCTTCGCCCCCGAGGCGGCCCAGCAAATCGCCCTTGCGCAGGCAGCCTTCCACGAGGCGCGCAAAGCCGGTCAGCACCTCGTCGCCTGCAGCATGGCCATATGTGTCGTTGACCTTCTTGAAGAAATCGATATCCATCATCAGCACCACGGCCGACGGCGCTTTCAGCCGCACGGGCGCCGCCAGCAAGGCCTGCGCGCCGGCCAGGAAGCCGCCCCGGTTGAGCACATGGGTCAGCGGATCGTGCGAAGCCGCATGCTTCAGCCGCGCCAGCAGCTCGTTGCGCGCCATCATCACGCTGGCGACCGTCAGCGGCGCCAGCGCCGTCAGGATCACGCCCACGCGCAGCGACATGATCGCCTGCGGGCTGTCGACGCTGGCGCCGATCACCAGCGTGCCGCTGGAAATCGCCAGCAGTGTCCACACCGAAAAAGCAAACGTGATGCCGGCCGTGGCAAACAGGCTGTAGGTCAGCGCGCACCAGAGCAGCGCCGGAACGGGGTAGGGAACGACCCCGGGGCCGCCCAGCACGGTACCCAGCCACAGGCTGCCGATGAATGCGCCGAGCGGTGCCAGTTGCTCGACGCGCCAGCCCGGCCAGTCGCTGCGGCGCTTGCGCCAGGCAAGCGGGTGCGACAGCCTGGGCATGGTCAGCATCACGGGCAGCATGGCGATGTAACTGACCAGTTCCGTGGTGAACCAGAACGCAAAGCCGTTCAGCGGCGTGCCGCCGAACAGGACAGGGTGGATGAAGATGCCGCTCACGCCGGCCGCCGCGGCACCGGCCGTGACCACCAGCACGAAGGCCAGCATCGAGCGCGGATGGCGCAAGCCCAGGTAATCGGCGCTCATGCGCCTGAACAGCAGGTAGCAGACCGAAATGCCGGCGAAATTGGTCAAGACGAGCATGATGGTCTTCGGCCAGCTGTGCGCCATGGTCAGGTCGGCCAGTACATAGCCGGCGATCGCCGCGATCCAGTGCGCCACGCCGGGGGGATGGGCGCGCCGAAGCAACAGGCCGACCAGTACCGCATTGGCCGGCCAGAACGCCGCGAGCACGCCGGGGACCGCGGTATAGATGCCGACGATCGAGCAGGCATACACGATCACGCCGACCATGAGGGCATCCTTCAGGTCGAAGTCGGCGCGGGCCCGGCCGTTGGCGGCGGACCGGTCAAAGCTCATGCGTTTCCTCCCATGCTGACCCGGCAAAGCGGCCGGTCGCGGTCCGCCGGGCGGCAGGCCGTCAGGGCATTCATAGCAAGAAGCCGCCGATCGCGGCGCCACGGATGGGTACCATCGGGCCTGGGCACCGTCATTTCGCCAGCTTCACGAGCGGCTTGTCCTTCTCCACGATATACGTGGCCAGTTCCTTCGATTCACCATCGCCCACATTGTGCGCCGAGTGCACGGCGCCGGCCGGGATGAACAGCGTTTGCCCCGCCGTCAGCGTGACGGGCGGCTGGCCATCGATCCGGTACTCCAGCGTGCCCTCCAGTACGAAGGCGACTTCCTCGCCGGGGTGCGAGTGGCGGGGCGCCTTGACGCCGGGTGCGAAGTCGACCCGCACCTGCACCAGTTCCTTGCCGGGCACGGTGAGGTTTTCCTTCAGCAGGTCGACGCGGCCCAGGCCCGCCACCTGGGCATGGGCACCCATGGACAGCGAAGCGGCGAAGAGCAGGGCGGTGGCGGCGATGTGGAGGCGAAGGGTTTTCATGGCGGTTTCCTGTGTGATTGATGGAGTAGTCACAGTAGGCCACGGCCATGTGTAGGGGAAACGTCGGCATGTATCCGGCCGGGCCGCAAAGTTGTCCTGCGGGGCGGCGGATACATGCCGGTACAAATCGATCCGCCAGGATCGTGCCGTTCAGCGGCTTTCATGGGCATCGGTCTGCTTTTCGGGGCTCGCAGCGACAAATGCCGGCAGCGCCTCACAACGCCGGGCAATGGCTATGAGCGTTGGATACGGCGCCAGGTCGCAGTCGAAACGGCGGGCGTTGTACAGTTGTGGCACCAGGCAGCAGTCCGCCATCGTGGGGGTGTCGCCGTGGCAGAACAGGCCGGTACCGGCAGCACCGGCGACCTGGCGTTCCAGTGCTTCGAGCCCCAATGCCACCCAGTGCCGGTACCACGCGTTTTTCTGCTCGGGCGTCACGCCCAGCGTGCCGCTCAGGTATTTCAGCACGCGCAGGTTGTCGATCGGGTGGATGTCGCACGCGATCGCCTGCGACAGTGCGCGCACGCGGGCCCGGCCGCGCGCATCGGGCGGCAGCAAGGGTGGCTGCGGATGGGTTTCGTCCAGGTATTCGATGATCGCCAGTGACTGCGGCAGTACCAGGCCATCGTCTTCGAGCAGCGGCACCAGGTGCTGGGGATTGAGCGCGTCGTACGCCGCAGCGAACTGCTCGCCGCCGTCCTTCAGCAGATGTACGGGTACCAGCTCGGCATCGATGCCTTTCAGGTTCAGCGCGATGCGCACGCGATAGGCGGCGGAGCTGCGGAAGTAGGTATGCAGTTTCATGGCGGTTTCCGGTTCGTCGTGGCGGATGCCAATGTACGGCAGTGGCGCGGATTTAGCGATATGAATGCGGAAATGGACTGTATTTATATTGTGAATGCGGTTGTGGATGCGATTGTGGATGGCGCCGCCGGCAAAAGATCGCAACGTGGCGTGGCCTGCCGCTCCACGATGGCAATATCGTGTTTTCACGAACAAGGTCGCGGTCATGGCACACGTCGTATTGCTGGGAGATTCGATTTTCGACAACGGGTCGTATGTTCCCGAAGGCATGCAGGTTGTCGAGCAATTGCGGCGCCGGCTCGGTGCCGGGCATGAGGTCGCGCTGGGCGCGCGGGACGGCAGCGTGCTGGCGGACATGGGGGCACAAGTCGGGCGAATTCCCGCCCTGCGCCAGGCCCCGACCCACCTGATGATCAGTTGCGGCGGCAACGACGTCCTGGGCCTGGTCGGTGCGATGCAAACCCCCGCGGCCTCGGTGCTGGAAGCCGCCGAGTTGCTCGCGGCCTGGCAGGCAGGCTTCCGGCGCGATTACCGTGCGATGCTCGATCTCGTATCGGCCTGCGGTATTCCGTTCGCCGTGTCGACCATCTATGACCAGGTGCCCGGACTGTCACCGGGATTGCGCGGCGCGCTGTCGCTGTTCAACGATGTGATCCTGCGTGAAGCCGTCATGCGTCGCATCCCGGTGCTCGACCTGCGCCTGGTCTGCCCGGCGCCAGGCGATTACGCTGCATCGTCGCCGATCGAACCGTCGTCCGAAGGCGGGCGGAAAATCGCTGCGGGGATTGCGGCACTGGTACTCGGGCATGACTTTTCGGCCGCGCGAACGGTTGTCTTTGGCGCCGGGGAAGGAGAGCCGCAAGACGTTCCGTGATGGCGGCACATTCAGTTCGAACACATTTGTCCGAGCTTTCGGGTGAGCGTTTCCCGGGCGGTATCGAGCCGTTCCGGATCGGTCCTGGTGGACAGCGTGCTCCGGTCCTTCCTGCCCAGGAAATAGGCGACCCGCTCGGCGTTCGCGCCCGAAGGGTGCGGCAAGCCGTCGAGGATCTGTCCGGGCTGGAGCACGCCCTGGCTCGCGAGCCAGTGCAAGCCGTTCGCTACCGCGGGGCCGAGCGGGATAAACAGGGCGTGCGGAAACAGGGCCGCTTCGTGCGCAAAGTACCTGGCAATCTGCTGGCGCAGGAATGGATGATTGACCGGCGCCGGCGTGCCGCTGTAGTTCTTTCCGCCATGGCTGACGGGATGGCGCAGCAACGAGGCGATGTGCAGCAAATGGGCGTCTTCGCCGAAAAGGGTGGCGCAAGTGGGCAACCCCAGCCAGTGCTGCAGGCCGATGCGATCGAGCAGCGCGACCAGATTGGGGCGAATGGGACCACTGAAAGCGCCTGCCCGCTTGGCGGCGAACAGCGCATGCTCGGGTGTTGCGCCGCCCTGTAATTGAACCTGCGCCTCCGCAACGGCGTTGCGCCACTGGATGAAGCCGGGTGTCAGGCCGACCAGCACCACACGTGCCGCGAGGTTGATGGATTCGAAGGGGATGTAGTTGACTTCGAGGGTTCCGTGCCGATCCAGCAGGAAGGCTGGCGGAATCCCGTCATGGCCGCCTACCGCTGACAGGTCGACGCTACGGATTTCGGAAACGTATCGGGAGAACAGCTGGGTCATTTGATGTCGACTGTCGTGGTCGAATGCCATTGTGCAGCCAAACGGTGCGTATCCTGGCGCCACCCCGGTTTGCCGCTTCATGCAGGCCCTTCCGAGGGCGTACGGGTGAATGTTCAGCCGAGCGGCCAACGTGCACCGGCACCGACCGCCCGAAGTCTTGGGCCGTCCCTGATCGAGATTCGCCGGGAACTGGGCACATCTTCACCGGCTGAAATTTTAGCCGGACTGCCCCAGGCCACTGTCGGTCCCGCCTGCCGATGGCGGATCATAGGCGCTGGCACCGCGCACGTGCGAACTGGTCATGAGCTGCATGGGCTGAACCCTATCACGAGCGAGCAGGGTTCCGGTACCAGCGGCGCTTTGCTTGCTCAACGCCTCAGCAACAAGCACGCGGCGCTGTCGATTCGCTTGAAAGCAGTGCATGTTGTGGTGCCGGCACCGTATCCAGGGTCGAGGGAGGTGCATCAGGCCACTGTGTAAAGGCGCGGTAAGACAAATTAGTTCGTGGCTCGCCTTTACACAATGGCCTGACATCGCCCCAGTTCCGATAGTCTCAAAAACGATCGCCGGAACAAATTGCTGCTTACGAGATACGTCTGAGCACCTGAATGCCCGCCTTAAAATAGCGCACGTTTTTCCGTTTGGCGGTGGATTCCTCCCTTGCCGGGCCGCCGATGCGGCGGCTGGAAGCGGCATTTTGCGGCCGCGATCGCGCATCGCGACGCCAGGCATGCAGGGTGATCAGTCCTTGCGCCGGCGACGCCGTGCCACGGCACCAACAGTTGCCAGCCCCAGGCCCAGCATTGCGTACGTTGCGGGTTCGGGTACTGCCGTCACTTCGGTCACGGTCATCGTTACATCCTCGGCGGTGAACCAGCTGTAGATCTGGCATTGGGTGCAATACGTCTGCTTGTTGATTTGCCCATCGGCGATGCTCCAGCCGGTGCTGTACGCGATCCAGGAGTCCCATGGGTCGTCAGAGCCTCCATAATATTGATATGTATATGCATAGAACGTCAGTGCATTGCCACCCGTGTAGCTGAAGTCACTGACGCTGCACTCTGTGGATTGGCAGGGCAGAATACTCTGGTAATCAAAGGTAAGGCTTGTCAGTTCGCTCGTCACGATCTGTTGGTCGCCGTTTGCGTCGATCGCGCTGAAAGAGCCTTTGAAGGAGTAGTCGCGTATCGCGTCCAATTCGGAATAATAGAACTTGCCGGCCCACGTGAAGTCCCACTTTTGTTCGAACTGCTCCGCTTGGGCGGAAGCGGCACACGCCGCCAATACCATTGCTGCAACCTGTTTCAACATTGGCTTATCCTTTGTAATGAGAGGGCTCGTTGCCGTGACCGGCGCAGATCGCCCAGTGCAGCATTGTAATATTAAAAATATAACTCAGCAATTTCCATGATCGTATGCAGGGCGCAACGCTTGCAAACAGGAAGCTGGGTCGGATTATTTTCCAAATGCTGGCGATAGAATAAACGGCATTCAAGCGGTTGGAAATCGCGATGAAAAATGTTCTGATTAATACGAACGGGCATTGAAGCGGCGATTGGAGATCCGCAATCCTGGCCACTGTACGCTGGCGGTCTCTGCAGATTCTTGCACAAAAATCGTGTTGATCATCGAGCGCCGCTTGCCTTGGCCCTTTCCGGCATGGGCCAAGGCATTGCGGATAAAGCGGACGCAGCAGCTCTGCCAGCTCATTTTGAGCGCTCTGCGCGTTATGGAGGCAAGCCGGCACCACTATTGCAGGCACCCTGACACGAATCGTTTGTGACGATCCCGGCACGGTCGCCGATATCATCCGATGGATGCTGCGCCGCTGCCGGCGCGGTTCGTGCCCAACTACCGTGGCTGGCGCAAACGCCTCGGCATTGTCATTGCGCTGCGCCTGGATTATTTTGCGGGCACGGGTAACGGTTCAGGACAGGTGCTGCGCGCGGCGGCGTGCCGCGGCACCCACCAGTGCGAGGCCACCCAGCAGCATTGCATAAGTACCCGGTTCCGGCACGGCGCTGGTCACCTGGAAGCTCGCGGTATCGACAATGCCTTGGGCATTGCCGATGGTGACGTCGATGACGTCGTTATAGTAGTAATAGCCCATCGAGAAATCGCCGGCACTGGACAGCAGCGCAGCCGACCCGGCGGCCGGCAGCGTGCCGGCAGTCAGCACGTCGGCCGCGTAGGTCGTCCGCAGGTAGAGATCGTGATACATGTCCCACGGACCGCCGCTGCGGGTGCTGAAGTTCAGCGACAGGGTGGTCAGGACATTGCCGGCGCTGTCTACGCTTGCGTAGCTGCGGGCCTCGAACCAGCCGGTCAGTACCGCGTGGCGCGTGAGGCCTTCGTAGGTCAGCTGCACGTCGATATCGCCAGCTTGCCTGGCAATGCCGCTCGTAGGCCAGTCGGCAAAGTTGGCCGTCACCTTCACCTGGTAGGGGCCTGTACCGTTCACCTCGCCGAAGCCCCAGTCGTACATGGACCAGAAGTCGGCGCTGCTGCCACTGGCGGTTGCCGTCACCGTGGCCGGAGCAGCGTGCGCCTGTGCCGCAGCCGCGCTGCACAATGCGATGGTGGCGATGGTTTTCTTCAGCATGTTTGTTCCCCTGTTGTTTATCAGGAAAGACAGTTTAGCTAGGATTGATGAGAATACTATGGTGGAGCCAAGAATTATCTTATATGCAACAATAGCGGATTGCAAGGCACTCTGCGGCGTGCGTTGCGACCGACCCGCTGGTGCGCCTTGACCGAAGGTGGCAGATGTAGCGCACCACGCCATGGGGCACCATCTCGTTGTTCCCACGTGACTGCGGGAGCAGCGAAACGCCGCAGTGTTTGCACTTGCGCGCGTTCTTGATCGCCAGCTCGCGGCAAGCCATCCTTATTTTTAAATCCATATGGGCGCTGTCTTCGGCTAGTACCGCTGCAAAAACCTTCCTGCCTTTTTGGTGCTCCGACAGGGCAGCATCAAAATCAGCTTGCGTTTCAATGCCTCCAAGTGCGCGATACGCGTCATTGCCGAGGCGCCATGGCTGAAGAATATCGTCGCTGTTATCCTGGTCGAAAGAACCTGATAACGCACCATTGCGATCGAAGAAGCGCTTCCTTCATTCGAGAATATATTGAATGGATCACCGGTCCTGAATTTCCCTACTATTTTATCGCGCCAAACTTCTATCTGGTCCAGATAATCAGCCCGGCGCTGCATCATTGCGCGCCGGGCTGGAAAAATGGGATGGTTTGCAGGCCCGGCCATTTGCGTCGCGGGCGGCGTGCGCTGGCTGGTGCCCGATCAGGCCGGATTCATCAGGCCGCACAAATAGCATAGGGAAGAGCTCGAGCGCCGCTGCAGCGTATGAATGGCCGTGGATCGACCGCGACAGGGCGCCAGCTTGCGCCGGCTCGGTGATGGCTGCGAAGTGGGCTTTCGGCACCGCGAACAGGGCGCCGCGCAGATCCGCCGCCACGTCGCGCTCGACCAGGCCGCCAGCGACGGTAAAGCGAAAGGCCTGGCCGCAGAGCTGCCTGATCTTGTGCGCGCACTCCAGAGCGCCGCGTGCCTCTGTCTTCTGCAGCGCGGCCAGCACGTCGCGCCGGCCGATCTCCGATACAGGCATCCTGCCGATCGACGGAAATACGTTCTTCTCCAACCAGCTGGAGTTCTTTTCCTGGCTGGTGGCGGCCCGGTTCGCGGCGGTCCTGGCCAACCAGGTGCGTGCGACAGTCTCGAATGTACTTTCCGCAACTGTAGCGCGTGCTGCACGCTCTTCACGTTTTGCCCGGATTGGATCGATGCCGCTGGCCAGCAAGGCCCACGTCCAACAAACTACTGAGCTTTGAGGCTACTGCGTGATACAGCTTGAGGTAACAAAAAACCCGCAGTGCCTTGAGAACACGCGGGTTTGAGCTTTTATGATGCTTTGAGATACAAGAGGGTGGTGCCGGGAACCGGAATCGAACCGGTACGCCTTGCGGCGCGGGATTTTGAGTCCCGTGCGTCTACCTATTCCGCCATCCCGGCAACGCGCCGTGCATTATCACTGATTTGCCCAGCAGGAGCAACCCTGCACGCTGCCACTGTTAGCGCCAAGTAGTAATGTCTCCTGTGGATGTCCCTCAGCATACATCGACGTGATGGACGCGCTGTGCATCTGCATCCGCAATTACTACGGCGGCACGAAGCAGGCCATTCGCTCCGTGGACAACGTATTCGCTACGCAGCCGTTCGGGCCGAACCGCGAGCCGGTCGAGCCACAGCCGGACGACTACACGGCCTTGTTCATCGTCGGCACGTCGCTCGGCGGCGGGCTGCATGCGCTGGCGTGGGGGCAGCGCATGTTCTTCGGCCATTTCAGGAATTGCATCTTCATGAACGCCCGCACGGTCGACTCGCACGTGTAGGGCGGCGAGGGAGCGATGGACCGCATGCGCGAAGAGGCCGCCGAAACGCTCGAGTCAGCCATAACTTTTCAATTGAATCGTCCAGCAGCACAGTGCCTGTATAGCTTCGTCTCACCCGTTCACCATGCAGGAAAGGCATGGATGAAGGATGGGAAGTCATGGGTTACCGCGACAAGCAAACCTGCCTTGAGCATAAAGCCGGCAAGTTCGAATCGTACCCCGGGCACATGCTCTCCTGCTACCTGATCCGCGATCCCGACCCCACCGGCCCGCTTGAATGGTAGCCCGGCACTCAAGGCATTCCAGCCCATCCACTATGCCCTGCTGCAAAGCGTTCCATGCGGGGCGCCATGCATTTCATCCCGCATTTCCGACGCTTCATCGCTTCCCGCTGCCCTCCCGAAGTTGTCTTTGTTACCTTACACACGTCGCCGCACATTACATAAGAGGCGGTGACCACCTGGCAACCACTTCGGAGAATCACATGAACAAATCGATCATCGGCGCAGCAGCAGTCATCCTTGCCATCCTGTCGCCATTCGCAGCAGCACAGTCACCAGCATCGCAGGCACAGGACCAGGCAAGCGTGTCCGTCACCGCACCGCGCCAGTCCTACACGCTGGGCACCAACGAATTCACGGAATTTGCCAACGCCTATGCGCTGAGCAACGGCCAGGTTGCCAGGTTCGTCCAGCGCGGCAACCATTACTATGTCCAGCTGAAAGACACCCTGCGCACGATGCAGCGTGCCGACAGCACCGCCCGGTCGATCGCCTCCACCCGGCTGCGTCCGGTTGGCCCCGGCGCGTTCGTGACCGACAGCGGTGCCGAGCTGACGTTCCACGACCATGGCGACGAAGTGCGGATCAGCGGGTTCGAGCGGCTGCCGGAAGCGCGCGTGGCCGCCAACGAAGTGAACGTGCAGATGATCGCGCGCCGCTGATGTAAAGCGATGCGCACCAACGGCAAAAGGCCCACATCAGCGGGCCTTGTCGTATCTGGCGCAGGGAACCTTATGCGGCCAGGCGCAGCGGCACAGGATCGAGGCGCTCGTGCAGCAGCTTGAACACGTCGTCCTTCGTGAGGACATAACGTTCCATCAGCACGTCCTTCAGCGATTCCATCACGTCGCGATAGTCGCCGATCGACTTCAGCGTTTCGCTGTACAGTTCGTCCGCCTTGGCTTCCACCTGCACCAGCGTGTGCTCGCCGCTCATCTCGTTCTTGAACTGGCTGTAGTCCAGCTTGGAACGGGAATACATCGACAGGCTGTTGACCATCGTGTGCAGCATCGAGGTCGCTTTCTGGATGTCGTTCTGGCTGCCCACCGAGATACCGCGGGCACCATAGAACAGTTCTTCCGCCGCCACGCCGCCGTACAGTTGCATCACGTCGCGTTCCAGTTCTTCCAGCGTGCGCAGCGACATGTCGTCACCGGCGGAGAGCACGTAGCCCAGCGCGTTCAGCTTCGACACCGATTCCGTGCTGATCTTCAGCAGGTGCGACTTTTCTTTCACTTCGTCCAGCGTCATGCCGGCACGCAGGAACGGGTCGATCTGCATGAAGAAGTGGCCCAGTTCGTGCAAGGCGATGCGCTCGCGCTGGCGGGTCTTCTCGGCCGTGGTGGCGCGGTCGGTCAGGCCGATCGTGGCGCGCTCGAAGGCACGGAACATCAGGTCGGTGTTGATCACGGTCTTGTCCTGGATCGACAGCAGCGAAGCGCGGTCGACCACGGTTTCCAGCAGTGCCGGCGACAGGTTCTGGGTGATTTCCGCCACCTGGTCCAGGTTCATGTCGTTCCAGTCCACCAGGCCTTCTTCCTTGCGCTTCAGGAACGAGCTCAGCAGTTCCCGGCGTTCCTGCTTGTTCGGCAGGCGGAAGTTGATCTTCACCGAGAAGCGGCGCAGCATCGCTTCATCCATCTGCGAATTGTTGTCGTCGAAGTTCGACGCCACCACCCAGATCACGCCTTTGCCTTCGTCGCTCTTCACGCCGTCCAGCAGGCCCAGCAGGGTGTTCGCGGTATCGTCTTCCCATTTCTTCTCGCCGCGGCCGCGGGGCATGAACAGCGCCTGGGCTTCGTCGAGGAAGATGATGCAGTTGCCGCGTGCTGCCGCCTTGCGGTACAGCGCGTTCAGCGATTTCGAACCGCCACCGATATAGCCCGATTCCAGTGCCGAGCCCGAAGCCGAGATCAGCGGGTAGCCCAGGCGCTTGGCCAGGTAACCGGCCAGCTTGGTTTTACCCGTGCCGGCGGGGCCCGTCAGCATCACGTTGAACGGCTTGTCGATGTTGTGCTGCTTGTAGACTTCGCGGTTGCGGATCATGTCTTCCAGGTGCAGCACTTCCTGCTTGATGTCTTCCATGCCGATCAGGTCGTCCATCGAGCCCTTCAGCTTGTCCGGCGAGATCACGGAAGCGGAGGCGCCGCCCATGCCGGGAATACCGAACTTCAGCACGAACAGCAGCAGCACCACGAGGAAGATGTCGAACGCATGGCGTTGCAGGAAGGCAGTCACGCCTGCCATCTTGCCGCCGTCGTCCAGCAGCACGGCCTTGTGATTGGCCAGGTAATCCTCTTTTGCGATCGCGTACGGCAAGCCGTTGCGCAGCAGGACTTCACGCTCCAGGCTCAGGTGGGAGGTGCTCGGCACCTTCACCACGTGCAGCTGGGCCGAATCCTTGAACTTGTAGATATAGCGGGGCGAATCCGACAGCGGGCGGGCGATCAGCAGGTAATCGAGCCGTGCGCGCTGGCCAACGAGTGCCGTGATTTCCGAGATGTTTTGCGAGCGGACGACCGGGCTGGTGTCCTGCGTCACTTCGGTGCGGATGACAGCGAAAACCACGGCTGCGACTGCCAACACGACGAGGGCAAGGCGCACCCAGGTGTTCTTGAGCGCAAGCTGAAGTTTATAGAAATTGAACATGTGGCAGACTCAACAAGACAAGTATTGTCATTAGCAAGACACCGATGCGCGGTTGCGGGGCGCATCAGCACCAACTGGTTAATCCGGCACGCGAGGTGGGGCACTGCCGGAGTGTCGTTGGCGAGGCACGGGCGCTGCCTGGGCGACAGCTTGTATATGTTGACCTGTAAGCGGTCTTTAATGCCGGGCGGCAACGTAGCGTATATGTGGACTATACCGGGCCACACAAGCTTTGTCTTTAGTTTCCTGAAGAAAAAATCTTGAGGCACAACAGGTTTTGCAACTGTTAATTACGGTCTGTCTAGCCTGATTTACAAGGGCTGTTTCACGGAGCGTTTCGCCTCGTGCGGCAGCGGCCCAGGTGGCCCGGCGATGCGCCGCATCCTATGGAAGAGCGCACGCCACCGGTGTGCTGGTCAGCAGGTTTCTGGTCACCGGTGACATCGTGCTGGCGCGCTGGCTCGCTGCCGCGCAAGAAGATCACGGTACCGTCCGCTGGAACAGCCGGAAGCGCTCGCTGCGATCGCTGACGCGGCGGCCTTCCCACAGCAGCGTCCAGTCGCCGGGCGGGTCGCGCCGCACGCCGCGCGAGTAGTCCTGCCACAGCAGCAGCCGGCACTGCGGCTGGTCCATGCTGTTGAACGGCAGCTTGCCGAAATAGGCGAACGATGCGCGCTGGGCCGGGCCGGCATTGCTGGTCACGCAATCGGTATCGGCCGGCAGCACGGCCGCGGCCTGCCGTGCCACCGCGGCATAGCTCTTGTTGTAGTTGGTCAGCGGCAGGAACAGCGTCATCCACAGGATCCAGATCAGGATCACGCCACCCGACGACAGCACCACGGCGCGCCACAGCACCGATGGCCGGCGCGAGACGCGCCAGTGCACGAGCAGGAACCAGCCCAGCGTGGCGGCGCCCGCCACGACGAGCGCCAGCCAGTTCACTTCCGGTACGTAGCCGGGCACCAGCCGCAGCACGTTATGGGCCGGCTTCGGTGGCCAGCCCGTCAGCTGGGAATACCAGAACAGCCACAGCACGGCGGCGCCCAGGGTCAGCACCATGACCGAGAACCAGTCGATCGCATTGATCGCGCCGCGCTGCACCGTCAGCAGGCCGAACGCGGCCATGATCGCCAGCGGCGGGACCAGCATCAGCAGCTGCGCATGTTCCGGCGCCGGGTGCATCAGCAGCATGATGGTGGCGATCAGTACGAACGTGGTCGGCACCACGATGTGCAGCAGGTTGTTCTGCCGGCGCCACGCGTAGCCCGCCCACAGTGCGAACGGCCAGGCGGGCCAGAAGAACCACACGCCGTCGCGCAGAAGGATCTGCAGCGGGCGCAGGCTCGGCAGCGCCAGCTGGGCCATGTTCCATGTATTCCAGGCCGCCAGCGGCACCTGGCCATATGGCTGCGCGATCGCCGCCGCCACCAGCCAGGGCAGGGTGACGGCAACGGCCACGCCGAGCGAGGCCAGCAAGTGCGGCAGCGCCTTGCCGGCCGGAATCGCCAGGAAGCGCGTGCAGATGAACAGCGCCACCAGCAGGAAGGCGGGCGGCACCCAGCCGCGCGACAGCGTCATCAGGCCCAGCGCCATGCCGATCAGCGCGGCATTGCGCCAGCAGGGCTTTTCCATGTAGCGCACCGAGCGGTACAAGGTCAGGGCCAGCAGCGCCGTCAGCAGCGGTTCGGAGGTGGTTTCATGGCTGTGCTGCAGGAATCCCAGGCAGCCCAGGTAGATCAGCAGTGCCGCATCGGCCAGCGTGCGGCCGAAATCGTCGGGCTCGGGCTGGCCGCCGAACGCCAGCCGCAATGGCTGCGCCTCGGGCCGCCGGCCCAGGTTGAAGGTGGTGTACCACAGCGACAGCACGCCCAGCAGGAATACGCCGATGGTGGCGATGCGCGCGGCCAGCACGTCGCCGACGAAGCCGCCGAACAGCTTGATGCACAGCGCACCCAGCCAGAACATCAGCGGGCCTTCCTCCGGCATCGACATGCCGGCGATGTTCGGCCACAGCCAGTCCTGCCAGGTGCCATGCGCCATCGTCCACATGATGCCGAAGCTGGCGGCATCGTCGTTCTTCCACGGATCGCGGCCGATCACGCCCGGCAGGATATACAGCATGGCCAGGGCAAACAGGGCCCAGCGGGGCAGGGCAAGGACGGCGGAGGCGGGAAGGCGGACTGGCTTCATTCAATCGGTCGTGCTGACGTTGGAAACAGGAGTATCGGTGATAACAATAAAAAAAGGCAGCCGCAGCTGCCTTTTTTCGTGCCCGGAGGGATTAGCCCTGCGAGACGGCGGTCTTGGAACCGACCTTGCCGAACTTCTGGCGGAACTTTTCCACGCGACCGGCGGTGTCGACGATCTTGTGCTGGCCCGTGAAGAACGGGTGCGATTCCGACGAGACTTCGATCTTGACCAGCGGGTATTCTTTACCGTCGAGGGTGATCTTGTCGCGGGTGTTGATCGTGGAACGGGTCACGAACTTGAAGTCGCAGGACAGGTCGTGGAACACAACTTCGCGGTAATCCGGATGAATTTCGTTTTTCATGGTGCTTACTCTCAAAATTTGGTAGCCAAACGGCACTTCGTCGGTCCAACAGCTTCTTGACCCGATTGCCACTCACTTGCCAGGGTTAAAAACAGCCGGGGATTATACACCAACCGTTGCTGGATAAATGGGGACGTACCCCATTTTCCAGGCAATGTTTCCCCAAAAATGGGGACGGACCCCATTTTTCGGGAAACATTGCCAAAAAAAAAACCGGAGCGCCAGGCTCCGGTTCGGTGGCGGCTTTAACCGCCGCGCCGCATCATGTCGAAGAACTCGGTATTGGTCTTCGTGGCGCGCATCTTGTCGAGGATGAACTCCATCGCTTCGATCTCGTCCATCGAGTACAGCAGCTTGCGCAGGATCCAGATCTTCTGCAGCTCGTTCGGCTTGATCAGCAGTTCCTCGCGGCGCGTGCCGGATTTGTTCAGGTTGATCGCCGGGTAGACACGCTTCTCGGCCAGACGGCGCTCCAGGTGCACTTCCATGTTGCCGGTGCCCTTGAATTCCTCGTAGATCACGTCGTCCATGCGCGAGCCGGTTTCGATCAGCGCGGTGGCGATGATCGTCAGCGAGCCGCCTTCCTCGATATTGCGGGCGGCGCCGAAGAAGCGTTTCGGGCGCTGCAGCGCGTTGGCGTCCACACCGCCGGTCAGCACCTTGCCCGACGCCGGGATCACGGTGTTGTAGGCGCGGGCCAGGCGGGTGATCGAGTCCAGCAGGATGACCACATCCTTCTTCATCTCGACGAGGCGCTTGGCTTTTTCCATGACCATCTCGGCAACCTGCACGTGGCGGGTGGCCGGTTCGTCGAACGTGGAGGCGACGACTTCGCCGCGCACCGAGCGCTGCATTTCCGTCACTTCTTCCGGGCGTTCGTCGATCAGCAGCACGATCAGCGTCACGTCCGGGTGGTTCGCCGTGATCGCGTGCGCGATATGCTGCAGCATCACGGATTTACCGGATTTCGGCGACGCCACCAGCAGGCCGCGCTGGCCCTTGCCGATCGGCGCGATCAGGTCGACGATGCGGCCGGTGATGTTCTCGGCGCCGTTCATTTCGCGCTCGAGGCGCAGCGGCTCGTTCGGGTGCAGCGGCGTCAGGTTCTCAAACAGGATGCGGTGCTTCGAGGCTTCCGGCGATTCGCCGTTGACCTTGTCCACCTTGACCAGCGCAAAGTAGCGTTCGCCATCCTTCGGCGTGCGCACTTCACCTTCGATCGAGTCACCGGTATGCAGGTTGAAGCGCCGGATCTGCGACGGGGAGATATAGATGTCGTCGGTGGACGCCATGTAGCTGGCGTCCGGCGAGCGCAGGAAGCCGAAGCCGTCCGGCAGCACTTCCAGGGCGCCGTCGCCGAAGATCTGCTCGCCAGCCTTGGCGCGCTTCTTCAGGATCGCGAACATGAGCTCCTGCTTGCGCAGGCGGGCCGCATTGTCGATATCCAGACTGATGGCCATTTCCAGCAACGCCGAAACGTGCAAGGCCTTTAATTCAGATAGATGCATAGATGTTTGAGTGTCCCGTGACGGGAAAGTAGGGTAGGGGAGGGAACTGCGTGGACTAATAAATTATCGGGGGGCTGATGCCGCGAACCCGGCCATGCAGGTGGTGCTGCGGGCGCAGCACCACCTATATTACTCAAATATTGCTGTCGATGAAAGAGGTCAACTGGCCTTTTGCCATTGCGCCTACTTTCTGGGCAGCCGGCACGCCGTTTTTGAACAGGATCAGGGTAGGGATGCCGCGAATGCCGAACTTGCCCGGCACAGTCTGGTTCGCATCCACGTCCAGCTTGGCGATCGTCAGCTTGCCATCATATTCCTTGGCAACTTCTTCCAGGATCGGGGCGATGCTCTTGCATGGGCCGCACCATTCGGCCCAGAAGTCCACCAGCACGGGACGATCGGATTTCAGCACGTCGGCTTCGAACGACGCGTCGGTAATGTGTTTGATGTTTTCGCTCATGTTGTTTTCCCCTTTCGGGATCAGATTAAGGTCGCCTGGCGCCCGGCGCTTCTGCTCGGTACCACCAGCCCGTTACGGGGGAGATGGAGCCGTCGCGTAACAATTCAATGTCAGCCTCGTTACCGATCACGAATCGATGGCAGATCGATCAGGACCCGGATAATGAAGCTTGCAAGTGGGAATCAGGCGGGGATGGATCAAATAATAACCTATTTTCTGTCGCCGTGTAGCTGCGCGGGCCTGCCGGCGGCCACCTCGAGAAGGTCGGCCAGCGCGGTGCTCGACAGCGGCTTGCTGCAGGCGCCCAGGATCGTCAATCCCTGCGCCATCGCCAGCGTCCGGGCCGCGCGCAGGATGCCGCTGTCCATGCCCGACAGCAGGATCACGCTGCCATCGAAACCCTCGTGGGCCACGGTGCGCAGGAACTCGATGCCATCCATTTCGGGCAGCGACAGGTCGCACACCAGCAGGTCGGGCCGGAACGCGGGCAGCGCCTTCAGCGCGCGGCGGGCATCGGTTTCGGCGTGCACGTGGGAATAGCCCAGGGCGGCCAGCATGTCCTTCAGCATCTCCAGCGTGAAGGCGTCGTCGTCCAGTAGCAGGATGCGCAGCGCGTGGGTCATGTCGAATGGTCGCCAATGGTCGTGTGGTTCATGATGTGCTCCCTGATCTGGCCCAGCAGCGGGCGGAATTGCCCGATCAGCGCCCAGGCGCCCCGTTCGGCCGCCGGACCGGCCTGCGGCAGCGCTTCCATGCGCTCGCACAGGTCGCCCATGCCGATCGCGCCCACGGTGCGGGCGGCCGCCTTCAGGCGATGGCCCAGCTCGCGGATGCGCGCCACGTCGCCGGCGGCCAGCGCCTCGTCCAGTTCCGCCAGCCCCGCCTCGGCGGATTGCAGGAACTTCAGGGCGAAATTGCGGATCTTGTCCGGCTGGTGGCCCAGCACCTGGGCCAGCACGGAAAGGTCGATGACGGCGGGGTCGCCCATCAGCGCCCCATGCGGGCGCGCGGCGGCACCGTCGCCGCCATCGCCGCCGCCATCGCCATCGCTGCCATTCGCAAGGCGCTTCGGCAGCCAGGCCGCGACCGTGCGGACCAGCAGCGCTGGCTGGATGGGCTTGGCGATGAAGTCGTCCATGCCGGCCGCCAGGCAGCGCTCGCGTTCATCGCTGGTGGCGGTGGCCGTCATCGCCAGCACGCGCAGGCCGGCCAGGCGCGCATCGGCGCGGATCCGGCGCGTTGCCTCCAGCCCGTCCATGACCGGCATCTGCACATCCATCAGCACGCAGTCGAAGCTGGCACCCTCCAGTTGTTCCAGCGCTTCCGCGCCATTGCCCGCCAGCCGCACTGCGGCGCCGGCTTCTTCCAGCATTTCCAGGCCGATCTGCTGGTTGAAGGCATTGTCCTCCACCAGCAGGATGTGGGCGCCTTTCAGCGAAGCCGGTTCGGCGGCCGGTATCGGCGGGGGCGCGTCGGCGGGAGCCGCGGTACCGCCAATGACCAGACGAGCGGTAAACCAGAATGTGCTGCCCTCGCCGGGCACGCTCGACACGCCCACGTCGCCGCCCATCAGCTGCGCCAGCTCCTTGCAGATGGCCAGGCCGAGACCGGTGCCGCCATAGGCCCGGGTGGTCGACGTGTCGGCCTGCTCGAACGACTGGAACAGCCTGCCCATCTCCTGTTGCGTCATGCCGATGCCTTCGTCGCTGACCTCGAAACGCAGCACGCAGCCGTTGTCGCCCGCCGCCACGCGCCGCACGCGCAGGCCGATCGTGCCCTGCTCGCTGAACTTGATCGCGTTGTTGACGTAATTGATCAGCACCTGGCCCAGCCGCAGCGGGTCGCCACGCAGCGTTCGCGGTACATCGGGATCGATGGCAATGTCGAGGCGCAGCTCCTTCCCGGCCGCCTTCGGCGCCACCACCGTCGTCAGCGTTTCGATCACCTGGTCCAGCGGGAATTCCACCTGTTCGACCTCGAGCTTGCCGGCCTCGATCTTCGAGATGTCGAGAATGTCGTCGATGATGCCCAGCAGGTGCTCGCCGGCGAAGCGGATCTTTTCCAGGTAGTCGCGCTGCCGCGGATCGAGCTCGGTCTTCAGCGCCAGGTGCGCCATGCCGATCACGCCGTTCATCGGCGTGCGGATCTCATGGCTCATGTTGGCCAGGAAGTGGCCCTTGGCCTGGCTGGCTTCCTCGGCGATCTGCTTGGCCTGGTCGAGCTGCTCGGTACGTTGCGCCACCCGCTCCTCGAGGTGCTCGTTCAATTCGCGCAGCGCCTGTTCCTGCCGCTTTGCCTCGGTGATGTCGATCGACATGCAGATCAGGTATGCCGGCTCGCCATGCTCGTCGAACACGGGTTTCTTGAACGTACGCAGCGTGAGGTGCTGGCGCAGCACGGGATTGAACAGCGTTTCCTCGTAGTCGATCAGCTCGCCGCGCGCGAACGTCTCGCGGTCGCGCCGGGCAAATGCCGCCAGCTCCTTCGGCGAATGCAAATGCGCATAGGTGCCGTTGTGCAGGTCGGCCATCGTGTAGCCGAACTGGCGTTCGCAGGCGGGGTTCATCAACAGCAACCGCAGGTCCGGGCCCTTCAGGAACAGGCCGATCGGCATCATGCTGATGATTTCCTGCAGCCGCTGCTCGCCCTGCCGCAACGCGTCGACACTGTTCTTGCGCTCGGTGATGTCGGTCAGGCTGGCCACGGCCATCGTGGCCGCGCCCAGTTCGCCGCGCATCGGTTCGGCGTTTACGGACAGCCAGCAGATGGCGCCATTGCCACCGGTAACGCCCATCACCACGTCGCGCACCGAGCTGCCGCTGGCCAGCGCCTGGTGCACCGGGTGTTCGCCGGGACCGAACGGGCGGCCGTCCTCGTGCACGCCGGGCCACAGGCGCGCGCCGCTGGCGGCGGCCGCGCCCAGCATGCGGCCGGCCGCCGCGTTGCACTCGAGGATCACGCCTTCGCTGTTGAGCACCACCAGGCCGTTGGTCACGGCATTGAACACGGAGGCCATGCGCTGGCTCGAATTGCGCAGCGCCACCTCGGCCAGGCGCCGGTCCGTGATGTCGCTGATCATCGCCAGCGTGCCGGTGTATGCGCCGTCGTTGGCATGGATCTGCGTCGTCGACACCAGCCCCCACATCGACGAGCCATCCTTGCGGTAGAAGCGCGCATCGCCCTGTTCCGCCTCGCCGGGGCGGCGGCGCTGGTTCTGCCGCGTCAGCTGCGCCACGCTCTCCTCGTCCAGGAAGTCGCTCATGGGGCGGCCCAGCATCTCGTCCGGTTCGTAGCCCAGCATGCGCGCCATCGTCGGGTTGACGAACGACGTGCGATCGCCCGCCTCGAGCATCCAGATGCCTTCGGTGGCGGTCTGCACGATCAGCCGGTAGCGTTCCGAGCTGGCGTGCAGCGCCTGCTCGGAACGCTGGCGCTGGGTCATGTCGCGCACCGACACCACCGACAGGCCCTGGCCCGCCACCTCGATCGGCGCCAAGTGCACCATGGCGGGGAAGTGGGCGCCGTCGGCGCGCCGCGCCGTCAGCACGCGGCCCGGCAGGTTCGGGCGCGAGAACAGTTCGCGCGGCAGGCCAGGCGCGCTGCGCATCACTTCCGGCACCAGCAATTCCATCGACAGCCCGGCCATGTCGCCCGGCTGGTAGCCGAAGCAGGCGGCAGCGGCCCGGTTCACCTGCTTCACGCGGCCCGCGCGGTCGGCCACCAGGATTCCGCCGGGCATCGCTTCCAGCACGCCGGACAGCCGCTCCCGTTCGGCCACCGCGCGGTCGCTCACCGGCCCGATCGTGCCGCTGGCCAGCAAGGCATGCGCGCCGCTGCGCTCCGTCACCCGCCCGCGCAGCACGGTCCAGCGGAAACCGCCGTCGCGGCAGCGCATCCGGCACTCGTGCACCAGCAGCGTGTCGTCGACGGGATCGGAGCCGATGCGCGACATCTCGTGCACGAGGTGCATCCTGTCGTCCGGATGCACGTGCTGCAGCCACGCATCGCGGTCCGCCGGCGAGAACCCGCTCGCGCCATAGCCGAGCAATTCGCCGACGCGCGGCGACAGGCGCACCTCGTCGCTTTGCGGATGCCATTCCCACACACCCTCGCAGGCCGCATCGAGCGCGCGTTCGGCCCCTGGCGCCGGTGGCGCCACCGGCAGTGCCGGCTGCGGCTGCGGCTGCGGGCGGGCGCTGCGTACCCGCCAGATGGCGGCGGCCCCCAGCAATGCCGCCAGCATGCCCGTTGCAACGAGCGGCCAACGCGGGCGCGGCACCTGTTCGCTGTACAGGAATTCCTCCAGCGGCACGCTGCGCGGCAACATGCCCAGCGTGATGTAGGTATTGGCGATCGCCTTCCAGCGCGCCGGATTGCTGTAGCCGGGTTCGACCAGCGGCTGTTCCATCAGCTTCGCGGTCTGGCGCGCCTCGTGCATCAGGTGTTCCCGCGAAGCGCCCTGCGGATAGCGGGCGCGGATCAGGTCCACGATTTCCTCGGGATGCTCCATCGCGTAGCGCCAGCCGCGCAGCGTGGCTGCCCGCATCGCGCGCGCCCGCTCCGGATGTTCGCGCAGTTCGTCTTCGGTGGTGAACAGGTTGTCGCCGTAGAAGTCGATGCCGGCCGCGCGCGGCGACAGCACGTCGTAGCGCGCACCCGCGCGATCCAGCAGGTAAGGCACTTCGGTGATGTAGCCCGACATCGCATCGACCTTGCCTTCGACCAGGTCATCGACACGCCGGGTGTGCGGCAGCAGTTTCAGGTCGGCCGGCTTCACGCCCTGGCGCAGCAGGAAGGCTTGCAGTTCGTCGTCGCCGGGCGCGAGCATCATGCGCGCGTTGCGTAACGGCAGCGCCTCGCCGTCCGGCGTGCGGCGCACGAACAGTGCCGCGGCCGAGTGCTGGAAGATCGTTGCCAGCACCACGACCGGGTCGCCCGCGGCGCGGTGCAGCAGCAGGCTGCTGTTGCCGGTGCCGTACTGGGCCCGGCCGGACAGCACGCTGCGCACCGGATCGCCACCGGGCTGGCCGTCGAGGAGCGCCACGTCGAGCCCCTCGTCGCGGTAATAGCCCTTGTCTTGGGCAGCGTAGTAGCCGGCGAACTGGAACTGGTGGCGCCACTTCAGCTGCACGGCCACTTTTTCCAGCCCGAATGCGGGGCCGGAGGCGCACAGCAGCAGGGCCGCCTGCAGCAGGAGGCGGCGTGCGGGGCGGGCGGGATGGGACGGCAACGGCTTCCTTTCTACAAGGCGGCTCAGGCAGTGGAACGGGCGATCGTCAAGACAAGACTATACATCGGCGCACCCCAGCGGCGCACTCAGGCGTGCGCACCGGTCGCCACGCTGCCGGCGAACTGGTAGCGGTGGCCGGGGTGCCACATCGTGACGAGCGACGCCACCTTGCCCGCCGAGCGCGTGCGCCGGCGCAGCACGAGGCAGGGCTGGCGCGCATCCATGGCCAGCATGTCGGCAATGTCGCAGGGCGCGGCCAGCGCTTCCAGGCTGTAGGTGGCGGCCTGCAGGGGCGCCGCTGCCAGCAGGTATTCGCTGGGTGTCACGCGCGTGAAATCCTGCGCCAGGTAATCGGGCGCCACCTCCGGGTTGACCCAGCGGTCCTCCACCTGGATCGGCACGCCGTTCTCGAAATGAACGATGATCGAATGAAACAGGATATGCCCGGCGGTCACCTCGAACCCCTTGGCCAGCAATTCATGGGCGCTCGCCTGGTCGAGCCGCTGCAGCGTGCTGCGGTGCGTATGGCCGCGTGCGCGGATCTCGTCGGCGATGCTGCGGATTTCCAGCAGCGTGGCCTGCACCTTCTGCGGTGCCACGAAGGTGCCCGAGCCCTGGCGGCGCGTCAGCACGGCTTCGGCCGTCAGCTCGCGCACGGCGCGGTTGACGGTCATGCGCGACACGCCGAACTGCTTCACCAAAGCCTGTTCGGAAGGGATCACGTCGCCTTCCTTCCAGTGTCCGGCGGCGATCTGCGCCACCAGGAAATCCTTGATCCGCTGGAAAATGGGCGTGCCTGCTGCATCGTGCGGTGCTTCCAAACCCTGCCTCCTCTGCTGCGCCATGGGTCGCGGCATTCTAGGTCCTTAGTGAAGCCCAAGGCAAGGAATTCAAAAGCAAGGGCCGGGGTGCCGGCGCAACGGGCATTGCCTACGATGGCGGCATACAATGCACACTGGAGCAGGCCATGGACAACACTCTCGATCCCACCTTCAAGGATGCCGGCCGGCGCGCCGGCGAAACGGCGTACGACGGCGACGATGCGCGCTGGGCCGCCGTGCAGCGGCGCGACCCGTCCGCCGACGGCCGGTTCTTCTATTCTGTGCGCACCACCGGCGTGTATTGCCGGCCGTCGTGCGGCGCACGGCCGGCGCTGCGGGCGAACGTCGCTTTCCATGCCAGTGTCCTCGAAGCGGAGCGGGCCGGCTTCCGACCCTGCCTGCGCTGCAAGCCCGACGGCCCGCCGCTGGCCGAACGCCACGCCGCGCTGGTGGCCGAGGTGTGCCGGCTGATCGACGAGGCGGAGGAGGAGCCCGACCTGGCCACGCTGGCCGCGGCGAGCGGCATCAGCCGTTTCCACCTGCACCGCATCTTCAAGGCGCAGACCGGCATCACGCCGAAAGCCTATGCGGCAGCACGGCGCAAGGAACGTGTCCACGCGGGTCTTGCGCAACAGCCGTCGGTGACGGAAGCGATCTACGCCGCCGGCTACAACTCGAGCGGCCGTTTCTATGCCACGTCGCGCGCCTCGCTGGGCATGACACCCACGGCATTCCGCCGCGGCGGCCGCGGCGCCACGATCCGCTTCGCCATTGCCCAATGTTCGCTGGGCGCAATCCTCGTGGCCAGCACCGATGTCGGCATTTGCGCGATCCTGATGGGCGACGATCCCGGCGCGCTGGCGCGCGACCTGCAGGACCGCTTCCCGAACGCCGAACTGGTGGGCGCCGAGCGTGACTACGAAACCGTGGTGGCGCAGGTGATCGGCCTGGTCGAGGCGCCGGAAACGGGGCTCGACCTGCCGCTGGACGTGCGCGGCACGGCATTCCAGCAGCGCGTGTGGCAGGCGCTGCGCACCATCCCTGCCGGCCGCAGGGTCAGCTACACGGAGCTGGCTGCGATGGTCGGGTCGCCGAAAAGCGTGCGTGCCGTGGCCGGTGCCTGTGCCGCGAATGCGATCGCGGTGGCGATTCCCTGCCACCGCGTGGTGCGCAACGACGGCACGGTTTCCGGCTACCGCTGGGGTGTCGAGCGCAAGGAAGCGCTGCTGCAAAGGGAGACCGCGCGCGAGGGCGGTCAATGAACGCCGACTGGCGGCGCGTCGAGGAGGAACTGAATGCCTTCGGCTGCGCCCGCGTATCCGGCCTGCTGGCCCCACTGGACTGCGCGCTTCTGGCGGGTGCCTACGATGACGCCACCCTGTTCCGCAGCCGCATCGTGATGGCGCGGCACGGCTTCGGTCGTGGCGAGTACCAGTATTTCCGTTACCCGTTGCCCGATCCCGTGCAGCGGCTGCGGGAAGCGATGTACGGCCCGCTGGCCGGGATCGCGAACCGCTGGCATGCGGCGCTCGGCATCGACGAACGCTTTCCGCCGCGGCATGCCGATTACCTGGCCCGCTGCCATGCCGCCGGCCAGGAACGCCCCACGCCGCTGCTGCTGCGCTACGGGGAGGGCGACTACAACTGCCTGCACCAGGATGTCTATGGCGCTCACGTATTCCCGCTGCAGGCCGTGTTCCTGCTGTCGCGGCCCGGCACCGATTTCAGCGGCGGCGAATTCGTGCTGACGGAGCAGCGGCCGCGCATGCAGTCGCGCGCCGAGGTGGTGCCGCTGGAACAGGGCGACTGCGTGATCTTCCCCGTGCACCACCGGCCCGTGAGCGGCACGCGGGGCGTCTATCGCGTCAACATGCGGCATGGGGTGTCGCGGCTGCGCGGCGGGCAGCGGCATACGCTGGGCATTATTTTTCACGACGCGACGTAGCGCTTTTTCGCTACACTCGATGCCTTTCGTACCCGAAAGGATCCCCATGCGCCTGCTGCCCCTCGTCGCACTTGTCTCCACCGCTGTTGTCCTGGCCGCCCAAGCCCACGCCGCCCCCGGCACCGTGATCGACAACGCAAACGGCTATACGCTGGCTGCCGGCGACCGGCTGGTGCGCTTCCAGTCGCTCGCCTTCGATGCGAACGGCCGCATCGTTGCCGTCGGCACGGCGCGCGACGTGGCGGCGAAGGCGCCGGGCTTCACCCACGTCGACGTGCAGGGCAGGACGGTGCTGCCCGGCCTGATCGACGCGCACGGCCACGTGTTCGGCCTGGGCGAGATCGCCACGGGCGCGGAACTGTACAGTTCCCGAAGCCTCGAGGGCGCCGTGAAGACGATCGCCGGCTTCGCCCGTGCCAATCCGCAGCGCGGCTGGGTGATCGGCAATGGCTGGAACCAGGAAACGTGGAAGCTGGGCCGCTTCCCGACCGCGCGTGAGCTCGACATGGCGGTGGCGGACCGCCCCGCGCTGATGCGCCGCGTCGATGGCCACGCCGTGTGGGTCAACAGCCGCGCGCTGGCGCTGGCCGGCATCACGAAGGAAACCAAAGACCCCGCAGGCGGCAGGATCGAGCGCGATGCGGACGGCGATGCGACCGGCATTCTCGTCGATGCGGCGATGGACCTCGTCAACAAGGTGGTGCCGCGGCCCACCGAGACCGAGTCGCGCGCCGCCCTCGATGGCGCGCTGGCGATGCTGAAAGGCGTGGGACTGACGAGCGTGCACGATGCCGGCATCGGTATCGGCGCGGACAAGCTGTACCGCGCCTATGCCGATGCCGGCAAGCTGACCACCCGCGTGTACGCGATGATCGGCGATACGGCGGAAGACTTCGACCGGCTGGCGGCGAACGGCCCGCTCAAGAGCTACGCCAACGATGTCTACGCGCTGTCGTCCGTGAAGCTGTTCGCCGACGGCGCGCTGGGCAGCCGTGGCGCCGCGCTGATCAAGCCCTACAGCGACGCGCCGCACACGCACGGCCTGCTGTTCTACGACGACGCGGCGATGCGCGCCAGGATGGCGAAGGCGATGAAGGCCGGGTACCAGGTCAACGTGCACGCGATCGGCGACGCCGGCAACCGCCAGATCCTGGATGGCTACGCGACGCTGCTGAAGCAGTATCCGGCTGCCGGCCTGCGCCACCGGATCGAGCATGCGCAGGTGGTGGCCCCGGCCGACATCCCGCGCTTCGCCGAACTGGGCATCATTCCGTCGATGCAGCCCACGCATGCCACGTCCGACCACAATATGGCCGAGCAGCGCGTGGGCAAGGAGCGCATCCGCGGTGCCTATGCGTGGCGCACGTTCCTGAAGCAGGGTTCGCGCATCGCCTGCGGGTCCGATTTCCCGATCGAGTCGCCCAATCCCTTCGAGGGCATGCATGCCGCCGTCACGCGGCAGGACATGCGGGACCAGCCCCCGCAAGGCTGGCACCGGGATCAGGCCATGACGGTGAAGGAGGCGCTGCGCTGCTTCACGCTGGATGCGGCGTACGCGGCACGGCAGGAAAACGTGCTCGGTTCGCTGGAGCCGGGCAAGTGGGCCGACTTCATCGTCACCGACCGCGACCTGTTCACGGTACCGCCGGCCGAGATCGGCCGGATCGGCGTGCTGGAAACGTGGGTGGGCGGCAGGCAGGTGTTCAAGCGATAGCGGCGATGCCGTCCAGTTCCGCCACCGCGTCCGCCGGCAGCGACAGCGATGCGGCGGCGAGGTTCTGCCGCAAATGGACCACGGACGACGTGCCGGGAATCACGAGGATGTTCGGCGAACGCTGCAACAGCCACGCGATCGCCACCGCCATCGGGGTCGCATCGAGGCGCGCGGCCACCCGCGACAGCGTGTCCGACTGCAGCGGGGAAAAACCGCCGAGCGGGAAGAAGGGCACGTAGGCGATGCCGTCGGCGGCCAGCCCGTCGATCAGCGCGTCGTCGCCGCGGTGCACCAGGTTGTAGTGGTTCTGCACACAGGCGATCGGCACCATGCGCCGCGCCTCGCGTACCTGGGCAGCGGTCACGTTGCTCAGGCCGATATGGCGCACCAGGCCCTGCTCGCGCAGGCTGGCCAGCACGGCCAGCGGTTCTTCCAGCGATCCTTCGGCCGGACCATGGACGCTGAACATGGCGCGCAGGTTGACCACGTCCAGCGATGCCAGGCCCAGGTTGCGCAGGTTGTCGTGGACCGCCGCCGTCAGCTCTTCCCGTGAAAATGCCGGCAGCCAGTTGCCCTGGCCGTCGCGGCGCGCGCAGATCTTCGTCACGATGGTGAGGTTGTCCTGGTAGGGATGCAGGGCCTCGCGAATGAGCTGGTTGGTGACATGCGGCCCGTAGAAATCCGACGTGTCGATATGATCGACGCCGCCCGCCACCGCGGCACGCAGCACGGCGCGTGCCGCTTCGGGATCCTTCGGCGGGCCGAACACGCCGGGGCCGGCCAGTTGCATGGCGCCGTAGCCGAGTCGCTTGACCGCGCGGTCGCCCAGTTGCCAGGTTTGCGTGGTGTGCGTGAAGTTCGACATGCCGTTCTCCTTGGTGAGTGATGAAGCAAGGATACGAGCGCATTCAGTGCACGACAATCCGGTAAAGTGTGCATGGGTTGTGCGAAAAAACGAACAATGGAGGGGGCAATGAAGGTCGATCTCGGCGATTTGAACGCCTTCGTCACGGTGGCACGAGCGGGCGGGTTCCGCGATGCGGCACGGGTGGCAGGTGTCAGTGCGTCCGGGCTGAGCGAGGCAGTGCGGCGACTGGAGGCGCGGCTCGGCGTGCGCCTCCTGAACCGCAGCACCCGCAGCGTGGTGCCCACCGAGGCGGGCCGCGGCCTGCTCGACCGGCTGGCCCCGGCGCTGAACGAAGTGCAGTCCGCGCTCGACGTGGTCAACGCGTTCCGCGACCGGCCCACGGGCACGCTGCGCCTGAACGTGCCGCAGGCTGCGGCGCGCCTGGTGCTGCCGGCCATCGTGCCGCGCTTCCTGGCCGCCTATCCGGACATCGTGGTCGATGTCGCCGTCGAGGACAGCTTCGTCGACATGCTGGCCGCCGGCTTCGATGCCGGTATCCGCTACGAGGAGCGGCTGGAGCAGGACATGATCGCGGTGCCCATCGGCCCGCGCCTGCAGCGCTTCGCCGCCGCCGCGTCGCCGGCCTATCTCGAGCGCCATGGCCACCCCGGCCACCCCGGCGAACTGCTCCGGCATGCCTGCCTGGCCGGGTATTTCGCCGCCGGCGCCACCGTGCAATGGGAGTTCGCCCGCGACGGCGAAACGGTGCGTGTCGACCCGCAGGGGCCGCTGCGCGTGCGCCTGGGTGCGGGCGCCGACCTTGCCGTCGCATCGGCCGTGGCCGGCGCCGGCATCGTCTACCTGTTCGAGGACTGGCTGAAGCCCTATTTCGCGCGCGGCGAACTGGTGCCGGTGCTGGAACCGTGGTGGCCGAGCTTTTCCGGGCCTTTCCTGTATTACCCCGGCCGGCGCCTCGTGCCCGCGCCGCTGCGGGCGTTCATCGATTTCATCCGGGATGCCCGGGAGTAGCCATAAAAACAAGGCGCTGTCACCCGAGCCTGTGGGCTGAACTGAACCATTCGCCAAGACCGCTGTCTCAACAGTACTGACGACGGAGGCGGCGATGCATGACGGACTGTTCGATAACTTGCTGGAGCGGCTGCGCGGGCAAGTCGCTCAATGTTCAAGCGCGCAACTGGCGGCGTTGCGCGCTTTGCTCGGGTCGGCCTCGTCGCTGACGACCTGCCTCGAGCTGATCGAACGATTCGGGCGACCCTGCCATACATGCCCACATTGCGCGGCGACACGTATCCATCGTCACGGCTTCTCTTATGGCCTGCAACGCTATCGCTGCCTGGCTTGCGGCCGAACCTTCAATGCCTTGACCGGCACACCGCTCGCTTTCCTGCGCCTGCGTCACAAATGGCTGCCGTTCCTGGAGACAGTGCTCGATTCGCGGACGGTGCGCGCCGCCGCCGAAAAAACCGGCATCCATCGCAACACCAGCTTTCGCTGGCGCCATCGCTTCATGGCCGGAGCCAAGCACGATCGCCCGTCGCAGTTGCAAGGGATCGTCGAGGCGGACGAGACTTATCTGCTGGAATCGCAAAAAGGCAGCAGGCACCTGGACAGGCCGGCGCGCAGGCGTGGCGGCAAGGCCAGCCGGCGCGGGATTTCGAGGGAACTCGATTGCATCCTCGTGGCCCGCGACCGTGATGGCAAGACGAGGGATTTCGTTTGCGGCCGTGGTCCGGTCACGGCGCGCCAGCTGGAGCATCACCTGCCGCCGGTACTGGCCACGGACGTGCTGCTGGTGTCGGACAGCGCCGCTGCCTACCGGACATTCGCGCGCCGTGCCGGCATCTTGCACGAAGCTGTCAACGTGAACGCAGGGGTGCGAACACGCGGTGCGATTCACCTGCAGCATGTAAATGGGTACCACAGCCGCTTCCATGGCTGGCTGGCGCGTTTCAACGGGGTAGCTAGCAGGTACCTGCCGAACTACCTGGGCTGGCGCCACGGCCTTGACGGGCAGCGCTGGCGAACGCCAGCGGATTGCTTGATTGCAGCACTGCAGGGCAGCATTAACTGATAACTCGGTGGAACTTCCACAGGTTTCGGTGACAGCGCCTTCTTTTTGGCGCTGCCGTTCATCCCCGCACGCCGATTACATGACGGTCGCCACGGTGTCCGCCGTGCCGGACTGCGGACGGGGCCCGTGCCCCGCAGCCGCTGCCGGCGACGGCGCGCTGTGCTCGTCGTAACCGCGTACGCTGGCGAGCTTCCCGGCACCGACCACGTTGACCGCATAGCCGTTGCGGCCGGCGGCCTTCACGCCGTACAGCGCATAGTCGGCGGACTGCATGATCGCTTCCGCGTTCGTCTGCACGTCCGTGATGGCGATGCCGATGCTGGCCGTCACGCGCAGCGTGCTGTCGCCCACGCGGAACGGGGACTGCATCGCCGCCAGGATCCGGTCGCCCAGCTGGTGCGCCTCGCCGGCGCCGCGGACCTGTTCATACACGACCACGAACTCGTCGCCCGCCAGCCGCGCCACGGTGTCGGTACAGCGCACGGCACCCTGCAGGCGCGCCGCGAACTCCACCAGCACGGCGTCGCCCACGGCGTGGCCGTGGGTATCGTTGATGGCCTTGAAGCGGTCGATGTCGAGGAAGGCCACGGCCACCGACTCTCCGGAGCGGCGCGCGCGTGCCAGCGCCGCCGGCAGGAACTGGTCGAACATGCGGCGGTTGTGGGTGCCGGTCAGCACGTCGGTCGTGGCCAGCCGGTGCAGGTCGTCGGCGGCCTGCTTGCGGCTGCGCGACAGCCGGTACAGCGCGCGGCTGAGCAGGCCGAATTCGTCGGCATGGTCGACATTGAAGGCGCTGATGTCGGTGGCGCCCGCGTCGATCGACTCGACCACGCGCTGCAGTTCGTCGAGCGGTTCCATGAGTACCTTCACGAGGCCCCAGCCGAAGATGCCGGCCATCGCCGTGAACAGGCCGGCCGCGCCGAGCGCGTTGAACCATACGGAAGCCATGGGCGCGAAGGCATCGCGCAGCGGGTACGACACGGCGACCGTCCAGTCCACGTGGCGCAGCCGCTTCCAGGCCACCAGCGAAGGTTCCTTGCCGTCGAGGATGTCGGCGCGCCAGCCTTCCGGGCCCGCCAGGGGCGCGGCCAGCGCAGGCATCTCGTCGCCGGACGGGCGTGTGAGGATCAGTTCCTTGCGCGGGTGGTGCACCACGGTGCCGTCATTGGCCACGATGAACAGGTAGCCCTGTTCGCGGGTGCGCAGCGCCTCGACCTGGGCCGCGAAGGCCGGGCGCAGCAGGTCCAGCCCGCCCACGAGCACCGCATGGATGTTGCCCCGTGCATCGTGCAGCGGCTGCGCCACCGACACCACCGGGCGGCCCGACAGCTGGCTGCGGAACGGCGCCGAGATCACGCTGTCGTGCGTGCGCAGCACTTCCCGGAAATAGGAGCGCGTGCTGACGTTGATGGTCTTGTCGTGGCGGTTCTTCAGGTTGGCCACGCGGTCGCCGCGCACGTCGAACGCCACCACGTTGGCGAAATCGTCCCGCAGGCCTGCATGCGATTCCAGCAGCGCCTGCACGTCGCGCACGCCGAGATCGCGCGCCTGCGCCTCTTCCGCGATGCTGCGCAACACTTCCTGCTTCGCGCGGATATCGTTGTCCAGGTAGGCGGCGGCGCCGGACAGCGCCGAGATTTCCTGGCGCGCGATCATGCGCTGGATCTGCGATTCGGCGATCAGCAGCGAAATACCGCATACGCCGATGGCGGCGATGAGCACCATCGAGGTCACCAGGAGGGAGACCTTGGCTTTGAAGCTGGTGAAGGGTATGGCGGCCGAGAACACGACAACTCCTGGCGCACGAAGACGCGTCGATCGTTGATCCGGCGGGAAGTTGGGCCAGGAATGCGGTCCCGCACATGAGCATGGGGCAGGACCGCCAGTGCACGATTATAACGGTGGCATCAACGCAGGCCGGCGGATTCATGGCGGATGTTGCCTGCCAACAACAATCATGAGAACGAAAGCAGCGCATCGCGGTGTCACCGCCCGCTTCACTTCCGCTCCTCTGCCGATCATCGCTGTCGGTCCTCGCCACGGTCGTGTTTGCCGCACAGCCATAGAATGCATCTTTATACCAACTAAGGCATCATCGCGGCATCACCGGGAGGAGAACAATACCGCATGGAGACGCGTTCCGGGCCGCTCACCGCCACGGCCGGCAAGGTCGTGCTGTTTACGGTCGTCTATGTGCTGGCCGCCGCGCTGTGCATTGCCGTTTCGGTACCGACCGGTAACAACAGCCCCGTATGGCTTCCCACCGGCATCGCGCTTGCGGCGGTCTTGCGCCACGGCCGCCCCATGCTCGTCGGCGTCGCGGTGGGTGCCTTTGCCGTCAACCTTTACCTGCTGGCGCGCTGGCCCGGACTGGGCGTCACGACGGTCGTCGCGGCACTGGCCATCGGCGCCGGCAATACTCTGGCGGCCGGAGCCAGCGCCTGGCTCGTGCGCCGCAGTGCCCGCGCGCTGCGGCGCGACAGTCCCCTCGTCGTCTACAGTTACCTGGTGGTGGTGATGGCGGGCGCGATGATCGGCGCCGCGCCGGGCGGCTGCGCGCTGGCGCTTGCCGGGCAGCTGCCGTGGAGCAGCGTGGGCAGCGTGGTCGCGCTGTGGTGGCTGGGCAATGTCATGGCGATGCTGCTCGTCACGCCGCTGCTGGCCGCCTGGACCTGCGGCAAGGCGCTGCGCCGGATGCGCGAGCCGCGCACGGCCTGCATGGTCGCCCTGCTGCTGGCGCTGACCACCCTGGCCACGCTGTGCATGTACCGGCTCGGGCCCGAGGCGCTGCAGACATGGACACCGTTCCTGCTGCTCGCCCCCGCCATCGCCGCGGCCTGCCTGTTCGGCGCGCCGGGCGGCACCGCCGCCGCCGCCATCGTGGCGACGGGCGCCATCGCCGCCACGCTGGCGGGCGGCGGCCCGTTTGCCACCCGCGACCAGTTCCATTCCCTGCTGGGGCTCGACATCTACCTGGCATTGCTCGGCATCGCCGTGATGCTTGTCGCGAACACGGCCGTCGGCCACCACCGCCCCGCCACCGTGCCGCGGCCGGGCCGGTGGCCGATGGCCACGCTGGCGCTGTGCCTGGCCATCACGGCCGCCGCCTGGCACGCGGTCGATGCCCACACGGAGCGCCGCATCCGCGAACAGTTCGACGCGATCATCGACCTGACCTGGCAGCAGATGGATTACCGGATGGGCAACTACCGGCGCATCCTGATGGCCGGCAAGGCGTTCTTCGAGGCGTCGGAAGAGGTCACCGAAGCCGAGTGGAATGCCTACGTGGCCGACTTCGACCTGCAGCGCGCATTCCCCGGCACGCTGGGCCTCGGCTACGCGACATGGCTGCGCACGCCGGAAGAAGCGGAAGCATTCGTGCAGCGCCAGCGCGCGCAGCGGCCGGCCTACCGCCTGTGGCCCGAGCCCATGCGGTGGCCGGCGGCGGCCGTCACCTACCTGGCGCCCCCGAACGAGCCGAACACGCGGCCGGTGGGCTACAACATGACGTTCGAGGCCAACCGGCGGCAGGGGCTGGCGGCGGCCGTGGCCAGCGGCGGCATCGGCAGCACCGGCAGCATCGGGCTGGTGCACGACATGGGACGGGACGCGCAGCAGGGCCTGCTGATGTTCATGCCGCTGTACCGACGCGACATGCCGCTCGACACGGTCGCCGGCCGCGACGCGGCACTGCGCGGCTTCATCTACAGCCCGTTCCGCGTGCACGAGATGGTGGGCAGCCTGCTCGGAAGGCACGACGCGTTTTCCCTGCGGATCGTCGACCTGCATCCCGCATCGGCAGGGCGGGAACTCTACCGCGGCGCCGGCGGCGAGACGCGCGGACCACGCTACGTGCGGCCGCTCGAGGCGGAGCGCCTGCTGGAGATCGACCAGGCCGGGCACCGCTGGCAGCTGGAATTCACCGCCAGCGCCAGCTTCGAGACCGGCATCGACCGGCAGGGTCCGCTGCTCACGCTGGGCCTGGGATCGCTGATCAGCTTCCTGCTGTTCGGCATCGTGCGCGGACTGGCCACCACGCGGGAGCGGGCACTGCGGATGGCGCGCCAGATTACCCGGGAGCTGCAGATGCAGCAGCGCGTGGTGCGCGAGGGCGAGGAGCGGTTCCGCCTGTTCACCGCCAGTGTGCGCAGCCACGCCATCATCTTTCTCGACGCGGCCGGCCGCGTGGAGGCGTGGAACGACGGTGCCGCCAGGATGTTCGGCCACGCGGACGGCGAGGCGATCGGCCGCGCCCTCGACCTGTGGGCCGATCCGGGGCGCGGCCAGGCCCTGCTGGCCGAGGCGATGGCGCGCGACAGCGCGACGGCCGTCACGGAACTGGTGCGCAAGGACGGCACGCGTTTCACGGGCGAACTGCAGTTGACGGCGGTGCGGCACGAAGGCGTGCCCACCGGGTTCGCCTGCATCGTATACGACGTGACGGCGGCACGCCAGGCCGAGGAACAGTTGCGCCAGGCAGTGGCCATCGCACAGAGCGCGAGCCGGGCGAAGAGCGCGTTCGTGGCCAATATGAGCCATGAACTGCGCACGCCGATGAATGGCGTGCTGGGCATCGCCGCGCTGCTGGAGCGGAGCGCGCTGGCGAAGGAACAGCGCGACCTGGTGCGGATGATCCGCACGTCCGGCGAGACGCTGCTGGCGGTGCTCAACGATATCCTCGACTTTTCCAAGATCGAGGCCGGCAAGGTGGAATTGCACCCGGAGCCGGTGGCGCTGGACGACGTGGCGCTGGCCTGCGCGCGGCTGATGGCCGTGAACGGTGGCGGACGGCTGAGCGTGCTCGTCGACGTGGCGCCTGCCCTGCCGGCCACGATCGTGGCGGACGCGCTGCGCCTGGAACAGATCCTCACGAACCTGATCGGCAATGCGCTGAAGTTCACCGAACGGGGCACGGTGGACTGCCGTTTCGCCCGTGCCACGCTGGCCGGCGCCCCGGCGCTGCGGGTCGATGTCGCGGATACGGGCATCGGCATCGATCCGGAGCAGCAGAAACGCCTGTTCTCCGCCTTCGCCCAGGCCGACGTGTCGACCACGCGGCGCTTCGGCGGCACCGGGCTCGGATTGACGATCGCCCGCAGCCTGGCCGAACTGATGGGCGGCACGCTCGGCGTCGCCAGCACGCCGGGCAGCGGCAGCACGTTCACGCTGACGGTGCCGCTGCATGCGGCGGCTGCGCCGGATCGCTACATCCTGCCGCCACGGCACCTGCAACTGCCCGTGCTGCTGTGCGAACCGGCGACGCGGGTGGTATCGGCGCTGGCCAACGCCACGGCGCGCTGGGGCTGGCACCTGCACATCGCGCACGACCCGGCCCGCGTGGGGCTGCTGCTCGCCGTGCCGGGCCCGCTGCCGTACGAGCTGGCGATGGTCGGACCCGGCATCGATGCCGCGCCGGTGCTCGCCACGCTGGCGGCCCGGCGCGCCCAGCTGCCCGCCGGCTTCGCGGTGATCCGCATCCTGGCCGGTTTCGATACCCCGGTCGCGGATACGCCGGTACCCTTCCCCGCCGCCACGGTGCATGCGCCGGCCACGCGCGCGGCGCTGCATGCCGCTTTGCTGGAGGCGCGCCATGCCCCGGTGGCGCCGGCACCCGCGCTGCCCCCGGATGCCAGCGGCGGTACCAGTGCCGATGTCGGTACCGGTGCCGACGCCGATGCGGACAGGCAGCCCCTGGCCGGCATGCGCGTGCTGCTCGCGGAGGACAACCCGATCAACCAGACCGTGGCCATGGCGCTGCTCGACTATGCCGGCGCCATCGTCAACCTGGCCGGCGATGGCGCCGCGGCGGTAGACCGGCTTCGGCACGATCCCGCCGGCTGCGACGCGGTATTGATGGACGTGCAGATGCCCGTGATGGATGGCCTGGCGGCCACACGCGAAATCCGGCAGGCGCTGCGCCTGGCGCTTCCCGTGATCGCCATGACGGCCGGCGTCACGCAGGAAGAGCGCGACGCGTGCACCGCTGCGGGCATGGACGATTTCATCGCCAAGCCGATCGACGAGGAAGAGCTGGTCGAAAAACTGCGTCGGTACTGGCGCCCCGCCCTCGCCGCCAAAGCATGAGCACTGGTGCCGACGTTGGCCCATGAGCCCTGGTGTCGGACAGGTTTTCCGGCGCTTTTCGGAAAACGTGTCGGACACTGGTTGCCCCCGGAAGCAGCCGCTGTCAGTGCACCGGCAACACGAAATCCGGATACCGCGCGCGCAGCGCATCGAGCTCCGACAGGGTGCCCGACAAATGCTGCCGCACCCAGGACTGGGCCCGTGCGGCGTCGCCGTCGCCGATCGCCCGGGCGATCTGCGCATGCTGTTCGAGGATCGACTGGGCCTTGCCGTTCAGCGGCAGGTGCAGGCGGCGCAGCCGGTCCAGGTTGCCGCTGCCGTCGCGCAGACGGTGCCACAGGCCCTCGAGCGATGCCGCGTCGTACATGGTGCGATGGAATTCCATGTCCACCGCCGTGAAGCTCGCCAGGTCGCCTTTGCCCAGGCAGGCTTCCTGCCGGCCCACGAGGTCGAGCAGCCGCGATGCCAGTTCCGGGTCGGCCCGCTGCGCCAGCGCATGCACGAGTTCGAGCTCCACCGACAGTCGCAGGAAATGCGCCTCGCGCGCCGACGACAGGTCGACCGCGCGCACCCGCGTGGCATGCTGGGGAAAGACTTCGACCAGCTTCTCGTCATCCAGCCGTGCCAGCGCATCGCGCACCGGCGTGACCGACACGTCGAAATACCCGGCCAGGTCGGTGCGCGACAGCACGGCGCCGGGCGGCAGCGCCAGCGTGACGATCAGCTCGCGCAGGTGTTCGTACACCTGCAGTGCCGCGCTGCGGGACCGGTCGAGCCGGAAAGTGCCAGGTAAAGTGTGTTCGCTCATGTCGTTCTTGAAGGGTTGCCGCGGTAACGCCCGTGACGGTATGGCCGCAATGGTACAGGCGTGATGGTTTAGCCATGATGGTATAAGCGTGATTCTACCGGCTGCCCGCGCAATGGTTGCATCGGCATGGCCCGGAATCAACTTCGTGAGCGATTGCCCGTGGCGGCCGGCGATCGCTGGACAGTGCCGCGCAGCCCCGGATAATCGCCCGGATCACGTCCTGCGAGTTTTGCATGCCCCCATCGACCCCGCGCCGCGCCACGCTTTCCCTGGCGGCGACCCTGCTGCTCACCGCCACCTGCGCCCCATCCGTTCATGCGGCGGTGCGGCTGCCGGCCATCCTCTCGGACCACATGGTCCTGCAGCGGTCGGCCGCCACGCCCGTGTGGGGCTGGGCCGATGCCGGCGAGAGCGTGACCGTGCGCTTCGGTGCGGCCACGGCCGCCACGCGCGCCGGTGCCGATGGCCGATGGCGGGTCGACCTCGACCTGGCCCAGGTGCCGCCGGGAGGCACGGCCGAACTGGTGGTGCGCGGCGCGGCCGACGACATCGTCGTGCGCGATGTGCTGGTCGGCGACGTGTGGCTCGCCTCGGGCCAGTCGAACATGCAGAAACCGCTGGGCGAACGCAAGGGCGAGCAACCCACGTTCGACTACCGCGCCGAGATCGACGCGGCCGACGCCCCCGACGTGCGGCTGTTCAAGGTGGCCCGCAGGCGCGCCGCGCAGCCGGCGGACGACGTGGCCGGCGAATGGGTGCGCTGCAGCCCGGCGTCGGTCGAGCGCACCGCGTTTTCCGCCGCCGCCTATTTCTTCGGCCGCCGCGTGCACCGCGAGGTCGGCGTGCCGGTCGGCCTGGTCGATGCCAGCTTCGGCGGTACCCGGATCGAGCTGTGGACGCCGGCGCCCGTCCTGGCCGCCACACCCGGACGGGCGCCCGCGGCCGACGATGCCGTACTGTACAACGGCATGGTCGCCGGCCTGGCGCCGCTCGGCCTGAAGGGCTTCCTGTGGTACCAGGGCGAATCGAACCTCATCGAGGATGGCGACGGCGCCGCCTACACGGCCAAGATGGCCGCGCTGGTCGACGGCTGGCGCAGCGCGTTCGCAGGCAGGCAGCCGGCTTCGCCGCGCCTGCTGCACTTCTACTATGTGCAGATCGCCCCGCACCTTTACCACGTGGTGCGGCAGGCGAAAGTGGCCGATCCCGCGGCGGCGGCGGAGCTGCGCGCGGCGCAGACGGCGGCGCTGGCAATACCCGGCACCGGCATGGTCGTGACGACGGACCTGGTCGACGACCTGGAGGACATCCACCCGCGCGACAAGCGCACGGTCGGCCTGCGCCTGGCGAACCTGGCGCTGGCCGGCACCTATGGGCGCGCGGACATCGTGGTGCACGGCCCCACGTTCCGGGACATGCGGGTGGAAAACGGCCGCGCGCTGCTGTCGTTCGACCATGCCGCCGGGCTGTTCGCCAGCGACCGCAAGCCATTGTCGTGGTTCCAGGTGGCCGGCACCGACGGCCGCTGGCATCCCGCCAGGGCCACGATCGAAGCCGGCCGCGTGGCGGTCGCCAGCGACCGGGTGCCGCAGCCGGCGAAGGTGCGCTTCGCGTGGGACGAGGCGGCACGGCCGAACCTGGTCAACGGTGCCGGCCTGCCCGCCGTGCCGTTCACTACCGACGAAGCGCCGGTGCCGGCGCCACGCCGCTGACATGCAGGCTCGCTGCCCCTGGAACCCCTGGCCTTGAAACCGATGATCCGCTCTCCGATGCCATCCTTTGCCGCACTGCTGTGCGCCATCACGCTCGCCCCGGCCCTCGCGGCCGAAGCTTCCGGCGCCAATGAACGGTTCATGGTGGCCGTCACCGTCGACGACCTGCCCGGCCACGGCAGCCTGCCGGCGGGCATGACGCGCACCGGCATCGCCGCAGCGCACATCGCGGCCTTCACGGCGCATGGCGTGCCCGAGGCGTTCGGCTTCGTCAACGCCGGCAAGCTGGAAGGGGAACCGGGCAGCGCCGCCGTGCTCGACCTGTGGCGCAAGGCCCGCCACCCCCTCGGCAACCACGCCTACACCCACATGAACCTGAACCGCGCGCCTTCGCTGGCCGCGTGGCAGGCCGACGTGGTTGCCGGCGAACCGGCCGTCGCGGCGCGGATGGCGGGAGCCGACTGGCACTGGTTCCGCTATCCGAACCTGGCGGCGGGCAGCGACGACGCCACGCGCGACGCGGCGCTGGCATGGCTGCAGGGGCGCGGTTACCGCATTGCCGACGTGGCGCTGTCGTTCAACGACTGGGATTACACGGATGCCTATGTGCGCTGCGTGGCGAAGGCCGACGATGCGGCGATCGCGCGCATGAGGGCCCACTACATGGCGCGCATCGATCATGAAATCGTGCGCACGAAGGAGCAGTCGCGGCGCGTGTTCGGCCGGGTGATCCCGATGGTGCTGCTGACACACATCGGCGGCTGGAGCGGCGTGACGCTGCCGGACGTGCTGCGCCGTCTCGACGCCGCCGGCGCCCGCTACGTGACACTCGCCGAGGCCAGCGCCGATCCGGCCTATGCGACGGCGGGCGGCGGCAGTGCGATCGCCCGCGCCGCGAAGGCAAAGGGCATCGCGCTGCGCGACGCGGACATTCCCGCCGGGGTCCCGCTGCCGGAGCTCGACCTGCAGGCCGTCTGCCGGTAACGGCGTGCGGAGAGGCACTGAGGGGCAAGCAAGCCGCCGCCGCGTCGCTGGGCGGTGGCGTTCAACATCCTTTCCATGACCACGAACAGACAACAACAGACAGCTGCCGCGCCATTGATATATTAGTATTTGAGGAGACCCGATGAAGCCCGCCCATTCGACCGCCCGGCGTTTTCGCGCCACCCTGCTGGTAAGTGCCGTCATTGCCGGCCACATGCTGCCCGCGCATGCCGCCCGCACGGTTTACAACTTCAATCCCGGCTGGCGGCTGGCCGTGACCGACACGGCCGATGCGTCCCGTCCGGGGTTCGACGACGCCGGGTGGAAACCGGTGACATTGCCGCGCGCGTGGAACGAGGACGACGCGTTCAGCAAGGACATCGTCGACCACTCGACCGGTATCGCCTGGTACCGCAAGCACTTCACGCTGCCGGCCGCGGCAAAGGGCCGCAAGGTGTTCCTGGAATTCGAAGGCGCGCGGCAGGCGGCCGAGGTGTACGTCAACGGCCGGCGCATGGGCCTGCACGAGAACGGCATCACGGCATTCGGCTTCGACATCACCGATGCGCTCGTGCCGGGCCGGAACGTGGTGGCGGTCCGCACCGACAACAGCTGGGATTACAGGGAGGCGGCGACGGGCCAGCGCTACCAGTGGGCCGACCGCAACTTCAACGCCAACTATGGGGGGCTGCCGAAGAACGTGAAGCTGCACGTCACGGACCGGCTGTACCAGACGCTGCCCCTGTATTCGTCGCTGGGCACGACCGGTGTCTATGTGCATGCGGGTGACTTCGACATCCCCGGCCGCCGCGCCACCGTGTCGGCCGAGTCGGAAGTGAGGAACGAATACGGCCAGCCGCGCACGTTCACCTACGAGGTGCGGCTGCGCGACCGCGATGGCAAGGAAGTCGCCCGCTTCGCCGCGCCGCCGCAGACCGTGGCACCAGGCGCCACCGCCACCGTGAAGGCGCAGGCGCCGGTGGCGGGACTGCATTTCTGGAGCTGGGGTTATGGCTACCTGTACGACGTCGAGACGACACTGAAGGTCGATGGCAGGCCGGTGGATACCGTCGTGACACGCACGGGCTTTCGCAAGACGGAATTCAAGGACGGCGTGGTGAAGCTGAACGACCGCGTGATCCAGATGAAGGGCTATGCGCAGCGCACGTCGAACGAATGGCCGGCCGTCGGCATGTCGGTACCGGCGTGGCTCAGCGATTACAGCAACGGGCAGGCGCTGGCCAGCAATGCGAACCTGATCCGGTGGATGCATATCACCCCATGGCGGCAGGACACGGCGTCGCTCGACCGGCTCGGCCTGATGCACGCGATGCCGCCGGGCGATTCCGAAAAGGACGTGACGGGCAGGCGCTGGGAACAGCGCATCGAGGTCATGCGGGATGCGATCGTCTACAACCGCAACAGCCCCAGCATCATCTTCTACGAAAGCGGCAACCGCGGCGTGAGCGCGCAGCACATGCGCGAAATGAAGGCGCTGCGCGACCGGTACGATCCGCATGGCGGCCGGGCATCGGGCAGCCGCGAAATGCTGTCCACCGCGCTGCAGGGCATCGCCGAGTATGGCGGCGAAATGCTGTACATCAACAAGAGCGCGCGCATCCCCATGTGGGCGATGGAATATTCGCGCGACGAAGGCGCCCGCAAGTTCTGGGACGAGTTCACGCCGCCGTTCCACAAGGACGGCGACGGCCCGCTCCACAAGGAGCAGCCCGCTCCCACCTACAACCGCAACATGGATACGCATGCCATCGAGAACGTGAAGCGCTGGTACGACTACTGGCGCGAGCGGCCCGGCACGGGGACCCGCGTATCGTCCGGCGGCGTGAACATCGTGTTCTCCGATTCGAACACGCACCACCGCGGCGCCGAGAACTTCCGCCGCAGCGGCGAAGTGGACGCGATGCGCATCCCGAAGGACGGTTTCTACGCGCACCAGGTCATGTGGGACGGCTGGGTCGATGTCGAGAAACCGCGTGCCCACATCGTCGGCCACTGGAACTACGCGGCCGGGACCGTGAAGCCCGTGACCGTGATCTCCAGCGCCGACAAGGTGGCGCTGTACCTGAACGGCACGAAGCTCGGCGAAGGCCGGCAGAGCGAACGCTTCCTGTTCACGTTCGACGATGTGGCCTGGCAGGCGGGCGAGCTGAAGGCGGTCGGCTTCGACGCGGCCGGCAAGAAGGTCTGCGAAACGACGCTGGCCACGGCCGGTGCGCCCGCCGCGCTGAAGCTGACGGCGATGACGGCGCCGGGCGGCCTGCGGGCGGACGGCGCCGACCTGGCGCTGGTGCAGGTCGAAGTCGTCGACGCGCAGGGCCGCCGCAATCCGGTCGCGCTGGACATGGTGAAGTTCGACCTGCAGGGCGCGGCCGAATGGCGCGGCGGCATCGCGCAGGGTCCGGGCAATCACGTGCTGGACCGCGAGCTGCCGGTCGAGGGCGGCGTCAACCGCGTGCTCGTGCGCAGCACCACGAAGCCGGGCCGCGTGGTCCTGCGCGCCAGCGCCGCCGGGCTGGCGCCGGCCGAGCTCGCGCTGGCCACGCAGCCGTTCGAGGTCAAGGGCGGCCTGGCCGCGCGCTTCCCTGCCGACGGCTTGCCGCTGCACCTGGAGCGCGGGCCGACGCCGGCCACGCCTTCGTTCCGCGTGTCGCGCATCGCCGTTCCCGTCGCCTCGGCCGAAGCAGCCAGCAACGCGGGCGATGCCGCGCTGACGTTCGACGACGACGAAACGACAAAATGGTCCAGCGCGCCGGGCCAGGGCTCTATCACGTACCGCCTGGCGCAACCGGCCACGCTCGGCGAAATCTCGCTGAAGCTTTCCGGCTGGCGCGAGCGCAGCTACCCGCTGCGCGTCTTCGTCGACGGCACGCCCGTCTACGACGGCACGACGCCGAAGAGCCTGGGGTACGTGACGCTGCCGCTGAAGCCCGTCCACGGCAGCACCGTGCGGCTGGAGCTCAATGGCGTGGCCGACGAGTCGAACGCCATCCGGCTCACCGAAGTGGCGAACCAGGCGATCACCGATACCGGCGCGAACCAGACGCCGAAAGGCGTGCTGTCGATCGTGGAGATCGAGTTCTATCGCCCGGCGGGGGCTGTCGGGGAGCCTGCGCCACGCCCGCGCAGCGAATGACGGCCTGCATGCCGCCGTCCGGAACCCGTCACTCGCCGGCGTGCCGTCAGTTCGCCCGGAAATCGTGGGCCGTCGCGTCGGCGAACGACAGCAGGTCGACCATCGAGAAGCGGTTGCCCCGGTCCGCATCCTTGCGGGTCGGCAGCGTGGGCCGCCACTCCGGATCCTGGGTCAGGTACGATTGCTTGTCGCCCAGCAGCAGGCCGATCATGACCTCGGCGACGATGCGCCCGCCCACGGGCCCGAGGTGTTCGCCCGATGCGTCCATTTCGGCTTCCTTCAGGATGTAGTACCACAGCGGCGTGGCATGCTGGAGGTTCAGCGCGTGCAGTTCGGGCAGCTGTTCGGCCGACAGCGGCGTGACGTGCATCGCCTGTGCGACGCGCTGGCCGGAGGGCAGCGCGAACGTGAGGTGGCGCAGCAGGTTGCGCTGCGCCAGCGAAGCGGGATTGCCCGCCGGCGAAGGATTGGCCACCACGGACGGCGGCAGGGCGAACAGCGCCGACGACAGTTTCGTGTCGATCCGCTTGTTCGGCTTGACCTGCTCGTCGCCGAAGTCGAAGAAGGTGGACCAGCCCACGTAGCGGCGTTCGGCGCGGCAGCCGCCGCGCAGGTCGTCCGGATCCGTGGCGGACCCGCCGCGGCCGCCGAAGATCATGGCGATAAAGGGTTCACCGCCGTTGCCGGTGAAGTTGGCGCGGTACGAGGGCCGCACCTGGCTGTGCCCGAAACGGTAGGCGGCCACCGAGAATTCCACGGGAATGTACGGTTCGTTGTTCCACTTGTAGAACTTCAGGCCGTTGTCCACCACGTCCTTGACGATCTCCTTGCCGCAGGTGAGCGGCAGGAACTCGTGCAGCACGATCCACTGGTAATGCCAGCGCACCTGCCGCTGCGCTTCGCAGAACAGTTCCGCCCCGCCCAGCCCGAGCGGCGCCAGGTGGTCGACGACGGCGTTATGAAATTTCAGCATGGCCAGGTGCAGCTGCGACACGATCAGGTTCTCGTCGTTGCGCGGATCGCCGATCAACGCGCAGCCCTCGCTGTTCCTCGGCAGGTCGTCCTTCAGGCCGCCATGCTCGATGAGGAATTTCGCCGGATTGCCGCGCTGGTACAGGAACGGATTGGCATCCGGTCCGGCACCGTAGATGCTGTCGAGCGACAGCGTGGGCGTGCGGAAGTTGGCGATGTGCTCGGGATCGGCCTGCCGTTCGAGGCTGGACGTGGGGTCGTACGTCATGTCGTGGTCGAGGAACTGGCCCAGGAAGGTCATGCCCGCGCTCATCTTCGGATTGTCCTGGTTATGGATGCCGAGGTTCAGGTCCGTCACGAGCGCGCCCGGGGTCGCATCCTTCGGATCGCACGCGTCCATGATGCCGCCGGCACGGCCCAGTTCCAGCAGCTTTTCGCGGACCGACGGATTGTCGGACGCGAACGGCGGAAGGGATCCGAACATCCGCCCGAACTTCCCGCTGTCGTGATAGCGGGAACGGGGTGGAATGAAATCGTTGGTGTTCGTGGTGCCGTGGCGTGCCATTGCTGTCTCCCGGGTGACATCGCTTTTCGCGAATCGGTGTGAAGGATGAATGCATGGACGATGGATACCGCGCTCGACCCGCCATGCCGGGGATGCCGGTGGTTCGCGGCTTCCGGATTGCATGTTCCCTCCAGCCTCATCCCTTAGTTGTATTCGTTTGTCACCAACTGTCATGAATGCCTGGAAAACAACGAGCCACGGGGATCGCCGATACCGCGGCGAATGGCGCGGATGACGCATGCGCGCAACATGGTTGACGGCGGTTAGGCACCGGCCTAACCTGATGGTCGCACTACCCGCCGCAGCACCTCCCGGGAAGGAGAGCCATCATGCCTCACTGTACTTCGCCTGGCTGCAACAAGGCCTGGGAACCCGCCACCGAGTCGTCCATGGAACGTATTCCCCTGTGTACCGAAGCCGTCTGTCCGCTGCGCGCGCTGCAGCGCCAGGAAGCGGTGCGAGTTTCCGGCCAACCCCTGTTCCAGACGAGGCAGAATGCCTACACCAACCAGGGCACGGCAAGAGTCGGCACCTCGGTGGCGCAGTCGCTGAACTTCCTGCGCGACGACAGCGACGCGGCATTTCACGCCTACAATATGGATGGTGCGCAAAGCGCGTGCACGACCGTGAAGAAACGCAATGGCCAGGTCAAGGAGTTCAAGACCCAAAACCAGATGCATTCGGAGATGCGCGCCATCGACTGGATACTGGAACAGGGCGAGTGGACACTGTACCTGGGACTGGTCCTCTGGAAGGACGACCTTTCTCCCATCGCCACCACGCACTTCCACACGACGGAGCCGCACTGCGGCTTTTGTACCATCTTCCTGCTGGCAGCCGGCCTGCCGGTCGGAAAACCCACCTGCGGCAACCACAAACTGGCCAGCCGCCTGAACTACCAGTTGCCCGTGTCGATGGAAATCAGCCCGCACTACATTGCGCGGGTACTCGACAAGGGCTGCTACTGCGGTTTTCCCGCGCTGAAGCGGGTGCTCAACGCATTCATCGGCACGCCAGCCAGCAAGTGGGTACTCAGCATCGATGGCCTGGCCTATGTGGATGACCACACCTATATCCCGCCGGACAGCGGATTGCTGGTGATCGACTGGTTCGAGCTCGTCAAACAGCACAACCGGGAAGTCATCTACCTGGCCTGGAAGGTCATCTACGAGCAGATCCAGGCCACGAACAAGCAGCGCCAGTGAGCAGCGCCAGCGTCGGGAGATAACGGTCTTGCCGCAGCTCGCCGGTTTTCATCGAGCAATCGAGAACACGCACAGGACCACCCGGCAACGCGCCCAAGGCGCACTGCCGAGGACGACAGCTTTCCCCTTCCGGCCGGCGGCCGGACACTGCACGCATCACAGGCACTGCATGCCGCAAATTCGGCGGCCCGCCGCTTTCCGGTGTCGCCGCGGATCAGCTGCCCAGATGCTGTTCGCCCGGCTGCTGTGCCGATTTGGGCCGGAATTCCTGGGGGCTCATGCGCATGCGGCCGCGCCGGTCGCCCATCAGGTCGCGCAGTTCCCGGATCGGAATGCCGCTTGCTTCATGCATGCGCAGCAGGATCGTGGCGCCGACCGGCAAGCGGCCGTGGCGAATCTTGCTGAGCACCGGCGGCGCCACTTCCAGCGCGCGCGACAGCGCCGCATCGTTCTTGGCGCTGAGCCGCTCGGCCAGCGCGTCGAGCAGGCGGCCCGGGTTGTAAGCACCGACATCCTGATCGGCTCCACCATTGTTGAGTAGGGGTTCCATCACGTTCTCCTTGTCAATCGCTACCTGCTCGATATGCAGGCGAAGCAACGCAAATCAACAGGCTGATGACGAAAAATCAGGGGTTTTCAAGTAACGATATAAAAGGTTTAAACGTTATTAAAAGCTAAGTACCGGTACCGGCCACGAAACCTGTCGATCTGAAACATTGCCTCTCTTTACATTTTTAATTTCCGGTTATTGTTCAATCGCTATCGGTTTGCGCTAAAATGCCGTCCGCCGCCCGCCGGGCAGCCTTTTCGGCAATCGCCGACGCCATCGATGGAGCCCCGATGTACCCGACCCGAACCGCCGGCCTGCTGGCCTGCTGTGTTGCGCATGCCGCCTGCGCTGCGCCCGCATCCGATGCCGCGGCTTCGGATTCCCCTTCGGTGTCGCGCTCCTCTCTCCGCGCTGATTCGCACGGTTATCCCATCTACCAGTTCTCGCCGGTCAACCAGTACAACGTGCCGGTGACGGCCAGCTACTGGAATCCCATCATGGATTACGTGTCGAAGGCCAGTGGCGTGACATTGCGCCTGAAGCTCGGCCGCACGTCCGCCGATACCACCAGTTTCGTGCTTGCCCAGGAGGTCGACTTTGCCTTCACCAACCACCTGTTCGCGCCCGAACGGGCGCGGATGGGCTGGCGCGTGCTGGCACGCCGCACGGGCGCAACGGTCCGTTCCCAGATCGTCACGCTGGCCGGGTCGCCCGTGCGCGAGCTGGCCGGGCTGGCCGGTGCCGATGTCGCGTTTCCCGGTCCCGAGGCGTTCGTCGCCTACAAGGTGAGCTACGCCGAACTGCTGCGGCGCGACGTGCCTGTCAATGTGGTGTTCGCCGGTAATATGGACGGCGCGTTTGCCCAGCTGCTCAGCGGCAAGGCGCGCGCGGTCGGCGCCAATTCGCAGCTTGCCGCGTCGTTCACCGCCCGCACGGGACAGTTGCTGCGCGTGCTGTGGCAATCGGAGCCGTTCAATGACCTGGCGCTGATGGTGTCGCCGCGCGTGCCGGCCGCCACCGCCGAGGCGGTGGCGCGCGCCTTCACCGGCATGGTCGCCGATCCCCGCGGGCATGCCGTACTGGCCGAAGCGGCCGCGCTGGTGAAGACGGCGCCGTTCGCGTTCGTGCCGGCGAGCGAAGCCGACTATGGCGCCTACCACCAGTTCTACGGCCGCATTCCGGCCAGCCTGCGCTGACGATGGCCGCGCTGCGCCGCCTGACCCCGCGCACGCTGTGGGGCCGCATGCTCGCACTGTACAGCACAACGCTGCTGTGCTTTCTCGTGCTGGGCCTGAGCGCCTACTACCACCTGCAATTCGTGCGCGAGATCGAGGATGTGCAGGACACGGCCGGCATGCTGGCCGAAGTGGCGTTGCAGGCCGTCGAGGACAGCGTCGTCGTCGGCGACTATGACACGGTGCAGCGCACGCTGGCCAAGACGCTGCACTACTCGCCGTTTCGTTCCGCCGCCTTCATCGACGTGGGCGGCCATGCGCTGCGCATGGCCGCGCCGCCACGCGACGGCGGTGCCCCGCCCCGCTTCATCGTCGACATGGTGGCGGACCGGTTGTACGACGTGAACCGCCCGATCACCGTGGGCGGCCGCGATTATGGCGTGATGCGGCTCACCTTCGACGATGCCGAGATCGCCCAGCGGCTGTGGCGCCTGATGCGCGATGCGGCATGGCTGGCGGCCGGCTGCGTGCTGCTGTCGCTGTTCGCGATGCATCGGCTGCTGCGCCGCTGGCTGCGCCAGTTGACGCGCTTGCAGCGCTACGAGGCGGACCTGTCGGCCGGCGTGGCCGAAGCCGCCGCCCGCACCGGCGACGCACCGCTGGAGATCGAGCAGGCGATGCGCGCCGTGGACCGCATCACGCACAGCATCCGCAGCCGCTTCGACGAGCGCATCGATACGTTGATCGACTCGCTGATCCAGCACAAGAGCGCGCTCGACGAGGCGTGCAGTGTGTGCGAGCTCGATCCGGCCGGCCGTATCGTTGCCGCCAACGACCGCTACGTGGCCGCTTCCGGCTACACGCGCGAGCAATTGCTGACGATGCCGATCGACCAGATCGGCGAACTGCTGGAGCCGCGGCGCCACGGCCTGCATGGCGCCTCCACGCTGACCTGCGAGGTGCGGCTGGTGGACCGTTCCGGGCGGCCGCACTGGCACCGGCGCACCGTGGTGCCGATCTTCGATGCCGCGCGCAACGTGGAGAAATACATCTGCATCGAGATCGACATCACCGACCGCCGCCGCAGCGAGCAGCTGGCGCTGGCCCATGCGCGCAAGCACGAACAGGCCGCCGCGTTCGCGCGCTGCGCCCTGGTGGAATCGGACTACGAGACGCTGTGCCGCCTGCTCGTGCGCGCGGCGGCCGTCGGCCTGCAGGCCGATTGCGCGGCGCTGCTGCAGCAGTCCGACAAGGGCACCACCTGCGTGGCGGTATGGCCGCCCCTTTACCCTGCCAGGGCGACACCTCGCGACAGCGCGGACCGCGCCGAGGTGGCGTTGCGCTGGGGCGACGCGCACGGCGTGCTGGCCGTACAGGGTGCGCATGACGAGGCGATCACCGACCACGACCGCCACTTCCTCGACAGCCTCGCCGGCACGTTCGCCAACGCCGTGGAGCGCCATGACAGCAGCACGCGACTGCGCTACCTGGCCACCCACGATCCGCTGACGGCGCTGCCGAACCGGACCGCGTTCGGCGACCGGCTGGAAAGCACGATCGCCGCCGGCAATGCGGTACAGCTGCTGATCATCGACCTGGATCACTTCAAGAACGTCAACGACACGCTGGGCCACGCGGCCGGCGATGCGCTGCTGGTCGAGGCGGCGCAACGGCTGGGTGCCGGGGTGCCGCCGCGCGCCTTCGTGGCCCGCCTGGGTGGCGACGAGTTCGCCGTGATCTGCCCGCCCGGCATGATGGACGACGGCGCCGATGCCTGCGCCGAAGCACTGGTGGACAGCCTGCACCGCCCGTTCCTGCTCGATGGCCGCGAAGTGTTCATCGGCGCCAGCATCGGCATTGCATGCGCGCCGCGCGACGGCCGCGCGGCCGAGGACCTGGTGCGCAATGCCGATACGGCCATGTATGCCGCCAAGCAGCACGGCCGCGCCCGCGGCTGCCGCTTCCGCAGCGAAATGAACGAGCGCGTGGCGCACCGCGTGGCACTCGAATCCGCGCTGCGCGGCGCGCTGGACCGGGGCGAATTCACCCTCGCGTACCAGCCCAAGCAGGACGTGGCGTCCGGCCGGCTGACGGGCTTCGAGGCGCTGCTGCGCTGGCATGGCCCGCTGGGCCACGTGCAGCCCGCCGAATTCGTGCCAGTGCTGGAAGACACGGGCCTGATCCTGCCGGTCGGCGCCTGGGTGATCCGCTCCGTGTGCGCGCAGGTGCGGGCCTGGCGCGATGCCGGCATGCCGCCGGTACCGGTGGCGATCAACCTGTCGGCCCGCCAGTTCCAGCAGGAAGACCTGGTCGATGCGATCCTCGCGGCGGCGCGCGACGCCGGCATCGCGCCGGACACGCTGGAGTTCGAACTCACGGAATCGATGCTGATGAGCGATCCGGCGGTGTCGGAAGGCATCCTGCTGCGGCTGAAGGCGGCCGGCATCGGGCTGTCGATCGACGATTTCGGTACCGGTTATTCGAGCCTGTCGTACCTGAAGCGCTTCCCGCTCGACGCGCTGAAGATCGACCGCGCGTTCGTGCGCGACCTGCCCGCCGACAGCGAAGACCTGGCGATCACCCGCGCCGTCATCGCGCTGGCGCACAGCCTGGGCTTGCGGGTGATCGCCGAAGGCGTCGAGGACACCGCCCAGCTGGCATCGCTGCGCGCCAACGGGTGCGACGAGATCCAGGGCTATCTGTATGGCGAGCCGCTGCCGGCCGAGGCGTGTTTTGCCATTTTTGCGGGGCGGGCGGTCGAGGAGACCGTGGCTTGACCGGTGGAAACAAGCGCGGTCATTTGCGGCAGGCTTCGGGAAAACCGGTGTCTGACACTATTTTTCTGCGAAAATAGTGTCAGACACCGCTGCTCGGCGGCCACAGGCTAGAACAGCAGCGCCTGCGGCGGTTCATCCTTTCCTGCCAGCGGCTCCGGCCCGGCGACCAGCAACCCGTCTTCCGGCAGCACCAGCATGCGCCGCGCCGCCTCGGCATCGCGGCAGCGCAGCCAGTCGTCCCACTGTTCGGGCGCCAGCGGCACGAGCGCGCGTTTTTCGTCGCCCGGGCGGTGGAAGCGCGACAGCAGCGGGTGCGCATCGGCGTTCACGGTCAGCTGCGTGAACGAACATACCCGCCGCCCGTCCGGTTCCTCCCATGCGCGCCACAGGCCGGCCACGGCCAGCGGCGCGCCGTCCGCGCGGCCGATCGACCAGCGCTGGTGCCGGCCGCTCTCGTAGTTCGGCTCGAACCAGCGCGCCATCGGCACCAGGCAAAAGCGAAAGCGCGCCCACGCGTCGCGGTAGCTGGCCAGTTCGGCCGCGGTCTCGCTGCGCGCGTTCATCGTCGAATAGGCCCGGCTGCCCGGCGCCAGGCGGTGCTGCGGCACCATGCCGTAGCTGCCCACGAGGCAGCGGCGGCCTTCCGGCGCCGCGATGATGATCGGCGCCGCATAGTCCTGCCACACTTCATCTTCCCATTCGCCACGCGGGGCGAATGGCACCCGCTGCTCCGTTGCGCCCCCTTGCGCGGCGAAGCGCGCCAGGCTGTCCCGTTTCACTGTCACATAGTTCACGCACATGCGCTGTCTCCCTCCCGGCCGCATGGTAGCAAAGATCATCGAAAATGGTGCCATGCATCATCGATTGCGCTACCAATTGCACTCGCATTTTTGCAAGTCGCTGTGGTACTGTTGCGGACCAACCTTATGATTGCGCAAACATGATCACTAAAAAAATACGGGGACTGCGCTGGTGGATGATCGGGCTGGTGATGCTGGGTGCGGTCATCAACTACCTGACCCGCAGCACGCTGGCCGTTGCCGCGCCCACGCTGCTCACAGAGCTGAACATCACCACGCAAGAGTATTCATACATCACGGCCGCCTTCCAGGGCGCGATCATGCTGCAGCCGCTGTGCGGCTACGTGCTGGACACGATCGGCCTGAAGTACGGGTTCGCCATGTTCGCCACGGCATGGTCGCTGATCTGCATGGCGCACGGCATGGCCACCAACTGGCAGACGCTGGCCTTCCTGCGCGGCCTGCTCGGCCTTGCGGAGGGGTCGGCCAATCCGGCCGGCATGAAGGCGGTCTCCGAATGGTTCCCCGCGAAGGAGCGCGGCCTGGCGGGCGGCATCTACAACATCGGCGCGTCGTTCGGCTCGATGCTGGCGCCGCCGCTCGTCGTGTGGGCGATCCTGCACTACAACTGGCAGTCGGCGTTCGTGATCACGGGTGCGCTGGGCCTCGTGTGGGTGGCGGCGTGGCTGCTGCTGTACGACGCGCCGGCGCGCCACCGCCGGCTGGCCGCCGCCGAGGCGGAGCACATCGCCGCCGGGCAGGAGCAGCACCTGCAGGGCGACGGCAAGCGCCCGTCCGTTGCCAGCATCCTCAAGCAGCGCAATTTCTGGGGCATCGCCCTGCCCCGCTTCCTGGCCGACCCGGCCTGGGGCACGCTGGCGTTCTGGGTGCCGCTGTACCTGACGACCGTGCGCGGCTTCGACCTGGCGCAGATCGCCATGTTTGCGTGGCTGCCATTCCTGGCAGCGGACCTGGGCTGCATGTTCGGGCCGATCGTCGTGCTGTGGCTGCAAAAGCGCGGGGTCCGGCTGATCAATGCGCGGCGCGGCGCGTTCACCGTGGGCGCCTGCATGATGATGGGCGTGGCCTTCGTCGGCTACGTGGAAAGCGCGTATGCCGCCATCGCCCTGCTGAGCCTGGCCGGTTTCGCGCACCAGACGCTGTCCGTCACCGTCATCACGATGTCGTCGGACCTGTTCCGCCGCAACGAGGTGGCCACCGTGGCCGGCATGTGCGGCACGTTCGGCAACCTGGGCCTGCTGATCTTCTCGCTGCTGATCGGCGGCATGATGGCCAGCGTGGGCTACACGCCGTTCTTCGTGAGCCTCGCGGTGCTCGACCTGGTGGCCGCCGTGCTGCTGTGGACCATCGTGCGCGAACCCGCGCCGCAACCGGCAGGCCCGGCCGCCTCAATCCTGCAAAAAACATGATCCAGAATCCCATCCTTCCCGGCTTCAATCCCGACCCGTCCATCGTGCGGGTCGGCGACGACTACTACATCGCCACCTCCACGTTCGAATGGTATCCGGGCGTGCAGATCCACCATTCGCGCGACCTGGTGAACTGGCGCCTGCTGGCACGCCCCCTGACGCGGGCCAGCCAGCTGGACATGCTGGGCGCGCCCGATTCCTGCGGCGTGTGGGCGCCCTGCCTGACCTACGCAGACGGCCTGTTCTGGCTGATCTATACGGACGTCAAGCGCTACGGCCGCACGTCGACCGGCGGGGCCAGCGGCAGCGCATCGCTGCGCGACTTCCACAATTACCTCGTGACCAGCCCCGCCATCGACGGGCCGTGGTCCGATCCCGTGTACCTGAACAGCAGCGGCTTCGATCCGTCGCTGTTCCATGACGACGACGGCCGCAAGTACCTGCTGAACCAGCTGTGGGACCACCGCCCGGGCGGCAACCGCTTCAACGGCATCGTGGCGCAGGAATACTCGGTGGCCGAAGGCCGGCTCGTCGGCCGCCGGGAAAACATCTTTCCCGGCACGGCGCACGGCCTGACCGAGGCGCCGCACCTGTACCGGCGCAACGGCTACTACTACCTGCTGACGGCGGAAGGCGGCACGGGATGGCACCACGGCGTGACGATGGCGCGCTCGCGCAGCCTGCTCGGGCCCTATGAACTGCATCCCGACGTCACCATCCTGACCTCGCGCAACCGCCCCGATGCGGCACTGCAGCGTGCCGGCCACGCCGACCTGGTGGACACGCCGGACGGCCGGACGTACATGGCCTATCTGTGCGGCCGCCCGCTGCGCAACCGCGGCACGTGCACGTTGGGGCGGGAGACAGCCCTGCAGCAGATGGCGTGGGGCGAGGATGGCTGGCTGCGCACGGTCGATGGCGATGCGCTGCCGGCGTTGACTGCCGACGCGCCCGGCCTGCCGGAGCACCCGTTCCCCGCCGCACCGGCGCGCGAGGAGTTCGATGGCGACGTGTTGCCGATCGATTTCCAGTGGCTGCGCAGCCCGTGGCCGGACGAGCTGTTCTCGCTGTCCGCGCGGCCGGGCCACCTGCGCCTGCACGGCCGCGAAAGCCTGGGCAGCACGTTCCGCCAGGCGCTGGTGGCGCGCCGCCAGCAGTCGCACTGCTACAGCGCGTCGACGGTCGTCGATTTCGCGCCGGAGCATTACCAGCAGCAGGCAGGCCTGGTGTGCTACTACAACGCATCGAAGTTCCACTACCTGTACATCACGCACGACGACGCCCACGGCCGGCACCTGCGCGTGATGAGCAGCCTGCCGAACCACGTGCAGACCGACAGCTTCACGGCACCCGTGCCGCTGCCGGCGAGCGGCCCGGTGCACCTGCGCGTGGAAGTGGACGAGGAGCGCCTGGTCTTCGGCTGGCGCATGATGGACAGCGGCGGCGACGGTGGCGCCGGCGAGTGGCAATGGCTGCCGCAGCAGTTCGATGCCGGTATTCTTTCCGACGAAGCGAACGCCCCCGGCCAGCCCAATTTCACGGGCGCCTTTGTCGGCATGGCATGCCAGGACATGTCCGGCGCCCGCCTGCACGCCGATTTCGACTGGTTCGCCTATCGCGGCCGGCCGTACTGCATCGATCCGAAGGGCTTGCCGTGCGATTGAGGTGACGGCGGGCCGGCATGCGCGCTGCTAGCGTGGCGTTCATGCCACCCGGCCGGCCTGTTGCGCGCATCCCGTGCCCTCGTCGAGCGCCCGACTCCGGTATAGTGACGACAGCCCATCGGCACACTGGAATCATGCTTAGCGGCAACTATCATCCTATTCTTGTCGGCCTCTCGATCGCCGTTGCGATCTTCGCGTCCTTCACGGGCCTGAGCCTGGCCGACCGCGTGCGCAGCGCGCATGGCATCGCGGCGGCCGGCTGGACGGCCGGCGGCGCGCTGGCGCTCGGCACCGGCATCTGGTCGATGCACTTCATCGGCATGCTGGCATTCCGCCTGCCGATTCCGGTCGGCTACGATCTCGGCATCACCGGCCTGTCGCTGCTGCTGCCCGTCGTGGTCACGGGGCTGGCGCTGTGGCAACTGCGCCACCGCGTGGTGTCCGCGCGCCGGCTCGGCAGCGCCGCCCTGCTGATGGGGCTCGGCATCGCGGGCATGCACTACACGGGCATGGCGGCCATGCGCATGTCGCCCGGCATCGTGTGGGATCCGCTCGCGATCGCCGCTTCCGTGCTGCTCGCGATCGGTGCCGCTGCCGGGGCGCTGTGGATTGCCTACCGCCTGCGCATGCGCACACCCAAGGCCACGCTGATCCAGGCCGCCGCCGCCGTGGTCATGGGCCTGGCCATCGCCGGCATGCACTACACCGGCATGGGCGCCGCCCATTTCCCGGCCGGCAGCGTGTGCCTGGCCGCGGCTTCCGGCGTGGATGGCGTACATCTGGCGATCCTCGTTGCCATCGGCACCGCCGGCATCCTGACGATCGCGCTGATCGTGGCCGTCTACGATGCCCGCCTCGAGTCGCGCACGCACGTGCTGGCGGCCTCGCTGGCCACGGCCGAGGAGCGCCGCACGCAATTCCAGACCGAGCACGAGGCGCGCCTGCAGGTGGAGCGGCTGTCGCACCTGAAGGACGAGTTCCTGGCCACGCTGTCGCACGAGCTGCGCACGCCGCTGAACGCGGTGCTGGGATGGGCCCAGCTGCTGCAGCAGGCCGGCAAGGACGACGCCACGCTGCAGCGCGGCCTGGCGGCGATCGAACGCAATGCCCGCGCCCAGGTGCAGATGATCGACGATCTGCTCGACATGAGCGCCATCGTGTCCGGCAAGGTGCAGGTCGAGACCGCGCCGGTCTGGCCGGCGGACTTCGTCACGGCGGCCGTCGACGCGATCCGGCCGATGGCGCTGGCGCGCCGCATCGCCGTCGCCACGGACATCGACCGCCAGGCGGGTCCCGTGCTGGCGGACGCGGCGCGGATGCAGCAGGTGATGGGCAACCTGCTGTCGAACGCCGTCAAATTCACCGAACCCGGCGGCCACGTCACGGTCACCGTGGCCGGGGCCATCGACGGCGCCGGCCAGGCGGTGATCCGCGTGGCCGACACGGGGGCCGGCATCGATGCCCTCTTCCTGCCGCACGTGTTCGAACGTTTCCGCCAGGCCGACGCCTCGCTGGCGCGGCAGCACGGCGGCCTGGGCCTCGGCCTGTCCATCGCGCGCCAGCTGGTAGAGCTGCAGGGCGGCACGATCCGCGCCGACAGCGCCGGCGCCGGGCGCGGTGCCGCGTTCACGGTGGCCCTGCCGCTTTCAACGTTCGCCGCGCCGCGCAGCGCGGGTGCACCGGCCGCGCTGCAGTCCGTGGACCTGGGCGGTGCCGTGATCGTGGCGGTGGACGACCAGCCCGATTCACTGGACGTGCTCAAGCGCTCGCTCGTGGCGGCCAATGCGCGCGTCTACACGGCGGGCAGCGGCATCGGCGCCCTGAACCTGGTGGCCAGCGTGCGCCCTGCCCTGCTGATCAGCGACATCAGCATGCCCGGCATGGATGGTTTCGAACTGCTGCGCAAGGTACGCGCGCTGCCAAACTGCCGTGCGTTGCCAGCGCTGGCGCTGACGGCACTGGCCGGCGCGCGGGAGCGGGAACGGGCTATCGCGGCGGGGTACACGGACCATTTGCCGAAGCCGGTCGGGCCCGCGACGCTGGTCAATGCGGCGGCGGAATTGCTGGGGTTGCGGGAGAAGGCGTGAGCGGCGCGTGTTATGACCACGAGCGCTTAACAAATCCTGCGCTTGTCCTGGAGGGAACAACCGCGCATGCTTTGGCAATGCGACCGGCTCGCTTTCGGCCAGAAGCGGTCCTAGCCAAATATAATTCCGAATTCTGGCAGCTTAAAGGCGTTCGGGACTGGAGGTGGTGCTCACGCTGGTGGCTTCGTTTTCCGGGCCGATGAGTCTGCCATGGCTGCGCGGATGAATGTCGAGACTTTCAACTGGATCTCGGCCCAGTCCTTGAGGTGAATGCGCTGGTAATGAACCCGCAGGAATGCGTTCGGCAGCTCGGGAACGAAAAACAGCTGCGTACAGTCCGGCGTTCGCAATAGACCGCCGGCGGCGACGAGCTGATGGGCCTCCGGGGTGCCAGGGTCGGGATCACGGTCCGGTGAGCATCTGATCAGTGTGTCCGACGTACCAAAAAGCACCAATACGTCCCCATCGCCGAACGGAGAGCTTGCGCCCTCGCGCAAGCTGGTTCGTTCGAGGCCGAACTTGCTACTGTTCGGCACATGCTTGACCCGGTATTCGTCCAGCAGGCGCTGGAGATATTGCCGGCGTTCGATAGCATCCAGCATGCCGGAGGGGGCGATCGATGCCGACAGCTTATTCCTGTACCGTGTGCGTGGTGGCAAAGATGCCTGTTCTTGAAATGGCCCCATCGACGGCCAGTCGAACCTCAATCTCACCACATCGTGTGTGCGGGCATCCGTGTACGTTCCGCGATCCTCTTCCGGCAAGAAGCTGGGCGCGACCGCGATGGATGTACCGCGCACATTGATGATCAGCTCGTGCACGGTTGCTGGTGCCTGCTTTCGCTCGCCGGAATTGGCGAGCGAAAGCAGGGCAAGGACAGCGGCGCCGACCGCCAGCATTGCCAAAGATTTGCGCGAGTGCATCCGTCAGCGGCTTTCCATGTGGAGTGAAAAGTCCAGCGGATGGCGCGGCGTAGGCTCCATCCTGCGGATTCGGAAGGCCCGTGCAGCGTCTAATTCCCGCTGCAGATCCACTGGTGCCGCCGCGCCGACCCACAGCATCTGCGTGTAGTTGTCATACTTCATTTCCTGCCACCCTTTACTGTCGCGATGCCAGTCGCCGATTTATTTGGGTCCGAATATGCCTGCCGCGTGTCTTGAAGGTACATGTGCGTCAGTGACGTCACCGCGCCTAACCACTTCAATTGAGGCGTGAATTCATACGCCGCGCCCGTCGTCATCTGGTTTGCAAAGGTCGTCGACAGCTGAGCGAACTTGTTTGGACGCATCATATCAGCGAATACCCGCTCCGCGCCCGGGTCGTTGCCACTGGTCAAGTACGGCTCCAGAGGAATGAAGGCGGTCCACGCCTCCCTGTCCAATCCGATTATCTTGAAGTTGACGACGTGGGAGTCATAGATGTCCCTGACCGGTAGATCGAGGGCAAGATGCACCGTGCTATCGTTTTTCGAGTAATTGAGACGACGTGCGAAGTCATCCTAGATCGGTCCCACGCCGAATTCGTTCCACTTTTCCTCAGTGATGGTAGCCCCCAGTTCAGAGGCGCGCAGATTGGCGTAGCTGTTCGCGACGAACCCGGCAAGCGTATCGTTCCTGACCACTCCCAGCGCGAGTTGGCCGTAAGTGACGCCTTTCGAGGCCAGGTAATTCCAGTATCGTTCGCGATCGCCTGCGCCGGCATAGCCCTCCAGTACTTCCACCGCGCCGCGGATTTCCGCGATCTGGGCCGCTTTCACTTCGGGCGCCAGCTTCTTGCCGGTGATGTACACCGTCGGGATATCCGGATCGATGTCGTTGCTGCCGCCCTCGGTACGGTAGCGAGGTCCGACCAGGGGGCTGACCTCTTCGGCGAGCGCACTGCCGTCGAGACCTGCCATCCGCAGGTAGTTCTCTCGCCCTCGAGAATGCTGTCGAGATCGAGCCCTCCGTAGGGAGTCATCGCGGATCCCCCGCCATGGATCCCCTGTGCAGTAGCGCGCCGGGTTGCGAACGGGGCTGTCCCGGCATACTGTTCCGCGATCGCATTGCCTATCGCATTCCCGAACGCATCCGTCGCATTCTTTACCATGTCGACTTTTCCGCCGCGGACGATGGCCGCTGCAGTACCGGAAGCCATGCCCGTCAATGCGCCCGTGGCCACGGCGGCGGCTGTGCCAAAGAACCCGTTTGCCATGGCATGCCCCCTCCACATCAGGACAGCATGCCACAACTGCTTCATTGATTTTGTCTACACCCTCTAAGCCGCCATCTGCACATTATTCCGGCCGCGGCGTTTCGCCACATACAGTGCCGCATCGGCGGCGCGAACCAGCGCATCGCCGTCCAGCCCGAAAATCGGATGGCTGGCAACGCCGAACGAGGCGGTGACTTGCGGGATTTCACGCCCGCCATGCTCGATGCGGACGGACTCGATCGCCTTGCGGATCATCTCCGCCCGTTCCATCGCCATGCCTTCGGCACAGTCGGGCAGCACCACGATCATTTCCTCGCCGCCGTAGCGGCAAACGATGTCCGCCTTGCGCACCGCCGCCTTCGTGGCCGCGGCGACAGCCTTCAGGACCACGTCGCCCGCGTCATGGCCGAAGGTATCGTTCAGCCGCTTGAAGTGGTCGATGTCGAACATGATCACCGAAAGGGGTGCGCGATTTCGCACGCTGCGCGAGAGCTCGCGTTTCAAGGACTCTTCGAGGAACCTGCGGTTGTACAGGTCGGTCAGCGGATCGATGATCGACTGCTCGCGCAATGCCTCCCGCAGGCGGACATTGGACAAGGCCAGCGACACCTGTTCCGCCAGCACGCTGACCAGCTCGCGGTGCAGCGCAATATTCCTGTCCGGCAGCTGGTCGACCTTCACGGACATCAATCCGAGTACCGCGCCCTGCGTCACCATCGGGATGCAGAGGTGGTGCCTGCGCGGCTCGCCATGCAGGTGGTCGCAGCACAGGTCGGTCTCGACGTGGTGGGCATGGGGCCGGCCGAAGCGAAGCGCCCAGCAATCTTCCGACGAGATGACGGAACGTGCCGCATCGCCGCCCCAGCTTGCCAGGGGCTCCAGCACGTCGTTCGAATCGCGGTACAGGTAGAGCGTGCCGGACACGTTCGGCAACAAGGCCGTCAGGCACGGCGTGAGGACCGCCGAGGTGCCATCGAGCGTCTGGATCGAGTCGAGCGCCTGCAACAGCCGGGCACTGCCCGACATCATCGCGTTGCGCGTTTCCGCCAGCGTAATCGCCTCTTTCAGCTGGTCGGCGGCGTGCGCGCGGTCGCGGAACAGCCGCCGGACATTGAAGGCTGCCACGCCGAGCAGCAGCGCATTGAACAGTCCCGCGAAGGCGCTGGAATACGCCACCTGCGCCGACCCGTCGATCAGGGTTTTCCTGGCGAGATTGCGCCGCTCGGCCATCAGCGTAATCTGCTTGCCGATGAGCACCCGCAGTTTGTCCATTTGCGCCTTGCCGAGCGCGGTCGATGCGTACAGGCTGTCCGGCGCCGCGCCAAAATTCTTGCGCGCGGCAATGCTGTCGGCAGCGTTCGCCAATTTGGCATCCGTCAGCTCGATGATCTGGCGAATCGCCTCGCGCTCCCGGGCGTCCAGCGCGCCCTTCACGAGGTCGCGTTTCAGCGATGGGATTTCCAGGACTGCCGCCGTGTACGGTTCCAGGAAGGCATCCATGCCGCTCAGTGCAAACCCCCTCTGCCCGGACTCCACATCCCGCAGCATGCCGAGGAGATCCGTGTACGCGGTCTGGCGGTCTGCCGCAAGCTTGAGCAGCGGTACACCTTCGCTGACGCGACTGTTGATGAAAAACGGAATGGCAGTAACGAGGAGGGAAACCACTACTGCGATGATGGCGATATTTCGAACGCGTGCTTCAGCCGGCATAACAAATCTGCATGACTAGGAAGTCTTGGCCTAGTGTCGAGGAAACTGCGGGGGCAAGGCAGGTACCGGAATGTAACACGATCAGGGAAACTATCACTGCGATAGCTTTTCTATCGATGCATGAACGTTGCAACAAGACAACAAAATCGGGCGATCCTGCACGATCGACCAAACATCCACAGCCGGGCTTGGGCCAGGCATCGGCACCACATGCATGCGTCACTGGTTCAAGATCTGGATTAAGCCTGGGTACTGCGTCGGACTTGGCGGGACACCAGAAAGCCACGGTACGGCGGTAGCGTCCATGACCGCGCCACGGCCATGCGCTACCGGCCGCGGCGTCGAGCGCCCTGCCGGAACAATGCGGGATCGTTGGGCATGCACTTTCCATATGCTGTCAACAGTGCGCGGTCGCCCGCCCTCTGCAGCACCACGGTGCAAGTAAAGACGTCGCCGATCCAGTCCGGCCGGACACTGGGCAGGGCGGTGTCGGCATTGAACCGGATGCGGACTTCAGCCTTGGTGAGGTCGTCTGCCCGCAGGTCTTTTTTCGCCAGGGCCCGCTCGAGGAACTCCGCATAACGCGCCGTGACGTACAGCGCACTGCATCTTGCCGGCATCGCAGTGCGGCTCAACAGGTCGAGCGTGACACAGTACGGCGCCTCCCGGACTTCCTTGTAAAGCATGCCGAGCGCCCAGAATCCGTCCACCTCGTTGCATCGGGAGTAAAACGAGCTCAGCAGGCCTGCGGCCACGTGATTCAAACGGTTGCGTATCGCCATGGTGGTCCTGGGTAGAAGCAGTCGGTTCCGGTTGCAGCCGGAAGCGGCGTATCGGTGCGGCGGCTTCCAAGCCGAACCGGATTGTTTTCGACACGCTCCGACGGTACCTGAAAAAGCCAGCGCCATCAATCCGGGCGGAAAGCCGTCCTAGACCCGCAGCGCCGCGGCCGGCACAGCCCGCATCGCCAGCCACGCATGGCGCGCCGCGGCAGCCAGCGCAACGGCAGCCGTCGCGGCCAGCGCGCACGGCAGCGCCCACTGCCCGGCCGGCGCGCGCTCCACGTAGCCGGCCAGGTAGCGTTCGATCACCAGCGCGGCAACCGGCAAGCCGGCGACGGCGCCCAGCACGGCCAGCGCGCCGGTTTCGCGCAGTACCAGCAGCCCGACGGCACTGCCCGGCGCGCCATGCAGCTTGCGCAGCACGATCTCCTTTGCGCGCCGCTGCACCGTGTGGGCCGACAGGGTATAGCAGCCGGCGGCGGCGAACGCCAGCGCGACGCCGGCCGCGATGGCCAGCAGGCGGGCCAGGCGCGCGTCGTCGGCATAGTTCCGTTCCAGCACGGCGCCTGCGGGCGCGATGCGTGGCAGCGCGTCGGGGAACCAGCGCGGCCACAGCTGGCGCACCAGCGCATCCACGCGCGCCGCGGGCAAGCCCGAACGCACGGTCAGCGTGGAGCCGCCGGTGGACAGTTCGAACGCGATGGGACGCGGCGCCTCGCGCAGCGACTGGAAGCGCAGCGGCGGTGCGATGCCGATCACGCGGCGCGGCGACACCTTGCCATCCCAGTCGCGGAACAGCACCGTCTGGCCCAGCACCTGCCCCGCGTCCGGGAAGCCCAGCGCGCGAGCGGCCACCTCGTTCAGCACCAGCGGATGCGGATCGTCGTCGCGGTCCAGGCGCGGATCGAACAGCCGGCCGGCGCGGGCGCGGATGCCGTACAGCGTGAAGAAGTTCGCTCCTACCCAGCGCACCTCGAGCGTCATGCCCTGCCCGCCCGGCTTCTGGTAGGTGCGGCCGAGCGTGTCTTCGCTGCGGCCCACCGCGTCCAGCGAGACGGTCACGCCGTCGATGCCCGGCTGCGCCGCGATCGCCGCCATCAGGCCGCGTGCCTTGTCGGAAAAGCGTACCTGCTCGGGCAGGTCGACCAATGTCAGCGGCCGCGGGTCGAAGCCGGGAGATGCCTGCGCCGCGTAGCGCGCCTGCCAGGCGATCGCCAGCGCGACGCCGGCCACACCCATCGCCACGGCCAGCTGCAATACCGTCAGCACCCGACGGGCTCGCGCGGCGCCGCGCGATTCCGTGTCGGGCTTGCCGGACAGGGCCCGGTCGGGCCGCACCCGCAGCGCCAGCCATGCCGGGTACGCGGCGGCCGCGCAACCCAGCGCGATGCCCGCTGCCAGCACGCCCGACAGGTGGCCAGGCTCGAACATGCCGGGCATGTCGCGCCCGGCCAGCGCGGCGAATGCCGGCTGCGCGAGCCACGCCAGCAGCAGGCCGACCGTCGTCGCGGCCAGCGTCACCATCAACGCCTCGGCCACGCACTGCGCGGCGATATCGCGTGCCCGGGCACCCAGTACCTTGCGCACGGCGAGTTCGCGCTGCCGGCGCAGGACGCGCATGGCGGCCAGGTTCACGTAGTTGGCGCCGGCCAGCGCAAGGATCAGCAGCGCCACCGCACCCAGGCCCGCCACCAGGGCCGGATTGACGCGCTCGCCGGCACTCCACAGGAAGTTGCTGCCCAGTTCATGGTCGAAGTAAGCGCCGCGCAGCGACGCCAGCCCCAGCTCCAGCGGCGGACGGCCCGCCAGCCGGGCGATCACGTCCGGTGCATGGCGCTGCGTGCGCGGCAGGTGGTCGACGGCGGCCTGCAGCGCGCCAGCGACGGCCTCGGGCGAGATGCCGGGCGCGAGCCGCAGCAGCACCTTGCCGGGCCAGCCTTCCCGCCCGGTCAGCATCTCTTCGCGGACCGCCGGATCGACGATGGCGCTGGCCACGCCGGTCAGCGCATCGAACGGCAGCGTGGTCGGCCCTGCCTGGGGCACCAGCACCGCGGCCACGCGCAGCACCTGCCCTTCGGCCCGAAGGGTGCGGCCAACGGCATCGGCCATGCCGAACAGGCGCAGCGCCGTGGCCTGTGTCAACACGATGCCGTCCGGGCGCGCCAGCGCCGCTTCCACGTCGCCATCGATGGCGCGCAGGCCCATCATGCCGGCAAAACCGGGCAGCACCGTCAATCCCTGCAGTGGCACGAGCCGGTTGCCGGCGCGGGCCATCAAGCCTTTCAGCTCCGGGCGCAGCGGCACGAGCACGGTGGCGCCGGCCACGCCGGGGATGGCCGCCGCCATGCGCGCCAATCCCATCGGCGCCTGGTCGTACCAGGGCGCCTGCGTGGCGGTGTTGTCGCGCTGCTTCACGAGATACAGTCCTTCGGGCAGGTGCGCGTTCACGCGCAGGGCATGGCCCACGAAACCACTCAGCAGCGTGAACACGGCAAGACCGAGCGCCAGGGCGCCCGTGGCGAACACCGTTTGCCATGGGTTCGCGGCAAGGGTGCGCCAGACGGCCCGCAGGACAGGGAATCCAGAGCGCAAGTTCGGTTTCGACATAGTGCGCGCGCTCATTGGCCGCGCTCCAGTTCGGTTACGGTCATCCATCCCTCCACTGTAGCAATGAAATGATGGAATATGTGCAACTTGCATGCCAGGGCTGGCAACGGGGCAGCGCGGCCGTTCGGCGTCACCGGCACGGTCACGGGCGGCCGGAACCGGCCAGGCGCTGTCCGGTTCCGGACAGTTACAGGCAGTCGCGCTGCTGCAGCGCGCGCGCCACCTCGACGAGGATCGAACGCGTCAGGGGCGCGTCGTGATGTTCGTCGCGCGTGGCTTCCGTGAGCAGGCGCGCCGCCGCGCGCGCGTTCAGCTCGGGCGATACCGATTTCAGGACGCGACCGACCAGTTCGCAGGCTTCCAGCACGGCGTCGATATCCACCATGTCCAGTCCGAGCTTGATGTGCGGCGTGGCGCCGCTGGCGTGTTGTTTGTCCATGGTGCGCTTCATCGTGTGCCCTGGCGCCATTTAACCAACAGTCGCAGCGCCGTTACGTCAGCACACTTCCCACGCGCGTGTCAGCCTGCGCCGCATGCTAAGCCGGGTTCAGCAGCGCACCCGCGCTGTGGACGACCCGTTCCAGCAAGGCTTCGTCGCAGGGCAGCCAGGGCACCGCAAGCAGGCGCTTGCTGTCCTTGCCCGAGGCCGGTTTCAGGGCCAGCTCGATCGGCGTGCCGCCGCGCACCACGCGGCCGTGCGCATGCTGACATGGGCGCCACCGGCATGCACCTGGCAACCCTCGATGGACACGCTGCCCGCGGCGATCTGCCTGTGCAGCAGGCGTTCCTGCATCAGACCGGCGCGTTCGAGCAGTTCAAGCTGCCAGGGTCAGGGTGCCAAGCGGTCCTCGCCCGCGTAGCAGGTAAAGCGGTCTCCCCTGGCAAAGGCCAGCAGCACCAGCCCCGCCCCGGCAGCCATGCGCACGGCCGCCGCCGTGGGTGCCGAGACGCCGACGATGCCGACGGCGCCGGCCATCGCCGCCTTCTGCACCATTTCGACGCTGACGCGGCTGGTGACGAGGACAAAACCATCGCCGCCGCGCAACGACGGGTCGCGGGCCAGCGCACCGGCCACCTTGTCGAGCGCGTTGTGGCGGCCCACGTCCTCGCGCACCACGGCGAGGTGGCCCCCCATGTCGCACCATGCTGCCGCGTGCGTGGCGCCGGTCAGCTGATTCAATACCTGCCGCGCCGGCAATGCGGCCAGCGCGGCGCGCACCGCCTGCCCCGTGAGGACGGCTTCGCGCGCGGCCTGCGGCAGCGTTCGATAGACCTGGTCGAGGCTGTCCACGCCGCACAGGCCGCAGCCCGTGCGGCCGGCCAGCGAGCGGCGGCGTTCCTTCAGCGCGACGAATGCCCGGCTGGCGATGTCCAGCTGCACGGCCACGCCGGCCGGGCCCGCCTCGATATCGATGCCGTAGCACTCGCCCGGATGGTCGATCAGCGCCTCCGTCAGCGAAAAACCGAGCGCGAAGTCTTCCAGGTCTTGCGGCGTGGCCATCATCACCGCATGCGAGATGCCGTTGTAGACGAGTGCCACCGGCACCTCGTCGGCCAGCACATCCTCGGCCTGCTCCGCCGCGCCATCGCGCACGCGCAGCACACCGCGCCGCTCCGTGGCAGGAGGCGGCTCCTGCCCAAAAGCGGTGGGACAAGTGGCAGCGGCTTCGTCGACCATGGCAATGCTCTCTTTCGCAATGAGGCGCACATGATGCCACAGCCACCGGTTACCCGCCGGGCCATCAACCTGCAGGCAGCGATGCCGGAAGTTTCCTGAAACCGGGGTCAGACCCCGAATTTAAGAAACATTTCTCGAAACCGGGGTCTGACCCCGGTTTTAGGCAATAGTCAGCGGGATAATAATGAGAATTATTCTCAATTTATTTCATGATCTTTTGAATAAGATCAAGCACTTTGGTCAAACATTTTGTCGTTTTTTGATAAGGGATAACACGTACTTCAGCGTTTCACCCCTTGTTCGATTGAGTTTCGCTGCGAAAATACTTTCTTCGCGGTGATAACATTCATTGGCGAAAGAAATAAACTCCTTACAGAGGATCTTATGAACCAGATGTCAAGGCGCCAGTTCCTGAAGGTAACTGGCGCAACCATCGCGGGTTCGAGCATCGCGGCGCTCGGCTTCATGCCGGCAACGGCCATGGCCGAAGTCCGGCAATACAAGCTGGCGCGCACGACCGAAACCCGCAATACCTGCCCCTACTGCTCCGTCGGTTGCGGCTTGCTGATGTACGGCCTGGGCGATGGCTCGAAGAACGCCGCCGCCAGCATCATCCACATCGAGGGCGACGCCGACCACCCGGTCAATCGCGGCACGCTGTGCCCGAAAGGCGCCAGCCTGATCGACTTCATCCATTCGCCGAACCGCCTGAAGGAGCCGGAATACCGGGCACCGGGCGGCACCGAATGGCAGAAGATCTCGTGGAGCGACGCGCTCGACCGCATCGCCAAGCTGATGAAGGAAGACCGCGACGCGAACTTCATCGAGAAGAACGCGGATGGCGTGACCGTCAACCGCTGGCTGACGACCGGCTTCCTGGCTGCCTCGGCCGCCAGCAACGAAGTCGGCTACCTCACCCACAAGACTGTACGCAGTCTCGGGATGCTCGCATTCGATAACCAGGCGCGTGTTTGACACGGTCCGACGGTGGCAGGTCTTGCCCCGACGTTTGGCCGTGGTGCGATGACGAATCACTGGGTCGACATTAAAAATGCCGACGTGATTCTGGTTATGGGCGGCAATGCCGCCGAAGCGCATCCTTGTGGTTTTAAATGGGTTACCGAAGCCAAGGCACATAACAAGGCCAAGCTGGTGGTGGTGGACCCGCGGTTTACCCGTACTGCGTCCGTGGCGGACTACTATGTGGCCACGCGTACCGGCACGGACATCGTGTTCCTCGGCGCGATCGCCAACTGGCTGATCACGAACGACAAGATCCAACACGAATACGTCCGCAATTACACGGACATGTCGTTCATCGTGCGCGAAGACTTCGCGTTCGACGACGGCATCTATTCGGGCTACGACGAGCAGGCCGGCAAGTACACGGACAAGTCGAGCTGGAACTACGAGATCGGCGAGGATGGCTACGCCAAGGTCGACCCGACCCTGCAGCATCCGCGCTGCGTGTACCAGCTGATGAAGAAGCACTACGCCCGCTATACGCCCGAGATGGTGCAGAAGGTGTGCGGCGTGTCGCCCGAACAGTTCCACAAGGTTGCCGAGACGCTCGCGTCCACGGCGGTGCCGGGTCGCGCCGGTACCATCCTGTACGCACTGGGCTGGACGCACCACTCCACCGGCGCGCAGACCATCCGCATGGGCGCGATGGTCCAGCTGCTGCTGGGTAACATCGGTATCGCCGGCGGCGGCATGAACGCGCTGCGCGGCCACTCGAACATCCAGGGCCTGACCGACCTGGGCCTGATGTCGAACCTGCTGCCGGGCTACATGACGCTGCCGTTCGACGCGGAACAGGATTTCGACAAGTACATCGATGCGCGGGCACCGAAGCCGCTGCGTCCGAACCAGCTGTCCTACTGGAGCAACTACAAGAAGTTCCACGTGAGCTTCATGAAGACCTGGTGGGGCGATGCCGCGACCGAGGAAAACAACTGGGCGTTCGACTACCTGCCGAAGCTGGACAAGCCGTACGACCTGCTGCAGACGATCGAGCTGATGCACCAGGGCAAAATGACCGGCTACTTCTGCCAGGGCTTCAACGTGCTGGCGTCCGCGCCGAACAAGCAGAAGGTCACCGAGGCGCTGGCCAAGCTGAAGTACCTGGTCGTCATGGACCCGCTGGCCATCGAGACGGGCGAATTCTGGAAATCGCATGGCGAATTCCATGATGTCGACCCGACCAAGATCCAGACGGAAGTGTTCCGCCTGCCGACGGCGATCTTCGCCGAGGAACGCGGTTCGCTGGTGAGCTCGTCGCGCGTGCTGCAGTGGCACTGGCAAGGCGCCGAACCGCCGGGCCAGGCCAAGGGCGACATCGAGATCATGTCCGGCCTGTTCCTGCGCCTGCGCAAGCTGTACCAGACCGAGGGCGGCAAGTTCCCCGACCCGATCCTGAACCTGACGTGGCCGTACGCGCAGCCCGCCCATCCGACGCCGGAAGAACTGGCGATGGAATTCAACGGCAAGGCGCTGAAGGACATCACCGATCCGAAGGATCCGACGAAGGTGCTGCTGAAGAAAGGCGAGCAGCTGGCTTCCTTCTCGCAGCTGAAGGACGACGGTTCCACGGCGTCGGGCTGCTGGATCTTCGCCGGCAGCTGGACGGCCGCGGGCAACCAGATGGGCCGCCGCGACAATTCCGACCCGACCGGCATCGGCAATACGCTGGGCTGGGCGTGGGCATGGCCGGCGAACCGCCGCGTGCTGTACAACCGCGCCTCCTGCGACACGCAAGGCAAACCGTTCGACCCGACCCGGAAACTGGTCGGCTGGAACGGCACCACGTGGAGCGGCGCGGACGTGCCGGACTTCAAGCTGGACGAAGACCCGGCGAACGGCATGAACCCGTTCATCATGAATGCCGAAGGCGTGGCGCGTTTCTTCGCCCGCGGCCAGATGAACGAAGGCCCGTTCCCCGAGCACTACGAGCCGTTCGAGAATCCGCTGGGCTACAACCCGATGCACCCGAAGAACCCGAAGGCGACCAGCAACCCCGGCGCGCGCGTGTTCCCGGGCGACCGGGCGCAGATGGGCACGCACAAGGACTTCCCGCACGTGGCCACGACCTATCGCCTGACCGAGCACTTCCACTTCTGGACCAAGCACGCCCGCCTGAACGCGATCGCGCAGCCGGAACAGTTCGTGGAAATCGGCGAGGCGCTGGCGAAGGAAATCGGCGTGGTGGCTGGCCAGAAAGTGAAGGTGTCGAGCAAGCGCGGCGTGATCGTGGCGAAAGCCGTCGTCACCAAGCGGATCAAGGCACTGACCATCGAAGGCAAGACCACGCACACGGTCGGCATCCCGCTGCACTTCGGATTCAAGGGCCTGACGAAGCCGGGCTATCTCACCAACACGCTGACACCCGTCGTGGGCGATGGCAATTCCCAGACACCGGAATTCAAGTCGTTCCTGGTGAAGGTCGAGAAAGCGTAAGGACAAGACATGGCACTACAATCTTTGGACATCAAACGGATCTCGGCCACCACGGTGCAACCGCCCGCGGCCCGCGAACCCGTCACCGGCACGGTCGCCAAGCTGATCGACGTATCCAAATGCATCGGCTGCAAGGCCTGCCAGACGGCGTGCTCCGAGTGGAACGACCTGCGCGACGAAGTGGGTGAAACCACCGGCGTGTACGACAACCCGATCGACCTGACCCCGCAATCGTGGACCGTGATGCGTTTCGCGGAACACGAGAACGAACAGGGCAACCTCGAATGGCTGATCCGCAAGGACGGCTGCATGCACTGCGAGGAACCGGGCTGCCTGAAGGCCTGCCCGGCGCCTGGCGCGATCGTGCAGTACACCAACGGCATCGTCGACTTCCACGAGGAGAACTGCATCGGCTGCGGCTACTGCATCACGGGCTGCCCGTTCGACGTGCCGCGCATCTCGAAGAAGGACAACCGCGCGTACAAGTGCACGCTGTGCTCGGACCGCGTGGCCGTGGGCCAGGAACCGGCCTGCGTCAAAACCTGCCCGACCGGCGCGATCGTCTTCGGCACGAAGGAAGACATGAAGACGCATGCGGCCGAGCGGATCGAGGACCTGAAGTCGCGCGGCTACGAGAACGCGGGCCTGTACGACCCGGCCGGCGTGGGCGGCACGCACGTGATGTACGTGCTGCACCATGCGGACCGTCCGGCGCTGTACAGCGGCCTGCGCAACAATCCTTCCATCAGCCCCGTCGTGGGCGCGTGGAAGGGCTTGACGAAGCCGCTGGCGCTGGCCGGCATGGCGGCGGCGGCGATCGCGGGCTTCTTCCACTACACCCGCGTCGGACCGAACGAGGTCAGCCGCAAGGAAGAAGAGGAAGCACTGCACGACGCGAAACGCATAGCGGAGGAACGCCATGACAACCGATAAGATCGTGACGGACAAGGACGGCAACCCGGTCATCGAACGGTACAAGCCGAACGAGCGCACCAACCACTGGATCACGGCGATCAGCTTCGTGCTGCTGGCGGTGTCCGGCCTGGCACTGTTCCACCCGGCCATGTCGTGGATGGCGGTCTTCCTCGGCGGCGGCCAGTGGACGCGGATCCTGCATCCGTTCATCGGCATCGTGATGTTCGTCTCGTTCCTGGTGCTGGTGCTGCGCTTCTGGCACCACAACTTCCTGGACGCCTCGGACCGCCAGTGGCTGAAGCAGTTCGACGACGTGCTGGCCAACCGCGAGGAAAAGCTGCCCCGCATCGGCAAGTACAACGCCGGCCAGAAGCTGCTGTTCTGGGTGCTGATCGTGTCGATGGTGGGCCTGCTGCTGACCGGCATCGTCATGTGGCGCGCCTGGTTCTCGCACCTGTTCGCGGTGGACATCATCCGCGTGGCCTCGCTGCTGCATGCGTTCTTCGCGTTCGTGATCATCGTCTCGATCATCGTGCACGTGTACGCCGGCTTCTGGATCAAGGGCTCGATGGGCGCCATGATCCGCGGCACCGTCACCTACGGCTGGGCTCGCAAACACCACCAGCGCTGGTTCGAGGACGAAATCCGCAAGAACAGCCGCTAGGCCGATTGCGAACTGCACGCTTGTTCGTATTCGTCTAAAATTGGCCGGGCCCGCGTGGCCCGGCTTTTTTATTGGCAAACAGTTGCTTCAAAAATGGGGTACGTCCCCATTTTTGAAGCAACTAGTTGCCGAGAAAATGGGGACGTACCCCATTTTCCAGGAAATATTTGGAGTTATCTTGGTACAGCGACTGCTAGAACCGGGCGAGATCGAATCGCTCGACCACACCGCCATCCCCCGCCTGCTGCTGCCGCGGCCGGGCGAACTGTATGCAGCGCGCGCGGAGCGCCTGCGCCAGCTGGCGCAAAACAACATCAAGGGCATCCCCGTCGACGAGGCCCTGGCAAGCTACGTCAAGGTGATGGCCGAGCTCGTGCAGGCACAGGCCGATGTCGTGAAGACGCTGCTGCCCGCGGGCATCCCCCTGCCACCGCAGGACGAGATGCGCGTAGCGCACGAGCACAACATGCCGCCGCTGCCCGTGACGGGCAAGCGCCCTGCCGCGTGGCAAACCGTGTTCGCCGCCATCCTGGAACGGCTGGAAGCGAAAATGGCCAGCCAGCCGCAGCTGGCGACCGCCCTCGCCGCCCTGCGCGCGCTGGACGATGCGCAGCTGGAAGGCGCGGCCGACGCCGTGCTAGGCGAGTTCGCCGAAGGGATCGATCCGGCGCAGGCGCCGTTCGTGGCGGCCGCGCTGCAGGTCACGTGGAGCGTGATGGCCGCGCAGCTCGACGAACGCTGGGCGCAGCCGCTCGTCACCGGCACCCTGTGCCCCGTGTGCGGCTCGCACCCCGTGGCCAGCGTGATCCGCATCGGCGGCCAGTCGCAGGGCTACCGCTACCTGCACTGCGCCGTCTGCGCCAGCGAATGGCATATGGTGCGGGTGAAATGCTCGTGCTGCGAAGACAACGCGAAGGTCGCCTACCAGGGCCTGACCGACGCCGCCGCCGACGCGATCGCCGAGAACGTGGCGGCCGCCAAGGAAGGCAAGACCCTGAACAAGGCCAACGATCCGACCCGCGTGGCGCGCGCCGAGACGTGCGACGCCTGCCACTCGTACCGCAAGATCTTCAACCAGGAACACGACTACAACGTGGACCCGCTGGCCGACGATCTCGCCAGCCTCGTGCTGGACATGCTCGTGTCGGAACTGGGCTACGCACGGGCCAGCGGCAATCCGCTGCTGCGGCTGGGCTCCGCGGAATGACGGTGGCGGTGCAGCACCTGCGCCTGCCGGCCGTGCACCTGCTGCTGGCGGCGCCCGCCTGCGAGCCGCTCGTGGCCGAGTATGGCCGCGACCAGACGGTCGACGCCCTGCGCGGCCTGCTGGCCGACCTGCGCGGCACGCTGCTGGCGGGCGGCTCGGCCGACACGTCGGAGAGCGCGGTGCTGGCCGCCCTGGCAACCCGGCTGGCAGCTGCGAACCGCTCGACGATGCGCCGGCTGTTCAACCTCACGGGTACGGTGCTGCACACGAACCTGGGCCGCGCGCTGCTGCCGGACGTGGCCGTGCAGGCCGTGGCCGACGCGCTGCGCTGGCCGATGAACCTGGAATGGGACCTCGACACGGGCAAGCGCGGCGACCGCGATACGCTGGTCGAGGAGCACCTCCTGAAGCTGACGGGCGCGGAAGCAGTCACGATCGTCAACAACAACGCGGCCGCCGTGCTGCTGATGCTGAACACGCTGGCCGCCGGCCGCGAAGTGATCGTGTCGCGCGGCGAACTGGTGGAGATCGGCGGCGCGTTCCGCATTCCCGATGTAATGACGCGCGCCGGCGCGGTGCTGCGCGAAGTGGGCGCCACCAACCGCACGCACCTGAAGGATTACGCGGACGGCATCGGCGCCGATACCGCGCTGCTGATGAAAGTCCACGCGAGCAATTACGCGATCACGGGATTCACCAAGGAAGTGACCCTGCCGGAACTCGCGCCGCTGGCCCGCGAGCGCGGCATCCCGGTCGCCGTGGACCTGGGCAGCGGCACGCTCGTCGACCTGGAAAAATATGGCCTGCCCCATGAAACGACAGTGCGGGAGACGATCGCGGGCGGCGCCGACCTCGTCACCTTCAGCGGCGACAAACTGCTGGGCGGCCCGCAATGCGGCATCATCGCCGGCCGCAAGGACCTGGTTGCCGCGATCAAGAACAACCCGCTGAAGCGCGCGCTGCGCGTGGGCAAGCTCACGCTCGCCGCGCTGGAACCGGTGCTGGCGCTGTACCACGCGCCGGACTTGCTGCCCGAGCGGCTGACGACGCTGCGCCTGCTGACCCGCCCCGCCACTGCCATGCGCGCCCTCGCGGTACGTCTGCAGGCACCCCTGCAGCGGGCGCTGGGCGACTCCTACACCGTGAACGCCGAACCGGTCACGAGCCAGATCGGCAGCGGCGCCCTGCCCGTCGACGTGCTGCCCAGCTTCGGCCTGGCGTTGCGCGCCATCCCCGGCACGCGCGGCAATCCGCTCGGTGTACTGGAACGCCGCCTGCGCGCGCTGCCGGTGCCGGTGATCGGCCGCATCGCCGACGACACGCTGTGGCTCGACCTGCGCTGCCTGGAAGATGGCCAGGCGGACGAATTCGAGCGGCAACTGACGCACCTGGCGCAGGAGGGCACGGCGACATGATCGTCGGTACCGCCGGCCATATCGACCATGGCAAGACCACGCTGACCCGCGCGCTGACGGGTGTCGACACCGATCGCCTGAAGGAGGAAAAGGCGCGCGGCATCTCGATCGAGCTGGGCTACGCCTACCTGCCGCTGCCGGGCGGCGAGATCCTCGGTGTCATCGACGTGCCCGGCCACGAGAAATTCATCCGCACGATGGCCTCCGGCGTGACCGGCATCGACTATGCGCTGCTGGTGATCGCGGCCGACGACGGCGTCATGCCGCAAACCGTGGAACACCTGGCGATCCTGCAACTGCTGGGCGTGCGGCGCGGCGCCGTGGCGCTCACCAAGACCGACCGCGCCGACGCGCAGCGCATCGACGCCGTGGAACAGGACATCGCCGCGCTGCTGGCCGATACGGCGTTTACCGGCGCGCCCGTGTTCCGCACCGCCGCCACGCAACCCGCCGATCCCGGCGTGGCCGCCCTCCTCGCCCACCTGGCCGAAGTGGCCGCCACGCTGCCGTCGCGCGACGACCGGCGGCTGTTCCGGCTCGGCGTCGACCGCGTCTTCACGCTGTCCGGCCAGGGGACGGTCGTCACCGGCACGGCGCTGTCGGGCCGCGTGGCCGTCGGCGATACGCTGGTGCTCGCGCCCGGTGGGCAAAGCGCACGCGTGCGCGCCATCCACGCGCAAAGCCGCAGCGCCAGCGAAGGCCATGGCGGCCAGCGCCTCGCGCTGAACCTGGCCGGCGTGGCGAAGGACGAGATCGAGCGCGGCACGTGGGTCGTCGCCCCCGCGCTGCAGGCGTGCTCGGAACGGATCGATGCGCAATTGACACTCGCCGGCGGAACAAAGACCGGCGCCCTGAAGGCCTGGTCGCCGGTCCACGTGCACCTGGGCGCCTCGCACCACACGGCGCACGTGGTGCCGCTCGACGGCGATACTGTCCCGCCGGGGCAGGCCGCGCGGGTGCAGCTGGTGTTCGACGTGGCGGTACACGCGGTGCCGGGCGACCGCTTCGTGGTGCGCAACGCGCAGGCGACGCAGACGATCGGCGGCGGCACGGTACTCGATCCGTTCGGCGCGGCGCGCAAGCGGCGCAGCCCGGCGCGGCTGGCGTGGCTCGATGCGTTGCAGGCCTACGTGGACAGCGGCGACGTGTCGGCATTGCTGGCGCAAAGCCCGCTCGGCATGCGGGCCGCCGCGCTGGTGCGCCTGACGCAGCTGCCCGCCGACGCGATCGCGCTGCCGGAAGGCTGCCTGCGCCTGTCCCTCCCGGGCGGCGACGAACTGTGGATCGCCCCGGCTGCGCTGGCGCGGCTGGAAGGATCGGTGGTCGATGCGCTGGCCGCTTTCCACGAGAAACATCCGGACGATGCCGGCCCCGAACTGTGGCGCCTGAAACGGATGGCGCAGCCGGACGCCGAGGATGCGCTGTGGTCGGCGCTGGCGGCACGCATGCTGGCCGCGGGCACGGTCGCGCAGCTCGGCAACAGCCTGCACCTGCCGGGCCACAGCGTGGCGCTGACACCGGAAGAGGAAGCGCTCGCGGCACCGCTGCTCGCGGCTCTGGAAAAAGGCCGCTTCGATCCGCCGTGGGTACGCGACCTGTCGCGCGAACAGCGGGTGGCGGAAGACGACGTGCGGCGCCTGCTGCGCAAGCTGGCCCGGGCCGGGCAACTGTCGCAGGTAGTGCCCGACCTGTTCTATCACCCGCGCGCGCTGGCGGCGCTGGCGAAGATCGTCGGCACGCTGCCCGATGCGCAGGCGGCGAGCTTCCGCGATGCCACGGGCCTGGGCCGCAAGCGTGCGATCCAGGTGTTGGAGTATTTCGACCGTGTCGGCTATACTCGCCGCGTCCGCAACAGCCACCTGGTGCGGCCCAACGCAAGCTGGCCGGACCCAGTATGAAATACCCGGCCTGATATGCTGGTTCCCGTGGAAGGCATTCTCATCCGGTGATGGGGCCGGGCTTCAAACCCGGTGAGGGGCGTCAGCCGTTCCTCTGTAAGTTCGACTCTTTCTGCCTTCCGCCATCTTTCTCCCCGGCCATCCAGCGCCCGGCCAGGCCGGCGACGCGCCTCTGTTGCCAACTGTAACCGCAGTTGACTGAACGATGCCTTTTTGGCATGTTGGGATCCCCCACATCCGCGAGGCTCCCATGAAGCTCTACATTGCCCTTCCCCCGCTGGCCATCCTTACACTGCTGGCCGCGTGCAGCAGCAAGGTGCAAGAAACCGCCGCGCCGGCGCAACCCGCGGCGCAGCTGCCGGCCCCGCCGGCCCCGCCTGCTCCACCTGCGCCCATGGTCATGAGCCGCTCCAGCCCCACGCACTTCAACACGCTGGCCAGGCCGATGCCCGCTGCCGCCTACCTGCCGCCCATTGTTCTGCCGGAAAGCACGAACAAATTCCCCGGCAAGGAAGCCAACAAGGCGGTGTTGGTGGCCGAGCAGCCGGTATCGACATTCAGCACCGACGTCGATACGGCTTCGTATGCCTTCGTGCGGCGCATGCTGGGCAGCGGCAGGCTGCCGCCGCTCGACGCGGTGCGGGTCGAGGAGATGGTCAATTACTTCCCCTACGCTTACACCGCGCCGCGCGATCCGGCCCGGCCGTTCGCGATCGGCACCGAGGTCCTGCCGAGCCCGTGGAAGGCGGGCAACCAGCTGGTGCACATCGGCGTGCGCGGCTACGACGTCGCCAAGGCGGCGCGGCCGCGCGCCAACGTGGTGCTGCTGGTCGACGTGTCCGGTTCGATGATGCCGCCGGACCGGCTGCCGCTGCTCCAGCAGGCGTTCCGGCTGTTCGCCGACGGGTTGCGCGACGACGACCGGGTTGCCATCGTCACCTATGCCGGCGGCACGCGCGTCGCGCTGGAGCCCACGGCAGGCAAGGAACGCGGCAAGATCGTCGACGCCATCGGCTCGCTGCAAAGCGGTGGCGGCACGGCGGGCGCAGCCGGGCTGCAGCAGGCCTATGAACTGGCCGCGCGCAACTTCGATCCGAAGGCGGTCAACCGCGTGATCCTGGCCACCGACGGCGACTTCAACCTCGGCATGACCGATCCGCGCGAGCTGGAAAAATTCATCGTGGACAAGCGCAAGAGCGGTGTGTACCTGTCGATCCTCGGCGTCGGCGAAGGCAACCTGAACGACGCGCTGATGCAGCGGCTGGCCCAGTCGGGCAACGGCAACGCCGCCTACATCGATTCGCTGCTGGAAGCGCGCAAGGCGCTGGGCCAGGAACTGGGATCGACCATGTTCCCGATCGCCAACGACGTCAAGGTGCAAGTCGAGTTCAACCCCGCGAAAGTCGCGGCCTACCGGCTGATCGGCTACGAGACGCGCATGCTGGAGCGCCAGGACTTCAAGGACGACAAGGTGGATGCCGGCGACATCGGCGCCGGCCATACGGTGACGGCAATCTACGAGATCACGCCGGCGGATGCGGCGTCAAGACTGGTCGATGCGCCGCGCTACGCGGGCAACCAGGCTGCCAAACCCGCCGCCACGGACAGGAAAGCGGGCAGCGACGAGCTGTGCTTCGTGAAGCTGCGCTACAAGCTGCCGGGCGAGTCGGCCAGCCGCCAGCTCGAACATCCTGTGAAGGCGGCTGCGCGTGCCCGCCTCGATGCTGCGCCGGACGAACAGCGCTTCGCCATCGCCGTCGCCGCCTTCGGGCAGAAGTTGCGCGGCGAAGCGCAGCTGTCCGACATGGCCTATACGGACATCGCCGCGCTGGCCAATGGCGCGCGCGGCACGGATCCGGAAGGCTACCGCGCGGAATTCGTCAAGCTGGTGCGCATGGCCGAGTCGCTGGACAAGGTGGGGCCGCAGACCGGCTTGCTGCGCCCGGCCGGCCCGCTCACGTTCCCGCTCCCGCGCTGAGCCTTCGGCCGCTCCGCGGCCGTTTCAGTTACTCGGCAGGATTATTTCTTGCCGCTCTTCGGCGCCTCGTCGAGCGCCCTGCGCTCGACCGGGTTCACGTAGGCATCCGACGGCTTGATTTCCATGGCGCCCTCGGCGCCATGGTCGCCATTGCCGGCACCGATGCCGGTGGTCGCCGTGGCGCTGGAGCCGGCGCTCACACGATCGCCGGTCATCGAATCGCCGCTCGTGTCTACCTTGCCGCCCTGCCCGGCTTTCGGCGCGTTGCGGGTCTGGCCCGCGTTCTTGTCCTGCTGCTTGTTCGTGTTGCGGTGCGCCGTGGCGGTCTTGCCCGGCGTGGCTTCCGTGGCGGCCTTGTTGTCGGACTGTGTCTGCGGCGGGTTCGCCATGTTGGACACGGAATGGCTTTGCGCCGAGGCGACGCCGGTAAAAGCAAGGGCGGCAACCGCCGCGAGCAGATGAATGTGCATGGTGTTCTCCTATCGGGCCGATGGCCCTTCAACGCTCCGGCCAGATGCCGGGATGACAGGACGATTCTGCCACCCTGCTCAGCAATATCCTGTAGGAGAAGGCCGCGTGCGCAAGTCGGTGCGGGCCGGTTCGTACCGCATCCACGGCGCCGCGAACGTATCGGACGCACGTGCGCAGCCGAACAGACGGCCCTGCGAAGCTTCGCCATCCTGCATGCCTTCATTGGAGAAACCCATGCATGACACGAAGCATGACAGCAAGGCGCCTGCCGCGGACGACACGGCACCGCGCGCAAGCTCCCAGAAGGTCATCTACGCGGCGATCGCCGCCAACCTCGGCATCGCCACCGCCAAGTTCATCGTGGCGGGCATCACGGGCAGCGCGTCGATGGTGGCGGAAGGCATCCACTCGGCGGTGGATACGGGCAACGAGTTCCTGCTGCTGCTGGGCGAACGCCGCAGTGCGCGCCCGGCCGACCGCAAGCACCCTTTCGGGTACGGAAAATCGCTGTATTTCTGGGCGCTTATCGTCGCGCTGTCGGTGTTTTCGCTGGGTGGCGGGCTGTCGATCTACCATGGCGTGGCCGCGTTGCAGGACCCGCCACCGCTGGAAGACCCGCTTTGGAACTACGTCGTCCTCGGCGTAGCGGCCCTCTTCGAAGGCTACAGCTGGAATGTATCGCGCAAGGCATTGAATACCGTGCGCAAGCCTGGCAGCACGCTGTGGCAGACCGTTCGCGCCAGCAAGGATGCGTCGGTCTTCACCGTGTTCATCGAGGACACGGCCGCGCTGCTGGGCCTCGCGGTCGCGGCGGCGGGCATCGCGCTGGGCCACTACTTCGGCAATCCGTACTTCGATCCCGCCGCTTCCATCGTGATCGGCCTGCTGCTGGTCGGCGCGGCCTTCATGCTGGCCCGCGAGTCCGGCGGCCTGCTCGTCGGCGAAAGCATCGACCGGGAGGAGCTGGCCGCGCTGTACGCGCTGTTCCGGCGCGAGGCGGCGCTGGACAGCGTCGCCAGCCTGCGCACGATGCAGATGGGGCCGGAGGAAGTCCTGCTCGCCGCCTCCGTCCAGTTCCGCCGCGGCATGCCGATCGACGAGGTGGAACGGGCGATCGCCCGGCTCGAGGCCGCCATCGCCGTCGCGCACCCGGTCATCCGCCACGTCTACTTCGAGGCTTCGGCGTTGCGTGCCGCGATGCAGTGATCCGGCCGCGGCGGCTGCGCGGCACCATGCCATACCCCCTGCCGTGGCGGCCGCTCCTCTCCCTTAGTGCAGTGGTACGGGCGCCGCGCAGCACCGACAATGCCTGTACCGCAACAACGTTCGGAAAGGAACGCCATGACAACCCAACATACCATCAATACCGTAACCACCCGCGACGGCACGATCATCCGCTACACCGACTGGGGCGACGGCCCGGCCGTCGTCTTCAGCCACGGCTGGCCGCTGCAGGGCGACGCGTGGGAAGACCAGATGCTGTTCCTGGCCGAGCATGGCTACCGCGTCATCGCCCATGACCGCCGCGGCCACGGCCTGTCCAGCAAGCCATGGCACGGCAACGACATGGACCACTATGCCGACGACCTGGCCGCCGTGATCGAAGCGCTGGACCTGCAAAGCGTGACCCTGGTCGGCCACTCGACCGGCGGCGGCGAAGTCGCCCGCTACATCGGCCGCCATGGCACGGGCCGCGTCAAGGGCGCCGTGCTGGTGGGCGCCGTCACGCCGCGCATGCTGGTGGGTACCGACAATCCGGCCGGCGTGCCGATGGAGGTGTTCGACGGCATCCGCGCCGGCGTGAAGGCCGACCGCGCGCAGTTCTTCAAGGACCTGACCACGCCGTTCTACGGCTACAACCGCGAGGGCGCGAAGGATTCGGCCGGCGTGCGCGAAACGTTCTGGCTGCAGGGCATGCAGTGCAGCATCCGCGCCGCTTACGCCTGCATCAAGCAGTTCTCGGAGACGGACTTCACGGAAGACCTGAAGAAGATGACGATCCCCACGCTGGTGATCCATGGCGACGACGACCAGATCGTGCCGATCGCCGCGACCGCGCGCCGCGCCGCCGAGATCCTGCCGCAGGGCCGACTGGTGGTCTACGAAGGCGCGCCGCACGGCCTGCCCACCACCCACAAGGACCGCCTGAACGCGGACCTGCTGGCCTTCCTGAAGTCCTGATGCGGGTTCCACCAAGCGATCTGTTCCTCGGCATCTGCCTGGGCGGCCTGGCCGGCTATGTCGACACGGCCGGCTTTGTCGCCCTGTACGGCCTGTTCACGGCGCACGTGACGGGGAACTTCGTGCTGATCGGCGCCACGCTGACGCATCCTTCGCACACCACGCTGCTGCTCAAGTGCCTGGCCTTCCCCGCCTTCGGGCTGGGGGTGGTGGCCACGCGGCTGCTGGGGAACCGGTGCGAACGGCAGGGCGTGGTGCCGATCCGGCCCATGCTGTCGATGCAGCTCGTGCTGCTGATCGCCTTCATGGCCACGGCGCTGCTGGCCGTGCCGATCACGAGCCCGGATGCGCCGATGGTGCTGCTCACCGGGGTGCTCGGCGCCGCCGCCATGGGCGTGCACAACGCCGCCGGGAAGCTGCAGTTTTCCCGCATTGCGCCCACCACGGTCATGACCGGCAACGTGACGGAACTGCTGATCGACATGACGGACCTGGCCACCGGGCATGCCACGCCGGCTGCCAAGGAAAAGTTCATCCGCTTCGTGTGGCCCGTGGCGGCATTCGCCGTGGGCTGCATCGCCGGCGGCGCGGGCTACGTGCATTTCGGCTTCTGGTGCCTGCTGGCGCCGATCGCCGCCGTCGCCTTCCTGATGACGATGCCGTGGCCGGTGGCAAAGCCGGCGCACGTGTAGTTCCACCGCGGTGATCGAGGCACTGGTGTCGCACATTTTTTCCGGATGATTCTTCCGGAAAAAGTGTGCGACACCGGTTTTCTCCAACGTATTCACGCACGACGACTGCGCACGGGACAACCGGTGTCCGACACATTTTCCGGTAAAAGCATCCGGAAAAAATGTCCGACACCATATGCATCTGCCGTTCCTCCTTACTCCCTCCCCACATTCCTCTCCACCCGCGGATCCGGCCGTATCCACACCAGCGCCAGCCCCACGTAGAACGCGGCGCCCACCAGCGGCTGCCACAGCGACAGCGGCACGCCGATGGCATACAGCACGATCGAGATCCAGCCCTTCGTGTCGCGGCCGATCGCGTGGGCCAGCACCGACCGGGGACCGTGCACCCGCACCAGGCTGCGCACCAGCAGGTCGTAGGCGATGGCGCTCATCAGCAATACGAAGCCGTACAGCGCCATCGGCAACGCTGCCATGCGCTGCTCGCCGAGCCAGTTCGTCATGAACGGCACCAGCGACAGCCAGAACAGCAGGTGCAGGTTGGCCCACAGCGCGCGGCCGTCGACCTTGCTCGCCAGCTGCAGCAAATGGTGGTGGTTGTTCCAGTAGATGCCCACATAGACGAAACTGAGTACATAACTGAAGAACAGGGGCCACAGCGGCAGCAGCGCGTCCAGCGTGGCTTCATGCGGCACCTTCAGTTCCAGCACCATGATCGTGATGATGATGGCGATCACGCCATCGCTGAACGCTTCGAGCCGCGATTTCCCCATTTCCCTGCCCATGGCCGGTGCGTTCCCGCCCGCGGCGGTTTCTGTATGGTTCGGTTTGCTTCCTTCCTGCATGCTTCCTCCAGCGTGATTCAAACAACCATCTTAGTGCCGTTGACCGCTGCGTCACATCGCCCTGATGGCAGAGCCGCCCACGCCCTACCGGACAACGGTTGCACCATGGGCAAAACGTCCGTAAGCTTGGGGCTCACTGGAAAGGAGGCCTTCTGTCATGGACACGCGGATCGAACGGGACGAGTCGGAACAGCGGCGCGTGCAGGAACTGTCGCGCTACGAGCTCGCACTGGACAACGCCGACCCGCAACTGCGTTTCATCGTGGAGCTGGCCGTAAGCACGATGGGCGCGCAGATCGGCGGCATCAGCCTCGTCTACCGCTCGCACATCTGGCTGCCCGTCGCCGTAGGGATCGCGCTGGGCGAAGTGGACCGCTGCGATTCGTTCTGCAGCGACCTGGTGGCCTCCGAGCAGGACTTCCTCGAGGTCGAGGATGCGCGGGACGACGATTCGGCCGCCGCCCGGCCGATCGTGCGCCAGCCGCCCCATTACCGGCACTATGCCGGCGTGGCCCTGTACGGCAATCGCGGCTACCAGCTGGGCACCCTGTGGGTCATGTGGCTGGCGCCCGGCCGGCTCGATGCGGCGCAGCGCACGATGCTGCACGGGCTTGGCCGCCTCGTCAGCGACACGCTCGAACTGCGCTACTGCGACGCGGTTACGGGCATGTACAACCGTGGCGCATTCATCCAGCACCTGCAGCATGCCAAAGGCACCACGGACGGCCAGCAACTCATCGTCGGCTACATCGACCTGACCGGCTTTCACCAGATCAATGAGGTGTACGGCCGCGCCGCCGGCGATGCCACGCTGGCCGAGATCGCGGCACGCGTCACCGGCTGGGCGGGTCGGGACGGGCTCGTGGGCCACCTGGGCGGCGACCGCTTTGCCTTCGCTTTGCTGGACGGCCCGGAGCCGGACCGGTTGCAGGCACTGTGCCACGCGATCGACGTGCCGGTCATGCTGCCGTCGGACCGCACGCAGGTACTGCGTGCCCGCATCGGCGTCGTGCGCGAAAGCCTGCCGACATCGCTGGCAGCGCCGGCGCTGCTGGACATGGCCGAAACGGCTGCGGCCAGCATCGGCGACATCGACAATTTTTCGGTGGTGCGCGAATACGGCAGCGAGATGCGCGAACGATCGTGCTTCCTGCATGACCTGCTCGGTGCGCTGGAGGGACAGGAGGGGGCGGGGAAGCTGTCGATGCACTACCAGCCGCAGGTCAATTTCGCCAAGCAGAAACTGATCGGGCTGGAGGCGCTGCTGCGTTGGGAGCATCCGCGGCGCGGTACCGTGCCGCCGTCGACTTTTATCCCGCTGGCCGAGAGCTCGGGCAACAGCTATGCGCTGGACCTGCTGGTGATGGGCCAGGTGTGCCGCGACATGCGCCATTGGGCCGACGCCGGGCTGCCCCAGGTGCCGGTGTCGCTGAATTTTTCCCGCTCGTCGCTGCTGCATCCAGGCCTGCCCGGCGCCATCGCCGCGCTGCTCGAGGAACACCGCCTGCCCGGTGCCTTGCTCGAGGTCGAGGTCACGGAAAGCCAGTTGCTGGAGGCGCCCGAAGCGCTGGGCGAACGCGTGGCCGCGCTGCGCGAGCTGGGCCTGCGTATCGCGATCGACGATTTCGGCATCGGCTATTCGAACCTCGATGCGATCGGCTCGCTGCCGTTCGACCGGCTCAAGGTGGACCGCCGCTTCGTGCACGGCGTGGCCGACAGTGCGGTGACGGCCAGCCTGTTCCGGCTGATCCAGGGCGTGGCCGAGGTGTCGGATGCCGAACTGCTGTGCGAAGGCCTGGAACGGCAGGCCGACCTGGACTGGCTGCGCCACGAGCATGCCTACTGCGTGCAGGGCTGGTACTACTGTTCCGCCCTGCCGCCGCAGAACGTGGAACACCTGCTGCGGGCATGGGGCGAGCGCTCCCGCCAGGTGGTACAGGACGGCGACGTGCGCGAGTTGTTTACAGCAACGTAAAGCGGGCAACGTAAAGCGGGCAACGTAAAGCGGGCAACGTAAAGCGGACGACGTAAGGCGCACGACGTCAACTGCACTGCCTGGAGCGAAGCGGGCGCCATCGCCCGCAGGGCTTTCCTATACTCGGGAAATGACTGACCTGCGAATCGGCATTTCCGGCTGGCGCTACGAACCGTGGCGCAAGGTGTTCTACCCGCATGACCTGGCCCAGGCGCGCGAACTCGATTTCGCCTCGCGCATGCTGCCGACCATCGAGATCAACGGGTCGTTCTATTCGCTGCAGCGCCCGAAAAGCTACCAGCAGTGGTACGACGCCACGCCGGAGGGCTTTGTGTTCGCCAACAAGGGCAACCGCTTCATCACGCACATGCGCCGCCTGCGCGACCCCGTGCCCTCGCTGTGCAATGTGTTCGCATCCGGCGTGCTGGCCCTGCGCGACAAGCTCGGCCCTTTCCTGTGGCAACTGCCGCCGAACTTCCAGTTCGATCCCGAGGTGCTGGAAACGTTCTTTGCCGCGCTGCCGCGGGACACCGAGGCCGCGCTGGACATGGCGCGGCGCCACGAGCCGCGCATGGAGGGCCGCGCCTTCCTGGAAATCGACCGCAAGCGCAAGCTGCGCCATGCGCTGGAGATCCGCCATGAAAGCTTCAACGATCCGGCGTTTGTAAAGCTGCTGCGCAAGTACAACGTGGCGCTCGTGGTCGCCGACACGGCCGGCAAGTGGCCCGGCTACGAGGACGTAACGGCGGACTTCATGTACCTGCGGCTGCACGGCGAAAAGGAGCTCTATGCGGGCGGCTACACGGATGAAGCGCTGGACGGCTGGGCGCGCAAGATCCGCGCGTGGCGTACCGGCGGCCAGCCGGACGACGCGCGCCTGATCTCCAGCGCGGCACCGCCGAAGCGCGCCAGCCGCGACATCTTCTGCTACTTCGACAACGACATCAAGGTGCACGCCCCCTTCGATGCGCGCCGCCTGCTGGCCCGGCTGGGGGCGGACGAGAACCTGCCGGTGCTTACCGATCCCCGTCCGGATCCACGTGGCAACGCGCGCTGAACGGCATCTTCGACCCCCGCTGCGCCCGATAAATGCCGGCATGGCCGGAGCACAGGTAGGCCACCACGCAGGCCAGCGCCGCATAGGGGCCGATCGCGGGCCCGAACAGTTCCAGCGCCATCACGGTGGAGGCCAGCGGCGTGTTGGCCGCGCCGGCGAACACGGCGACGAAACCCACGCCCGCCAGCAGCGGGAACGGCAGGTCCAGCAACGGCGCCATCGCATTGCCGAGCGTCGCGCCGATGTAGAACAGCGGCGTCACCTCGCCGCCCTTGAAGCCGGTGCCCAGCGACGCCACCGTAAACGCCAGCTTGCCCAGCGCATCCCCTATCGGCAGCGGATGCGCGAACGCTTCCATGATGACGGGAATGCCCAGCCCCACGTAGCGCTGCGTGCCCAGTGCCCATACCGCGCACGCGACAACGGCGCCGCCGATCAGCGGCCGCAACGGCGCGTAGGCGACATGGCGTTTCATGAACGCCGACAGCGCATGGGTGGCGCGGGCAAACAGCATGCCGGCCAGGCCGAAGGCGACGCCGGCGGCGAGGATCGCGGCGATCGTCCACGCCGTCAGAGGCGGCACCGCGGTCACAGCGTAATGCGTGTGGTGCACGCCCCAGGCGAGCCCCACCTGGTCGGCCAGGATCGCCGCGGCCATGCAGGGAAAGATCGCTTCGTAGCGCATGCGGCCGATCACCAGCACTTCGAGGCCGAAGATCGCGCCCGCCAGCGGCGTGCCGAACACGGAAGCAAAGCCCGCGCTGATGCCGGCCATCAGCAGGATGCGGCGGTCCGCGATGCCCAGTTTCGCCGCCTTCGTCAGCTGGTCGGCCAGCGTGCCACCCATCTGCACCGCCGTGCCTTCGCGGCCCACCGAGGCGCCGAACAGGTGCGAGATGACGGTTCCGCCGAGCACCAGCGGCGCCATGCGCAGCGGCACCACGTTCTTCGGGTCGTGGATCTCGTCGATCAGCAGGTTGTTCCCCGCCTCCACGCCGGCGCCCCAGCGCAGGTAGACCCAGCCCACCGCGAAACCGGCCAGCGGGAGCAGCCAGATGATCCACGAGTGGTGCTCACGCCAGGCCGTTGCGGCGTCGAGGGAGAACAGGAACAGGGCGGAGGCGGTGCCGGCCAGGATGGCGATCAGGAGCGAGACCAGGGACCATTTGACCAGGTAGCGGAGGGCGAGGACGAAGGAGTCGAGGTGGGCTTTCATCGGCCGGCCAATATAGCATGGGGCATCGCTGGCGTGGGAGAACCGGTGTCTGACACCGGTGTTCGGCAGCCAACAGCTACAGGCTGAAGTTACCGGTATGCGTGCGCACAACAGCAAGCATCAATGATGCTCATGCCCTCCCCCACGCTTCAATTCCAGCGGCTTGCCCTGCGCCGGCGCGAGCGCGGGCATGCCGGGGGCCTGGGGCGCGGGCGGCAACTCGCCCGTGTACTCGCGGGCGACCGTGCCCTTCGGATGCCGGTAGTGGCCCGGGTCGCGGTAGTCGCCGCGCGCCTGGCCTTCCCGCACCTTGACGAGAGTGAACATGCCGCCCATCTCGATCTCGCCGTACTGGCCGGTGCCGGTCATCATCGGCAGCGTGTTTTCCGGCAGCGGCATGCGCATGCTGCCCATCGAGCCGCCCTTGTCGCCCATCACCATGTAGCCGGGCACGAGGTTGTTGATCTTCTCGGCCACGCCGCGATGGTCAACGCCGATCAGCGTGGGCACGTCGTGCCCCATCGCGTTCATCGTGTGGTGCGACTTGTGGCAGTGGAAAGCCCAGTCGCCCGGGTTGTCGGCCACGAATTCGATGGCGCGCATCTGGCCCACGGCGATGTCGGTCGTCACCTCGGACCAGCGCGCCGACGGTTTCACCCAGCCGCCATCGGTGCCGGTCACTTCGAACGTGTGGCCGTGCAGGTGGATCGGGTGGTTCGTCATCGTAAGGTTGCCGGCGCGGATGCGCACGCGGTCGCCCTGGCGCACCACCATCGGGTCGATCGCCGGGAAGACGCGGCTGTTCATGGTCCACAGGTTAAAGTCCAGCATCGTGTTGACCTTGGGCGTATAGCTGCCCGGCTCGATATCGTAGGCGCCCAGCAGGAACACGAAGTCGCGGTCGACGGCATGCCGGCGGATATCCTTCGGGTGCGTGACCCAGAAGCCCATCATGCCCATCGCCATCTGCACCATCTCATCGGCGTGCGGGTGGTACATGAACGTGCCGGCGTGCTTCGCCACGAATTCGTACACGAACGTCTTGCCCGGCTGGATCGAAGGCTGCGTCACGCCGCTCACGCCATCCATGCCGTTCGGCAGGATCTGGCCGTGCCAGTGCACGCTCGTGTGCTCGGGCAGTTTATTGGTCACGAAGATGCGCACCCGGTCGCCCTCGACCACTTCGATCGTGGGGCCGGGGCTTTGCCCGTTGTAGCCCCACAGGTTCGCCGTCATGCCGGGCGCGACCTCGCGCACGACCGGTTCGGCCACGAGGTGGAACTCCTTGACGCCGTCCTTCATCCGCCACGGCAGGCTCCAGCCATTGAGCGTGACGACGGGGTTGTACGGCCGCCCATTCGGCGGCACGAGCGGCGCGGCGGTGGCGGCCGATGGGCCGACCGGCGCTTCCGGCAGCGTGGCGGCGCCGGCGCGGCTCACCATGCCGGCGCCCAGCAGCGTGGTGGCGCCGGCCAGGAAGGAGCGGCGGGAATTACTGGACGTGGTCATGGTGTGCTCCGTGTTCGTTGGCGGCCGGTGTTGCGGGTGTCGCCGGTGTTGCGGGTGTCGCGGGTGTGGTGGGTGCATCGGGTGTTGCGGGTGTCGCGGGTGTGGTGGGTGCATCGGGTGTCGCGGGTGTGGTGGGTGCATCGGGCGTCGCGGGTGTCGCGGACCTTGCAGCGGGCGTGGCGGGAACGGCGGGCGGGCGCCCGCCGATGGCGGTTTCCAGGCTGGCGTCGGCGATCCAGAACGCTTTCAATGCCTCGATCGCGGCGGCCACGGCCACCCGTTGTTCGCGCGCGTCGGCCAGCAGTTCGAAGGTGCTGAGCAGCATGCCGTTGTAGCGCAGCAGCGTCTCGTCCGAAAGCTGCTTCCTCAAGGGGATGACGACATCGCGGTAATGCCTGGCCAGCGCGTGGGAGGTGCGCCAGGCCTGGACTGCTTCGCGCGCCTCGCTGCGGGCGTCCACGGCCGCCTGTCCCAGCCGGTTCACCGACTGCATGTACACCGCTTCGGCTCGCCGCGTGCGCGCGGTGCCCCAGTCGAACAGCGGGATTTCCAGGGTCAGCTCGTAGCCGCGCTGTACGGGTTCGCCCCCTTCCCGCTCGCGCACGGCGCCCAGTTCGAGCACGTTGACGAAGCGGGTTGCGCGCACGAGGCCAAGCGACGCGGCCGTGTGCTCGACATCCCTCTTTGCGGCCTGCACATCGAGGCGGTCGCGCAAGGCCAGCGCTTCGACGTCGTCCAGGTGGGGCACCGCCGCCGGCAGGTCCGGCAACCGGTCCGGCAGCTGGTACCGGGCCTGGGCGCCGTCCAGCCCCAGCAGGCGCGTGAGCCGTTCCCTGGCCGACGTGGCGGCCTGCGACGCGCGCGACACGTCGGCCATCGCCTCCGCATGGAACGCCGCTTCGCGCGCCTGGTCGAAGGCGCTCCAGTTGCCGGCCTTGCGCATGCGTTGCGCCAGTTCGGCGCTGGCATCGGCGGCGCCGGCCACCTGCTTCGCATAGTCGACGGCCTGGGCGCCGCCCACCGCTTCATACCAGGCGCGCCGCGTGTCGGCCGCCACCTTCAATGCCTCGGCGGCCACGCGCAGCTTTGCTGCTTCGAACAGGCGGCCCTCGATGCGGGTCGCGAGCGGCGCCGTGATCAGGCTGGCCAGGTTGACGGCCAGCGAGCGCTCGATCGACGTGGTGCCGCCGCCGCGCTTGTGCTGGTAGCCGAACGCGGGATTCTGCAGCCGGCCGGCCTGCACCAGGTCGGCCTCGGCGATGCCGAGTTCCCAGTAGGTCGCCTGCAGGCCGCGGTTGTTGAGCAGCGCGATACGCACCGCGTCGTCCACCGCGAGCGGTTGCGCCAGCATCGGCTCGAGCTGCTCCGCCAGCGCGGCGCGGTCGGCATCGCCGCGCAGCAGTTTCGTGGCCGCGCCGGCGCGTGCCTGCGTGGCCCGTTCGACGGCGTCCATGCCGCCATCGGGAGAAAACGTGGCGCAGCCGGACAGGGCCAGCGCCAGGATCGGGACGGCAACAGCCGTCGCCATCGGGGATGATGTCATTGTTACCTCGTGCTTGGATTTTCCGGGACGACCCGCATGGTGCGGGCCGGGGGCCGGCCATGGTGGCCGGCGCTGGAATCAGGCGGAGGCGGATTTCGGCGGCCGCTCGAGGCCGGCCAGATCGACGGCGGCGGGTGCCGCGGGAACGAAGGGAACGGTGGCGCAGCGGCCATCCTGCAGGGGCGGCGCCGCGGGCAGCGCCGGCGCCAGCGGCGCCCCGGTGCAACAGGCGCCCGCGCTGGCGCACTTGGCATGCCCGGCGTGGGAAGCATCGCCATCGTGATGAGCACCATCGTGATGCGGCGCAGCTGCTTCCTGCTGCGCGGCGAGCATGGCCGCGTGATCGTGTTGGCCAGCCGCCTGCATCGGCTCCGGCATCGCTTCGTGGCTGGCCGCAGCCCGCGAAGGCTGCGGGCCGCACAGCAGCATCGTGGCCGAGGCGAAGCCCTGGAAGGGCACGCCAGCCAGCAGGAACCACAGCAGCAATGTACGGAGCAGCGCTTTCATGGGGCGCCATGGTAGCACGGGCAAGCGCCGGATGGCGGCGGGCGGGTATACTGTCCGGCCATCCCTGTCGCGCAGTCTCCCTGGACTGCGCATCGATCCGAGCGCACCACCCGCACGCCTCATGCAGCCAATTCCCCAATCCTCGCCCCGTTCCGACGCCCTTCCCTACGCCGCCCTGCTGCTGTCGCTCGTGTCGCTGACGGCCGGCGCCTCGCTTGCCAAGCAGCTGTTCCCGCTGATCGGCCCTGCCGGCGCGACGGCGCTGCGGCTCACGTTCGCCGCGCTGATCCTGTCCGCCGTGTTCAAGCCGTGGCGCATCCGCCTCGACGGCGAATGGCGTCCGCTGGCGCTGTACGGCGTGTCGCTGGGCGTGATGAACCTGACGTTCTATTCGTCGCTGGCCTATATTCCGCTGGGCGTGGCGATCGCGGTCGAGTTCATCGGGCCGCTGGCCGTGGCCGTGTTCACGTCGCGCCGGCGGCTGGATTTCGCCTGGATCGCGCTGGCCGTCGCGGGGCTGGCGCTGCTGCTGCCGATCAACCGGTCGGCCGCGGCGCTGGACTGGCGCGGCATCGCGCTGGCGCTGTGCGCGGGTGCCTGCTGGGCCGTATACATCCTGGCCGGCAAGCGGGCCGGCATGCGGCACGGGCCGGCCGCGTCGGCCTGCGGCATGTGGATCGGCGTGCTGGTGGCGGCGCCGTTCGGCTTTTACCAGGCCGGCGCCGCCATCCTGGCGCCGCACGTGCTGGCGCTGGGCCTGGGCGTGGCCATCGTGTCCAGCGCGATTCCGTATTCGCTGGAAATGGTGGCGCTGCGCCGGCTGCCGGCCAACACGTTCAGCATCCTGCTGAGCGCGGAACCGGCGTTCGGCGCGCTGATGGGCCTCGTGCTGCTGGGCGAGCGGCTGGCGCTGAACCAGTGGGCGGCCATCGGCGCGATCATCGCCGCCTCGGTGGGCGCGGCGATGAGCAGCCGCTTCGCGTCGAAGTGACGGGGCGACGCGGTCAGTTGGCGGGCGCGGCCGGCTTGAACTGTTCGCGGCGATCGCACCGTTCCTGGAACGCCTTGCGCACGGCCTCGTCGGCGATCTTGCCAACCTCGGCAGGCGCGCACGTGGCATCCGTCATCGTCATCTGCTGTGCCGTCAGCTGCGGGTCGACCTTGCTGCCGCAGCCGGCCAGCAGCAGGGCCATGGCGCACAGGGCGCCAATCGAATTCATGTGGTTCATCGCTATTCCATTCCGGGAGTGAGTGGGTGCCGTCAGTCGGCCTGCTCCGGCGCGCGGCCGATCGGCTGGTCCATGTTGGCAAGGTACCACGTCAGCGCCGACATCACGGCGACGTGCCGCTTCAGGTGATCCGGATCGACCTTGTCGAACGTGTCGGCCGGCGTGTGGTGATAGTTGAAGTAAACGCTCGAATCGACCAGCGGCGTGAACGACGGCACGCCATCGGCCTCCATCGCGTGCAGGTCGCCGGCGCCGATCACGTCGCGGCGCTGCAGCACGCCCGCGCCGATCGGCACCAGCGACGCCTGCAGCGGCGCGAACAGCTTTTCATATTGCGGGCGGATGCCGGCCTGCACGCCGAACGTGCGGCCTGCCACGCCGCCGTCGCTTTCGATGGCGGCGAACTGCTTGTCCAGCGAGGCCTTGTTGGCCTGGTGGTAAGTGGCCCCGCCGCGGCCGCCGTTTTCCTCGTTCATCCAGGCGATCATGCGGATCGTGCGGCGCGGCTTCAGGTTCAGCTTCATCAAGGTATCCAGCACGCCCATCGACGCCGTGACGCCCGTGGCGTCGTCATGCGCGCCGGTGGCCAGGTCCCACGAATCGAGGTGGCCGGACACGATGACGACCTCGTCGGCCTTGTCGGTGCCGGGCAGGTCGGCGATCACGTTGTAACTGTCCGCATCGGGCAGCGTTTGCGGCGTGAGCACCAGTTTCATCGTGACCGGGCCGCGCTTGCCCAGGCGGGCGATCAGCATAGCGTCTTCTGCCGTCACGGATGCGGCGGGGATGCGCTTGCCGTCTTCCAGGCGCGTGGTGCCGGTGTGCGTGAGGCGGTAGTCGGCGCCACCGACGGCGCGCACCAGCGCGGCGGCCGCGCCCAGGTCCGCCGCCATGGCGGGCCCGCGGGTGCGGAACGCGGAACCGCGGCGGTAGGCCGGGCCGCCCAGGCCCGCGTCGGCCATGCCCTGGTCGAACGCCACGTCGAACAGCACGATCTTGCCCTTGATCTCGGCGCCGCGTGCCTTCAGTTCATCAAGGTCGCGCACGATGACGACGGGCGCCGTCAGTCCTGCCGCCGGCGTGGCGCCGGAGCCGCCCAGCGCCGTCAGCACGATGTTCTGCACCACGCCCTGCGGCCGGCCCGTGTACTCCACCAGCTGGGCTTTTTCCTCGCCGCGCACCCAGTGCGGCACCTTCACGGGCTGCAGCGTGACCTTCGCGCCAAGCTTGCGCATCGTGTCGGCCACCTGCTGCACGGCCGCCGCGGCGCCCGGCGAGCCGGACAGGCGCGGGCCGACCAGGTCGGTCATGTCTTCCAGCTGGCGGTATGCCCAGTCGCTGCCCATCGCGGTATCGCGGATCTTGCCCAGGGTTGCGGGCGCATTTGCGTCGGCTCCGGCGCTGGCGGCATGCGAAAAGCCGGCGGCGAAAAGGCTGGACGTGAGGAGACTGGCGGCGATGGCGGTCAGCACTGGCTTGCGGATGTTCATGCGAAGTACCTGGATGAAGGTTCGAAGAAGCAGGACGATATCATTCGACAATATTGCAAAGCAACTTATAACTGGACTGTCGAATAAAGGTCTTGTTTGACCTTGCGGTTTTCCTCGCATAGCATGTGGGCATGCTGAAAGGACCACTCTGCACCGTGCGGCATCTGCTGAACACGGACCTGAACACGTTCATCGCGCTCGTGAACGACCTGCCGTCGCGCGGGGATTATTTTTCCAGCCAGTTCAAGTCGCCGGAAACGATGCGCAAGGAATTCATCCAGCATGGCTTCGTGACCGACGACAGCGAACTGTTCGTCGTCGAAGACGCCTACCGGCACATCGTCGGCGTCATCACCCACTTCAAGAGCCGCACGCCGACGACGCGCGAGATCGGCTACCGGCTGTTCGACACGGCCCTTGCCGGCCAGGGCTACACCACCGAGGCGCTGCGCATGGTGACGGATCACCTGTTCCGCGCACACACGTGGCATCGGCTCGAAGTGCTGGCGGCACCGGGCAACGTCGCTTCCGCGCGCGTGGCGCAAAAATGCGGCTTTACCGGCGAAGGCGTGCTGCGCGAGGCGTTCTTCATCAATGGCCGCTACCAGGACGTGCAGGTTCTGAGCCTGCTGCGGCACGAGTGGGAGCGGCTGCGGGCGCCCGCGAGAGACGCAAATCTGTAACAGTCCTGTTACCGGTCCGGGCCGGTTTGTAAGAATCTGTGTATTGACTGGCAATTGCGTACCGACCAGATAAAGTACACCTACATCAAACGGCAGACATCATTTCGGTGATGCCGGGCATAAGAGGGGGAAATAGCATGTTCATCAAAAAAATCATCGGAGTCGTCCTGCTGGGTGCCGCGGTCACGACGTCGTCCGCCGCCCTTGCCGCCGGCGACCGTGCCTTCAATACCGCCGCCGGCGCCGTCGTCGGTGCCGCCCTGGGCAGCCAGACCGGCAACGGCACGACCGGCACCGTGGTCGGTGGCGTGGTCGGTGGCCTGGTCGGCAATGCGCTGAGTTCCAAGGACCGCGACCGCCACGAGCGCGATTACTACCCCCGCGAGCGCGTGTATGTGCAGCAGCGGCCGGTGTACGTCGAGCGCCGCGTGGTGCACGAATACCGTGACGGCCACCGTGGCCGCGGCCATGGCCACGGCAGGGGCCATCGCAAGCATCGCCATCATCACCACGACTGATCCTGGATCGTTATCGAAAAAAGCCCGGCAAATGCCGGGCTTTTCGTTTGTGCCACGCCGGCACCGTGATTCGCATTGCCCGCAAGCGTATACAGCTCCATCGGCCCATTCGCCAGCGCATGGCGAACGACGTCGTACCACGACAGGTCGGCCAGCAAGGCCCCGATGACGTGGCGACGAAGCCGTGCACCAGCGGCACGGCACTGCAGCCTGCGAAGTCGCGCTGCACGACCGGCGCCACCGGTGGCCTTTCCCCCTCCCCCCGCTAGCCGGCAACGGACCATTCGACACCGACACCATGCCAGCTCGCGACACCACCATCGCCCTCGCCAGGGGCCACTACCGCCTGCGGGAGCAGGTCGGCGGCTCCGTCTACGGCACGATCTGGCGCGCGACATCGACAACGGCTGCAGCATCGGGCCACGCCGGCGCTCCGAACGTGGCGTTGAAATTCGTGAACGCGGAGCAGATGGCGCAGGCATTGCCGGCGCAGCGCGAACGGTGGATCGCCAGCGCGTGCAGCGAGATCGCGTTCCTCGAAGCGCTGCAGCCGTGGGATGGCCGCCACATCGTGCGCCTCGTCGACACGGGCTGGCATGACGGCTTGCCGGTACTGGCGCTCGAGCTGATGAGCGGCGACCTGGGGCGCCATGTCGCGCGGCGGCGGGCCCAGGGCGATGCGCCGGCGCTGCCCGAGGTGCTGGGCTGGATCGGCCAGTTGAACGGTGCGCTGGCGAAGGTGCACCAGCATGGCTGGCGCTACCTGGACCTGAAGCCCGCGAACGTGCTGGTGGATGGGGCGACCGGCACGGTGAAGCTGGCCGATTTCGGCACCAACCGCCTGCTCGCGGCGACGCAGTCGCACAGTTACTGCGGCACCGCGAACTGGCAGGCGCCGGAACAGTTCTTCCCCGCGCCCGGCGGCGGCTATGCGACGGGACGCCACAGCGACTACTTCGCGCTCGGTGCCCTGTACTTCTTCCTCGTGACGGGGACGGCACTGCGCTGGTGCACCGCATGTGGCCAGGCCTACCGGGAGCACCTGTCCGATGGCGCCACGGCGATGCTGGAAGCGGGCCCGCTGCCGCCCGTGCTGGCCGACGACGAAGCGGCGTGCTTCGCCGATGCGGTGCCGGCCATGGCGCGCGTGCCTGCGCTCCACCTGCTGTCGCTGCTGCTGGCCCGCGCGCCGGACGAACGCCCGCGCAACGCATTGCACATCAGCCGGATGGTCGATGGGGTGCGCGCCGGGCTCGGTGGTCGCGCGGCGCTCGTGCGCGCCAGCGCCGCCGCGCTGGAGGGGCGGCTGTGAGCGGCGCGATGGGCCGGCGCCTGCTGCTCTCGCTGCTGGCGGCGCTGTTCGCACTGCAGGTCCTGGCACTGCTGCGGGCGCCGGCAGCGTGGCTGCCCGCAGCCATCGCGATCCGCCTGGACAGCCCCGGTGCCGTCACGCTCGATGCCGCGCAGCTTGGCGCCGTCGGGGCCGCCGGTACCCGGCTCGCCGTCAGCCGGCATGCCGATGGTGCCTGGCGCCTGCGGGCTACCGGCCCGGCGCGGCCGCTGCTGCGGCGCGACGGCGCGGACGAACGCCTCGGCACCGCCGATCCGGCGAGTCTCCCGCACTTCCGAATCGACACCCGCGACTTCTACGTGCGGCCCGCTCCGGCCGGCAGCCTTGTGTTCACCGATGGCACAATCAATTGGCGCTTCGATGGCGCCACGGTGTTGCGCGACGGCGAACCGCAGCCGCAATGCCCGGGTGCGCCGTTGTCGGCGCATGCGGTGGCGCTGTGGAACCGCCTCGCTCCGTCCGCGCTGCAAACGGTCCGCCCGCTTGTCTTCGGCGGCAACCTACACTGCGGCAACCGGATCGGCGTCGCCGGGGTCGACGTCGGCGGCGCGTACGTGGCGCGCAACCGCGCAGGCCTGGTGCTGTCGGCAGGGTCGGCCCTCGTGCATGCCGGTGCCGCGAGCCTGCGCGACGACGAACGGCAACTCGAGGGCGTGCAGGCGCTGATCCTTGGCCGTACGCGTTACGACGTATCGTTCGCAGGGGGAACCCTGGTGCTCGCGCCGGCCCGGCGGGTGGCGATGTTCCCGGTACCCGAAACGACATTGCCGCCGCCAGTGGCGTGGCAGTGGACGCAGCGCAGCCTGTGGCAAGGCGGCACGGTTCCCTGGATACTCGCCGCCACCGCTGCGGCGGCCCTGCTGGCCGTGGCCCGGTTCGGAACACCAGCCCTTCCGCGGCGCGGCAATATCCTCGGTTCCCTCGTGGTTGCGCGCCGCCAGCACGCCGCCTTATATCGCCTCGGTCGGCGCTTGCACGGCCCGGCCGCCGCGCTGGTGCTTGCCGCGGGTTGCACCGCCCTGCTGCTCGAACGGGGTGGCGCTGTCGCCACCACCACCGTGCCCGCGGGCTGCTCGCTGCTTCTCGCGGCCTGCGCGGTGGGCACGTGGCTCGCGCAACCCGGTCGCCTTTCCGCCGCCACCGGCGCGGCACTGCTGCTGGTCGGCGCCGGCCTTCTCTGCCAGCTGAACCTCGGCCTGGCGGGCATGGAAACGGGCTGGCTGCGCCACTACGGCAAGACCGCCGCGCTGCTCGCGATCGGCAGCGGAGCGATCGGACTGTGGCGGCTGTATGGGGTGGCCGGGGTGGCGGGATCGACCATTTCCCAGCGCCACATCGAATGGCTGCTGGCCGGTGCTGCCGTCGGCGCACTGCTGCTGCTCGCCGCGCAGGTGCTGTGGGGCGACGAAACCGGCGTGTTCGACATGCAGCCGGTGGAAGCGGCCAAGCTCGTGCTGGCCTTGCTGACGGCGCACTGCCTCGCGCTGCGCATGGGCTGGCGCGCCGACCACCGCGAGCAGCCGGGTCATGGCGCGCGCTGGCTGCGCCTGGCCGCGCCGGCGCTGGTGTTCGTTGCGCTGCTGGGCTTCGCACTGGTGCAGGTCGACGATTATTCGCCGCTGATCCTGCTGCTGCTGTGGGCGGGCGCGATGACGCTTGCGTATGCGCTGGCGGCGCGACGCTGGGTGGTGGCCGGCCTGGTGGCCTGCGTGGCGCTGGCCGGCATCGCCGGCGTGACGGTGCTGCGCACCGGCGACCCGGGTCAGTTGCCGGCCACGTTCTATGGCGACCGCTTCCAGGTGTGGCTGGAGCCGGCACGCCATCCGCACACCGGCCAGCAGGTACAGCTGGGCGCCGCCGCGATCGCCGCCGGCGGCTGGCTGGGCGCGGACGGCATGCTGGGCCTCGCCTCCCTCGGCCATGCGGGCGGCGCCGTGATGGCGCTGCCCGCCGTGCAGGACGACTTCGCGCCATCGTTCCTGCTGCACCGGCACGGCTTGCTTGCTGCCTTGCTGCTGTGGTGCGCGCAGGCGGCGCTGGTGGCGGGGCTGGTGCTTGCCGGGGTGCGTTGCGGCCGGGCCGGCGCCGCGGCACGCGGCTTCCGGCAGGCCTGGCTGCTGCGCCTGCGGGCCTTCACGCTGTGCGGTGGCGCGGCCTTCGTGGCCGGGCACCTGCTGCTGTCATGGGGCACCAACCTGGCGATCCTGCCAGTCATGGGGCAGCCGATGAGTTTCCTCTCCGCGGGCGGCAGCCACCTGCTGTTTTTCCTTCTCCCCCTGCTAGGAATGGATGCCGGTTCAACACAGGAGTAAGCCATGCCGATCTATGTCCAACACGAAGTCCTGGGCCGCATTCCCGACGTGTTCAACGCGGAGGCCATCTGGCAAGCGCCGGGGCTGGCCCTGTTCGCGCGCCGCCCGCTGCTGCGCGACCTGCTGGAACGCTGCCCCCGCGAACAGCGCGGCAAGGCCGCCACGCGCTGCTTCACGCATGTGACGCTGCGGCTGCCGCAGGAGGATGTGGACGACGATTACCACCTCACCCGCGGCAACCGGGCGCGCGACCTGGCGCAAACGCTGGCCACGCTGCACCAGAAGGACTTCGGCGATTTGCTCGGCGCCGACCAGGTGCGCTACCACGTGACCGGTGGCGACGACCTGCAGCCCGGCGAGATCGAGGTGCGCTTCGGCCATGCCGTCTACCTGCCGGGGCCGGACGAGAAGGTGCTGTTCCACGTCAGCGCATCCACCGACCCCGCGGTATGGAAACCCGTCTGCCCCGTCTATCCGGACCAGCGGCTGGCCGTGATCGATGAAACGAATGCTGCCGGCTGGCCGTTCGGCGCGGCGGGCACGCTGTTGCTGATCAACGACGGCCCGGATGCGCAACCGGTGCTGCAGGTGCGCCCGAAGGATGCACTGGAATGCCGCGTCGACGAACGCCATGGCTGCTACAGCATCACCCGCAAGGGCGACCCCCAAGGCAGGCGCCTGCTGCTGAAGGTGGTGCGCGCCGGCAGCGCACCGGAGGCGCGGCAGGGCATGCAGCCGCGCATCGATCCAGCCATGGATCCCCGCATCGATCCAGTCCAGCCACCGATGGGCAAGCCCGCGGTCTGGCAATCGCGGCCCCGGCCGGCCGCGCCGGTCCGCGCGCGCGCCGGCATCGACGTCCGTCCCGCGCCCGACGATGGGACCGCCCTGCCCCAGGCTGCCGCGGTGCGCACGGCATTCGCCAGTGGCCAGACCGATGCCACGTTCGCACCCGGTACGCGCCAACGCCTGGTGCTGGCCGCGCTCGCGCTTCCCCGGCTCAGCCGCTACCGCGGAACGGGCGCCACGGCGCTGTCCGTGCCGTTCGACCGCACGCTGGCCGTGGCCATACATGACGAACATGCGGACGAACATGCGGACGCACATGCCGACGAACATGGGGGCGAACATGCCGAAGCCAGCGTGCTGACGCTCGTCGTGGATGCCGACGATTCGCTGCATGCCGTGACGCCGGCCGGCCGCGAACGCGTCGCCTTGCCGGCCACCTTCGCACCGGCCGGCGAGCGCAGCATCCAGGTACGGGCGGTACCGCCGCAACTCGCGGATCGCTACAGCGCGCTCGTTGCGCTGCCGGTGCCGGTGGCGGTGCCCGTCACGCAGGGCAGCTTCGGTCGCGGCACGCCCGAGCTGGGGGCGCTGCGCGTGCTCGACGTGCCCCGCCTGCTGGCAAGCGACCATGCTGCCGCGCCGGCCACGCCGGACCGCCTCGGCCTGTCGCGCAGCGCATTCGCGTTCGACGCGGGGCCTCAGGGCCTGTCGATCACGCGGCAATCCGCCACGCAGGCGCTGTTCCACCTGGACGAGGCACTGGGCTTCGTGGGCATAATCGGGGGAAACGCGGACGGAAACGCGGACGGAAACGCGGAAGGAAACGCGGACGGCACGGCGGACGGGAATGCGCCGTTCGTGCTGCCACCGGGGCACCACGTGGTGGCGGGCCACTACATACTGCGCTTCGACGCCTGAGGAGCGGCCGATGTCGTTCAACGATTTCCACGGCGCGCCAGCCTATGCGCTCGCGCTGGCGCTGACGCTGGTGCTGGCCGCGTTCCTGACGCCGGCGCGGTGGTGGCGGCGGCCCACCGTGCGCGGCGCGGTCATCCTCGGCGGCGGAACCTGGGCATTCGGCGCGCTGCTGCTGCATCTTGTCGCCGTGCCACCGATGGCTCGCGCCGGGCTGACTGACGTGTCGATGCAACAAGCTGCGTTGTCTTCGCCGGCGAATGTGCCGGCGAATTCGCCAACGCATTGGCCGAACGCGGGGCAGCCCTATCGTGTCCACCGCGACCTGAACGTGCGCGATGCGGCCGGTGTCGGCGCGGCGCGCATGACGGTGGTACCGGCCGGCTCGATCGTCATGCCAACCGGCGCGCACCGGGGCGACTGGTGGCAGATCCGCTATGGCGGCGCCGGCGGCGCGCAAGGCATGCGCACCGGCTGGGCCAGCAGCCTGTGGCTGCGGCGCGCGGCCGAGCAGTGACCGGAACGTTCCGGCAAGGTTGAGCAATCGCTACGGCGTGGCGGGGCCCGGCGCGATTGGGCGGGGAATACGGGGCGAAAAGTAGCGCTGTTCGGGGTAACGCCGAGTTGCCAACAGGATGCAAAAGCGCGTAAAGTCTCCCTTGTCCCATCCCTGGCCCCCCATGAACACTTGCCGCAACACCGATCACCCGCACTGCACCTTCTGGGTCGCGCCGGGCCAGCACGCCTGCGAGGCCGGCCATGACCAGCCGGCGGCGGCATCGGACGGGGCATCGAGCTACGAACTGCTGGCCGCCATGCGCAATGCCCGGATGCCGCAGGCCGGCGGGCAGGCCGATGCGCGGACCGCGGCGCCATCGAATACGGCCGGCAGCTACGCCTCGCCGATCCGCGTGCGGCCGCAGCTGCACATCAGCGGCTTCGATCCGCGCGCGGCCGGTGGCCGCCAGACACTCAAGATGGAACTGCGCGGCATGCCGGACGAGTGCGCGCCGCAGCTGGCGATCCGGCTGTCCTCGGAACTGATCCGGAACGGCGTGTCGGACCAGCGCTTCGTGCGCTCCGTCGATGGCGACTGGCGCCCCGTGTTCGCCGAATTCTCCTCGCGCGACCGCGAGCATGGCCAGTACCAGATCCACGCCGAGGTGCTGAGCCGCCATCCGGGCCAGCCGGGCCGCAAGTGGGAATGCACGTTCGTCATCCTGGTGCCCAGGCTCGACGCCACGCTGACCGAGATCCACCGCATCTTCCTGTCCACGCACAAAAACGTGCGCGTGATGGCGGACGACGCGTCGATCGCCCGTGTTTCGGGCCAGGGCGGCGACAGCATGGACATCGACGTCACGGCCCGCAATGCCGGCATCGCGCACCTGGACCTGGGGACACCGCAGGGCAAGGTGGACCTGGGCTTTTCCACCATCGCGTGGGATGAAGACCTGATCGAGATCGACATGCCGCATGCCGGCCCGTCGCACCCGCATCCGAGCCGCGCCGCCACGTTCGTGAACGCGGCACCGGAAGCCGGCGCGCAGCGCCACGTGCGCCTGTTCGCGCTGGACGAGTGCGTGTTCGGCCGCATGGAGATCGTCGACCCGGAAGCACACGCACTGTTGAACCACTATGGGACGGACGGCATCGACAGCGCCGGCCTGACGCGCCGCCTGTCCGGCAGGCACGCGGTGATCCGCCGCGGCACGCAGGGCTTTGAAATCGAGGACGTGTCGCGCTATGGCCTGCTGCTGGATGGCGTATGGCCCGGCAAGCACAAGCCGGTGCCGCTGCGGCTCGGCATGAGGATCGAGCTTTCCGCCAGCATCAAGGGCATCGTCATCCTCGAAGTGACGGCGCTGATGCCGCACGGCGTGATCCTGCACCGCATCGACGAAGGCGCGCACGCGGAATGTTTCGTCGTGCTGGCGCCGGACACGCATCCCGGCTACCCGCTGCGGCGCATGCAGGCGGCACCGGCTGCCGCCGCGCTGCCGCAGCTGTTCCACCATGACGGCGGCTTCTGGCACCTGGACGCGGTGACCGGCAAGGAAACCGCGCTGGGACCGCAGGCGCAGCTGGACAAGCTCAGCCGCGTGCCGGGGCACACCCGGTTTGCCGCCGAACCGTATCCCGAGACTTACATCATCCGCACCGGCGGCGTGGCCGCCGCGACGGTGGCCGGGGAAATGCATACCGCCTGATGGGAATGGGTCAGAACGCCTGACAACATCTCGTGATTATCCTGGTCCAACAACTACATACACTTTCATGATGCGACCGGCCGCTATCGGCCAATAGCGGTCTTTGGCAAGCGTTGTGCGATGGTCTTGGGGAGTCGAAAAATGATCAAACTTTTGCAGGTCGACACTAGTGGAAACGTCCCCTGTCCGGAGGCACACAACCCGATGCTGTCAGCGCTTCGTGGTTTGAAGACGATCGGCGGGACAAGTTTGGCAGGGAAGTTTCCTGACGTCTCATTGATCCTCACAGATAGTTATGAGTGCCCGCCAGGTTTAGTTGACTATTTCCGAGTCGGTTTGCTAAACGTCGTTTCGTCCAAGCTGAAAGATGTACTGCAGGCGATGAATGCTGAAATCGAATGTTTTCCAGCAACTGTCTTCTATCGCGATGTACCCTTGAGCGGCTACTTTGTAGCACACCCCCTGAAACGGTTCCAAGCGGTCGATCTGACGGCTTCAGACATCGAATTTAATGATGAGCTTTCAGCGGGGCCAGCACTGTCTGTGCGACGTTTAGTGCTGGACGAGTCGAAGTTTCTCGGGACTCGTCTTGCCGTTATCTCAGAGATTCAGCAAATAGGAGTGTCTGGTGACGTGTCCGCAGCAATCGTCGCCGCCGGTTGCATCGGATGTACATTTGTTGAGCCAGAAACGGTGCGTTACTAGAGTTTTTTAGCATCTGGGTTTAACGTCTGCTCTGGGTCGATTCCTGTCATACACTGGAGGGCAGCAATCGGCCAAGAGCAGCCGCTCGTACAGCCGCCAGTCCTTCAATACCGTCACCACATGCGTCCGCAATATGATGAGGCCCCCCGTGATACGACGCAAGTTGCCGAACGGTGGCTTGATTGTATTCTTGATAATTTTTTGATGCAGCGAAAATGACAGATAACCCAGATGCGATACCGGGTTGGTACCGCGATAACTCACCGGTCTACGAGAGTCTTGGTGGAGTTGTCGCAACAACGATCTCGGCCCTACTGAAATCGGAAAAGTTGGCTTACTTAGCCGTCTCCTCTCGTATCAAAACGTTAGAAAGCATCGTTGAAAAAGTAGAACGTAAAAATTATCAAAGCGTTCAAGAGATAACGGATATCGTTGGCGCCAGGATAATTACCTACATAGAGTCGGATGTGGCGAAGGTGTGCAAGTTGATCGAATTGGCTTTCAAGATCCATCTAGAGAAAAGTGTAGACAAGTCTAAAGAACTTCAAAGTAACGAGATCGGCTACAGATCTATACACTATATTTGCGAGCTCGGAGCTGAGCGGATTGCTTTACCCGAGTTGAAACAATATCAAGGCATACTGTTTGAGGTACAGGTCAGGACGGTTTTACAACATGCTTGGGCTGAGATCGAGCACGACCGCAGCTACAAGTTTGCGGGGGAATTACCGGCGGAGATTAAGCGCAGGCTAAATCTGCTGGCCGGCACACTTGAAATAGTGGACGGCCAATTCGACTCATTGGCTAAAGAGGTAGACGAGCACGAAAAGGCTAGCAAGAGATTAGCCGAATCTGGTGTATTACGTGGCGTCGAGCTTACATCGGCGGGCGTAGTTGAACTTCTACGCAGTATGCCGGATATACTTCACTTAGATGGTTTCGTAGCTAGTCGCGGAGCTTTCCCATCAGATGCTGTCGAAGAGCTACGCGCTTTCGGCATTGAGACTCTTGAGGAATTCAAACAATTGCTCACCCCAGATTTTCTAGAAAGTTATCAGTTGCATTATGAGAATCGCTGGGTTAGCGGGACCGTGTTCGTTCGTGCTGCTCTGACATTTAGTGATGTGGAACGATACTTTAAGCGCATCAAAAAGAGGGGATGGACTGGAATCAGCCCTAGAATGGCTGCATTGCTTGATGCACGTTATGGCGTGAAAAAGATTGACGAAATTTTAAAGGCGGAAAAGCTTGCTAGAGTGAGTTCAAAAGGTCCAGTTCGGCGTATGAAGCCGCCGCCACCTCTTCCAGAAAAGAAGATCTAGGTGTTGGCTCGAATGCGGCAGCGCGTTGGTCCCAGTTTTCATTCGACGTAAAGACGCGATTGCACAGCTAAAAACGCGACCAATGTCCCAGTCGCGCCGGTGGTTTTGAAGGCACCAGGTCCGTACCCTAAACCAGTGTGGTTGGCCGCTTTCGGCAACAGCAGACGTTAGGGGCCCAGCCTCTCCGTCCTGTGAAACTATAGGACCATTCATTTATATTGTATATCATGAAAGCTGACAAATGGACCCGGTAAGCCTTTTCAGTAGTAAGCTTAAGAACATTCATACAGTGCTCATGCAGGCGTACGAAAATACGAATGGCTTTACTACCCCTGTACAAGGTGACGAACGAGAAGTTGTGATTCGTGAGTTATTAGCACTGGTCTTACCCCAAAGCTATCGCTTGGGGAAAGGCCCGATTATCGATTCTTCAGGCGCAGAGACTGGACAGGTAGATGCGGTATTCGAAAAGCCTTTTTCGCTAAGCTTCCCTATCTCTTCTGATACCAATCGGTTGTATCTTGCAGATAGTGTAGCGGCAGCTTTTGAAATAAAATCGAATCTTTACCAACAAGCAGACGCATCCATGGCGAAAGCTGCTGAAATAAAAAAACTACGTCGGGAGCCGACCGAGGGTCCGATCGTACTTTATGACGAAATTTTTGTTCCAGTCTTTATTATCGGGTTTAAAGGCTATAAAAAAGTTATTGGCGTTCTAGAAAAATTTTTCCCGGATGCACGTGCCGCAGACCAGGTCAACGGGGTACTGATCATCGAAGATGGAGTGTTTGTTGGTCATTCACCTATGCGAGTTGTTGAAGGAAAAACTATTGACGCGGTTTATTACGAGTTGGAAAATGATCCGGCAGGAGCGCTACTCTGTTTTTTCTCATGCTTATCAGACACGCTGAGGCATCTTGAGGACAAGGAGATCAATTTGCTGAGTTATTCGAAATTACTAAAGCGTTGAAAAACGTGCCAAACAAATCCTTTAGCGGGCTCTGAGGAAAAGCAACGTACGCCGAGCTCTTATGAACGACCGCAACCGGTCAGAAGAGGACCTTCATAAGGGCTCGAATTGCCAGAAGCGGACTTCGCACCACGTAGCCTTTACCGTATGAAGTGGAAAAAGAATGTCGATCGACCCCTTGCTTGCTAATCTCAATGCTTTTGTGTCAAGCGAGGGGGTGAAAATGTCGAACAGCTCTATCAGTTTCTGGCGCCATTAGCTATCTTAACCCCCGGCTGAGCGCTTGCCTGCGGCACAGGCAATTTTTAGCTTGATTGAACGTTTTCCTGACGCTGAATTGGGCTCGCCTGGGCCACTGGTTCATGAGCTTGAGGCGATTCCAGGATATGAAGATTTTCTTATGGGCTCGCTTCAGCGACAACCTGAAGTTGTTACCGTCCGGATGGCGAACCGAATTCTTAACTCAGGACTTGCGCCCAATGCGCGGGCGACGTGGTTAGCGGTCCTTACTAGAGTACTGCGCCACCCAAATGCATCTGAGGTCATAAAGGAAGTAACTGCGGAATTCCTAAAACACCAGACTGCTTGAGCGTTTGAAAGTCCGCGAGTATGCCTGAAGCTCGAACGTCCGAAATGGGGCGTAAGCGGAAGTACATGACCGAAGTCCGGGCATAAGCTGACGGCGGTGTTCGCAGCCGGCAATGGCCCGAGCACATCTTCCTAACCACCTTTGGTCGCTTTTGGAAGCTCATCTTCCCCCTCACAGTCGCTCGCCGGAAGGCGGGCGGCTGCGAATCAACGATCTTGCAGCCCTGACGGGCCCTGTTCGACGACGCCTCAGCGATCTTCCGCGAAAACCTGCTGCGCCAGGTTGTCGACCGTCACCGGGCTGTCGAAGAATGACACGGTGGGATCGGTGCCGTATTTGTCGCCGACGAATGCCCGCCAGGCGTCGGTGTACAGCGCCTCGGCTTCTGCCCGCGAATTCCACAAGTACACGCCGCCGGCCGTCGCGCCGTCATCGGACAGCACGTAATGCTTCTTCAATAGCCCGGGAACGCCCTGGTATGTCGGCGCGGTGCCGAGGAAGATGCGCCGGGCTTCCTCGCGGGTGATCGGTTGCGGCAACTTGAACGCGGTGATGGCGATGATCATGTCGGCCTCCTTGTGGATTGGACTAAAGGTAGGTGCCCTGCGGCTTCGGCCGGTTCGGCAGCGGAATGCGCTCCGTTTCGCCCGGCACCTTGTCGAAACGGTCCGCCTCCCAGTCGTCCGCCGCCTGTGCCAGCCGTTCCTTCGAGGACGACACGAAGTTCCAGAACATGTAGCGGTGCCCGTCGAGTGGCGCGCCGCCGATGACGACGAAGCGCGCGCCTTCGGCCGATGTGACCCGGGGAGCGGCCGACGTGTCGAGCAGCGCCATCGCATTCGCGGCGACCGCGATGCCGTCCACTTCCACGCTGCCGGTGACAGGGTAGATCGCCGCCTCGGCGGGCAATGCGTGCAGCACCAGTTCCCGGCCGGGTTCCAGCGCCACGTCGAGGTACAGCGTTTCCATGTACGTGGGCACCGGCGACGTTTGCCCGAACGCAGTGCCGATCAGCACGCGCACGGTGGCGCCGTCGACCGGCAGCTCGGGAATGCCGGACGCGGGCGTGTGCGAGAAATTCGGTTCGTCTTCCTCGTTCGCCTGCGGCAGCGCGGCCCACAACTGCAGGCCGTGCATGCGGTGCGGATGCCCCTTGAGATCCGTGGGTGCGCGCTCGGAGTGGACGATGCCGCGGCCGGCCGTCATCCAGTTGATCGCGCCGGGCTCGATGCGCTGGTATGTGCCGATGCTGTCGCGGTGGTCCATCGCGCCTTCGAACAGGTACGTTACCGTGGCCAACCCGATATGCGGGTGCGGGCGCACGTCGTGGTTGGCATCGAGCGGCACGTCGAGCGGGCCGAAATGATCGAAGAAGATGAACGGGCCGACGGCCTGCTTGATGACGGAAGGCAGGTAGCGGCGCACGATGAAGCCGCCGCCCAGGTCCTTGTCGTGGCCCTTGATCAGGTGCGCGATGTTCATAGCGATCCCAGCGTGGTGGTCACTTCGGTCGTCACGGCCGTCATCAGCTTGTGCACGGGGCACTTCTCGGCCACGGAAAGCAGTTCGGCCCGCTGCGCTTCGGACAGGTCGCCCGTGAGGTGCAGCGTGACGGCCAGGCGGTATGTACCCTTCCGTTCTTCGCTGTCGTCGCGCGTGGTGGTGACCTGGATATCGTCGACGGGGATGTTCTTGCGCTTCGCATACCACAGCACCGTGAGCGCCTTGCACGAGGACAGCGCCGCGTCGTACAGGTCGTGCGGCGACGGGCCTGCATCCGCGCCGCCCTCTTCCTGCGACACGTCGGCCGGGATCAGGTGGTTACGCACGTGGACGATGTGGCGCATCGGTTGGGTGGCATCGCGGCGGACGGTGATGGTCATGCTGTTCCTTGCGGGAGGTTGAACTTCGTGCAATGTACACCTTTTCAGGCGTGCCTGCCCATCACCGAAAAGATGGACCCGACGGGTTACCCGAGCCGCCGCGCCACCCTGAAGCCCACCACATCATTGGCCAGCACGGCCGAGAAACCGTTCCGCACGGCCGAGCGCACATAGCGCGGCGGATACAGCCATGCGCCGCCACGTACCATGCGCCGGTCCGGGTCGCCGCCCCCTTCGCCCGCGCCGTTTCCCCCTGCCCACTCGCTGCCATCGAGGGGAGCGCCATCGTAGTCGTCATGCGCCGCGTCCTGCGTCCATTCCCAAACATTGCCGTGCATGTCGTACAGGCCCCATGCGTTCGGCTGGAAGCTGCCCACCTTGGTGGTGCCGCCGCGGAATTCGCCGCGCACTCCGTCGCCGAAGGTGAAGTGGCCGTCGTAGTTGGCCTGCGCGGTACCGATCGTGTCGCCGAACGAGAACGCGGTGCGCGTGCCGGCGCGGCACGCGTATTCCCATTCGGCTTCGCTTGGCAGGCGGTACAGGGCGCCCGTCATGATCGACAGCCAGCGCACGTATTGCTGTGCGTCGTGCCAGCTCACGTTGACGACGGGGTGCCAGTCGTCCTGCTCGAAGCCGGGCGACATCCAGTCGACGCCGAGCGCAGACTCCCACGCGGTGGCGCGCACGAAGCGGCGCCACTCGCCCACTGTGACGGGGTAGCGGCCCAGCGCGAACGAGCGCTCGATCGCCACCCAGTGCGTCGGCAGCTCGCGCGCCAGCCACGAAGGCTGCGACCCCGCCTTGCGCGCCATCGCGTGTTCGTGTTCGGTACCGCCCATCTGGAAGCGGCCGGTTGGAATCAGCACCAGGTCCGGGCCGACGGCGGTGCCGTCCAGGAAACGGTCGCGCAACACGCCGCTGGGGTCCGCCACGGGGCTGGCCGCCGTGGGCATCAGCGCCGCCAGCTCGGCGGCGTTGCGGGCCGCCTGGTCGCGGCGCGCGCGTTCCTGTTCCGCCTTGTAGGCCGCCTGCGCTTTCAGCAGCGTGGCTTTGCGCTGCCTTTCTTCCTCGATGGCGCGGGCCTTGGCGGCATCGGCTTCGCGGCGCGCCAGCAGTTGCTGGCGCAGCTGTTCCTTGCGCGCCTGGGCCGCCGCTTCCGCTTCGAGCCGGCGCTGCTTTTCAAGCTCGCGGCGCGCTTCGTCCTCGCGCAGCTTCTTCACCGCCGCGGCCTGCGCCTCGGCGCGCCGCCGTTCCGTCAGTGCCCGCTCCTGCGCCATCACCTGCTGCATCGCCAGGCGCCGCTGTTCCTGGGCCTCGGCGGCACGGGCCTGCTCCATCGCGCGCTGCTCGGCATGCAGCCGCTCCTGCGCTTCCTTCAGTTGCGCGCGCTGGCGTTCGTGCTCGCGCCGCTCGGCCGCCAGCTGCGCCGCGGCCGCCTGTGCCGCCAGCTCTTCCGGCGACGGGCCTGCAGCGCGGCGCAGCGCATCGAGCAATGCCGTCACGGTGGCGCAGCGCTCCTCGTGGTCGAACGCGAAACCCTGCTGCAGCACCTGCCACTGCGCGTCGTTCAAGCCGGGAGGCGCCGCGATCGACACCTGCGCGGAGCGGTTATCATCGAACGGCAGTGCGCCGGCCAGCATCTGGTAGACCATCACCGCCACCGCATACACGTCCAGTTTCGGCGTCGGGCTGGCTTGCGCGGTGCCGATCTCCGGTGCACGGTAGCCCGCCGTGCCGGCATTCGGCACCTGCGGCAGGCCGGCCCCGGCATCGCGCGAACGGGCGGCAATGCCGAAGTCGAGCAGCTTGATGTCGCCTTGCGCCGTGAGGAACACGTTGCCCGGCTTGAGGTCGCGGTGCACGAGATGGTGCCGGTCCCACGCGTATTGCAGCGCGCTGGCGACGGGCCGCAGGATGCGCTCCACCTCGCCGAACGGCACGGGGCCGTGCTCGGCCAGCCAGGCATCCAGGTCTTGCCCGTCCAGGCATTCCATGATGATGAAGTAGCTGGCCGTGGCCGGGTCGAGCGCCCATTCGTAGACGCGCACGATGTTGTCGTGCGCCAGCCGGCGCGCCTGGGTGGCTTCTTCGACCAGCAGGCGGGCGTGGGCGGGATTCTGCGTCAGCTGCGGCGGCAGGATCTTCACGGCCACCTGTTCGCTGTGACCCAGTTCGGCATGCGTGGCCAGGTCGGTGGCCTGCCACACCTGGCCCATGCCGCCCATGCCGATAAGCCGCTCGATCCGGTAGCGGCGGTGCTGCGGGCCGATTTCCTGGCCGGCCATCAGCCCCAGCTCGGTGCCCTGGCGTGGCTGCCCATGGGCATGCGGATTGCCCGGCACCTGCGGCGGCGCCGTGGCGCCGGGCGTGTACTCGGCGTCGAGGATCGCGTTCTTGCGCCGCTCGAATTCTTCCGCGGAGAGCAGCCCGTCGTCATGGAGGGCGCGCAGTTCGCGGATTTTTTCCCTTGCCGTCTGCATCGATATGCTGCCGTTCCTTCAGCGCCGTAGCGGCACGCCGCATTCCGCACAGAATTTGCCTCCCGGCTGGCCTGCCGGTACCGGGTGGCCGTTCACGCAGGCCGAAGGCCCGGCCGGCTGCGCCGGCGCGTGGTGGTGGTGCACCGGCGCGCCGGCCTGCGCGACACCCACGCCCAGCTGCATCTGCGACGCCAGCGCATTGGCGTGCGTGGCGTTCTGCAGCTTCAGCAGCTCGAGCTGGTGCTGGCGGTCCTTGTCCTGTTGCGCATCGGCGCGGGCCCGCTCTTCCGCCAGGCCCTGCTGCGCCATGCGCATCGCCTCGAGCGGGCTCACGCTGTTTTCGGCGCCCACCACCAGCGCCAGCGCCTGCAGCTGGTCGGCGCCCATGCCGGCCTGGGTCTGCACTTTCAGCAGTTGCGCCAGCGCCTGGGCATTGGCGGTGGGTGCCAGCGCCACCTTGCCCGTATCGGACAGACCGCCGATCGTGCCGATGCGCTCGATCTCGATGCGTGCCAGCTCGGCCGCATGGTCCTGCTGGGCCACGAGCGTTTCGTAGGCGGTGCGGGCACGGGCATAGCGCTCCTCGCGCTCCAGCTCCATGCGGCGCAATTCCTGCTGCCACTGCGCCTCGTGCTCGCGCAGTTTCAGCATCAGCCGGCTTTCTTCCGCCTCGTGCGCGATGGCGTGCGCCTGGCGCTGGGCGACGCCGTCGGCCTCGATCGTGCGCAGCAGCTTCTCATGCTGCGCGATCGCCTCGACGCTCGCGCCGTTGCGGCGCAACTCGTCCAGCCGCGCGGCGATGCCGGCCACTTCCACCTGCGACGACGCCTCCTTCACGGCCTCGCCGCGCGCCAGCTCGCGCGCTTTCGCCACGTGCAGCTCTTCCTCCCATTCGCGGATGCGCTCGGCCTCGCGCTTGCGCGCCAGGTTGGCCAGTGCGACCGCCTGCGTGCGGCCCTCGTGGTGCGCCGCCTCGATCTCGGCCTCGCGGCGCTGTGCCTCGAGGTGCGCCCGCTGCAGGCGTTGCGTTTCGGCGCGGCGCCGCCCTTCATCCTCGATGGCCAGCGCCGCGTCCATCTGGTTGCGGATCTGCTGCACGTGCAGCTGGTGCGTGAAGCGCTGTTTCGCCAGCGCGCGCTGTTCCACGGCTTCCTGCTGGGCCACTTCGAGCTCGGTGCGCATGCGGATCTGGGCCAGCCGCCGCACCTGCTCCCAGTCGGCCGCCTCACCGGAACGTGCCCCCGCCGTGCGTGCCAGCTCGTGTTCCAGCCCGGCGGCGGCAGCGCCGGCGCCCCGCTCCAGTGCGGCCTCCCGCGTGCGCGATTCGACGATGCGGGCATACAGGTCGATTTCACGCGCGCGGATCGCCTGCAGCCGCTCCGCCTCGCGCAGCGCCAGCTCGGCATTGTCCACGGCGGCCTCCTGCCGCAGCTCGGCGCGCCGGTAATCGTTGCGCGCCTGCTGTTCGACGCGGGCCAGTTCGCGCCAGGCTTCCTCGTCATACAGCTCGTCGAGATGCTTCGCATGCTCGAGCTGCACGTGGCGCTCGTCGGCCACCAGCCACAGGCTGCCCACGCGTGCGCGGTTGGCATCGTATTTGTCGTGGCGCAGCTGCAGCGTTTCCACCTGCACGGCGGCCAGCCCGAACTCGGCCAGGCGCAGCTTCAGCGCCGACTGCAGCCGCTCGTCCAGTTGCGCCCGCAGGTCCGGGTTCGCGCTCATTTCGCGGATCGACCGGGCGCCGATGAACTCGGCGGCGATCTGCCACACGGATTGCTGCAGCAATTCCTGCAGGTGGCGCGTGGTGACGGTGCCCGGCGCCGTCATGAAATGCTGGGCGAACGCGGCCACGTGCTCGACCTTAATGCCGACCGTGAAGTCGGCGCTCACGGCCAGGTGCTCGGCGGTATGCAGGTCGGAGAGATGGAACGTGACCGGCAGCGGCATGGTGCGGGTCACGAGGATTTCGGCATGCTGGTCGCGCAGCAGGTTGTTCAGGCGCTGGAAAAACCCTTCCAGCTCGTATTCGCCCTGCGGTACTTCGGTGGCGGTGCTGCCTTGGAGGATGTAAGCGCGCGTGGTGGGCGGCACGCGCAGCGTTTTCGTGAAGATGCCCGACAGTTCGCGCACGCCGAAATACACCGCCAGCTCGTCGGCGGCGGGAACCCAGCGGTTGTCGAGCAATACCGGCTCGCTGCGCGGCGCACCCAGCGACAGCCCGCATTGCGAGCAGTAGCCGGCGGCGCCGTTGCGTTGGCCGCAGCGCGGGCACTTCGCGCCGCCGATACCGAACATCTTGAACATGTTTCCTCCCATTTCCACCATGAGCTCCAGCCGATTCTAACAGGCGCCGGGATCCCCCCTGCCCCTGTTCCTATATGAGGCCGATCCGCTCCACGCAGGCGCACGAAGCCCCCTTTGCCCGCAGCGCGTCGCGCCAGCCCGGCGGCAATGCCTCGCGCCATGCGTCCGGCAGCAGGACCCGGTCGCCGGCACGGGCCTCGGCCAGGATCAGGGCCAGCTTGGCGTCGCGCCCCGCCACGGCATCGACCTGGCCGGCATGCCATGCCGCCGAGCAGCCCGTGGCGATCAGCCGGCCGCGCGGCACGAAGTCGCGGCCCCGCGCCAGGCGGTCGGCCATCACGAGTGCCAGCTGGTAGGAGTCGCCGGTAAAACGCGGTTCGCCGAAACGTACGGCGGTACGCCAGCGGCCCAGGCCACGGCCGTCGAAATGCCGGGCGCCCGCCAGCACGCCACGCACGCCCACCTGCACCGCCGCGTCGACGCCCGTCACCGCGATCGTGTCCTCCTCGTCGATACCGGCGTCGTCCAGCGGGCTGACGGCGACTTCGACCCACGCCAGCGCATCGTTGATGCCGCCGCTGTGGAGGGGGAACCAGCAGCGCACCGACGACACGGACGCGCCGGGGTCGGCATGCCCGGTCAACGCGCCGAGATGCGGCAGCCCGGAGCCGCCGAGCAACGGCTCCGTGTGCGCCGGCAGCGCGGCCGGTGCGTCGTGCCCGTCGATGCGGCCGAGCTGCCACGCATCCGACCAGCCCAGCGCGCAAGCCGGCTCGCTGGATGCCGGCGGGTGCGGGGACGACGACGGCAGCCATACGCCCCGTACCATCCGGTCCGCCAGCACGGCGGCCAGTTCCCAGTTGCGTTCGCCGTTGCCCGGCACGCCGTCGATGCCCAGCACCACCTGCACGCGGCTGTCGAGCCGCGCTTCGGTCAGGCGGGCCAGGCGCACCACTTGCGCCATCCGCTCGCCCAGCACGGGTGCGCCGGGCACCGCGCATTTGACGTCGGCCCGGTTCGCGCGCGGACGCACGGTGGCGGTCACGGTCAGGATGCTGCCGTCGCGCAGCACCGTGCGGCACGTGGCGGTGTCACGGCTGCCGTTCATGGTGCCGGCTCCCGGTGCTCGTCGGGCATCGCGCCGCGGCGTGCCGCCAGGTGGCAGGCGAGGTTTGCCAGGATGCGATCCAGGTCGTCGGCCCCTGGGCCGACGCGCATCCCGGCCAGCGCCGCCCACAGCTCGTCCAGCGCCTGCACGGCGGCCGCGCTGGCCACCGCGAGCCGATGCTGTTCGTCCATCGTGCGTGTCCGGCCGGGGGCCAGCCACGCCAGCGCGGGCATCGTGCTGACGTCCAGCGCCGCCAGCGCGAGCTGCCGGAGCTGCGCCTGCCGGGCCGCGAACGCCGGCGCCGGCAGCAGCCGCAACGCGCGCGCCACGTCCGGCAGTTCGAGGAACAGGCGGCGCAGCGCGACGGCATCGTCCGGCTTCGCACCCGCCGCGGGGGCCGCCGGCCATGCGGCAAGCGGTTCGGGTTCCGGAACGGGCGACACCGGCACGGATGCGGCACGGCGCCGCAGCACGGCGGCGAAGTCGACGTCGTCCAGCTCGACCGGCACGCAATCGTCCACCGTTACGCCGAAACGCATGTAGAGCAGCTCGTCCAGCCCGGCGCGGAACGCATGCCACTCATCGAGCGACGTGCAGGGAGGCAGCTCCAGCGTGCCCTGGTCCAGCGCGGCGCGCAGTGCCGCTTCGATACGTCCGGCAAATTCGGCCAGCCCAAGGCTGGCTGCCAGTTCCGCCACCTCACTGAACAGGAAGAGGTCGAAGCGCTGGCGCACGAGGCGCGAATCGGGCGCGTCGACGACGAATACCAGCCGCAGGCCCACTTCCGGCGCGCCCGCGAACGGCACCAGGACGACCGCGTGCGGGCCGGGCCGGAACCACCATGCCTGTTCTCCCTTGCCTGGCGCGGGCATGAGGGTTCCAGCCCCGCCGGGCGCAGCCGGGCGGCGCGCCTGGCCGTCCGCGCCGAACGCGATGACGGTCGCGCCGGGCGGCACAGGCCCGCCATCGCAGCGCGCCGCGACCGCATCGACGCCGCCATGCAGCGACGGCTCGCGCTTCGTCGTCACGGTCATCCGACGGCCGTCACCGCAAACGTGCCGCCGTAGCGCTGGAAATGCCCGGCCGGTGCCGCGTCGAACGGCCAGGGGCGTTCGCACTCGCCGTCCGCATCGAGCCGGCCCTGCAGCACGGTGGCGCCGTCGCCGTCCGTTACGCGCAGCAACGCCCGTTCGCGCAGCAGCCGGGGTGCCGCCGGCGCCGCCGCGTCCAGCGCCAGCACGACCTGCCAGCCGTCGCCGGCCGCAAGGAAGTGCAGCGTCCACAAGCCGTCGTCCGTCGCCAGCGCCGGCAGCGCGCCGCTGTCGGCCGCGCGCAGCATGCCGGTCGACGATTGCCATGCCCCGCGGCGGCGCGCCAGCGCCAGGTGCCGGAAACGCCGCAGCGTGACGGGCGAGCCGTTCAGCGCCGCCAGTTCGCCCTCGCTCAGGGGCCGGGTGCCATCCAGCGCCGCCAACAGCGTGCTGTCGGCCAGCATCAGCCGGTCGCCCGGCACGGCACGCGCCAGCAACAGCCGTTCACGCAGCCTGGCATCAAGGTTCATCTTCTTCTCCAGTGGGACTTGTCACGCCATTCAAGCCATATAACAGATCGAGGGCGGCATTGCGACGCTTGCGCAGCGTGGGCACGGACATGCCGCTTCGCTGCGCCAGGCGCTGCAGCGTCGGCAGTTCGCCCGTCTCCTCGTCCAGCCAGCCGTCGGGATAGCTGTCGTCCGCGGGGCCCAGCAGCTTCAGGCAGACGGCCAGCCGTACCGGGAGCGGAAGGCCGTCCAGGGTCGCCATGGCCGCCGCGCGCCCCGGCAATGCCTGGTAGCCGGGGGCGCCGGAAACGTCCTCTTCATCGTCCTCGCCGGGCGGAGGCTGGATGCGGTCCTCCTGGTCATTGCCCCCTTCGTTCGCCTCGTTCGCCACCCGCTCCAGGTCTTGCAGCCATGCCGCCGCATCTCCGCTGTCGTGCCGCCACCCGGCGTCGTCCCGGTTGCCGGACAATTCCTCGTAGTCGCCGATCTCGGCCAGCATCGCGGCGATCTTGTCGACGCTGTTGCGCAGGCTCGCGAAGCGCTTCGATTTCGTGTGCAGCGGCCCCGGTGCGCCGCGAAAGCGTTCCAGCGTGGCGCTCCAGTTGATCACCCACGCGGCCTTGCATTGCCCGATCGACTTCAGCTGGCGCACTTCGATCGGAATACCCTGCGCTTCCCGGCCCAGGATCGCCGCCACCTGCTGCGCGGTGCCCGGCCAGCCGGCAAACACCTGGGCGATCGCGGCATAGGCCATGTCGAGCATGCGATACGTCTGGATGCGGTTCGGCGTGCACGGCTGGCCGGTGGCGGCCATGTAGTGATCGGCATCGACCTTGTCGCGCAGCGTGGCGAACATGTCGTTGACTTTCTTGCGCAGCAGCGCATCGCCGGCGGCGTGTCGCCAGAACGGGCCGGCTTTCGCATGCTCGGCCGTTACTGCGGCCGCGAACACGGAAAAATACGCGGGCTGCGCCTGCAGTTCGCACAGCAGCGCGAATGCCAGGTCGGCCACGCTGTCGCCATAGCTGTTGCCGGCGGCGATGCCGCGCAGCGAGCGGCCGGCACCGCGCAGGGCATGCGCCACCACGTCGGTGTACCAGTCCAGCATGCCGGCATGCCGTGCCGGATCGAGCAGGTGCGCCAGCTCGCACTGCCGGAAAGCCAGCAGCGACGCATGGCCGAGCAGCTTCCTCACCTGTTCCCAGCCGGGTTCCTGGTAGCGCGTTCCTGGCAGCCTCATGTCATTGCTCGGCAAATCGATCGTTCGCCATGATGACATGGATGAGTGCCGCGCATTCGCCCGTGGATGCCCCGGTTTACCCGTTTCCTTTACCGTTTGCGCCCGTCCTCGCCCGCCAGTGCGCCCAGCAGCGCGGCCACGGCGGGCGCCGCGTGGCCGCCACCCGTACCGTCCGAATGGCTGGCGTAGACGGCAAAGGCCAGCCGGTGGCGCTGGCCCGGCAGCGTGCCCGGCTCCAGCCAGCCCATGAACCACACCGTGGCCGTGTCGTCGCCCGTGGGGGCGGTCCCCGTCTTGCCATACAGGCCGGCACGCACGGCGCGTGGCAAAGCCTGGAAAGCACCTGCCGCCGTGCCCGTGTCGATCACGCCCTTCATGCCGGCGCGGAGTCGGTCGAGCCGCACGTCCAGCTTTTCCGGGGATGCCGGGGCGGCGGTACGCCCGTCCAGTTCCACCAGCAGGCGCGGCGCGACGGTGGCGCCCTGCCCGACCGCGGCTGCCGCCAGAGCCATCTGCAGCGGCGTGGCCTGCATCCGCAAGCCGATGCTCATCTGGCGCAGCTCGTGGCGCGTGTGGATCGGGTCGATGCGCGCCGGCGTCGCCTGCAGGGCATCGTAACCGGTCCAGTGGAAATCCGGCGGCAGCAGGCCGCCGTCCAGCCGCAGCGGGCGCTCGAAGCCGAGCCGGCGCGCAGCGGCCAGGATCGGGCGGGCACCGTCGAGCGCGCCCGCTTCGAGCGACTGCAGGCCGGGCGCGCCGCCATCGGCACGGCCGAACAGCGTGCGGTCGGACAGTTCCCCCGTCCAGGCGAACCACGTGTTCAGGCTGAACGCCAGCGCCTGGGACAGGCCGAGCCGCCCCGCGTGAGCGCGGCGGTCCATGCCCTGTTCGCGGTAGTTCGTCACGTTGGCGCCAGGCGCGGTGGCGGGATACGTGGGCGCGCCGGTGGCGAAGTCGAACTGGCGCTCGCGCGCGAGCGCATTGATGGCCGGCAGCGGCAGGCCCGCCAGCAAGGCATCGAGCTGGCGATCCTCGCGGGCGGCCAGTTCCAGGCCCAGTGCGCTGACGACCTTGAACGTGGAACCGGGGCTGTGGTGGGCGCCGCCGTCGTGCTGCCAAGCCGGCAGGCGCAGCGCGCTGCCGGCCGGGTTGGCGCGGTCCAGCGCGCGCGCTTCCTGCCAGTTGCCGGCATCCACGCGGGGCTGGCCCGCGCCGGCGGCGGCCAGGATGTCGCCATTCTCCGCATCGAGCACGACAAAGCCGGCCCGCCGCTGCGGCGGTGCCGGCATGGCGCCTTCGCAGCGGCCTCCGTGCCATGCGCCTTGCCGCAGCGCCGTGCAGTCGAGCACCCGCCGGGCCAAGGCCTGCAGCGGCAGGTCGAGCGACAGGCGCGCGCGGGCGCCCGCCTGGCCAGCGCGCGCCAGCATGCCGGCGACGCCCGCTTCGTGGTCCGCCGCGAGGCCGAGCAGCGGTGCGAGGCCGGCATGCGTGGCAACCGCGGTGGCGGTGTCGCCGGTCCACAGCGGCGTGCCGTTGCGGTCCGCGACCAGGGCCGGAGCAGTGGCGCCGCGCGCCGGTTCCGCCGGCACGGGACGCGGCAGCGGTTGCCAGACGATGCGGTTCGCCACGACGCGCAGGTGCCGGTACTGGCGTTCGCCCGGCCGGTCCAGCGCGTGCGCATCGAGGGGGCCGACAGTCAGCACGATGCGCCGCGTGCCCGGATGCGGCTGCAGGCGCAGTTGCTGCACGTCGTCCGGCGCCGTGCAGGCGCGCCCGTCGCACGCGGCGCGCGCCTCGACCGTGGCGCCGTCGGCCCGCGCGAGGCGCCCTGCCAGCATCAAGTTCACCGTTTCACGGCCGGTTGCCGGTTGCGGCAGGTCGAGCGACAGCCGGCCCGTTGCGGCGCCGGCCGGCATCGACGCCAGCCGGGTCCATGGCTGCCAACCCTGCGGCAGCGCGGCAAACAGGCGGGCTGCCTGTGGCGGCGCGGCTTCCGTCACCGGGCCGTCGGCACGCCAGCGGTTTGCATCGCCGCTGCGCGTGCGCCAGGCCAGCAGGATGCGCTCGCTGTTGTACAGCGCGACCTGCTGGCGCAGGTAAGTGCCGTCCGCCTGCCGGTACAGGCGGCGCAGCAGCATCGACGCCGTATCGTCGAGGGGCACGTGGCGCCATGCGCCGAGGTCGGCCGCGCGCTGCCGTGCCGGCGCCGCCCGCCACGCCGGCAGGTCCTGGGGTGCCAGCACGATGGCGCCATCGTCCGCGAGCCGGACCAGGCCACGGGCCTGCAATGCCGCGAACAGGGATTCGTCTTCGAGCACCGGCGCCGGCATGGCCGGCACCGTGTAGCTGCCGGGCGCCAGCCATGCCGTGGCGGCGGCGCCGTGCAGGCCGAATGCCGTGATCCGGGCCCGGCCGCGCTGCGACGTGTCCGGTGCATACAGGCGCGCCACCAGTTCGCCGGCGCCGGAACATGTGGCGCCCGGCCGGCGCACCAGGTGCAATGCGCCGCCGGGCCAGGCCAGCCAGCCCTCGTCGCGTAGTGCCACCCTGCCGGCTGCGCCATGGACGACGCCTTCTCCGCCATCGCCGAGCCAGCGCGCCTGCCTGCCGGTCCACGTCAATTGCAGCGGCAAACCCGCAGTTCGCGCCAGCTGCAATGCCGGCATGGCCACCGTCGTGGCCGATGCGGGCGCCACCAGCAACTGTTGTTTACTTCTCACCGCGCTTGCCATCGTGCCTGCCGCCGTGCGCAGCGCCAAGCCCGGTCCAGCCGCGCGCTCCCACCGCGCCACGTCGGCGAAACGATACCCCAGGCTTACCGGCAACTGCCGCGCCGACGGGCACAGGTCGATCCGCACCGGGGAGCCCGGCTGCATGCGGCTCGCGACAGCGATCCCGCCGCCCGGCCGCGCCAGCAGCACGACGCCGGGCGTGGCCGCCACATCGAAGGTCGCACCCGGAACGATGGGCTGCAGCACCGCGGCGGCGCGCAGCGCATCGGCGCCCGCTGTCGCCGCCGCCGCCGTCGCGCCCAGCCTCGAGGCGTTCACGCCCAGCACCGCCGCGCCCAGCAGGACGAACGCCGCCACCACCAGGGGAATCCACGGCACCGCACGGGGGCCGCGCAGGTTCCTGCCACGGCGCCATGCGCGGCGGCGATGCTCGGCATATTCCCTGAACGGGGCGGTCGACGGTTGGGCCATGCCGGCCGCTAGCCGGGGGAAGCGGAAAGCCCGTGCTCGGGCCGGCGGAAACATCCTGGAAACATGCCGGAAACATGCAGGCCCGATCCTGCGTCATTTGTAAGAATCTGAAATGGCTTTTTGCCCTGGGACCCGCGCACGCTATAGTGGTTTCAACGGGGCGCCGGACGCCCGACACGGATAACAGATCCATACCATGCGGAGAAATACCATGATCAGGACTTCCTTCATCGCAGCAGCCGCCATCGCCCTCGGCGCCGCCGCCTTCGCGCCCACGCAGGCGTTTGCCCAGGTCGGCGTAAACATCGTCATCGGCTCGGCACCGCCGCCGCTGCGCTGGGAAGCGCAGCCCCAGCCGCGCCGCGGTTATGTCTGGGCCCCTGGTTACTGGGACTGGAACGGTCATCGCCACGTGTGGGTCGGCGGCCGCTACCTGGCGGAACGCCCGGGCTATGCCTATGCGTCGCCGCGCTGGGTGGAGTACGGCGGCAACTGGCGTTATGAACAGGCGCGCTGGAACCGTCACGGGCCACGTGGCGACCTCGATCGCGACGGCGTGCCGAACCGCTTCGACCGCGACCGCGACGGCGATGGCCGGGCGAACTGGGCAGACCGCGATCCGAACCACTACAACCGTGACCGCGGCTATTACGGGAACAACGGGCGGGGTCACGATCGCGGCTGGGAACGCGACCGGGGCCATGCGTACTACGGCCATGGCCCGCGCCGCGACCAGGACCGCGACGGCGTGCCGAACCGCTACGACCGCGACCGCGATGGCGACGGTGTACCGAACCGTTACGACCACCGTCCCGAAAATCCGCATCGCCGCTAGGCCGGGATAACGAAAGGCGCCACGGGCGCCTTTTTTTCGCCCGCCGGTGCTGGAATCGGCCTAGAATCGCCGCTTTGCTCGCGCCGATGACCGCTCCTTCGTTGACTCCCCGTTCCCTCGCCCAGGCCCGCGCCGCCGCCGAAAAGCTGGCGCGCCAGCCGGTGCCGCCATCGCCGTCCGCCTGGCACGGCTGGTTCGACGGTTCGGCCACGCCGAATCCCGGCCGCCTCGGCATCGGTGCGCTGCTGCTGGGGCCCGGTGGCGAACGGATCGAGATCAGCCGCCGCGCCGGCGAAGGCACCAGCGGCGATGCCGAATACCTGGCGCTGGTCGCGCTGCTGGAAACCGCGGTGGAAACGGGAATACGGGAACTGGCGGCCTATGGCGACAGCCAGGTGGTGGTGCAGGATGTGCTGATGGGCGACGTGCCCGGCGCGAAGGGACTCGAGGCGCACCGCGCACGCGCGCTGGAATTGATGGCGCGGCTGGAACGGGTGGCGGTGCGCTGGCTGCCGCGGCACCGCAACGGCGCTGCCGATGCGCTGTCGCAGCGTGCCATTGCCGGCGCCTGACGGGGCAGGAAAACCGCTCCGCCTCGCCCGGCTCTCTGCTACACGCGCGCCGGCAAGCGCGGCACCGTCCGGGCGGGCGCAGTCCCCGTATTGAACACGCTGACCACTTCGGACAGCGCATTGGCCTGGTGCTGCATCGATTCGGCGGCGGCAGCCGATTCCTCGACCAGCGCGGCGTTCTGCTGCGTGACCGCGTCCATTTGCACGATGGCGCCGTTCACTTCTTCGATCCCCGCACCCTGCTCGACGCTGGCGGCGGTGATTTCGCCGATCACATCGGACACGCGCCGCACGCTGGACACGATCTCGTCCATGGTACTGCCGGCCTGTGCCACGAGGCGGCTGCCTTCGGCCACTTCGGCAACGGAATCGCCGATCAGTTCCTTGATTTCCCGGGCCGCCGCGGCGCTGCGCTGCGCCAGGTTGCGCACTTCGCTGGCCACCACGGCGAAGCCACGTCCCTGTTCGCCCGCGCGCGCCGCCTCGACGGCCGCGTTCAGCGCCAGGATATTGGTCTGGAACGCGATGCCGTCGATCGTGCCGATGATGTCGACGATTTTCTTCGATGCCGTATCGATGGAAGTCATCCGTCCCACCACCTGCTGGACCACGTCTCCGCCACGGGCCGCCGCGCTGGCCGCGGCGGCGGCCATGCCGTTGGCCTGGCGCGCGTTGTCGGCATTGGTGCGCACGGTGGATGTCAGCTCTTCCATCGACGAAGCGGTTTCCTCCAGTGCGCCGGCCTGCTGCTCGGTGCGGGCCGACAGGTCGTGGTTGCCCGCTGCGATCTCGGTCGATGCCACCTTGATGCTCTCGGTACCGTTGCGCACCTCGGTCACGATGTTGAACAGCGCGGTGTTCATCTCGCCCAGCGCGCGCAGCAGCATGCCGGTCTCGTCGCTGCCGCCCGCCTCGATGCGGCCGGTCAGGTCGCCGGAAGCCACCCGCGTGGCGGCATCCACGGCCTGGCGCAGCGGGCGCGTGATGCCGACCGTCAGCCACCAGGCGCTGGCCGAGCCGAAGACCAGCGCAGCCAGCGCCAGCGCGATCACGATGGTACGGCTGCGCTCGTTGATACGGTCGATGTCAAGCGCCGTTTTGTCGATCTGGGCGCGCTCGAGCTTCAGCAGGTCCTTGACCATTTGCTGGTATTTCGCGGCGCCGGGCACGAACACGGTCTCGAACACCTTGCCGGCCTCGTCCAGCTGGCCGGCCGCTTTCAGCTTCGCCACCTCGTCGCGCGAGCCCAGGTAGATCTTGCGCTGTTCCATGATGCCCGCGAAGAGTGCCTTCTCGGCATCGGTGACGAGCAATGCCTCGATATTCTTCTGCAGCTCGGAAGAGGACGACGACGAACGCTTGCTTTCGCCGGCGAAATAAGCGACCAGCGATGTATCCGTGGACTTAGCGATCGCGGTCGTGCGGCGAACGGCGCTGTCGATATTGCTGTACCAGTCGCTGATCATGCGCTCCTTCGCCAGCGGCGAAGCCATCATCGCGTGCGTGGCCTGGGCCACGTCGTTGAGCCGCCACAGCGCGATGGCGGAGATGACGATCGCCAGGGCGATCGTTACGGCAAAGCCCAGTCCGAGCCGTTTGCCGATGGGAAGGTTGCGCAGGATATTCATGGCCAGGCTCCGGTCAGGCGGCGAGGCGCTCGACGAGACCCATTTCCTCGCTCGACATCATGCGGTCGATGTCGACCAGGATCAGCATGCGGTCGTCGATCGTGCCGAGGCCGATGATGTGCTCCGTGTTGAGCGACGAACCCAGGTCCGGCGTCGACTTGATCTGGTCCGGCGTCAGCGTCGTCACATCGGACACCGCGTCGACAACCATGCCGACCGTGCGGCCGCTGATGTTGAGGATGATGACGACCGTGAACGCGCCGTACTCCGGCGTGCCGAGCGCGAAGCGGATGCGCATGTCCACGATCGGCACGATCACGCCGCGCAGGTTGATCACGCCCTTCACATAATCCGGGGCGCTGGCGATGCGCGTCGGCGCTTCATAGTTGCGGATCTCGCTGACTTTCTGGATGTCGATGCCATATTCTTCCTTGCCCAGCGTGAAGGCGAGGTATTCGGCAGGATTGGTACTTGCGGTATCGGTCATTTTTATTCCTGTTCGGGACTAACGCAATGAATATGCGTCGATGCGAAATGTTACCGCATGAAAATTTTTACCGCATCAAAAATTCCACAAGGCAACTCAATCGAGCTCTTGAAATTGCCCAAATTACAGCTAAAGCGTTTCATTCATGGCACAATGGGCGCCCGCCGTATCGATTCGACCATGACAAAAACAACTTCACCGTTGGCCAGCTGGCACCCCAGGCTGGTCGCGCTCGCTGCCGCCATGCCCGGAGACGATGGCGCACATGACACCAGCCACCTGCATCGCGTGTGGCGCAACGCCACCGGGTTGCTGTCCGATCACCCGGAAGCCGATGCACTGGTGGTGATGGCCGCGTGCTACCTGCACGATATCGTCAATCTGCCGAAGAACCACCCGGAACGCCATTTCGCTTCGCGCCAGGCCGCGCAGCAGGCAACGCGCGAACTGGCCGCGGCGGGGTTCCCGGCGGAGCTGCTGCCGGGCGTGGGGCACGCCATCGAAACGCACAGTTTTTCCGCCGGCCTGGTGCCGGCGACGATCGAAGCGAAGATCGTGCAGGATGCCGACCGGCTCGATGCGCTGGGCGCCGTCGGACTGGCCCGCATGTTCTATACGGCGGGCCGCATGGGTTCCGCCCTGGCCCACGGCACCGACCCGGCCGGCCTGGCACGCCCGCTGGACGACAAGGCCTATTCGCTCGACCATATCGCCGTCAAGCTGGCCACGCTGCCCGGCACGATGCAGACTGCCGCAGGCCGGCGCCTCGGCGAGGAGCGCCTGCGCGCGCTGGTGGCGTTCCGCGACCAGTTCGTGGACGAATGGGCCCCGCCGGCCTGATTCCGTGACGACTCCCTTCGCCCGCCTGCTGCTTGCTGCGTCGCTCTGCATCGCCGCCCAGTGGGCGCACGCCGATGGCCAGGGCCATGTGCGCGCCGTGCGCGAACGCACCGACATCGTGATCCGGGCGGACCACACGGTGGAGCAGACGGTCGACTACACATGGCGCGCCGTCGATGCCGCCGGTGCCGGCTCGCTCGGCCAGCAATACGTCAACTGGGACACGCGCCGCCAGACGCTGGAGCTGCTGGCCGCCGAGACGATCCCCGCCAGCGGTACGCCGATTCCCGTGGAGCCGTCGGCCATCCAGGTGCAGGACGGCATCCTGGGCGGCGTGTCGTTCCCGGAAAAACGCCTGCTGCAGGTGACGTTCCCGCAACTGGCCGCTGGCGACGCGATCCGCCTGCGCTACCGGCTCGTGCAGAAGGTGCCGGAACTGCCGGGCGGCATGTCGCACGTGATGTTCCTGCGGGACGACGTGATCCGCGACGACAGCGAGATCACGGTGCGCTACCCGCGCGCGCTGTCGCTGAAGGTGGCGCAGTACGGCCTGGCGCAGGTGGACGAACAGCCTGCAGCGGCCGTCACGGGCGCGAGCGGCGTGCTGCGCTGGCGCTACCGCGGCACGGGCACCGGCACGCCCGAGCCGAACGCCGCCAATGGCTGGCGCCGCACGCCGCACCTGATGTTGTCCACGTTCGCCGGCTGGCAGGCACTGGCCGATGCCTACGAAAAAGGGGCTGCGCCGAAAGCCGCCGTCACGCCGGCGATCCGCGCGCTGGCCGATGACGTGGCAGGCCAGGCCGCGGGCCCGAAGGAAACCGCGCGCCTGTTGTACGACTGGGTGCGCGCCAACGTGCGCTACGTGGCCAGCTATGTCGGCGACGGCGGCTGGGTACCGAACGATGCCGGCACCGTGCTGCAGCGCCGCTACGGCGACTGCAAGGACCACGTGGTGCTGCTCGAAGCGCTGCTGGCGGCGCGCGGCATCGCCGCATCGCCCGTGCTGCTGCGCGCCGACGGCGAAAACTTCACGCTGCCCGATATCGCCGTGATGTGGTTCGACCACGCGATCACGTACCTGCCCGAACTGGACCTGTACCTCGACGCGACCGACGACGCGATGCCGTTCGGCCTGCTGCCCGACAACGATGCCGGCAAGCCCGCGCTGGCCACGCGGCTGGCACCGGCGCTGCGCAGCACCCCGCTGCCGGATCCGCAGGCGTTTCGCGTCGAGCGCAAGGTGACATTGCGGGTGGCACTGGACGGTTCGGCCGAACGCGTTACCGACATCGTCGGCCATGGCCGCAATGCCGTGGCCGTGCGCGAGTTCATCGACAGCGTGGGCGCCGGCGGCATGGCCGACTGGGTGCGCCGCACGATGGCATCGAACGGCTACGAGGGCGACGGCAACCTGGAAGCGCTGCCGCAACCGCACGCCGGTACGCTGGGCGTGCGCTACACGGAACGCATCCGCAACTATGTCAGCCAGCCGGAAGCCGGCGTGCTGTCGTTCCTGCCCGGCATGAACGGGCCGGTACCGCTGGCCGGATTCGCCGGCCGCTTCACGGAACGCGAGCGGCAATACGATGCGCGCTGCGAACCGTTCGCCGTGGAAGACGACATGACGATCGAACTGCCCGCCGCGATGCAGGTGCTGTATGTGCCGAAGAACCTGTCGATCCGCCAGGATGGCCTCGACTACGAGGCCACCTATTCCCGCGACGGCACCCGCTACCGCATGGCCCGACGCGTGGTTGCCGGCAACCCGCGCGGCTGGTGCACGCCGCAGGAATACCAGGCGCTGCGTCCGGCCATGAACCGCATCAGCCGCGCCATGCACGGCCGCCTCGTGTTCGTGCTGGACGACACGGAGGTGGCGGCGGCCACCGTGCGGCCATGAAGGACGAGACCGGCGGCACCGCCGCGGCATCGGCCGCGCCCACGACGCCAGCCGCGCCGGTGAGCCTGAACTTCGTTTTGTTGTGCGTGTTCATCGACATGCTCGGCGTGGGCCTGATCATTCCCGTGCTGCCCGTGCTGGTCGGCGAATTCGTCGCCGCGCGCGAGCAGCAGTCCATGTGGTACGGCCTGCTGGGCGCCACGTTCGGCCTCATGCAGTTCGTGTTCATGCCGATGCTGGGCGCGATCAGCGACAAGGTGGGCCGCCGGCCCGTGCTGCTGTATTCGATGGTGGGCATGTCGCTCAACTTCCTCGTCACCGCGCTGGCGCCCACGCTCGGCTGGCTATTGGTCGGGCGCGTGATCGGCGGCATGTCGGCGGCCAGCATGTCGGTGGCGTCGGCCTATGCGTCCGACGTGTCGACGCCGGACAACCGGGCGAAAAGCTTCGGCAAGATCGGCGCGGCGTTCGGCATGGGCTTCATTGCGGGTCCGATGCTGGGCGGGATCCTGGGCGGCATCGACCTGCACCTGCCGTTCTACGTGGCGGCGGGCATGGCAGCCGCCAACTTCGTCTATGGCTGGTTCTTCCTGCCCGAATCGCTGCCGGCTGGACGGCGTGGCGCGTTCGACCTGCGCAAGCTCAATCCGCTCGGCGGCCTGGCCAGGCTGTGGCGGCGCCGCGAGACCCGCGGCCTGGTGGCCGTGTTCGCACTGGTGGCGCTGGCGCAGACGATGCTCCACACCACGTGGGTGCTGTACACCACGTTCCGCTTCGGCTGGTCGACCACCCAGAACGGCATCGCCCTGTTCTGCGTGGGCGTGGCCAGCGTGATCGTGCAGGCCGGCCTGCTCGGCGTGCTGATGAAGCGCTTCGGCGAAGTGCGGCTGTCGCTGCTGGGACTCGGCTCCGGCGCCGTCACCTACCTGCTGTACGGGCTGGCCACGCAGGGCTGGATGATGTACGTGCTCATCCTGTGCAACCTGCTGGCGTTCGCCGCGGGACCGGCGCTGCAGGGCATCATCTCGAAGGCCACGCCGGCCACCGAGCAGGGGGAGCTGATGGGATCGCTGCATGCGATCAACAGCGTGGGCGTGGTCGTCATGCCGCTGGCCGGCGGCTTCATGCTGGCCGAGGTCAGCCACCTGCCGCCATCGGACTGGCGCATCGGCGTCACGTTCTTTGTCAGCGCCACGATGCAGGCCGTGGCGATCCTCGTGGCGCGGCGCTGGTTCCGCGATCATCACAAGGCGCTGTAAGGGAGCTGGACGGCGATGATCGGCGCCGGCGCTGGCATTTACCGTACAGGAAAGTCGCCCGGTGCCCGAGCCGCCGCCTGGCTTCGCTCTTGAATTCGTCGGAACACCAGTCCCGGAACTCGAACGCCAGCATCCACGAAGCGGACTCCGGGCCCACTACAGGCCGTCCGGCGGCAACGGGTGCGGATTGGCACCCTAACTGTTCAATCCCATGATTACCGTGGCGCCCGGCCACGATATATCATCTTCATTCGATAGATTCTACGAACAGTGGATGAATGCAGGTACCTGGGCAAAGCCGGCATGCGCAAGAAGGTTGGTCACCTGCGGTGCGATCGCTGCCGTTCACGCCATCCTTCTGGTCTCATATACCCCACGAAAACCGGCTGTCCTTGCCACTTCACCCGAACGGAACCGTACGATCTTCCTGGCTGCGCCGAGGCCCGCCCCGCTTGTCATCGAACGTGCAGGCCCCCGCAAGCCGTCGCAGAGCTTGCCGAAAAAAACGTTGCAGGCGACGGATCTGCCCGGCCAGCATGTCGCTGCCGACGAGGCTGGCGATTCCGACGAGAATACCGCTCCCGACGACGTTGCCGCCAAGGCCAATGTTCTGGCGATTGAACACACGGCCGATGTCGACCCGAACTGGACTACAGGCCAATCCGTGAAATCGCCACCCATTACCGATATCAAGGCTTATTCCCTGTCGCTGGCAGGAAAGGCCGATGCGGCATCCCGACAAGGAAAGCTGGCTGCCTTGGCCCCTGTCGATACTCCATTCAAGCGGATGCAAAGCAGGATGGCGCAGGCCGCCAGGGTTGGCGGAAACAGCACCACGACGGCAATTTCCTCATCAGGTGAACCGATAACCATCCTCACGCGCAATGGCAAGAGGCGTTGCTACGTTAAAGTTTCCACCAGTGTGGCGCCATCCGCTGTATTCGATAACAGGGGAAGCGGACGCTCCACCGAAGTTCAATGCCCGAAAGAGGTGCCATGATCTAGCGTCGGATGTCGGGGCCTTGACGCCATTTTATCGTCCGCAATGAGACGGTGCTGCCACTCGGGCCGGCCCGAAATATTGTGATCGAACTTCACCTTCACGAATTTTCATATCGCCATGCACGCATCCAGATTCCTCGGCCTCTTGTTCGTCTCCCTGCTCCATATTCCAGGGGAGGCCCCTGCGAACACCCGTGAACACGAAATACAACCTGATCCAGTCGCGGATTCGGTCGTCAATGTGACGGGAATCAGGGATCCGGATTGGAAGCCCTATAGTTCGATGCTCAAGGGCGTACGCCGTTTCGAGGAAAAGCATGACCTCGCCCCTGATGCCGAACTGCGATTCATCCTGGTGCCCCGCCGGCCAGGCGTCGATATGAACGCGCTTCAGCTCAAGCTGCAAAGCGACGAAGCCAGCCTGGACATCGCACTGGAACCAAAGAATATCTTTATTCTGCCCGTCGAACCTGGTCTGGCGCGGGACAAGGCCGAGCTGATGCTCAACCGAAAGGCCGGATCGGTGACATGGCTTCCCTATGTCAGAAGCCCCACGACAAGCGATACCGTCCGCCGCATGGGCGACCTGAGACTCGCGTGCGAAGTTCATTGGGCAATTGACAGGGAAACATTACCTTTTGCGGCGCGAACCTCGATCAGTGCCCTGGGTGGTCCATGTAATTTCGTTTCGCAAAAGGGCACCTACAGTTTCTCCGAGCCCAGGCGCATCGTCCGCGCGACGATCAGCCTCGACGGAAAGACCGAGTCCGTACCGGTGAACGGCTACTCGTTTACACCGCCTTTGCGGGAAGAGCGCTGGCGTAACGATAGCGTGATCGAGCTGCAGTTTGCGGAAGATCCTCCTGCCGGATCATGATCGTTGCGCGCTTCCGGGTCATGCCAGGAAAGCGTCGATCGATCGCTGGTGGATGGGATTAACGTTGAATCGGCGCTTCCCCGGTCCGCTTCCGAATGACAGGTGTCCTGCGAGCGGCAGCAATTCATCGGCGTGGGCCACTGGTCGTCAGGTGCGGCTATGCCGTCTGCATGCCCAAGCCATCCGGCGCGTCTGCTACACTCAGCTGTTATTTACCGGATAGTGCACCAGATTGATCCAGACTCCCTCCCCCGATGGCCTGCCTCCCGTGCTTGTTGGTCCCATCCTGCGCCGCCTCGAGCCGGGTCGGCTGGTGCTATGGCTGGTCGGCAGTGCACCGCTCGACCTGACGCTGGTGCTGGCGCCCAAGGAAAGCGTGCCGCGGCGCCTGCGGCTGGACGCGCGCAGCTGTCGCGTGGTGCGCGTCGGTCGCCACGCCTGCGTGCACCTGATCGATGTCGGGCTGCCCGAGCCACTGCCGCAAGACACGATCATCGAGTACGACCTGCTCGTCACGCTCGCCGATGGCAGCGAGGCAGGCATCGCGCACTGGGCCCCGCACCTGCTGCATGCCGGCGCGACGCGACCGGACATGGTGCTGCGCAGCCGCAGCGACAATATCCTGTTCGGCTCATGCCGCAAGCCGCATTTTCCGGCGCCTGACGGCCTGGCGCGCGCCGACGCCTTGCTGGCCGATACCGTGGAACGGCCAGACGAGCGGCCGGCCATGCTCATCATGTGTGGCGACCAGGTGTATGCGGACGACGTGGCAGGTCCGACGCTGGCGGCGATCCACGCGCTGATCCGGCGCCTGGGCCTGTATGCCGAATGCCTGGAAGGCGCGGCGGTCGCCGACAGCGAAGCGTTGTATCGCCATGAGGCCAGCTATTACCGGCGCGAAGAGCTGCTTCCGGCGTTCAACGCCAACGAAGCGCTGCGCGAACGCTTCTTCGGCGGCAAGGAAAAGCCGATCTTCACCACGGCGAATGCGCAGAATCACCTGATGACCCTGGCCGAGATGATGGCCATGTACCTGCTGGTCTGGTCGCCCGTGCCATGGCGGCTGGTGGCGGATGCGCCGCCGCCTGCGCTGGATCCCAAATATGCGGAGCGCTGGCGGCGCGAGTTGCAGGTCATGGAAGGATTCTGCGGCGCCCTGCCGCAGGCCGCACGGCTGCTGGCGCACGTGCAGACCCTGATGATCTTCGACGACCATGACGTCACCGACGACTGGAACCTGTCGGCCAAGTGGGAAGCCGCCGCCTACGGCCACCCGTTCTCGCGCCGCATCGTGGGCAATGCGCTGACCGCCTACATGCTGTGCCAGGGCTGGGGCAATCGCCCCGATGTGTTCACGAAGGCACTGGACGAACTGGACGCGTTGACCGCCACGGCGGCTGCCGATGACCGGCTGGATGCGCCGGTCCAGGACGCGCTGGTCGACCACCTGCTGTCGTTCCGCCAGTGGGATTTCGTCCTGCGGACCAAGCCCACGGTCATCGTGCTCGATACCCGCACCCGGCGCTGGCGCAATCGGCGCCACCCCGGCCATCCGTCTGGGCTGATGGACTGGGAAGCGCTGACCGAGCTGCAGCACGAGTTGCTGGACGAAACGGCCGCCGTCATCGTCTCGGCCGCGCCCATGTTCGGCGTCAAGCTGATCGAGGTGGTACAAAGGGTCGCCGCCTTTGCCGGCCAGGCCCTGATCGTCGACGCCGAGAACTGGATGGCGCATCGCGGCGCGGGCAGCAGCATGATCAATATCTTCCGCCATTCGCGCACCCCGGCCAACTACGTGATCCTGTCGGGCGATGTGCACTATTCCTTCGCCTACGATGTCGAAGTGCGCGAGTCGGACCGCACGCCGCATATCTGGCAGATCACCAGCAGCGGCATCAAGAACGAATTCCCGCGCCGCCTGCTCGACTGGCTCGATCGCCTCAATCGCTGGCTGTATTCGCCGCGTTCGCCGCTGAACTGGTTTACCCAGCGCCGCGATCTCGCCATCACGCCGCGCCTGCCCGACCAGCGCAAGCAGGGCGAACGCGTCTGGAACGGCGCCGGCGTCGGCCAGGTGTGGCTCGACGCGCAAGGGCGGCCGGCGCGCATCGTGCAGCACAACGCCGATGGCCGGCCGTCGACGCGGTTCCTGGCGCCGGAGCATGGCACATCCGCGGCGGCGGCGGCCGAGGATGCGTTGACGAAGCGTTAATTCGTGGCGACGGGCCTGGCCTTCTTGCAACTTACGCGGCGTGACGAGGAAGCAGGGAGTCCAGGCGGCTCGCCACCATGATGGCGAATGCGGGCATCGAAGCGGCAGGCGCTGGTCTGTCATCGTTACCGATGGACAGGGCGGGCGCGTGACGCGCGGCTCAAAGGTCGTCGTAAACCCCAAGTTCCTCGAGCTTGACGAAGGTCGGGTGCGTATTGACCAGAACCCTGTGCTTGCTTGCAGGCTGCGAAGCGCGCGCTTCCTGGGTATCCTGTCCGCGCTTTCGACCTGTTCCATTGGTCAGCAGCATATAGCCCTTGTATGCTGTGACTTGAGCGGTCTTGTTCCGTTTTTTGATGCGGCCGGTGAAATCGAGCGCGAACCGCGTGAAGTCCATATCGCCACCCTTGCAGACCCAGAGCCGGATGTCCGATACCGTTGTCGGCAAGCCCGCATTGACCAGCCGCCGGATGAGACCCGGCACATCGAGGGTGGTTCCGTTGACATCGCCATTGGAAGCTGCATAGCCTTCCGCCGCGTAGGATTGCTGCCATGGCGTATCGCCGTCGGCCTTGATGCGCTCGACTCCCCGCATGCCATGGCCCACGATGTACAGGCGATCGCCGCCATCGAGATCGCTCAACGAGTCGTCGCGGGCGCGCGCCGTGTAGCTCTTTTGCCGTTTGTGGTTGCGTGCCTGGGCATCCGTGGCGTATTGCGTGAGCTGCGGCATGAATGATCGGTTCGGCCAAGGAGAATACATCACGACTTGCATGGGCCACCTCCTGGAAGTTTGCGATCCCAGTATAGTCCTTTGACCGTTGGCGAACGTGGGCCATCGGGAAAAATCTGCGGAAATGCGGTTCTGTGTGCACAACGAGAACTGCAGGCCAGCGTCGCCAGAATGCGAACCGACACAATCCAGCAGCCGGAGCTGATCAGGCTTCTCGGAGCGAAAGCCGGCCGATTCCTGCGCGCAGCAACGCAGGCGGGAACCGGCGGGCAGGTGGCCAACCCATCATGCAGGACAGGCAACCAGCTCGTCCGCCTCCTCCACCGCTACACCGATCGCATCGGCCACGGCACCCGCGCCGCCGGCCAGGTCGGGCGCAATGACGGACACGTGGATATCCCGCTCTTCCTGCCGCAACGCTGCGGAAATCGCCAGCAAGGCGCCGGCCGTTGCGCCCTGCAGCGCTTGCGCCGGGCCGGGTTCCGCGCTCGATGCCAGGCTGACGACGTGGCCATGGCCGGCGCGCTGCATCAGCGGCAGCACGGCGGCAATCGCATACAGCGCGCCGCGCACGTTTACGTCGAGCATGCGGTCCCATTCCAGCAGTTTCAGCGCATCGAGCCGCGAAGGCGCGTGGACGCCGGCGGCGTTCACCAGCACGTCGATGCCGCCATGCCGGTGAAACGCGGCCAGCACGAAAGTCTGCACATCGTCGGCATCGGTCACGTCGACGATGTGGCATTCGGCACTCCCGCCGGCGGCGCGGATCTCGGCGGCCAGCAGCACCAGCCGGTCGATGCGCCGCGCGCCCAGCACCACGTGATGGCCCCGCGCCGCGAGCTCGCGCGCGGTGGCGGCGCCGATGCGGCCGGTGGCGCCCGTGATCAGTACGATTTTTTGTTCAGCCATGTGTGCCCTCCAGCATGATGTGGTGCGATGTCCAGCGATGTTGCCAGTGTAGGCCGGGAAGCCGGCAAGAGGTTGCGCGAAGGTTTCGAATCATTGCCTGATCCTCCACGCACGGCCACAGCGCGATGCGCCAAGGGCATAATTACTGCCTGAAACAACAGGAGAGGATCATGACGGCTACCGGACGGCAGGCGCGGATGGTGGAACTGATGGGCGTGCTGGCGCCGGACGAAGGGTACACGCTGTGCGGCCTGCCCGGCGTGAAATTCATGCGCGCCCACGCCGTGCGCCCGCGCGGCAAGGCGTTGTACGAGCCGTGCATCGTCATCGTCTGCCAGGGGCACAAGCGGGGCTACCTGGGCGGCGAAGTATTCGATTACCACGCGCAGCAATTCCTGGTGCTGTCGGTGCCGCTGCCGTTCGAGGGCGAGACCGTGCGCGCTTCGGAGGCCGAGCCGATGCTGGCGATCTCGATCCCGATCGACCTGCAACTGGCGGCCGAACTGGCCCTCGCCGTCGACGATGCACAGTCGGGCATCGCCGCGCACGCCGCGCCGCGCAGCATGATGGCCTCGAAGCTGGACGATGCCCTCGGCGACGCCGTGCTGCGCCTGCTCGGTGCGCTTACCAGCCCCGTCGAAACGCGGCTGCTGGGGCCCGGCATCCTGCGCGAAATCCTGTTCCGCGTGCTGACCGGCGAACAGGGCGGCGCGTTGCGCGCCGGCCTGGCCCACCAGACGCAATTCGCCAAGGTGGGCAAGGCGCTGCGGCGCATCCACGCCGATTACCACCGGCCGATCGACGTGGCCACGCTGGCCAGCGAGGCGGGGATGAGCCAGGCCGCGTTCCACGCCAGTTTCAAGGCGGTCACGCAGACGTCGCCCATGCAGTACCTGAAGACGACGCGGCTGCACAAGGCCCGGCTGCTGATGGTGCAGGATGGCTTGACCGCCGCCACCGCATGCGGGCGCGTCGGCTACGAGAGCAGCTCGCAGTTCTCGCGCGAATTCAAGCGCTTCTTCGGGCGCACGCCCGTCGAGGAAGCGCGGGAGATGCGCAGCCTGCTGGCGCAGGCGCCCGGGGCGCGCCCGACGCCTTACGTCAGCGCGCCGTAATGCCGAGCCTTCACGGTAGAGCTCGTGTCCACCTTGGGGGCAACCCCATTTTCGGACACGAGCTCAACAATACAAAAGCCGAGCTCGTGTCCGCTTTCGGGGTTGACCCCATGGTGGACACAGGCTGGGCAGTGGCGATGGGTCAGGGTGGAGTCGGCACCACCGGCAGCTCGATTGCGCTTTGCAGCGCCGGGGTGTGGTACACGCGCTGGGTGGCCTTCACGTAGTCGGCCGGCTGCGCATGGAAGATATTGGGCACGTAGCGCTGCGGGTTGCGGTCGTACAGCGGGAACCAGCTGGACTGGATCTGCACCATCAGCCGGTGGCCGGGCAGGATCACGTGGTTCACGTTCGGCAGCGCGAAGCGGTAGCGTTCCGGCTTGCCGGCCGCGATGGCCGCCGGCGTCTGCAGGCTGTCGCGGTAGCGGCCCCGGAAAATGTCCATCGACAGCGGCAGCTGGTAGCCGCCCAGTTCCGGCTGCGACGGCACCTCGTCGGGATAGACGTCGATCACTTTCACGACCCAGTCGGCATCCGTGCCGGAGGTGGACGCGAACAGGTTCACCATCGGCGCGCCGGCCAGGTGCAGCGGCTCGCGCAACGGCTCGGAGACGTAGGTCAGCACGTCGGGCCGGTCGGCCACGAAGCGCTGGTCGCTGACGAGCCAGGGGCGCCACACGTCCGGATCGCCCATGCGCACCGGCCGCGGCACGAACGGCACGGGCTTGGCGGGATCGGAGACGTATTCGTCGTACTCGCCGCCACCGGCCGGCGCCTTGAACGACAGCTTGAAGCCGTCGTCCAGGTAGACGGGTTGCGCGGGCGCCAAGCAACCGGTGGCGCATGCGAGGGGCCAGCGCTGCAGCCGCTGCCAGCGATTCGTGCCTGTCTGGTACGACAGCACGGGCGGCGTATCCGCCTTGGGCGCGCCGTCTTTCAAATGCTCGTCAAGGAAGGGCTGCATCACGTCGCGCCGGAATTCGAGCGCCGTATCGCCGGTGAATTTCAGCACGCCCAGCGACGAGCCCTCGTAGTTGACGCCGCTGTGCCGCCACGGCCCGACGACCAGGTAATTCAGGTCGTTACCCTTGTCCTGCGGCTCGAGCGCTTCGTACACGGCAAAGGCGCCGTAGATGTCTTCCTGGTCCCACTGCCCCGTCACCGTCATGGTCGGCACCTTCAGCTTGCGCGCGCCGAGCAGGCGGTCCAGCGCCTGGTGCTGCCAGTAGCTGTCATAGGCCGGATGCTCGAACAGTTTTTTCGTGTACGTGAGCTTGTCGAGGCCGAACTCGCGCGCATAGCCGGCAGCGGAGCCGGCGCGCAGCATGCCGTCGTAATCGTCGTAGACGCCGGTGGCCAGCGGTTCGCCGCGGCCGCGCACCGTGGTCTGGGCATTCACGAAGGCCAGCGACGGCATGCGGAACGCGCCGTTGTGGAACCAGTCGTCGCCGCGCCAGCCGTCGACCATGGGGCTCATCGGCACCGCTGCCTTCAGCGCGGGGTGCGGGTCGGCCAGCGCCATCAGCACGGTGAATCCTTCGTACGACGAACCGAGCATGCCGACCTTGCCGTTCGATTCCGGCACGTTCTTCACGAGCCAGTCGATGGTGTCCCACGCATCGGTGGCGTGGTCCGTTTTCGTGGCGTTCAGCGGGCCGCGCAGCGGGCGCGTCATCACATACTCCCCTTCGGAAGCATATTTGCCGCGCACGTCCTGGAACACCCGGATATAGCCGGCCTGGACGAACGTCTCGTCGCCCTGCGGCAGCGTGGCCAGCATGTTCGGGCTCCTGTTGCGCTGGGCCCGGCCGGCCGCGTTGTAGGGCGTACGCGTCAACAGCATCGGCGCCCGCTTCGCGCCCCCTGCCCCCTTCGGCACAACGATCACCGTGTACAGCTTGACGCCATCGCGCATGGGAATCATCACCGCGCGCTTCACGTAGTCCGCCGACGCCGCGGGCGGCTCGAACCTGCCGCCGATATCGGGCGCCATCGGCGGCGTCTGCGCCATCGCGCCGGCAACGGGGCCGGACATCATCAGGGACAAGGCGGTGGCAAGGCGCAGCGACATCGGTTCCTCCAGGGCTGGGTAATCGCCGATGGTACCGCGTGGTTTCCTTAATGGCAACGAAACAATTGCTTACAGAGAAGTTGGGTGCCGGCACACTGCCGTAACAACTGCAAGCCAATAATGAAGCCATACCGTTCACCACAAGGAGTACATCATGAAGAAACTGCTGATCGCCGCGATGTTTGCCGCTTCACTGGGTTCCATCGCCGCACCGGCCATGGCCGCCACGGACATCATCGTCGTGCGCAAGGCGCCGCCGCCACCGCGCCATGAAGCGGCGCCCGCGGTCCGCCACGGCTATGTGTGGACGCCCGGCTACTGGAAGTGGACCGGCCACCGCCATGCATGGGTGAAGGGCAAGTACGTGAAGGCGCGCGCCGGCTACCATTGGGCCGCCCCGAGCTGGCAGGAACGCGACGGCCGCTGGCAGTTCGCGCGTGGCTCGTGGCAGCGCGGCGACCGCGGGGTGGATCGCGATCGTGACGGGGTGCCGAACCGCTATGACCGCGATCGCGACAATGACGGTGTGCGCAACCGCCATGACCGCGACCGCGATAACGATGGCGTGCCGAACCGCCATGACGACCGGCCGGACAACCCGCGCCGCCATTGATGGCCCGTGCATGGCCTGCCTTGACGGGCCAGCATGAACTTGCAAGCATCGCCGGTACCAGAATCGAAGTAGACCTGCAGCCGTATGGTTTTCTTCGTTTTGGCGCCAGATATACAGTGTTCTTTTGTCGCGTAACGATGGCCAATCCGGGTCGTTTCCACGCTGATAGTTGACAGTGGTTCGTCTTGCTGCGCAGGTCGAAATATGCTCATAGGGGTCCGAGCAGAGGCTGAACCAGGACGGACGATTGCGTCTTGCCGAATTAACAATCCAGGACGTTGGCATTCAACGCCAGGCTTCGTCGGCGAAATACCTCAAGAAACGCCATAACGCTTGGCAGGAAGTGTCCGTCCAATCGTGGGAAGCCCGAACCGCAGGCGCCGACGCAGTTCGAACTAGCCTCTGGCGTTCAAGCGGAAGCTGGCGCAGCAGCCACGCGAACCCGAAGTGGCGGTCGCATAGCTGTCAGCGCCCAAGGCAGCGAAAAGTTCCTGGGCTCCATGAGCCGCCGTTCCATGCGGTTTCGACCGCCGGCGGTATCAGGGCCAGCAGATTATCGTCGACGATACCGCCAGCCTTGTCGCACTGCTTGAACAATTGCTGCGTTCCAAATACGAACAGCGAGGCCGATTCACCGCACACGGCAGGTGCGGAGTTACCGGGAGGATGCAGTTCGGCGGCATATGCCAAAAGGCGCAACGGGGCATAGAAGTATTCGTTCAACTCCATGAATGGATATTTGCCTGCTGGTATGTCAGTGCGCGGACGCCACCCGAATGTGACAGCAAAACCGATCAGATCGGCGGCTGCGCGACGCGCTAGCAGAACCGGGCCTTCCGCGAATTCATGTCCTTGAAGCGATTGCGTCACCAGGCTGATATGGCGTAACGCGCACACGTCTGCATTCCCTTCTTCCAACATCACGGGCCTTGCGCAGAACAGACTACCTGACCTGTGCAGCGATCGGAACTGCGAGATCAGGCCACGCTGCTCGGCGGCCGAGCGGTTTTTTACTGGGCAGCTTTCACCATTCACATGGGCGATTTCATGGCCGATCAAGGCGGCCATGACATAATCCGTGGCGGCGATAAACGCTTGCACTTCGGCAGGAATACGCGTACCGCTCGTATATCGGCCGACCGAATGGTAACGGACGTAACCGCTTTCCAGTTCCGGCAAAAGGCGATTGACCTTCTCGTCTTGCAACGCACCATCAGCGTACCTGATCGCCGTCTTGTTCCACTCGTGGAACTTGAGACGAAAATCGTCATACGAAATGAATCCGCTTTCGCGGTATTTGTATGCCATCCATGCGGCGGCGCGCAAAATGCGTTCGATGGCCGCTGCCCGGCAAATCATTACGCGCTCACTTGCGTAACACGTGGCGTCATCGATTGTTCCTTTACACGGAATGGTTCGAAACCCTACGCGCTTGTTTTCGCTTGCTGGAGCAATAGCGCGTTTGACAGCTTTGCTCATGGCAGCGCTAATCGTCTGCTCGGACCGGTCAACGCATAGCGCTATACCGAAATCGACATTCGTCATGGGTTGCGCGGCAAATGTCGGGGAGTGCGAAACCATCGATATGCAAAGCCAGGCGATCGAGGTACGCATGATCATCTCGATGCCAAGGTTCGAATCAGAACATCGTCACACTCCGCGACATGACGATCTATAGCAGCTGCCAGATTTTGCACTGTCTGGCCCTGAAGGCGAGCCAGGTCTGGCAGCCGTTTCAGGCTGCCGTGACAACTTTGGATGGAATCCACTGATGCCTTTTCCGGTCCACGCGCATCGCCCTTGTCAAAGTCGGCCTTACTGATGAAGGCGACAGCGAGCGTCACCGCCGCGGAAAGCAGTGCGGCGCCGATTGTCCAGAAATATGTACGGCGGCGATTCGCTTCCTCGTGACTCATGCGCTCACGCTCGAGCAGCAGCTTTTGCTGTTCGAGATGGGAGGGGGAAATAAGGTTGTCCGGGACTTCAACGACAGCCTGCACAGATGCCGGATTTCCTGTGCCAGTGTACAAAACACCGTCATTTAGCTTGGCATCGCGCAGTCGAGTTCCATTGGCTGCGCGTGCTGTTACGAGACGTACCTCAGGTAGCCTGAACGCATCGGATGCCCAAGTTGATGGATCGTTGTCATCGACATCGCATTCGACCAAGAATGTCAAGGCAGTTCTAGTCATGGATGTGTCTGCTTTGAAGTAGGGTTTGAATCGCACGCAATGGCAGCGCGCATGCTATCTTGCAGCGCTGCGACCTTGTACCGGTTCAGAAGTGCTTGGATTGCGGTAGGTTCGTGCCGGCTTCCGTCCGGCGAATAGAAAAAGAGCGTTGCCCGGGACCTGCGCGTGTCAGCCCGAAAGCGATAATGTAGCTGCAATAAACCTGGCGTCCCGGGTCCCATGCTTGCCGAAGCTAAAAGAGAGGCGGCTGTTCGGCTGGAACTAGTTATGGTCAATGAATACTCCTGAGTCCAGTCAATGAACACGGCAAGCAATTTGTCGGTACAGATGCTGACCTTATCGACGACAACATTTTGGAAATACCCTTCGGCGTCATAACCTCCACCACCGCGCGGGTCGTCTGGATCACGCGGAACGTCGAAATCATCCACGACGCCGATGCTGGTCAACGGAGTACGCAAGTCGCCAGATCTCTCTTGCGAGGAAACCGACGTCAGGAAGCAAGCCTGTGATACTGTCAGGCAAAACACCACAACTGACATCGATACGTTCTTGCGAGTCATGCCGCGTCCTTTGATATGTCCAGTTGTGCGCCCTGAAAGTCCGCCGAGTGATTTCTCGAACTGCCAAACCCACCATTAACGACCAAACATGCACTAAAGCCAAGGTATAGTCGTTTGGCGATTGCTGTCTACAAACTGCTGATCTGCAGGCGGCTAATGTCGGAACCACGCAACTTGGCTGCGTACCAAGCTCCTTTGCTCAACGGTGACTCCTGCGACATCTCTGATCCGCGTTGTAGCGCGCCATCCACACAAGCGGCAGCTGCCGCAGGCATCGGTCGACGACCTCGCTCCGACCCGCGCGCGATGCTGGAGCCCGGCCGCCGCCCTGCCTGCCTGCCAGACAACAGGGAGCTGGCGCAGGTTGACGGCATCATCAACCGGCTAAACAAGACAATGGGACCGAATGGTGAACTCAAGCATTGACCTAGGCTGGCATCGGCGGTGACTGCCGCTTCGTGGAACGGAAATCGACCACGAGCGTGCAGCCCGATACTAAACCGAAGTCGCGAACGGTAAGATCCAGCTCGGAAATTCGGTCAAACGCATCGGTGAGACGGGGCAAGGTATAGATGCGAGGCTTTCGCTTTCCGATTGCCACCGGAATCAAGCTGCCGACCGTTTCGTCGCCGTTGACCAGGCGGTGATGGCGTGCTATCTCCGTATCATCAAAAATTAGTTCAACCACCAGGCGGATCTCTGCCGCCTGGAGATGTTCACTTAGATCAATGTAGGAACCTTGTAACATGGCGACTGCGCCGGGTTCATTCACGTATACGCGGACTGTTACGAAGCCGGCAGGTAAGTTGTTGTCGTTGCGTTTCCTAGCGTTGTAATGCTCTCCATAGGTCCGCGCCATCTGTGCCAGTGAAATCCATGTATCGAAAAGTCTAAGATCGCCACCCGACAGCATTTGAACGTGTGCGGTACGTACCTGCCGCTTTTCCATCTCGTCAAGGAATGCGGAAAACGCTAGCCCGATGCTGCGTGCCGAACGGCGATCTCTGTTACGGCATTTTTCGCCCGACACTACCAGCTTGCGCGCGACGATACCGTACACATTGGGGTGTTGATCGAACGATATGATCCAGTCTGAATTCTCTAGCCAGTCCCAAGCATCAGGCTTATGGACACCAGCCGCTGCCCGGCCGACATTGCTTGGCATCGCTAGGCCTTTCGGCAAATCCGGATCCTTAACACTTTCCTTTCTTCCACAACTGATTGCAATCGCTTCGTCATCGGCGACGTTCCTGGGCAGGGGTTGCCGTAGCACGGTAAAGGTGGTGTCGGGGATACGGTCCGGCGCGGAACACGGCTGGAAGTCCCATCGGAAGGCGCGGGCCCGCTCGCCTTGGATGAAGGTGCGCAGTTGCGTAAGAAATTCCTCCACGTGTGGATCGTGGCCCTGATTCTCACGCACTTCATAGGTGTGGCAGATGATGTGGTAATGGCGTTGCAGGTATTCCGTGTCGATGCTGTCCTTTTTGATGAGGGCGAAGTGGGGTTGGACGGGTGGCCCCATCAGGTCAATGATTTCGTCGAACAATGAAAGGAAGTATGGTTCGGTCAGCCCGGAACCCAGGAATAGAAGCGATCTGTTACGGTAAATCTCGGCAAAGCAGCGTCGAAAGTGCGGGCTGCGGTGCGCAGCCTTGCGGTATTCGCCGTGGCCTACGACGATCTGGCTGCGCCCCCATGCGACATCAGATTCCGTTGGAAGGTGGTTTCGTAATTCCGCATCATCGTCGGAATGTTCCTGGTATCCGAGAAATCCCTGCAGAGCCCACAGGACCTCCTGCGTAGGCAGCTGCAGGTGTTGCAGTACGCGATGACAGTCCACTTCGGACCGGCCCAGCACATGTGGCAGGAAACGATTCTCGCCCCACACCGCGCGCAGGTAGAGATCATCATAGTTCGTCGTGCAAACCAGCGGCCAGTAGAGCGACGCCAGCAGTTGGGTCTTGCGGGGAATCTGTGGCGCCTGGTCAGCATAGATGATGCTTGCGATAATGGCGCCGACATTCTCGCCGCGGGAACGAAGAATATCCAACGCAGTCTGGCTACGGCGGACGAGATCCCCACTGGCTGAAGCATTAATGCCTGTTTCGACTTCCAATGCCTCAATCAGGGCCGTCCAGCTCAGGCAGGCCGGCAAGCTCATACCAGCGCCGATGAAAGGGACCAGCAGCCCCTTGTCATATTGTGTTGCGAGATTGGCAAAGGCGGATGTCATGGTAGTGCCTCTAGTCAGTTGAAGGAGACAATAATGTCCGGCCAGTGTGCGCCGACCGCCCGGCCATGTCTATTTGGCATTAAAGATGAGTTGCTATTCTGATACCGTAGCGCGTTGCAGCCTGCGGTTGTTGGTTACAGTACGGTTAAGGAGCGATCGCGCCGCCGAAGCATGAACTGCCTGCAGCACGACATGCCGCCCGTGTGGCTCACGAGTTGCTGTGCCTTGGCGTCGGACTCCTCCAACCGGCGAAAAAGGTTCAGGAATGCTTTGAGCTGCCCGGATGCATAGATCCACTGCGACATGGCACTGCGCGATCGCCGGGTTCAGGCGCCCCGGTGCGATACTGGCGCGATCGATCCGCTCGCCTTTGGCGCGAAGGTCTTCTCAATGATGGACCGACCGCTTCAGGAACGGATCGAGAAGGTCGACCCGCTCATGCCGATGCTGGAAACCGCGTGCATCGACGAGGTGATCACACCAAGCCAGCTGCTTATTGAGAAAACGCCGGATAAAAATGCCGTGTGCGGCGCGACGAAGACCATCCGCATTGTCCGGGCGACACGGGACGCCGCGCTGTCCTGGTACCGGCAAGTGCCCCGGACGCGCTGCATCGGCATGACGGCAGCGTAGGGCTTATGCAAGACGAGCCCCCGTTACAACAGCTCGCTCCCTGATCGGCTTGACATGCCTGATTGCCCGGACTACCTGCACCATGAATTCGTCTGTTATACAGCACCCTTACAGCAGAGGTTAGCTTGCATAAGTCGTTGATTCCGCGAGTCTTGACAGCCCGGCATGAACCTGCAACCATAGCGGGATGACTTTTCATCCATCCCATCCGCTTTCTTTCTCCTGGTGGCGCCGCTCCATGCCGTGCGGCCCCCGTTTGAAGTGATGTGATTTCAATATGACGCCGCCTCTGCCAAGGTGGCGTTTTTCATGGCGCATCCGGGCAGGGGCCAACCCCGAAGGAATGCAATGAGCCAGCCTGAAAATTCCGCAGCAGATTCCGCCGCAACCGCAGCATCCACCTCAGTTTCCACCTCTCCGGCCGTCATCCTGACGGGCGACCGCCCGACCGGCCCGCTGCACCTGGGCCACTATGTGGGCAGCCTGCGCAGCCGCGTGGGCTACCAGCACGACTACGAACAGTTCATCATGCTGGCCGACTCGCAGGCGCTGACCGACAACATGGACGACATCGACAAGGTGCGCCGCAATGTCGTCGAAGTGGCGCTGGATTACCTGGCGGTCGGCATCGACCCGGCCAAGTCGACGATCCTGATCCAGTCGCAGATCCCGGAACTGGCCGAGCTGACGTTCTATTACCTGAACATGGTCACCGTGGCGCGCCTGGAGCGCAATCCGACCGTGAAGGCGGAAATCGTGCTGCGCGGCTTCGAGCGCGACATCCCGGCCGGCTTCCTCACCTACCCCGCCTCGCAGGCGGCGGACATCTCGGCGTTCAAGGCCTCGATCGTCCCGGTGGGTGAAGACCAGATCCCGATGATCGAGCAGACCAACGAGATCGTGCGCCGTTTTAACAGGATCGCGAACCGCGACATCCTCGTCGAGTGCAAGGCCCTGGTGCCGGAAATCGGCCGCCTGCCGGGCATCGACGGCAAGGCAAAGATGAGCAAATCGCTCGGCAACACGATCAACCTGGGCGCCTCGGCCGACGAGATCACCGCCGCGGTGAAGAAGGTGTATACGGATCCGCTGCACCTGCGCGTGCAGGATCCCGGCCACCTGGAAGGCAACGTGGCCTTCATCTACCTGGATGCGTTCGATCCGGACAAGGCCGCGCTGGCGGAAATGAAGGCGCACTACGTGCGCGGCGGCCTGGGCGATTCGATCGTCAAGAAGCGCCTGGAAGCCGTGCTGCAGGAGCTGCTGGGCCCGATCCGCGCCCGCCGCGAGGAATTCGCCAAGGACAAGGGCCAGGTCATGCAGATGCTGAAGGAAGGCACCGCCCGCGCGCGCGAAGTGGCGGCAAGGACTGCCGATGAAGTGAAGGCCGCGCTGGGCCTGAATTATTTCTGAGTTTCGCTCCCTTTGTTTGCAGCCATCCTCGCGCTGGCTGGGTGGTACCTGTGCGCCAGCCTCGCCACCTTCGTCGCATACGCCATCGACAAGCGCGCCGCGCGCTCCGGCCGGCGCCGCACGCCCGAACGCACCTTGCTGCTGCTCGGGCTGGCCGGCGGCTGGCCGGGCGGCCTGCTGGCCCAGCGGCTGGTGCGGCACAAATCCAGCAAGATGGCGTTCCAGCGGAAGTTCCGGATCACCGCAGCACTGAATACCACGGCGCTCGCCCTCCTGTTGCTGCTCGCACAAACTGGGGACGTACCCCTGTTTTGAAGAAATTATTGCTCCCAAACAGGGCGGTCCGTCGATGCGGTAGTCTCCGGTGTTTTGAGGAATGATTGCCTTAAAACAGGGGTACGTCCCCAGTTTTTCCTGGCTACAACCCGCTCGGGTAGGTTTCCGGTACCTCGTCCTGTTTCCACAGCGCGGATCGTTCCAGCGGCCGCAGCGCGGTACTGCGGTCCACGTGCACCAGCGCGTCGAACTGCTTCGCGGCTTCCGCATGGAAGTAGTGGCTGTACCGTTCCGTATCAGGGCGGTAGATGACGCCGATGGCGCGCTCCAGGTAGCGCGACGGCAGTCGCGCCAGCATGCTGTCGTGCCCGCGGATCGGCAGCAGGAACTGCGCCATGCCGGTGGCGATCGATGTTTCGTGCATCAGCCGTTCCACGCTGTCCGGCCGCGATGGCACCACGTGCTTCAGTTCCGCCGGGCCATCCCATTCGGTGGCCGCGGTCACCGTGCCGGTATGGGTGGTGAAGCCGAGCAGGAAAACATCGTCCGGCCGGTAGCGTTCGCGCACCAGCTGGCCCAGGTTCAGCTGGCCGCCCTCGCCCATCTCGGTGGCACGGGCATCGCCCAGGTGTGAATTGTGCGCCCACACGACGATCTTGCCCGGCCTTCCCGTGCGCTGGCTGAGGTGTTCGCGCAGCGCTTCCAGTGTTTCCGCCATGTGCGAGTCGCGCACGTTCCACGACTCGTCGCGGCTCTGGAACATTGAGCGATAATAGGTTTCCGCGTTGCGGGCCACGCGCGCATTCTGCTGCGCATAGAACAGTTCATCGGGCACCTGCCCGCCTGGCTGCTGCATGTGCAGGCTGGCCTGGCGCGTCAGCTCCATCAATTGCCGCACCACTTCCTGCTCGCAATGCGGCTTCATGCCGAACGAGGTGGCGTAGCCATAGCGCTGCGGGTCCTCGGCCATGTGGTCGATGCAGCCATAGCGCTGGCGCGCGCGCTCGGCCGCCTCCGGATCTTCGCGGTCCAGGTACTCGATCACGGCGTGCATCGACTGCTGCAGGCTGTACAGGTCGAGCCCGTAGAAACCCACGCGGCGCGGGCTGCTGGCCACGTGCGCGTTGTGCAGCCGCAGCCAGTTCACCAGGTCGACGATCTCGTGGTTTCGCCACATCCACTGCGGAAAGCGTTTATAGCCGGATAGCGCGCCTTCGGCCGTCATGTCGTCGCCGCCGTGCTGCACATAGCGCGAAACGCGCAGGGCGTCCGGCCAGTCCGCCTCCACGGCGATGGCGTCGAAACCCTTTTCCACGATCAGCCGTTTGCTGATCTCGGCCCGCAGGCGATAGAACTCGCGGGTGCCGTGCGTGGCCTCGCCGAGCAGCACGATCGAGGCATCCCCGATCGATTCGAGGAGGTAGTCGAAATCCTCGGCGGCGGCGAACGGCCGTGCCTCGCCCTTCAGCGCACTGATGATGTTCTTGTCGGTCATGGTGGTCTCCTGCTTGATTCCTGACTAGGCATGTCCTGGGCACCATAGCGCACTCTGTGCGACACTGGCGCCCCTTATTTTCGGGAAATTTTCGGGAACCGACCGATGCGGACTGGAGTGCTGTGCGCCCTGCTGGCGGGCGCGATGTGGGGCATGGTGTTCATCGTGCCGGCGCTGCTGGCGGCCTTCTCGCCGCTGGAACTGGCCCTTGGCCGCTACGCGGCCTATGGCGCGATGGCATTCGTGCTGCTGCTGCCGAAGCTCTCTGGGCTTGCCTGCCGCCTCGACCGCGCCGACTGCGCGGCGCTGCTGCGGCACGCGCTGGCCGGGAATATCGTTTACTACATGCTGCTGGCGGCGGGTGTGAAGCTGGCCGGGGTGGCGCCCACCTCGCTGATCGTGGGCGTGCTGCCGATCACCGTCACGCTGATGGGGAGGCACGACCATGGCGCCGTGCCGCTGGCGCGGCTGGCGCTGCCCCTGCTCGTCGTGGCCGCCGGCATCGCCTGCATCAATGTCGACGTGTTCACCCATGCACACGCATCGGGCCGGCCGGCGTGGCAGACGGCTGCCGGCCTCGCCTGCGCGGCCGGTGCCCTGCTGTGCTGGACGTGGTATGCCGTCGACAATGCCCGCTACCTGAAAGCCAATGCGCATTTCAGTAGTGCCGAATGGGCGGCGCTGTACGGCCTGGCCACCGGCATCGTTGCGCTGATCATCGCCGCGATCGCGTTCGTGCTACGGCAGGGCGAAACGGCCGCCGCCGATACTCACCGCGACTGGGGATTGTTCTGGACGTGTAACGCGCTGCTGGCCCTGGGTGCCTCGGTGATCGGCAACCAGTTGTGGAACGCGGCCAGCCGACGGGTGCCGGTCACGCTGTCGGGGCAGTTGATCCTGTTCGAGACGCTGTTCGCGCTGCTGTACGGCTTTATCTACCGCCAGGCGTGGCCGCGGCCACTCGAAGCGGCGGCAATCGCGCTGCTGGTCGCAGGCGTGATGTGGTCGGTGCGGGTGCACGCGGCCGGGGAGCGGATCACGCCGCCGTAGACAGCATCGCGCCCGCCAAGACAGGTCGGATCGGGTCGGGTCAGGTCAAGTCAGGTAACCGCTGTCGGCCAGCGCATCCTGCACCAGTTCGAGTCGCAGCAGTGGATTGTCCTGCGCAAGCAATAGCTGCTTCTGTGGCAGGTCGAGATCGAGCAGCTCGCACCAGCGGTTGGCGACCCAGCCGCTTTCGTCGAGCCGATACGGCGAGCCCATCGGCATCTGCGCAGCCGTCAGGCCACGCTGCTGCAGGGACCGGATCAGCGAACCGAGCGCGTCAGCCACATCCTGCTGTTCCGCCGGCACCGGCACGGTCATGTCATCCGGCAGGCGTTCGATGTTTCCCATCCATAGCCCATGCTTCAACTGGTCCGCCGACGCGATCCGGAAGCGGTGCGTGCCGAGGCAGGTAATGTGCAGCAGGCCGGGCAATGGCGCAGTCCAGTCGACGATCCGTGCCAGCGTGCCGATCGGGGCGATGGCTTCCGGCTGGCCGGGCTTGCGCACTTCCTCGCCTTGGGCCAGCGCCACCACGCCGAATTCCTCCGAGTCGGCGATGCAACGCTTGATCATGTCGAGATAACGCACCTCGAACACCTGCAAGGCGAGCCGGCCGTCGGGAAACAACACCGTATTGAGCGGAAACAATGGAATCATGCGGCATCTTGGCACACATCGGACCGGCATGGCGCCCACCTGGCATCCTCCGGTCAACGGAACATTATCGAGGTCAACAGCGCGCTATCACCTGCGCAAGCGCGGTACGCTGCCCGGGTCAACCCAAGGAGAACATCATGCTGGCAAATACCGAAGTGATGGCAACGATCGCCGTGCGCGATATCGCACAAGCGCGGACATTTTACGGCGATATGCTGGGGCTGCAGGAAAATCCTGGCGGTGGCGATACCGATGGCGAAGTCCTGTCTTATCTGAGCGGCAGTGCGCTACTGATGGTCTACCGGTCGGAGTTTGCCGGTACCAATAAAGCGACTTCGGCAACGTGGACAGTTGGTGACGAAATCGAAGAGATCGTCGACGCATTGAAAGCGAAAGGCGTGGCATTCGAACATTACGAGATGCCGGGGCTGCAACTGGCCGGCGACATACACGTGGGCGACGGGATGAAGGTAGCCTGGTTCAAAGACCCGGATGGGAATATCCTGAGTATCGCCGGCAGTTGAGCCAGCGCGGGAAAAGAAACCTCGCCAGGGCGGCGTAAAAACAACAGCGATAACGAGCGAGAACGAGCGAGAACAACAGTGGGAACCGCGCTGTGAAGAATGCCCGGAACGACATGGGAACAACTCAGCCGGCGGAGAATGACACATTGCAAGGCCGACTCGCTGCAAGGATAGAATGCCTCCTTCGTGCATCGTGCGCACGACATCGCTGCGATATTGCGGGACGTTTCGTCCGATTCGCTCACTTATTATGGCTGTAACAGGACTGGGCAATGCCCCAACGAGCCACCGGAGCGGGACGCACTGGCAGAAATCGTTCCAGCTGTTCACTGATTAATCGGGTCATGAACAAGCCGGCGATATGTAGTGCCGGGCACGCTTTAAAAGTTTGCACCGCCCCGGGAGCCGGGGCGGTATCGCCGGCATTATTGCCTGATCAGGAAATCTTCCTTCTTGCGGCCTTCCAACCATTTCGGAGCGCGGCCGCGGCCCGTCCACGTCTGGCCCGTCGCTTCGTCACGGTATTTCATCGGCACCGGGGCGCGCGCCTTGACGGGCTTGGCCGATTTGACGGCCGGGCCCAGATCGGCCAGCGTCAGGTTGTGTTCACGCATGATCGTGGCGATGCGTTCCTTTGCTTCCGTGATCTCGTTGCGACGGGCCAATTCAGCCTGCTTCTGCAATTCCGCGATCTTTGCCTGGTATTCCTGGTAAGTCGTCATCTCAAATCCTTTGTAGGTGAAAAAGTGCGCGTGACAATCTGTGAGAATTCAATGTCCCGTCAATTTACCATAACACGCCGGACACATTCCACATTTATTCACAATAAATGACGTGCAAGCTTACGCGAGAATAAATTTTCTCACTTAAACTCACGATGATGAATACCATCCCAATCGCGATCGATGTCACGGACGCCGCACCGCGCACGAACCCATCACTGTTGCCGGCACCGTTCGCGAAAATGACGAAGCCGCATCGAGCAGCCGCTCGACGATTTATTCGGTCTCGGGAATTTCTGCGTCAACCGCTGCACGCTGGCACCAGCGAGTATCTCGGGCCTGTTGCACCAGCATGACAGGCAGGACGAATTAGTTTATCTGCTTGCAGGCGTTGCGGGTCTCGTTACCGATGAGGGGAAATGGTACTGACACCCGGCATGTGCGCCGGGTTCAAGGCCGGCGGCCGCGCGCACCGGCTGGAAACCGCTCGGCGGAACCGGTGGTATTCCTGGAGATCGGCGATCGCGCTGCGGGCGATACCGTGCTCTATCCGCGCGACGATCTTGCCGCGCTATTTGAAAACGGTGCCTGGCGATTCACGCACAAGGATGGAACGCCGTATTAAGCCGGCGTGCTGTCAGAAGCGCATTTCCAGCGTCGCCCTGCCCTGCGCATAGCCCGCGTAGATGCTGGTGCGGCGCAGCGTGCCATTCCCGTCGAGGTAGGCCGAGTCGCCCACCGAATCCTGGCCAAGCACGTTCGAGACCGCCACGCGCAGCTGGTATTGCGGATTGAATTTCCATAGCGCATACACGTCGAGGTCGCGCCGCACGCTCTGGTAGCCGGTCTGGTTGACGTCGATGCGCACCGGGCCGCCGTCGCGGAAGGCAAAGCTGGCGCCCGTGGTCAGCTTGCCGTCGGGCGAGCGGTAATCCGCGCCGAACGTGGCAGACAACGGGGTCTGCTGGTCCAGGCGGTTGTCCGGCCCCGGCACCACGTCCACCCGCGACCAGTTGCGCGCCACGCTGGCACGCAGGTCCACGCCGGGCGCATCGTCCATCACGGCCGCCAGCGGGAACTTGGCTTCCAGCTCGATGCTGCGGGTGACGGCATTGCCGTCGTTGACGGGCGTGGCGATCCAGCGGCCATTCTCGAGGAACAGACCCTGCCGCGTATAGCCGCTGATGCGCCGCATCGAGGCCGCCGCCGACAGCAGCGCATTCTCGCCCCAGTAATGCTCGTACGACGCGTCGATGCCGGACGCCAGCTCCGGCTGCAGTTCCGGGTTGCCGCGACGGTCCGGTTCCGTCTGGCTGTTGTTCGTGGACGTGAAGCGGCGCGGCACGAGGTTGTTCGGGCTCGGCGCCTTGTAGGTGCGGGTCAGCGCCAGGCGCACCTGGTCGCGGCTGTCCGGCAGCTTGTACAGCGTTTGCGCCAGCGGGCTCCACACGCTGTTGGTCTGGCTCACCGTGTCGAAGCTGTCGCCCTCGCTGGTGGTCTCGATGCCTTCCCAACGCAGGCCGGCATAGACAGACCAGCGCGGGGTGATGTTCCACTCATCCTGCGCGTACAGCGCCAGGCGGGTCACCTTCGCTTCGTAGCCCTCATCCGAATCGGCGGCGACAAAGCCCGGCAGGTCGGCCTCGTCCTCGATGCGCGAATCGTCGCGCAGCGTCACGCCCGCGTCCCAGCCCATCGACAGCGCATGATCTTCCAGCCAGGGCGCGGAATACTTGCCCTGCGTGGAAAAGCCTTGCTCCTTCGTTTCGCTGAGAACGGTCGCGTCGCGCCCCAGCACGGCGGCGCGGTAGTCGAATTCGTGCCACGTGCCTTCCGACCGCATGCCGCTGATGCCCGCCTTGGCATCGAGCTTGCCGCCCTCGCCCAGCCGCTTTACCCAGTTCAGGTCGGTGCGGGCGAACAGGCTGCGGTTCTTGTTGAACATGTCGCGCACGTCGAAGCGCGGCGGCGTGCCCAGTTCGGTATCGACTTCCTGGTAGCCGTGGTAGCGGTTGCGGTTGAAGTTCACGAAGGTTTGCGATGTCAGCGAATCGCCGCCGCCCAGGTTCCAGTTGACGCGCGGGGCCAGGTTCATGCCTTCCCAGCGCCCGCCATCCTGCTGGCGGGTGTGGCGCACCATACGCAGTTCGCCGGCCGGGTCCACGAGCGTTTCCTCCACCGGCGATACGCGGTCATAGGTGCCGCGCCAGAAATTCCCGCTGAGCGAATACGACAGCGCGCCATCCTTGTCCGACAGTTGCAGGCTGCCGCTCGGGCTGTTCTGGTCCGCACTCTTCGCCGCGCTCAGCTTGAATTCGCGCTGGGCCGTCTTGACGGCGCGTTTCAGCACGATGTTGATCGTGCCGGCGATGGACTGCGTGGAAAACTCGGCGCTGGCAGCGCGCACGATTTCGATGCGCTCGATGACGTCCGGCGACAGCGTTTCGATGGAAAACCCCGCCGGTGCACGCTCGCCATTGAGCAGGATCTGCGTGTAGCCGCTACCCAGGCCGCGCATGCGGATATCGTTGCCGCCCCGCCCGGAGCCGCCGACCGTCACGCCGGGAATGCGCTTGAAGACGTCGGTGATCGCCGTATCGCCGTAGCGCTTGATTTCCTCGTCGGAGATCACGACCTTGCTGGCGGTATCGTCACGGCGAGGATCGTAGGCTGCTGCCGAGCCCTTGACTTCCACCGTCTGCATCGGTTCAGCGGGCTTCTGCGCCTCTCCCTGCGCGCGCTGCTCCGCGGTGTCGGGCATCGTCTGGACGGTATCGGCCAATGCGGGTAGTGCAACGGCAATGGCAGCCGACAGCGCGGCGAGTTTCAGAGGGCAGAAAAAGTCGGATGAACGCATGGGAAAACGTTTTATGAAGAATTAAAAAGCGATAAATTGCACGTGGTAGCGCTATTTTGCCCAACTTTCCATCGTACGGGTTACCGGGAAAGAAATATTTCCATTGGTCCCGGCGCCATGGGTCCGGCAGGCGCGGCTATAATGCGCCCTTGAACTTTTCGGGAATTCCATACCGTGTCCGACCGCCTTGCCGTCCTGCCGCAATACCTGCTCCCGAAGGGGGCGCTGACCAATTTCGCCGGCCGGGTGGCGGGCGCGAAAGGCGGTGCGATGACGACGCGCCTGATCCGCTGGTTCGTCGGCAAATACGGCGTCAACATGGACGAAGCGGAAAACGCCGATATCGCCAGCTACCACAGTTTCAACGAATTCTTTACCCGTGCCCTGAAACCCGGCGTGCGCCCGATCGCGGACGTGCCGTTCGTCTGCCCTGTGGATGGCCGCATCAGCCAGTTCGGCGCGATCGAGGACGACCAGATTTTCCAGGCCAAGGGCCATCGCTTCACGACAACCGCGCTGGTGGGCGGCGACCGGGCGCTGGCGGACCTGTTCCAGCATGGCAGCTTCGCCAACCTGTACCTGTCGCCGCGCGATTACCACCGCATCCACATGCCCTGCGACGGCAAGCTGACGCGGATGATCTACGTTCCCGGCAGCCTGTTCTCCGTGAACCCCACGACCGCGCGCGGCATTCCCGGCCTGTTTGCGCGAAACGAACGCGTGGTGTGCGTGTTCGACACGGCGCACGGCCCGTTCGTGATGACGCTGGTGGGCGCGACGATCGTCGGCAGCATGGCCACCGTGTGGCACGGCGTCGTCAACCCGCCGCGCCAGGCCGAGATTCGCGAATGGTCGTACCTGGACCAGCACATCATGCTGAAAAAAGGCGAGGAACTGGGCCGCTTCCTGCTCGGCTCGACCGTCGTCATGCTGTTCCCGAAAGACACCCTCGCCTTCAATCCAGGCTGGCAACCGGCCGGCGCCGTGCGACTGGGCGAACCGATGGCCAGCCTTCCCCACCAGAAATAATTTCCTGGAAAATGGGGTACGTCCCCATTTTTCAGGAAACATTGCCGGGAATGGCAGCATTCCCGGTTCGCGGAAATCTTTTCCGAAAACCGGTGTCGGTCACCGGTTATCGTAATGCGCTTCGAGCATGTCGAGGAAGGCCCGGGTCTTGGCTGGCATGAGCCGGCGGCCCGGAAAGACTGCGTAGCCGGTAACGGCCGGGAACGCCCACTCGGGCAGCACCTTCACGAGCGCACCGGCAGCCACCAGGGGTGCGGCGTAGCGATCCGTACAGCTGGCGATGCCGGCCCCGGCAGCCGCGAGCCGGGCCAGCAATTCGGGTGAATTGCCGGTCATCCGCACAGGCACCTCGCGCTCCCACTTCGCCTTTGCGCGCAACAGCGTCCACTGTGCCAGGCCGGAGGCCGACCGCGACAATCCCAGCAGGTCGTGCCGGAACAGTTCGTCCGGGTGGGAAGGCAGGCCGCGCAATACCGTGTAGGACGGCGACGCATACAGCGACCATGTGCTCAGCACCACCGGCCGGGCGGCCAGCGTGGCGTCGTCCGGCAGCGTACCCATGCGCACCGCCAGGTCGAAGCCTTCGGCCACCAGGTCGACGCGCCGCGGCGACAGGTCGAACTGCAGCGAAATCCCGGGGTAGCGCGCCATGAAAGCCGGCAGCAGGGAGCCCATCACCTCGTTGGCGAAATCGGCCGGCATCGATACCTTCAGCAAGCCATTCGGCGCGCCCTGCCGGTGCTGCGCCAGCGCACCTGCCGCTTCCGTTTCCTCCGCCACCTTGCGCGCGTGTTCGAGCAGGCTCGCGCCGAATTCCGTCAGCACCAGCCGGCGCGTCGTTCGCTGCAGCAGGCGCTCGCCGAGCCGCGCTTCCAGCAGCGACAGCCGCCGCGAGACCGTGGACTTCGGCAATCCCGTGCGCACCGCTGCCTGGCTGAAGCTGCCCGTTTCCACGATGCGCGCGAACAGCAGCAGGTCGCCGGGATCAAGTTCCATGCCGTAATTCCTTATTGTTCCATTGATGGACGAATGTTATCCATTTTACCGTCTTTATCGATATGAATGGAACGCGTAAAGTTCATACATCGCAGCAATCCACCAATTCAAAGGAGCACACCATGAACATCCTGCAAATCAATTCCAGCGCACGCAGCAACGGTTCCGAGTCCACCCGTCTGGCCGACACCATCGTCGCGAAGCTGAACGCGGACGGCAACGCCACCGTGGTGCGCCGCGACCTGGCCGCACAGCCGCACCCGGTGCTGGACGAAGCCGCCCTGCAGGCTCTGTTCACGCCAGCCGACCAGCGCACCCCGGAACAGGCTGCCCGCGTGGCGCTCGACGATGCGTTGATCGCCCAGGCGCAAGCGGCGGATGTCATCGTGATCGGCGCGCCGATGTACAACTTTGGCATCACCGTGCAACTGAAAAGCTGGTTCGACGCGATCGCCCGTGCCGGCGTCACGTTCAAGTATGGCCCGACCGGTCCGGTGGGCCTGCTGACCGGCAAGAAAGTCTATGTCGCACTGACCCGGGGCGGCATGCACAAGGATGCGCCGTCCGACGTCCAGCTGCCGCACCTGAAGATGTTCCTGGGCTTCGTTGGCCTGACCGACGTGCAGTTCGTGTACTCGGAAGGTCATGGCATGGGTGCCGACGCCGTGGCCCGTGCCCGCGCCGAAGCGGACGAACAGGTCAACGCCGTCCTCGTGTAAGCAGTGAACCTCGTCCAACCATCACAGGAGAGCATCATGAGCAATACCGCAGATACCGTCACCCGCCCGCGCAGCGTGGAGCGCGTGATCCAGGGCCAGGCCGTGATGGATGGCGCCGGCGTGAAGATCAACCGCGTGCTCACGCAGCCGCTGCAGCGCCGCCTCGACCCGTTCCTGATGCTGGACAATTTCGGCTCGGAAGAAGCCAGCGACTACCTGGCCGGCTTTCCCGACCACCCGCATCGCGGCTTCGAGACGGTGACCTACATGCTCGAAGGCCGCATGCGCCACCGCGACAGCGCCGGCAACGAGGGCTTGCTGGAAAGCGGCGGCGTGCAATGGATGACGGCCGGCCGTGGCGTGATCCATTCCGAGATGCCGGAACAGGAGGCAGGCCTGATGGAAGGCTTCCAGCTGTGGCTGAACCTTCCCGCGAAGGACAAGCTGATGAAGCCCTGGTACAAGGATTTCAAGGCAGCCGAGATTCCCGTGTTCACCACGCCCGATGGGGCACTGGTGCGCGTGATCGCCGGTACCAGCCACGGGGTCGCCGGCGCCGTGCAGCGCGACGTGACCGAACCGCTGTACCTGGACATCGAATTGCCCGCCGGCGCCGCCTTTACGCAGGCGCTGCCGGCAGGCCATAACGCTTTCCTGTACCCGTACCGGGGCAGCGTGACCGTGGCCGGCAAGGCGGTGGGCGAACGCAGCATGGCGATCCTGGCGAACGAGGCGCAGGCCGACGGCGTTGCCGTGGCGGCCGGGGAAGCGGCGCGCTTCATCCTGATCGCCGGCCGGCCCCTCAACGAGCCGATCGCGCAATATGGCCCGTTCGTGATGAACACGCAGCAGGAGATCCACCAGGCGGTGCAGGACTTCCGCGCCGGGCTGCTCGGCGAAGAAGCCCACGGCGCCACCTGACCGTAACGGCGCGGTCGCGCTAGAATGCGCGCATGACCACGCTGATCGACCTGTTAAAACGGCTGAGCCGGGCCCTGGGCCTCGACACGGCCGACTCTTTCCCCCCGGGCCACGTCCACGCGCGCACGCGCTGGAACGCGGCCTATTTCGACATCGCCTCCGATGTCAAGCCCGACGACATGGAGCGCCGCATCTGCGATGCGATCGCCAACACGCCGCTCGTCTTCGCCCACATCACCAATCCCACGCCGCGCATGCAGCGTGCGCTGTTCGGCGTGCTGGAACAGCGCGTGCGGCTGAATCACCAGCGCGAGGCGGCCCAGCTGGCCGCGTTGCTGATCGGCGCCTACCGCAGCCCGCACATCGTGGAAGCCATGCCGGGCCTGAAAGCGGCGATCGCCGCCACCGAACACGATGAAGCACCGGCGCGGATCCGCGCCGTGCTCGAATTCATGACGCAGCGCGATGCGCCGTTCGATGTGATCGACATGCATTGAACCGCCGCTGTGCCGGAGAAAGCACGGGAGAAAGTACGAGAGAAAATACGGGAGAACGTACGGGAGAACGTACGGGAGCGGCGCGGGGAAAGCCCATGACAAGCATGTTGCAAGCTGCCGGGACGTGGTCTATTCTCGAACAGGCAACTCCCAATGTTATTTCATGTTACCCGCCCGCACGATTGAAAAGATGTGATTAATTTATTTTTAATTATTTATTGCTAAGTAATCTCGACGGTATTAAATTTGAGGCTAGTTCTACCCGAACTACATACAGAGAAGTCTTCCTTAACCATTGTTTTTGGAGCTATATCGTGCGTATGTCCCTCTCCGTCAAAACCGCTGTCGCTTCCGCCGTCCTGCTGCTCTCCGCTGGTGCCGCCCAGGCCGATATCACCGCCTACACCTCCCAATCCTCGTATCTCGCCGCCGTCGGCAATACTGGCGTCGACACGTACGACGACCTGGACTTCGAGCCGACCGAAGGGCCGGTGATCCGCAGCGCCGGCGATTATTCCTACGAGCTGAGCACCGGGCCGGAAGATATCGCATTGTGGGGAGCGAGCGACGACGGCAGCGACTTCTGGGTAACGCCAGGCTGGAGCGGCGACAACCTGACCTTCACGCTGAGCGGCCCGGTCTCGGGCGCGGGCGGCTTCTTCTTCGGTTCGGACGTGTTCGGCTTCTCGACGGCGGTGGACGGCATCACGATCACGGCCACGGACACCAGCGGTGCGACGCTGACCTACACGATCGAAGCGCCGGATCCCGGTTCCTTCGTTGGTTTCGTCTCGAACGTGCAGCTGACGTCGCTGGTCGTGGAAGCCGGCGACCCGGCGGGCGTCTTCGCCACGGTGAACGACCTGCATCTGTCGGTGTCGGCCGTGCCGGAACCATCGACCTACGCGATGATGCTGGCCGGCCTCGGCCTGGCAGGCTTCGCGGCACGCCGCCAGCGCAAGTCCTAAGACTTACTGTGGTGGCATGAACGGCGGTCCACGAGGCCGCCGTTTTCGTTATTGCCGAAACGCGTCACCCGACCTGCGCCGGCACGGCTGCCGGCAGTGCCGGGCGCGCGGAAGCCGGCACGAACTTTTCACGCAACAGCATGAAAGGCGTTTCCACGATCGTGTACAGCGCCCAGCCGGCCGCCAGACTGGCCAGCACGAGGAGCGCGATGCCGGTACTGCTGCCCGGATCGATACCCACCGGCCGCAATGCCTTTGCCAGCACCACGCACAACTGCTTGTGCGTGAGATAGATCGCATACGACCATACCGCCACGCTGCCCGCCCCCGGCACGCGCACCCGCGCCAGCAGCGACCCGGGGCTCAGCGCCGCCAGCACCAGCAAGGCAAAGCCCAGCGCCAGCAGCGGATAGCCGGCCACGGTGATCGCCTGGCCGAAATGGTCGTCCAGGAAAAGCTTCCAGGCCATCGCGGTGATGGCAAGGCCGGCCGCGAGCGTCCAGTTGCCGAACGATGTGATCCGTGCCCACAGCGGCGCATGGCATTGCCGGATCATCGCCAGCGCCACGCCGGCCAGCAATTCGTCGAAGCGGCACAGCGTGGCGTAGTAGACCTCGGTGTAGAACGCGCCGTTGCCCCAGTGCGGCGGCCGCGCCTCTTGCCAGCCCAGCTCGCGAAACACCATGCCGGCCGCGACACCGCAGGCCAGCGCGAACCAGCCCAGCGCCACGGCCCCGCGGCAGCGCGCGATCACCAGCGCCACGACCGGCAGCACGAAGTAAAACTGCTCTTCCACGCACAGCGACCACGAGTGGGAAAACCGGGTGCCCGGTACCAGGCCGAAATTGAGCGTGAAGGTCAGGTATTGCCACCACGGCGCATGGCGCGTGCCGTCGATGAAAGGCGGCCAGAATGCATACAGTGCCAGCACCACGTAGTAGTTGGGCAGCGTGCGCAACAGCCGTCGCGCCGCGAACCTTCCCATCGAGAATGTGCCGCCACGCAGCCCGGCCAGGATCTGGTTGCCGATCAGGTAGCCGGACAGGGCAAAGAACAGGTCCACCCCGGTCCAGCCGATCCGGCTGACAAAGCCGAACGTGGCCTCGTCCGTGACAAAGCTCATGTAGTGGTTGGCAAAGACAAGGACGATCGCGAGCGCGCGCAGCGTGTCCAGGCCGGGCTGGCGGTTGGATATCGGCATGGCCGGCATTGTACCGCCACGGTCCTGCCGGGCGCTAAAATGGCGGCACCCTACCATCCCGAGGACCAGCATGAGCCGCGCACTGCACTTCCGATCCCTCCACTATGCCGGCCAGGCCCCTGGCCCCCGGCTGATCGTCACGGGCGCCGTGCACGGCAACGAAACGGCCGGCACGCGCGGTATCGAACGGGTAATGGCGCAACTGGACAGCGGCGACCTCGCGATCGTCCATGGCAGCGTGACGTTCGTGCCGGTCGTCAATCCGCTCGCTTACCTGAAGGGCGAGCGGGCCGGCGAACGCAACCTGAACCGCAACCTGTTCCCCAAGGCCGACCCGCAGGATTTCGAAGACCGCGTCGCCAACTGGCTGTGCCCGCTGCTGGCGGCGCATGACGTGCTGCTGGACCTGCACTCGTTCCACTCGCCGGGCGAACCGTTCGTCATGGTGGGGCCGCGCGACAACGAGGGCCCGCTGGAACCCTTCCGGCATGAGCGGGAAGAACGGGCGCTGGCGCGGGTGCTGGGCGTGCGGCGTTTCGTCGATGGCTGGCTGCGCATCTATGGCGCCGGCGTGCAGCGGCGCCTGCGGGGCGATAGCCAGCTGGAAACCGTGCTGCGCTATGGCGTGGGCACCACCGAATTCATGCGCAGCACCGGTGGCTACGCGCTGACGCTCGAGTGCGGCCAGCATGGCGATCCCCAGGCGCCGGACGTGGCATACCGCGCCATCCTGCAGACGCTGGCGCACCTGGGGCTCGTCGATGCGCCGCGCCCCCAGCCCATTGCGCACGACCGGATGGAGGTGCTGTCGATGAGCGAAGTACACGACAAGAGCGACGACGCGGACACGTTCTCCCGGCCATGGGCCAGCTTCGATCGCATGCGGCAGGGTGAGGAGATCGGCCGCCGCGCCGACGGTACGCCCGTGCTGGCTGGCTTCGACGCCGTGATCCTGTTCCCGGACAGTGCGGCGCGCGCCGGCAACGAGTGGTATTACCTTGCCCGCGTGAATCCCGACTTTTAACCCGAACCTTTAAAGCCGGGCAATAGCCGCGTTACTGCGGCGACAGGATCTTCAGGCCAAGGATGCCGGCCACGATCAGCAGGATACAGACGAGCCGGGCAGCCTCGGACGGTTCGCCCAGTACGACAATGCCGTAGATGGCGGTGCCGATCGTGCCGATGCCGGTCCACACGGCGTAGGCGGTGCCGAGCGGCAGGTCGCGCAAGGCCAGGCCCAACAGGCCCACGCTGCCGGCCATTGCCGTCAAGGTCAGGACACTGGGGACCAGGCGGGTAAAACCAGCGGTGTACTTCAGGCCGACGGCCCACGCAACCTCGAGCAAACCTGCCACGAACAGCACGATCCAGGACATGGATATCTCCAGAGCTTGGCAAGGTCGTCCCTGCCGACAATGACGCCCGCCGTCCGGCAACCGGCGGAAAGGGGTCGTCCCCTCGGGCAGGCCCGGAGTATATCATTGCAATATTTCATTTGTAGATCCCGGTTTTGAAGCGCTTCCTGCAAGGGTTGAACTTATATCGTATGATCCCGATATATGTATCGGATTCAACCGATATATGGTTTGCATCATAGCGATCGAAGAATACGGATCCGACCACATCATGACCGAACTCGACATCGACGCCATCCACAAGGCCCTGGCCAATCCGGTACGCCGCGACATCCTCGCGTGGCTGAAGGCGCCGGAGGCCTACTTCGCCGACCAGCTCCACCCGCTCAGCCTGGGCGTGTGCGCAGGCAAGATCGACGAACGTTGCGGGCTGTCGCAGTCGACGGTATCGGGCCACCTGGCGATCCTGCAAAAGGCGGGCCTCGTGACGGTGACGCGCTTTGGACAATGGAATATGTTCAAACGCAATGACGCGGTCATCTCGGCATTCCTCGATCACATCCACACCGGCCTGTAGCAACGGCCGGCACTCTTTACAGGAAACGATAATGACTACACTCTTCGACCCCATCACCATTGGCGACCTGACGCTGAAAAACCGCGTCGTCATGGCCCCCCTCACCCGCGCCCGCGCCGTCGGCCCCGGCCGTGTGCCGAACGCGCTGATGGCCGAGTACTACGCGCAACGCGCCGGCGCCGGGCTGATCCTGTCGGAAGCCACGTCGGTCACGCCGCAAGGTGTCGGCTACGAGAACACGCCGGGCATCTGGTCGGACGAACAGGTGGTCGGCTGGAAGCAGGTGACCGAGGCGGTGCATGCGAAAGGCGGCAAGATCTTCCTGCAACTGTGGCACGTGGGCCGCATTTCCGACCCGAGCCTGCTGGACGGCGCCGCGCCCGTGGCACCCAGCGCGATCGCGCCGAAAGGCCATGTCAGCCTGCTGCGTCCGATGCGCCCCTATGCGGTGCCGCGCGCGCTGGAAACGGATGAGATTCCCGGGGTCGTCGCGGCCTACCGCAAGGGTGCGGAGAATGCCAAACTCGCCGGCTTCGATGGCGTGGAAGTCCACGGCGCCAATGGCTACCTGCTCGACCAGTTCCTGCAGGACAGCACGAACCAGCGCACCGATGCCTATGGCGGCTCCATCGAAAACCGCGCCCGCCTGCTGCTGGAAGTAACCGACGCCGCCATCGAGGTCTGGGGTGCGGACCGCGTTGGCATGCATCTGGCGCCACGCCGCGACAGCCACGACATGGGCGATTCCGACCCGGCCGGCACGTTCGGCTACGTGGCGCGCGAGCTGGGCAAGCGCAAGATCGCCTTCATTTGCTCGCGAGAAGCCGTGGGCGAGGACAGCCTGGGCCCGCTGCTGAAACAGGCGTTCGGCGGCGTGTACATCGCCAACGAACAATTCAGCCTGGAAGCGGCGCAGGAAGCGTTGAACAATGGCACGGCCGACGCGATCGCCTGGGGCAAGGACTTCATCGCCAACCCGGACTTGCCGGAACGCCTGCGAACCGGCGCTCCACTGAACGCGCAGCGCCCCGAGCTGTTCTATGCGCCGGGTGCCGAAGGGTACGTCGACTATCCGGCGCTCGCCTGAGGCCTGGCCGGCGCTTCTCAGGCCCGGCCTTGGTCTCGTTTCGGTGTCTGACACCATTTCCGCAGGAAATGGCTGTCGGACACCGGTCTCTCAAGTGCACGGCTGTCGTAGGCCAGTCTGCTGACTTCGCCTGATGGTTTCCGGCACGGCCAGCGACCGCTTACCGGGGCACGCTGTAGTTCACCGGCACGAACTGGTAACCCTTGCCGCTGCCGCGCAAATGCCCCAGGCCGGGGAACGGCAGGTGGGCGGCACCGACCAGGTAGCCGCCCTTTGCCGCATCGGCGAAGGCCGCCTTGCGCGATGCCAGCGCGGCCTTCGTGTCGCTGTCGAACTCGATCGTCACCGACGGGTCCTCGAATTGGATGAATTGCGCATGCAGCAGGTCGCCGACCAGCACCAGTTTCTCGCCGCGGCTTTCCACGACATAGCTGGTGTGGCCCGGCGTATGGCCATAGCTGGACGTGGCGCGGATGCCCGGTACCAGTTCCGTAGTGCCTTCGAATGGCTTGAAGCGGTTCGCGCTGGCATATGCGGCCAGCGAAGCCTGGGCGCCCTGGAAATATCCCTTCTTGTCTTCCGGCGCCGCATCCTGCTTCGCCTTGCTCAGCCAGAAATCCGCATCGTGCTTGTCGGCACGCACCACCGCGTTCGGGAACGCGGCCTTGTCGGCGCTGACGAGGCCGCCCACGTGGTCGGGGTGCAGGTGCGTGATGTAGATCTCGTCCACCTGCTCCGGCTGGTAGCCGGCCGCTTTCAGGGTTGCCAGCAGCTTGCCCAGGGTGGGGCCGAACAGGCCGCCGGCGCCGGTATCCACCAGCACCAGCTTGCTGCCCGTGTTGATCAGGAACGTGTTGACCGACGTTTCGACCGGCGCCTTCAGGAAGTGCTTCGACAACGCTCCTTGCAACGTCGCCGGCTTTTCATGCAGCAGCTTGTCCATCGGCAGGTCGACGGTCCCGTCGGACAGCACGGTCACCTCGAAATCGCCGATCATCATGCGGTAGTAGCCGGGTGCCTGGCTCTTGACCATCGGCGCGGCGGCAAAGGCGGCGCCGGCGGTGGCGAACAGCGTGGCGGCCATCAGGGTACGGGTGAAATGGGTCATGGCGTAGCGTTTCGATATGTTGCGGGAATGCCAGATTACCCGAAACCCCGCCATCCTGCCGGCGCCCCTCCCTTCCGGCAGGCAATCAGAAGGCAAGCGGGAGCCGCACCGACAGCGAAACGTCCGGCGTGTCGCGTGTCAGCCCGGCCCCCACGGTGACGTTCACGGTGCGCCTGTCGTTCAGCCGGTAGGAGAACCCCATCAGCAAGGTGCCCAGTTGCGTGCGCACCGATCCCGGCACAGTGACGCCGTTCTGCTTCGTGCGTCCCATGGAGCTGTGGTCGTAGCCCAGGCTGAGCGATGCCTTGTCGTTCAATGCCAGCCCGATGCCGAAATTGAAGCCGATCACGCCCCCCGGCGCCACGTCGCCCAGCGGCTCCATTGCGCCATCGAGCACGCGGCGCGACACGTTGCTGCGCTTGATGTTGTGCAGGTAGCTGACACTGCCGAAGAAGATGGCCGGATCGCTGGGAAACAGCCACGTCAGACTGGGCTGCACGCCATGGAAACCGGAGCCGGTCGGCAACGCCAGCGGCAGGCCGGTCCCCGTGGCATTTTCACCCACGCAGCGCCGGGTGCAATCGGTGACGACTTCGAACGGGTCGCGGCCCGTGCGTGTCTTGACCCGCAAGCCCGCCACGTAATACGGCTTGTCGATGCCGCCGTCGTTCAGCTGGTGGCGCAGCGAAATTTCCAGGTCGCCGATGGCACGGCCGCTCGTGTCGAACACGCGCTCGACGGCCGTGCCGGTGAACAGTTCACGGCTGACGGTGGAATCCGAGCGGTAGACATAAGGCACGCGCACCTCGACTTCGGTGCGGTTGGTGAGGCCGCGGCGTGCCGTCAGCGCCGCCGTGAACGTGTTGCGCTTGACTTCGCGCACGTCAATCAGGCCGATCAGCAGTGCGGGGATGATCGTGTACCCCACCAGCGCCACGCGGTTGCTGGATGAATAGCCGAACCCGAACGACGGTTCGAGCACGGTGCTGCCGCGTGCCGTCAGCACGCCTGGCGCCTCGAACAGGGGCGCCACCTCGGGTGGGCGCGAGTCGCGCGCGGGCGCCTGGCCGACAGCGGCAGGCTTCGCTGCCGGGGCGGCAGGCGCTGGCGCCGCTTGCTCCCCCATGCCCGCGTCTGCTTGTGCGCCTGCTTGTGCGCCTGCTTGTACGAGCGGTTGTGCCCCCGCTGGCGCGACCGGTCGTGCGCCAGGCTGCGGCAACGCCGGCTGCGGTTGCGATTGCGCGGCCGGCCCGCCACCACGGATGGTGGCCAACAACGCCGGATGCAGCGGGCGCGGGAGCGCGCTCGAGACCAGCGGCCCGGCGCGATCGGCCGATGCCGCTTCCCATCCATCCACCCTGGGCTGCGCGGACGGCGCACCGTCGCGCGACACTGCCAGCGTTTCGCGCAATTGCCGCAACAGCGCACGCTGCGCCACCAGCTCCTGCCTCAACCGGTGCAGCTCGGCGGAAAGCTCGGCGGTCGTGGGCTCATCGCCCGGCGGCAGCGGCGGCGGTGCCTCCTGCGCCAGCGCGCTCAACATCATCAGGGACAGGCCGGCCGAACCGGCGCGCAGGGTCTGGGCGAACCGCATGCGAACTCCTAGGACTTGGTGGACAAAGCCGCTCAGCGCGGCAGGATGGCGGTGGACAGCGACTGGCGCAGGCTGTCCCCGAAATGCATATCCTTCAGGATCGACAGGCTGTTGACGGTGGCATCGATCGTGGTCTGGCTGCGGATCAACTGGTCGCTGGCGCTGTTTTGCAGCAGCAGGTCCGCCAGCGGCCGGGCGGCCCCTGCCAGCGCGCCGCCCTCGCCCACCCGCGCAACCTGGAATGCCGACAGGGCGGCATCCGCCGTCGACAACTGGCCGCTGGCGATGACGTTGCCGTTCAGGCTGAGTACCCGGTCGATGGACAGCGATACCAGCACGCCATTGCCCGTGTCGAAGCCGCCCCGCGCCTCGGCCAGTACATGCTCGCCGACCGGCACCCAGCCCGCGGGTGCCTCCGCGGCGATCGCCGGAACGGCCAGGCAAGCCGCGGCCAGCATGCACGCGCCGGCCCAGGGCGAACATGGCATCTTCATGTGTTGTCTCCTCAAAAATCGCCGGCGTCGAACTTCGGCAACGTCACGCGCTGCAGGCTGTCGCGCTGCAGTGCGTCGCCGGGCAGCAGGCGCGGTGCGGACGCCCAGTCGGAACGCTCATTGAAGCGCGCTTTGCCCGGACGGTCATGGATCACGAACAAGAGTTGGTTCAGCCAGATCGCCTCGAAGGCGGCACGCGACAGTGCCCGCGTGCCGCCGGACGGATCGCCGAACAGCACCCGTCCTTCCCGCACGCCCTTGACCACGACAAAATGCCGGTAGCCATGTTCGGCCACCAGCACGATCGCGGGAAACTCGGCCTTCACCAGGTTGTCGAGCGGTTGCTGGAATCCATCGGCGGTGAACCCGTGCGCGGCCAGGAAGCGCTTCATGTCGAGCAGCGAAAAACCTTCCTGGCGAATGCGCCGCTGGTCGCCACCGGCGAACATTTCCGCGAAGACCTGCTGCTCGCCGACGGGGTAGCCGTAGTGATGCGTCAGCATCGTGGCAAGCGCCGCCGAGCCGCAACTGAAGTCGTATTGCTGGCGCACCGTGGACAGGTAACGGGCTTCTTTCAGGCTGGTGACCCGCATCGACACGGGACCGCTACCGGCGAACGGCAGTTCGGCGGCAGCGACGGGCAGGCCCGGCAGGAGCGCCGGCCACAACGCAAGCGTTATCGCCGCGCGCGCGCAAAGCCGCAGCGCGAACGAGCGCACGCCTTCCAGGCCGGACAGGTGCGCCATCGATGACATGAATGCCACCGACAGGCGTGTCGTCCCGATCCGCCCGCCCGGGGCCGGCATGGCTGCCATCACCGCCATGGCGTTCATCGGATCTGCACGTTGACGATGGTGGCATTCTGGATCAGCACATTGGCGCCGGAGTTCTGGATCACCATCGGCAATCCCGACGCATTGCTGAACGCACCATCGGTGATGTGGTTCGCTCCCGTAACGACATTGACGGCGGTATTGCCGCCGACCGTGCCGCTCAGGCCCATGTCGCTCCACGGGGTTTCGGTACCGCCCCTCAGGCTGTCCAGGCTGGCATCGCCCAGTGCGCCGGCGGCATCCCGCGAGTGCGGCTTGCCCTGCACGACGGCTGGCAAGCGCGCCACCTTGTCAGGCAGCGGCAAAACCTGCGCCGTCACGGCGAACGCGCGCGACTCCGGTCCCGCCCCAGGGTGGGCCGATGCCGCCGGCAAGGCTGCCGCCAGCAACACCGCGCCGGCAATCCGGGCGGCGCGCCACGCCGGCCCCGCCATGCGTTTTCCTCCTGCCGGGAAGCCCGGCTTCTTTCCCGTTCGGGTCGTTCGATCGTGCATGATGCCTCCAGTGCTGTGCATGCGGGACGTGTGGGACGTGTGGGACGTGCGGACCGCCGGCCAAGGCCCCGGCTGTCCGCACGCACATGGCCGCTTAGCGGCCTACGCCCAGGTTGGCCTGCACGTTGACACTCTGTTGCACGAGCGAGCTGATGCCGCTGTTCTGGCTGATCACGGAAATGCCCGCCGCCGATTGCGCCACGCCGCTCATCGTGTTGGACATATTGAAGGTGCCGGCGTTGACGGTGTTGGTGCCGCCAGCGCCGCCCGTGCCGCCAGCGCCGGCACCGCCCGTTGCCGCACCGGCCGTGGTGGCACCGGTGGCGCCTCCGGCCCCGCCGGTACCTGCGCCGCCCGCACCGCCCACGCCGCCGTCACCGGCCGTGGCACTGCCATTGCTTGCGCTGCCGCCCGTGCCCGCGCCACCTGTGCCGGCGCCGGCCGTCGCCGTGCCGCCCGTGCCCGCACCACCCGCGGCACCGGCCCCCGCCGTGTTCGACGCGGCACCGCTCGCCGCACCGGCACCGCCGGCTGCCCCGGCAGCCCCGGCACCGGCGGTGCTGCTGCCGCTGCCGCCAGTGGCGCCATTGCCACCGATACCGCCGGTACCCGCTGCCCCGGCACCGCCGGCCGTGCTGGCCGTGGCACCCGCACCGCCGCCGCCGGAAGTGTTCGTGCCGCCGGCCGCGCCGGCGCCCGCGGTGTTGGAGGCGGCAGCGCCGGCACCGCCCGCGCCACCGGCTCCACCAGTGGCACCCGCGCCGCCGGCTGCGCCGGCACCGCCTGCGCCGCCTGTTTGCGTGCCGCCGCTCGCCGTGGCGGCGCCCGTCGTGCCCGCGCCACCGCTGGCGGTACCGCCCGCGCCGGCCCCGCCCGTGCCGCCCGCGCCGCCACCGGCGCCGCCGGTTGCCGCGCCGGAGGTGCTGCTGGCGGTCTGGTCACCGGTGCTCGGCGGCGGTTCGCCGGACGGCGTGCCGCTCGCGTTGCTGGCGCTCGCCGCACCGCTCGTGCCCGCGCCGCCATAGCCGGCCGTGCCGGCGCCGGTGCCGCCCGGCCCGTTGCCCCCGGTCGCGTTGCCGGCCGTGGCCGTGCTGCCCACGTCCGCGCCGCCCGACGATGAGCCGCCGCCCATGGCGCCGCCGCCGCCGGCACCACCGGCACCGCCCAGGCCGCCCAAACCGCCGGTACCGCCGGCGCCGCCTGATGCCGCGCCGGTGGCGCCACCGTTACCACCCGCGGCGCCGGTCGCATTGCCGCTGCCGCCGCCCGAACCGCCAGTTGCCGCGCCGGCCAGGCCGCCGGCACCGCCCATTCCCGCACCGCCCGCCGCACCGCTGCCTCCGGCACCGCCATAGCCATCGGAGCTGGCGCCACCCGCGCCGCCGTAGCCGCCTGCGCCGCCGGCACCGCCGGCCCCCGACGTGGCGCCCGTTGCCAGGCCGCCGGCGCCGCCGGCGCCACCGGTTGTCGCGCCATTCGAAGCGTTGCCACCGGTCGCCATGCCACCCGCGCCCGCGCCGCCGGTTGCGCTGCCGTTGGTGGCCACGCCGCCAACGCCGCCGGCCGCGCCCGCCGCGCCGGCACCGCTCCCGCCCGCGCCTGCCATGGCGTCGGCGTTACCGCCCGTGGCGGCGCCACCGACGCCGGCGGCGCCGGCACCGCCATTGGCACCGCCATTGTTGGTGGCCACGTTGCCGATGTGCTGGACGGTGTTGCCGCTGACGGTGCCGGTCAGCGTGCTGACTGCCGTGGCAGTCGACGTATTGAATGCATTGTCGAGATTCGAAGTCGCCGTGGCGCCGTTATTGGCGGAAGCGGCGCCGGCAGCCAGCGCGGACGCGTAACCAGTGCTGTTGTTATTGTTATTGGCCTGGGTGTTGTCACGGTTGGAGCTGGAATCACTGGTACTGTTGTCGATCGTTGCCGTGGATGCATCGTTGGCATGGGCTCCTGCGCCGCTTTGCGTCACCGCGGACGTGGGCTCGGCGGTCTGGGCAAACGCCCCGCTGCAGGCTAACGCGATGGCCGTGGCAAGCATGGTTTTCTTCATTTGGTTCCTCGCTGAAGTAGTGGGCTGGTCCGGTCGGGCTTTCGAACTTCGGGCTTTCGACCTTTGGGCTATCGAGCTTTGGGCTATCGAGCTTCGGCTATCGAACTTTCGGCCCGGAGTGACCGGTATTGCGCAGGTCGCATCTGCGATTCCTGCGTTCTCGACTAATCGCAAGCTTGGTGCCATGCGGCCGAGGGCGCGCTAAGTATTTGAAATCGTTGACTTTTCACCACATGACAATGGCTCTGCGGAAGCGCTGTGTCACTCTGGTGTAACAAGCAGGCAGAGCTTTCGATGCAAGGTTCCCGCTGGGCTCACCCTGCGGTAGGCCGGTCAGGCACTGTCACACCTGTGTTACAGCGCGATGTGCGGCGAACGCGGCCATTTAATTGGCGTCGTTCGCCGCAGCCCAGGCGCGCGCGCCTCGCCGCACATCAAGGCTCGCGCTTGCGCTCCGGGGGGGCGATGCTGTGCTTGGCCATGAGGCGGTAGATGGTCATGCGCGAGACACCGAGTTCCCGCGCCACGTGCGTGATGCTCTTGCCGGCGCCGAGGCCGGCTTCAATGGCCCGGCGTTCGGCCTGCACGCGCGCGCCGTTCAGGGCCAGCGCCGGGATCGTGGCGGCATCCAGGCCAAGGTCGTGCGGCATGATCAGCCGGCCTTCCGCCATCACGGCCGCGCGGCGCACCCGGTTGTGCAGTTCGCGCACGTTGCCGGGCCAGTGATGGGCGCGCAGCGCTTCCAGTGCTCCATGGGAAAAGCCCCGTACGTACGCCGGGCGTTCGCGGGCATGGTCGTGGAAGAAGGTTTCGGCCAGCACCGGAACGTCCTCGCGGCGCTCGCGCAGCGGCGGCATCTCCAGGGCCAGCACGTTGAGGCGATAGAACAGGTCTTCGCGGAACATGCCGCGGGCAACGGCGGCGTCGAGCCGGACATGGGATGCCGCGATCACGCGCACGTCCACCGGCAGCGGGCGCGTGCCCCCCACGCGGTAGATCGTTTTTTCCTGCAGGAAGCGCAGCAGGTTCGCCTGCATGTCGAGGGGCAAGTCGCCGATTTCATCGAGGAAGACCGAGCCGCCCGCGGCCGACTCGATCAGGCCGGCACGCGCCTTGCCCGCGCCCGTGAATGCGCCACGCTCATGGCCGAACAGCTCCGACTGCACCAGCCCGGCGGGGATCGCGCCGCAATTGATCGGCACGAATGGGCCACGTGCACGCGCGGAACCTTCATGCACCGCGCGCGCCGCGAGCTCCTTGCCGGTACCGCTTTCGCCCCAGATCAGCACTGGCGCATCGGCGGCCGCCACCTTGCGCAATTGCCTGCGCAGGCGGGCGATCGCCTCGCTGTTTCCGGTGAGCCGCGACGCATGCGGTTCGGTTGCATGGTGCTGGGCCTCGCCAGCCATCGGACCCAGGCTCGCCATGCCGAACGCGTGACCAAGCGTCTGCCTCAACCGCGCCGTGTCGACCGGCATCGTGTGAAAATCGAAGGCAATGGTCGGCAACGAGCTTGCGACAGCCGGCGTCCTCCAGCGCATGTACGGTGCAGACCGCCACCCATCGCGTGCGGTAGTGCTCGCGCAGCAGGAGGTCGAACGTCTCGACGCCGCCCGGCTTGCCGGGCGCGCTGTCGATTTTTTTATCGAGCACGACCAGGCCAACCGGTACGGGATGCGCGCGTAACGCGCCCCGCGCCCCGGCCAGGTCGCGGACGAAGCGGACGGTGAAACCATTGGCGGCGGCCTCCAGCATGGCCATGGTGGAGGCATCGGGTGCGGGAACGCACAGTAATTGTTGTTGTACCATTTTGATACCTTCCTTTTCTCAGTGGCAAAGCCGATCCAGCCGGGGATGCGGCGCCGATCATGCACTCAGGCAATATGGATGCCGCCCGGCGGCGCCTTGCCGCGCCGGATGGGCGCGGATAGAATGCCGTCCGCGGTTTCACAAAGTGAAAAGCGAAACATGTGCCAGGCACTGCAAGCGCACCCACTGTGGGCGAAGGCAAGGTCGGTAACGTGGTCGCTGAAGGCAAGGTTGCCAAGGAAAAAGTTGCTTGGGCAAGGTCAGAAAATGCAAGGTCAGGAAACGTCATGAACGACAAAGAAACCAGCCAGGAACACACGAACGAGCATCGGCTGGCGCCCGGGCATCTGCCAACACTCAGACAGCGCCTGGCCTTGCGAGTTCTGCATTTATTCGGCTGGCGGATGAAGTTCCGCCCGCTCCCCGGGCCGCGCGGCATCGCCGTGGTCTATCCGCATACGTCCAACTGGGATTTCGTGATCGGACTGGTCAGCAAATGGGCGATGGACCTGCCATTCCGCTGGCTGGCGAAAGATTCGATGTTCCGCATCCCGGTGCTGGGCACGTGGTTCCGTTCGCTGGGCGGCCAGCCGGTCGACCGCAGCGCGCCACAGGGCATGATCCGGGCGCAGGCGGAACGCATGCATGCGGAAAGCTGGTACTGGCTGGTAATCACGCCGGAGGGCACGCGTGGCTACCGGCCCAACTGGAAGAGCGGCTTCTACCACCTTGCACTAGAGGCGAAGGTGCCCCTCGTGCTGGTGAGCCTGGATTACCCGAACAAGACGCTCGATTTCACGCAGCACCTGTGGCTGACGGGCGACCAGGAGCAGGACCTGGCCGCCATCCGGGCCGCCTATGCGGGTCGCCAGGGCAAGCATCCCGAATGGGCCGCCCCCATCGTGCTCGGCGAACGGCGCAAGGAGGCGCGGGACTAAAGTAAAAAATAGGGACGGACCGGGACGCCGGTCCGTCCCAAATTTTGGAATTTCCTGGAAAACAGGGTCTGTCCCTAGTTTTGGGTCCCTGATTCTGCGTCCCTGATTCCGCAGACTTAATTGAGCGCCAGCATGCCCAGGCCGGCGGCGGCGATGGCGCCCCCGGTGAGGCGAGCCAGTGGCAGCCTGCCGATGAACCGGCCCGCACCCAGCAACAGCGCGCTCATGCCGAGATAGCCTGCGGCACTGGCGGCATGGGGCAATTCCAGGCCGTGGGCGTTGCCGTGCAGGACGGCGAAGGTACCCAGCAGCGTTGCGCCAGCCCACAGCGGCAGCCGGACCGCGGCGGCGACGAGTGCTCCGGTCAGCATCACCGTCAGCGCGATGCCGCCCTCCAGCCCCGGAATGTGCAGCCCCGCCATGCCGGCGGCCGCGCCGGCTCCCATCATCGCCACGAACACGGCCGGCAAGGCCAGCGGGTGTGGTGACGGCGAAGGCGCAAAGGCCGAACCCCGTGCCTGCCGCACGCTCCAGATGCCGGCCGCGACGAGGGCCAGCAGGTGGTCGATGCCGGTCAGCGGATGCAGCACGCCGTCGGCGAAGCCCATCCCGGCATGCCCCGGATGGGCGAGCGCCGGCAGGCTGGCGGCCAGCAGGATGGCGGTGGCGAACATTTTTTTCATTGAATCTCCTCGAAACTATTTGTTAAGCGCCGGAGCCTGACCCAGCAGGCCCTGCTCGCGGATGAATGCGATCACGGTCTCCACCCCGTCGCCGCTGCGCAGGTTGGTGAACACGAAAGGGCGGTTGCCGCGCATGCGTTTCGCATCCGCCGCCATCACGTCCAGGTTGGCGCCCACGTGCGGCGCCAGGTCGGTCTTGTTGATGATCAGCAGGTCCGACCGCGTGATGCCCGGGCCGCCCTTGCGCGGGATCTTCTCGCCGCCGGCCACGTCGATCACGTAGATCGTCAGGTCGGACAGTTCCGGGCTGAACGTGGCCGCCAGGTTGTCGCCGCCCGATTCGACGAGGATCAGTTCCAGGTCGGGGAAATCGGCCTGCATCCGCGCAATGGCTTCCAGGTTGATCGACGCATCCTCGCGGATGGCCGTGTGCGGGCAGCCGCCCGTTTCCACGCCCATCAGCCGCTCGGCCGGCAGCGCCTCGGCGCGCAGCAGGATTTCCATGTCCTCGCGCGTGTAGATGTCGTTCGTGATGACGGCCATGTCGACCGCGTCGCGCATGCCCTTGCACAGCATTTCGCACAGCGCGGTCTTGCCCGAGCCGACCGGCCCGCCGATGCCCACGCGCAGCGGGTTGGATTGCACCACCATGTTCTTCTCCTCGTTATTCAAGACCGGATATCAGGAACGATAAACCCGGCTGTACTGAACCTCGTGCCGCATCGACAGCAGCGACAGGCCCGGCGTCCAGTTCGATAATTCATGCTCAGCCAGCGATTGCGCGCACAGCGCCGCCGCCTCGATGTCCGTTCGCAGCGACAGCAGCAGCCGCTGCCCGGCCACCTGCCCCAGCGGTACCGACTTCACGCATACGAGCACCTGGTTTTCCACCCACGAGAACAGCAGGGCCAGCAGCGCCTCCTCATGGGGAATCCCCAATGCCGACACGGCGCACGCGTAGGCCGCCACCAGCGGCACCTCGCCGCCCTCCTTCAGCATGGCCAGCGCGCCCTCGTCGGCGATGCCCAGTTCCTCGATCAGCCGGGCCAGCGAATAGCCCATCTGCACCGTCTCGGCCCGAAACTCCGCCGTATCGCGCGACGCGATGGCGCGCTCCGACAGTTCCGCCACGCGCTGCGCATCGCGCGCCGTGAACGCTTCCATCAGCTTCCAGCACAGCGGTGCTTCCCACAGCGCGACCACTTCGTGCAACTGGCGGGCGATCCACGCATGCGCGCTGGCGGCATCCTTGACGATGCCCTGTTCCAGCGCCGCCTCCAGACCCTGCGAATAGCTGTAGGCGCCGATCGGCAACTGCGGGCTGGCGAATTGCAGCAGGTGCAGCAACTGGGCGGCCGCGATCATGACGCAGCCTCCTTCGGGTCGGAAGGCCGATGGATCTTCTGCCGCAGCGGCACCGGCGCGAGCGGACCATGGCCGTGATCGTGGTGATGATGGCCGCCACCGGCCGAATAGGCGCCGGACTCCGGCTCGAATGGGGCCGATTCCTCGACCACCGTGGCGCCCAGTCCGTGCAGCATGTCCTTCAGCACCGCATCGGCGCGGATCCTCAGGAAGCCGTCGGCCACCTGTGCCTGCGTGTGGCGGTTCCCCAGGTGGAAGGCACAGCGCAGCAACGCCAGTGCATCGGGCGCGGTCACGCGGTAGGTCGCCTCCGGCGCCGCCACCACGCGCACCACGCGGTCTTCCTCGCCGGTCAGCAGGTCGCCGTCGCGCAGCACGGTGCCGCGCACGGTGAAGATGGCGACTTCCTCGCCCGTATCGAGCGTGGCGCGCAGCCGGCATTTCTCACGCAGTTCGTAGGGCAGCACGAGCGACGCGTCGACGCGCCCGGCGTTGGTGATTTTCGTGTGCAGTGTCAGCATGGGAGACGATAAGTTAAAAGAGGAAATAGCGCTGCGCCATCGGCAGGATGTCCGCCGGTTCGCAGACCAGCAGCCGGCCGTCGGCACGCACTTCATAGGTTTCGGGATCGACTTCCATCACCGGCGTGGCGCCGTTGTGGATCATGTCGCGTTTGCGGACGTTGCGGGTGTTCTTCACGGCGATGAGCGGCTTGTTCAGCTGCAGCCGCTCGCCGATGCCGGCGTCGAACGCGGCCTGCGAAACAAAGGTGAACGATTTTTTCAGCCCGCCGCCGAACGCACCGAACATCATGCGGTAGTGCACGGGCTGCGGCGTAGGGATCGACGCGTTCGGATCGCCCATCTGCGCCGCCGCGATCATGCCGCCTTTCAGGATCATCGACGGCTTGACGCCGAAGAACGCCGGCTTCCACAGCACGATGTCGGCAATCTTGCCCACCTCCAGCGAGCCCACCACGTGCGACACGCCGTGCGTGATGGCCGGGTTGATCGTGTACTTGGCAATGTAGCGTTTTACGCGGAAGTTATCGCTGCGGGAGGAATCCTCCGGCAGCGGGCCGCGCTGCACCTTCATCTTGTGCGCCGTCTGCCACGTGCGCAGCACCACTTCGCCCACGCGGCCCATCGCCTGCGAGTCGGACGACATCATCGAGATCGCCCCGATGTCGTGCAGGATGTCCTCGGCGGCGATCGTCTCGCGCCGGATGCGCGACTCCGCGAACGCCACGTCTTCCGCAATGGCCGGGTCGAGGTGGTGGCACACCATCAGCATGTCGAGGTGTTCGTCGAGCGTGTTGACGGTGAACGGCCGCGTGGGGTTCGTCGACGACGGCAGCACGTTCGATTCGCCGACGGCGGCAATGATGTCCGGCGCATGCCCGCCACCGGCGCCCTCCGTGTGGAACGTGTGGATCGTGCGGTCCTTGAACGCGGCCAGCGTCTCTTCGAGGAAGCCGCCCTCGTTCAGCGTGTCGCTGTGCAGCGCCACCTGCACGTCCATCCGGTCGGCCACGGAAAGGCAATTGTCGATGGCGGCCGGCGTGCTGCCCCAGTCCTCATGCAGCTTCATGCCGATGGCGCCCGCCTCCACCTGCTCTTCCAGCGGCCGCGGCAGCGACACGTTGCCCTTGCCGAGGAAGCCCAGGTTCATCGGGAAGGCGTCGGCCGCCTGCAGCATCGAGTGGATGTGCCACGGGCCCGGCGTGCAGGTGGTGGCCGCCGTGCCGACGGCCGGGCCGGTGCCGCCGCCCAGCATCGTCGTCACGCCGCTCATCAGCGCCTCCTCGATCTGCTGCGGGCAGATGAAGTGGATGTGGCTGTCGATGCCGCCGGCCGTGACGATCATGCCTTCGCCGGCGATGATCTCGGTGGCGCCGCCGATGGCCATCGTCACGCCCGGCTGGATGTCCGGGTTGCCGGCCTTGCCGATGCCGGCGATGCGGCCGTTCTTCAGGCCGATGTCGGCCTTCACGATGCCCCAGTGGTCGACGATCACCGCGTTCGTGATCACGGTATCCATCACATCGGCGTGCACGCGCTGCGACTGGCCCATGCCGTCGCGGATCACCTTGCCGCCGCCGAATTTCACTTCTTCGCCATAGATGGCGTAGTCCTTCTCGATCTCGATGAACAGCTCCGTGTCCGCGAGGCGGATGCGGTCACCCGTGGTGGGCCCGTACATCTCCGCATAGGCGCGGCGGGAAATAGTTGCCATCTGATCTCCTTTGTTTATGTTGGATCCGGCTCGCCGTCCGGCTTGTCCTTCAGCTTGCCCATGACCTGGCCGGCGAAGCCGTAGACTTCGCGGTCGCCGGAAACGGCCACTAGTTCGACGGTGCGCTGCTGGCCCGGCTCGAAGCGCACGGCGGTGCCGGCCGCGATATTGAGCCGCTTGCCGTAGGCCTTCCAGCGCTCGAACGACAGCGCGTTGTTCGCTTCGAAGAAATGGAAATGGGAGCCGACCTGGATCGGCCGGTCGCCCACGTTGGACACGACGATCGTCACCGTTTCACGGCCGTCGTTGATCGGCAGGTCGCCGTCCTCTAATCGGTATTCGCCCGGGATCATGTTTCACCTCACGGTATCGGGTTGTGGACGGTCACGAGCTTGCTCCCGTCCGGGAAAGTCGCTTCGACCTGGATGTCGGGGATCATCTCGGGGATGCCGTCCATCACCTGGTCGCGGGTCAGTATGTGTGCGCCCTCGGACATCAGCTGCGCGACGGTTTTGCCGTCGCGCGCGCCTTCCATGATGGCTGCCGTGATCAGCGCCACCGCTTCGGGGTAATTGAGTTTCAGGCCGCGTGCGAGGCGGCGTTCGGCCAGCAGGCCGGCGGTAAAAATGAGCAGCTTGTCTTTTTCGCGGGGAGTCAAATCCATGGGAATCTTTCTGGGAATGCGCGTCAGGTGCGCCAGCTGCGCAGGTCGATGGCGGCGCGGCCGAGCACCGCCGGCCGCACGATGCGCCAGGCGGCCAGCATCAGTTCGCGCGCGGCTTCGCTGTCCTGCCCCAGCCAGCGCACGCACAGCACATGTTTCAGTTGCGTGACACCGAAGCACGGCCCATCGGCCAGCGCGCGCAGTGCGGCCACGGTGTCGCCTGACACCGGCTTGCCGACGGCCAGCAGCATCGCCGACACCGTGCGGCCATCCAGGCCCAGCGGACTGGCCAGCGTGGCCGGCGTCAGCGCGCCCTGCTCCCACCACAGTAGCCGGCCGCCGCGGCGCACCGACGTGCGCTGGGTCACGCGGCCCTTGGCGAACGATTCGCCGGACGCGCGCCGGCCCAGGCACAGGATCTCGCAGCCGAGATAACTGGCATCCGCCGCCAGCGTAACGTGATGGTCGAGTTCGACGTGAGCGTCGTTGAAGAAAATGGTTTCCTGCGGCAGCCATTCGAGCGAGCCGCCGGCGTCGACCGACAGGCCGATGCGCTGGCGCGAGACGCGGCCATTGGCGCGATACCACTTGGCGGCACCGGGCGACGTCAGCAGCGCGTGCGTATTGGCGTTCAGGTGGGCATCGACCGCCAGTTCGTCGCCGCCGACAACGCCGCCGGGCGGGTGCACCACGATGGCGTGGCAAATGGACGCATCTTCGGGATACAGCGGTTTCTGGACGCGCAGCGGGCCACTGTGCTCGCGGCGGGTCAGGCGGGTGGTATCGCTATCGCGGGTAAACGCCAGCGTGAGATGCGCCCGCCATGGGGCATGCTGCGCGCAGGGCGGGATCGGGGCGAGGTCGTTCCCGTAGAAGCGTTCCGGACAGTCGGGCATGGGAGATCAATAAACAATAACCCTGTGCTATGAGCAAGTTGTGTGCCAGCATTTTGGGTGCATCACGCCCCACGGATGCACCACGGCAGAGCGTACGCACCGCCGTGGTGCAAACTAACGGGAAATTCTCACCGCAGCTCGACAGGCTCGCTTTCGTCCAGCGTGTACCGCACGTTGCGCAAGCCATTCACGCGCAGCAGTTCACGCACCGTCAGGCCGGCGGGATCGGCGCTCTGGCGGTTCTGCCGGTGTTCGTTGCGGATGATTTCGCCGGCGATTTCAATGTCGCGCAGGCGGTAAGGCGTGTTGACGACCAGCGGTTGGTCGGCGTCGTTGTACCAGATCTGGTAAAGCGGCATGGCGGTATTCCGGTAAGGTTGAGAAGAGATGCTGTTGAGAACGGTTGCACCATTATGACGACAAATCGGCAACGTTGCGCATAAAGATTCATTAACGAAGCAAACTTGCAACATGATGGTGCGAGCACCATCTTTCAATGCACCGGCGTGGCCGGGCAAGCTGCTTGCGGGTATCTACTGACGATACCGGTCCTGGCCATCGACGGCCTCACCCGTACGGCCCTTTACCACCCTCCCCGATGAACCGGTCGATCCTGGCCTTCAGCACAGGCAGCGGCACGGAACCCAGTTCGAGCACCGTGTCATGGAAGGCGCGGATGTCGAATTTCGCGCCGAGCGCGGCTTCGGCCTTCTTGCGCGCTTCGACGATCGCCATCTGTCCCAGGTAATACGATAGCGCCTGGCCCGGCCACGAGATATACCGGTCCACTTCCGTTGCCACTTCGTGGCGCGACAGGGCCGTGTTGTCCATCAGGTAGCGCTGCGCCTGTTCGCGGGTCCAGCCTTTCGCATGGACGCCCGTGTCCACGACGAGGCGGGACGCGCGCCAGGCCTGGTAGCTCAGCATGCCGAACACCTCGTAAGGTGTTTCATAGATGCCCATCTCCGTACCGAGCCGCTCGGAGTACAGCGCCCAGCCTTCGCCATAGGCCGAGATGTAGGCGTTGCGGAATGCGGGCCGGCCGCCCTGCTCCATCGCCACCGGCATCTGGAAGGCATGGCCGGGCGCGGATTCGTGCAGCGTCAGCGCGGGCAGGCTGTACAGCGCGCGCGATGGCAGGTCGTAGGTGTTGACGAGGTAGACGCCCGGGCCGCCGCGGCCCGACGTGTAGTACGGCGCCTGGTCCGGCGGCACGGGGATGATGGCGAAGCGGCTGCGCGGCAACCGGCCGAAATACTGCCCGGCCTTGCCGTCGAATTTTTTCGCGACCCAGGCGGCGCGCATCAGCAGCTCTTCCGGCGTCTTCGCATAAAAGCGCGGGTCGGTGCGCAGGAAGCTCAGGAAGGCCGGCAGGTCGCCGTCGAATTTCACCTCCTTCATCACCTGCGCCATCTCCGCGCGGATCTTCGCCATTTCCGCCAGGCCGATGCGGTGGATCTCGTCGGCACTCAGGGTGGTTGTCGTGTACTCCACGATCTTCGACTGGTAGTAGGCCTTGCCATCGGGCAGGCGCTCGGCGGCCAGGCTTTCCGTTGCGCGCGGCAGGTACTCGGTGCGCATGAAGCGCAGCAGTTCCGCGTGGGCCGGAATGACATTTTGCTCGATCGCCGTGACGGCCGCGGCGCGCAGGCGCGCCTGCTCGGCCGCCGGCATCGTCGCGGGCATGTCCTTGAACGGCGCGTAGAACGGCGTTGCCTCGGGTCTGGCCTCGGCGATGCCGGCGATCGTCGCGTCGCGGCCGGCCAGCGTTACCTTCGGCGGCGTGAAGCCGCGTGCCAGGCCGGCGCGCATGTTGGCGACCTGTTCGCGGAAATAACGCGGCACGTCGTTCAGCTGGGCCACGTAATGGGTGTAATCCTGCTGCGTGCGGAACGGCTTGCGTGCCTCGTACGTCATGTTGAACCAGAACGAGGAATCGGCGTTCAGCGGTTTTTCATATTCGCGGTAGCGCACGTTCGCAGCCAGTGCCGCCACCTGCGCGCGGTACACGGCGTAGTTCACCCGTTCGGGCGCCGACAGGTCCGCATCGGGCACGCCGTCGAGCTGCTGCAGCACACGCTCCCAGCGCGCGCGGCGCGCCGCCTGCGTGGCGGCATCCACCTGCGGCAAGGCCGCGGCGATGCCGTCCGTCTCATCTTCCTCGTTTTCCAGGCGCTGCTGCTGGCGCCATTGCCATTCGCTTTCGTAGATGGCGCGCAGCCGGGCATCGGCATCGCCGGGCGCCGCGTGGGCCGGCACGTGCACCAGCAGACAGGAGAGAAGGAAACTCGGCAGGCTGGCGGCAATGGCCGCGCCGGATCGTTTCATGATGGGTCCTTGTTATTGAGATAGTCACTGGCCATGGCGGTACTGAGGAACAGCTTGCCGTTCAGCTGGTCCAGCAGCGTGCTGTCGCGCAGCCGGTCCATCACCGGGCCCTTCACTTCGGCCAGGTGCAGGCCGATGCCGCGCGCACGCAGGCTGGCATTGAGTTCGGACAACGCGAACAGCGCCGTGGTGTCGATCGAGCTGACGGCCAGCATCGTCAGCACGAGATGCCGCGTGGCCGGATTGTCGCGCAGTTCATCCTCGATCCGTTCGTTGACGGCTTCCACGTTGCCGAAGAACAGGTTGGCGTCGATGCGCAGGATCAGCACCGCCTCGGAACGCGTGGCCGCATAGCGGTCGACGTTGCGGAAGTGCTCCGTGCCGGGAATCCTACCGAGCACGGCGATGTGCGGCCGGCTGGCGCGCCAGATCAGCGTGCCCATCGACAGCACGACGCCCACGATGACGCCCGCCTCCACGCCCAGCGCCAGCACACCGATGCACGTGACCAGCCAGGCCAGCGCATCGCCGCGGTCGTAGCGCCATGCCGTTTTCAGCGTATCGATTTCCAGCATGCCGAGCACGGCAACGATGATCGTCGCCGCCAGCGTCGGCAGCGGCAGCAATGCCAGCCAGCCGGTGGGCAGCACCAGCGCACAGGCCAGCAGCACGGCGGAAATGACGCTGGCCAGCGGCGTGTTGGCGCCGGCGGCGAAGTTGACGGCCGAGCGCGACAGGCTGCCCGTGACGGGAAACGCGCCGGACACCATGCTGGCCACGTTGGCCGCGCCCAGCCCCACCAGCTCGCGGTTCGACACGAGCTTCTCGCCGCGCTTTTGCGCCAGCGTCTGCGCCGCGCTCATGCTCATCAGGAAGACGACGAAGCCGATCAGCAGACCCGGTTGCAGCAGGTCGCGCCAGTGCGACGGCGAAGTGGCCAGGTTCAGTTGCGGCAGCCCGGTGGGCACCGGCCCGGTCAGGCGGATGCCGTGCCCGCCCCAGGCCGCAACGGCGGCGGTGGCGGCCAGCACCACGACCATCGGCGCCAGTTTCGACAGCACGTCCGCCGCGGCGGCGGCCATGCCGGCACGCTTCAGCAGTTTCGCCAGGTGGCTGCGCGCCAGCAGCAACAGCGCCAGCGACACACAGCCCAGGACCGCGCTCGGACCATGCGGCTGCTGCAACGGTCCGCCCAGCAGCGGTTTCACCTGGCCCCAGGCAATGACGAGCGACGAGCCGACGGTGAAGCCGCTCATCACGGGCCGCGAGAAGAAATTGGCGAGAAAGCCCAGCCGCAGCAGGCCGCACAGCAGCAGCACGGCGCCCGCCACGAGCGCCAGCTGGGCCGCCAGCACGCTGTGCAGTCCCGGCGCGCCGGCCGCGAGCGGCCCGATCACCGCGCCCGTCATCAGGGACACGATCGCCATCGGGCCCACCGACTGCGTCATGCTGCTGCCGAACAGCGCATACACGAGCGGCGGCAGGATGCTCGCGTACAGCCCGGCCACCGGCGGCAACCCGGCCACCAGCGCATAGGCCATGCCCTGCGGCACCAGCATCATGGCCACGACGATCCCCGCGCCGATATCGCCGGGCAGCGCCGCGCGGCGGTAATGTCTGAGCCAGTCGAGCATGCTGATGAAACCTGTTATGACGTGTGAAGGCGCAAGCCTATCACGGCAGAGTTCGTGTCCACCATGGGGTCAGGCCCGAAATCGGACACGAGCCCTGCCGGGCCACTGTCGTCATGCAGGCGGCAATGCCAGCGCAGCGGCCACCGTCGCCAGGATTTCCTGCGACAGGGCCTTATCCGATACGGCCCGCGCCAGCACCATGCCGCCGATCATCGCGGCATAGGTGGCGATCGCATGGCGGCGACGTTCGTCGTCGCTGTCCCCGGGCGATGCCGCCGCCAGCAGCGCCAACTGGGCTTGCGTGCGCTCCGTCACCGCATCGCGCACGGCCGGTCCGGCGCGTGAAATGTCGGCACCGAGCGCGGAGATCGCGCAGCCCTGCCCCGGGTTGTCGCGGTGCGCGGGCGACAGGTACGAGCGCACCACCGCCCCCAGCGCATCGCCGGGGTGCTGCGCCATCAGCGCTTGCCAGCCGCCGCCCGCCCCGTCGAGCGCACGGCCCACGGCTTCGCCCAGCAGCGCTTCCTTCGAATCGAAGTGGCCATAGAAGCCGCCGTGCGTGAGGCCCGCCGTCTTCATCAGGTCCGCCACGCCGATGCCGTCGAATCCCATCTCGCGAAACAGCCTTGCCGCCGTGTCCACGATGCGTTCCCGGTTTTGCGCCGCCTGTTCGCGTGTCACTTTCATGCCCGCCTCCCAAAAAGATGCTTGACATTATACATGATGGTCGTAATATATGACGCATACATGACGACCGTCATTTAAACAAAGCGATCACCGTGAAGGAATCACCATGCGTTATAAAAGTTTCGGCCGCCGCAGCGGCCTGCGCGTTTCCGAACTGGCGCTGGGCACCGGCAATTTCGGCACTGGCTGGGGCTACGGCAGCGAGCGCGATGAGGCCAAGGCCGTGTTCGACCGCTATGCTGCGGCCGGCGGCAACTTCATCGACACGGCCGATGGCTACCAGGGCGGCCAGTCGGAGGTACTGGTGGGCGACTTCATCGCCGCCGAGCGCGACCACTTCGTGCTGGCCACCAAGTTCACGCTGTCCGGCCCCGGCGGCGTCAGCGGCACCGGCAACAGCCGCAAGGCAATGGTGCAATCCGTCGAGGCCAGCCTGAAGCGGCTGAAAACGGATCGCATCGACCTCTACTGGGCGCATTTCGCCGATGCCCACACGCCCGTCGAGGAAATCCTGCGCGCATTCGACGACCTGGTCCGGGCCGGCAAGATCCTGTATGCCGGGCTGTCCAACTTCCCCGCGTGGCGCATCGCCCGCGCCGACGCGATCGCCGAGCTGCGCGGCTGGACGCCGCTGGCCGGCGTGCAGATGGAATACAGCCTGGCCGAACGGGGCGCGGACCGCGAACTGCTGCCGATGATCGAAGGCCTCGGCCTGGGCGGCGCGCTGTGGTCTCCGCTCGGCGGGGGGCTGCTGACAGGCAAATACCGCAACAACGAGCAGGGCCGGCTGCAGGGCTTCGGCGGGCGGCTCGTGCACCTGGAAGACTCCGCGCGGGCCACCGCCACGCTGGACGCCGTGCTGGCCGTCGCCGCCGAGGTCGACGCGCCGCCGGCCCAGGTGGCGATCGCGTGGCTGCTGCACCGCGATGCCGCGTCGGCCACGGCGCTGGTACCGATCCTCGGCCCGCGCACGCTGGCCCAGCTCGACGGCACCCTTGGTGCGCTGGACGTCAAGCTGTCACCGGAGCAGTTCCACCGCCTCGACAGCGCCAGCGCCATTTCCCTCGGCGCCCCGTACGACACCATCGTCCAGACCGCCGACGCCATCGCCGGCGGCAACGCGGCGCTGCTGCTGCCACGCAAGGTGCCGGTCGCCTGACCTGCATAAGTGTGCTGACAAGCAAAACAGGGGACGTACCCCTGTTTCCAAGAAACTTCCTGCGAACAAAGCAGGCGTTCGATCATTGACGGCAATGGCATTGCCTGGAAACAGGGGTCCGTCCCCTGTTTCCAGGCAATGCTTGCAGAATCCGGACGCCCGACTGCCTTTTGTGCGGAAGCGCACTGTAAGGAATGGCATGGACGCCAATACTGTGCCCTCGATCATTGGGAGAACCGTGAAATGTCCAATTCCGAAAACAAGGCACAAGACGTAGGCAACCTGCAGCGGGATATCCAGCAGCAGCAGGACAGCAAGGATGCCGCCCAGTCGCAGGGCGGCAGCGAGCAGAAGGAAGAGCAGGCGGTGCAGGCGGGTACCCATGCGTTCCCGGAAACGCCGCTGCCCGACCAGCACCTCGACAAGCCCGGCATCGAAGCCGAGATGGAACTGAAGCCGCAATTCCTGGCGCCCGGCTACAAGGGCAGCGGCAAGCTCGAAGGCATGAGCGCGATCGTGACGGGCGGCGATTCCGGCATCGGCCGCGCGGTGGCCGTGCTGTATGCGCGCGAAGGCGCCGACGTGGCGCTGGTCTACCTGCCCGACGAACAGCAGGATGCCGAGGAAACGCGGCGCCACATCGAGGCCGAGGGCCGCCGTGCGCTGCTGATCCCGGGCGACGTGCGCGAAATGGCATTCTGCAGCCGCGCCGTGGAAGAAACCGTGAAGGCATTCGGCAAGCTCGATATCCTCGTCAACAACGCCGCGTTCCAGGAACATGCCGACTCGCTCGAGGACATCACCGAAGAGCGCTTCGACCTGACGATGAAAACCAATATCTACGGTTACTTCCACATGGCGAAGGCGGCCCTGCCCCACCTGAAGAAAGGCGCGTCGATCATCAATACCGGTTCCGTCGTGGGCCTGCGCGGTTCGTCCAAGCTGCTCGACTATTCGTCCACGAAAGGCGCGATCCACGCGTTCACGATGTCGCTGGCCTCGAACCTGATCGAGAAAGGCATCCGCGTCAACGCGGTGGCCCCCGGCCCCGTGTGGACGCCGCTGAACCCGGCCGACCAGACGCCGGACAAGATCAAGGAATTCGGCGCCAGCACCGACATGAAGCGCCCCGCCCAGCCGGAAGAGCTGTCGCCTGCGTATGTGTTCCTGGCGTCGCCCGCCACTGCCAGCTACATCAGCGGCATCGTGCTGCCGGTCACCGGCAGCATCGGCTAGGAGGCGCCATGGCCCGCTCGCTCTGGAAAGGCGCCATCAGCTTCGGCCTGGTCCATATCCCGGTCGACTTGTACTCGGCCGTGAAGCAGAACGAGCTGGACCTGACCATGCTCGACAAGCGCGACTTCTCGCCCATCGGCTTCAAGCGCTACAACAAGGGCAGCGGCAAGGAAGTCGCGTGGGACAACATCATCAAGGGCTACGAGTACACCTCCGGCGAATACGTGGTGCTGTCCGACGAAGACCTGAAGCGGGCCAACGTGAAGGCCACCCAGACGATCGACATCATCTCCTTCGTCAACGCCGAGGACGTGCCGCTGACCTACTACGAGACGCCGTACTACCTGGCGCCCGGCCGCGGCGGCGCCAAGGTGTATGCATTGCTGCGCGAGACGCTGCGCCGCGCCGGCCGCATCGGCATCGCCACGGTGGTGATCCGCACCAAGCAGCACCTGTGCGCGCTGGTGGCCAGCGAAGACGGCATCATCATGAACACGCTGCGCTACGCGGACGAGATCCGCGATACCGAAGGCCTGGAGCTGCCCGGCAAGGGCCTGAAGGCCGCCGGCATCTCGGACAAGGAACTCAAGATGGCGCTGTCGCTCGTCGAAGGCATGAGCGAGGACTGGGACCCGAGCCTGTACCACGACACCTACAAGGAAGACGTGCTGGCGCTGGTCGAGAAAAAGGTGAAGGCCGGGCAGACGAAATCGATCACGATGCCGTCGAAGGAAACGGAGTCCAAGCCGGCTTCCAATGTCATCGACCTGGTGGCATTGCTGAAGCAATCGCTCGGCAACAAGCCGGGCAAGGGCAGGAAGGCGGCTGCCGACGAGGACGAAGACGATAGCGACAGCGTCGAGGAATCCGGCGACGAGGAGGATGCACCGGCGCCGAAGAAGAAGACGGCGCCGCGCTCGGCCACCTCGCGTTCCGGCACTGGTCGCAGCGGGGGCGGCGCGGCACGCGCGGCGCCGAAGACCGGGGCGGCCAAGGCTGCCGCGTCGAAGCCCGCGGCGCCGAAGAAAACGGCGGCGAAATCCTCCCCGGCGACGCGCAAAAAAGCTGCCTGAAAAGCGCAGCTTGAAAAGTGCAGCTTGAAAAGTGCAGCTTGAAAAGTGCAGCTTGAAACGCGCGGCTTGAAAAGCCGCGTGGAAGCAGGCCTGCCGATCAGCGCTGGAACACGTACGTAAGGCCGACCGTCGCGAAACGGCGGCGGCCATCGCAATCGTGCAGTTCGCCATAGCCGGCGTCGAGATCGAGCACATCCTGCACTACCGTCCAGCGCGCGCCCGCCTGCCAGCCGCGGCTCGATCCCCGTTCTCCGAACGTCTCGAACGTGAGGCCGCCGCGCCCGCGCGTGGTTTCCAGCGCCGCGGCCCATGTGCCCGCATGCTGGTGCGACATGCCGTGCCGGATCGCGCCGGCATTCACGTGTGCGGTCGCCCATGACGCGAGCGGCACGCTGGCGATGAGGTTCACGGTCTGGTCGCGCGAGGTTTCCGGGCCGGCAATGCGCTGTTCCGACACCGCGGCGCCCAGGCCGAAGCTGTCTTCCGACAAGGGGCGCAATACCGTCTTTGCGCCGATCACGATGGCACGGTGGAATTCCCCGCCGCTGCGCACATTGCCCGCACCGATCCCCGCTTCCCAGTTTTCCGCCACATTGCACGTGGGCGCCAGCCAGCGCTGGCCCGGCCCCCGGCTGGCCGATGCTTCGACCTGGCAATCGCCCGGCGCCAGCACCGACGCGTCGTCGGTCACGAGCGGACGTCCGGCGTGCGCGGCCAGCGGCAGTAACAACAGGGGTATGGCGGCACACAGCCGCGCGAATCGCGTACGGGTCAATTCAGGCATCGGATCAACAAGGAAAGTCGGGACAACGACCGGGCGGTCGGGCGATTCGGGCAGGGGTCGGGGCCGAAGGATTGCACCATGATAGTGCTTTCCGGCAATATTAACATCGACCGACAGCCTCCGCACCACTTCCGAATTTCCATGTGGCAACCATGCGACAAGCCATTGCCTGCTCGAAATCAAGGCGGACGAAAATTACCTCTTTAAATCAGGTAATTAGCAAGCGAGCGCAGCGCTGGTGCACAAGCTTATCCACAGATTTTGTTAACAACTCTGCGCCCTTGCGCAAGTTTTGGGGAGTATTCGCCCGCGCTGTCACAAGCGATCGCGCCGTGCCGTCTAAGGGTGGAAGGCTGCGCACTGTGCGCATCCCCGCATCACTTGATAAGGAAACCCCATGTCCCAGCCACGCATTCCCCTGTTTTCCGTCGCCCAAAAGAGCCTGCAGGCGATGATCGCCCTGTCGCAGGCCGCCAAGACCAGCTCGCTCGGCGAACGCATCGTCGAACTGGTCAACCTGCGCGTGTCGCAAACCAATGGCTGCGGCGTTTGCGTCGACATGCACTGGCGCGACCTGGTGCGCCAGGGCGCCGATCCACGCCACCTGAACACGGTGGCGGCGTGGCGCGAATCGCCGTTCTTCGATGCCCGCGAACGGGCCGCGCTGCGCTGGGCCGACGCGCTCAATGCCTTGCCGCAGCACGACGACACCGATGCGGCCTATGGCGAATTGCGCGAGCACTTCGACGAAACGCAGGTCGCCGAACTGGGTTATGCGATCGCCGTGATCCGCGGTTGGAACGTGATCAACCTGTCGCTTCGCAATCCGATTCCGGTCAACCCGCCGCCGGGCATGTAGAAGCGCGGCCTGCGCCCTTGCCGGTGGCGCCTCGCGCCGCTACAGTACCGGCCATGATGCGATCCGACACCCTGGCCCTGGACGATGCCGTGAGCGCGCTGGCGATGACCGGCGACCTCGCGATGGGCCAGCAGGCCGGCCATTCCGCGCGCGTGGCGCAACTGGCGGCACGCGTGGCCGCCGCCGATGGCGCCGGGGCCGATGGCGTGGCAGCGGCCCGGCTGGTCGCGCGGCTGCGCTGGTGCGGCGCCACCGCCAGTGCGGCGGGATTCGCCCGTCTGCTCGGCGACGACGTGGCCGGGCGCGGCGCCATGCTGGCGCGCACCCTGCCCCGTCCCCACCCGCTCACGTTCGCAGGTGTCGAACCGCTGGCGCGGGCGCAATGCGAGGTCGCTACTTGCGTGGCACGGCTGCTGGGTCTTCCTCCCGCGGTCGAGGAAGGTCTGCGGCATGCCTTCGAGCATGCCGATGGCGGCGGCCTGCCGGCGCGGCTGGCGGGCGATCGCATACCGCCCGTCGTCTTCCACGTGGCGCTGGCCGGCGACCTGGATGTGCTGTCGCGCGCGCATGGCCTCGACGAGGCGCTGCGGCGCATCGGCCGCCTGGGCGGGCGCAAATATCCGGCCGAACTGGTGCGGCGCATGGTGCCGCATGCGCGCGACTGGCTCGACGCGCCGGATGAGGCCACCCCGCCGCTGCCCGGCGAAGCCAGCCTGGCACTGGTCGCACACGTCATGGAACTGAAGCTGCCGTGGCTCACCGGCCATGCGCGCCGCGTCGCCGCCCTGGCACGTGGCGCCGCGGTACTCGCTGGCCTGCCGGAAGCGGATGTGCAATGCCTGGAGCAGGCCGCGCTGGTCCACGGCATCGGCCGCGCGGTCATTCCGAATCCGGTCTGGGAACGCCATGGCCGGCTGCGCCAGGCCGACTGGCACGCCGTGCGTCGCGCGCCATACTGGACATCGCAACTGGCGATCCATGCGCCGGCGCTGGCCGATGCGGCGCACCTGGCCGCGCATGCCTATGAGCGCCTCGATGGCAGCGGCTACTTCCGCAGGCTGCGCGCCGAAGCACTGGCCCCGGCGCACCGGCTGCTCGCCGCCGCGACGGCCTGGGCGGCCTTGCGTGCGCCCCGGCCATGGCGCGCACCTTACGGACCTGCCGCCGCCACCACCCTGCTGGCGGCACAGGCGGGCCGCTTCGACGCGCATGCCGTGGAAGCCGTGATCGCCGCCGCCCGGGCCAGCCGGCCCGCCGCGCCACCGCGCACGGGGCTGCTGACGGACCGCGAGATCGAGGTGCTGCGGCAGGTCGGCAGTGGCGCCCCGCCGTGTGAAGCGGCACGAGCCCTGCGCATCAGCGCGGGTGCAGTGCGCACGCATGTCGACAGCATCTTCGCCAAGCTCGAATGCTCCACGCGGCCGGCGGCCGTGCTGAAGGCGCTCGCATTGGGCCTGGTCTGAGTCGTCGCCGCGTCCGGTGCGTCCACCCATCCCGATGGCGAAGCGTAAATCGGACAACGGCTGCCTGTAACGCCGCATTACTCTTAAAATGATCGATTTGACAAGGAGATCCATGGACACCCTCTTCCACGCACTGCACCGCCAGTCGCAACCGCTGATCCTGACAAACGCCTGGGACGCCGGCAGCGCCCGGCTCATCGCCAGCCTGGGCGCGCAGGCGATCGCCACGACCAGTGCCGGCGTGGCCTGGTCGCTGGGTTACCGGGATGGCGACCAGTTGCCGCTGGACGAGCACGTGGCCTGCGTGCGGCGCATCCGCCGCGTGATCGACGTGCCGCTCAGCGTGGACATCGAAGGCGGCTATTCGGACGATCCGGCGGCCGTTGGCGCCTGCGTGGCGCGCTTCATCGACGCAGGCGCGGTCGGCATCAACCTGCAGGACGGATCGGCGCCGCCGGAGCTGCTGTGCCGGAAGGTGGAGGCGGCGCGCGCTGCGGCGGCACGGGCCGGGGTGAACCTGTACATCAATATCCGCTGCGACGTGTTCGCGCGCCAGCTCGTGCCGGCGGAAGCGCTTGTCGAGGAAACGCTGCGGCGCGCCCGGTGGTACCGGGAGGCTGGAGCGGACGGGCTGTTCCCGCTGGCCGTCACGGACACGGCGCAGATCGCGGCACTGGCCGCCGGCACGGACCTGCTGCTGAACGCGATTGCCTGGCCCGGGCTGGTGCCGGTCGCGGAACTGGCCGCGCTGGGCGTGCGGCGCGTGAGCACCGGCTCGTGGCTGCCGCAAACGCTGTGGGCGCACGCCTCCCGCGTGGCGGGCGGTTTCCTGGCGCATGGCCGGTCGGGCGTGATGGTCGATGAGGCGGAAGCCTACGGCACCATCAACGGATTGCTGCCCGCACCGGATCAGCCGGGCTTGTAGCCCAGCTGCTTCATTGCCTTGGTGATGCTGGCGGCGCTCTTCGCGTAGTCCGCCCATGGTGTGTTGCCGTGGTCGAGCCGCGTATGCGCGGTGGCCACGGTCCAATGGTCGCCCCCCTTCAGGTGTTCGAGCTCGCTCCAGGCCACGGGAACCGAGATGCCCATGCCGGGCCGTGCGCGCGCCGACCAGGCGGCGGCCGTGGTGGCACCGCGGCCATTGCGCAGGTAATCGATGAAGATCTTGCCGACGCGGTTCTTCGGCCCGCTCTTGAACGCGAAGCGGTCCGGCAGCGTGCGCGACATGTGCTCGACGATAAAGCTGGAAAACCCTTTCACCACGTCCCAGCCATGCTGCGGTTTCAGCGGCACCACGACGTGCAGGCCCTTGCCGCCGCTCGTCTTCAGGAATGCCGGCAATCCCAATTCCTCCAGGAAGGCGCGCATCAGCTGCGCCGCTTCCTGGATCTGTTGCCACGACACACCCTGGCCGGGGTCGAGGTCGAATACCATGCGGTTCGGCTTCTCGTAATTCTTTGCGAACGCGTTCTGTGTGTGGAACTCGACCACGTTCCATTGCGCGCACGACAGCAGGCCCTGCACGTTGGGCACTTCGAGCATGGTCGGGTGCTCCGGGTCGAGCTCCTGCGGCAACTGCTTCACGCCGGGCAGCTTGCCCACCTCCGAATGCTTCTGGAAGAACAGCTCGCCACCGACGCCGGACGGCGCCCGCACCAGCGCCAGCGGCCGGCCCTTCAGGTGCTCCAGCATCAGGCCGGACACGAGCGCGTAGTAGCGTACCAGGCCGATCTTCGTCATGCCGCTGGCCGGGTCGATGCACCGGTCGGGGTTCGTGACCTTCAGCGTCGTCGGCAGCTTGCTGTCCACGTCGGAGTCGGCCACGGGATCGGCCTTCGCTGCCCTGCCTGCGCCGGTTGCCTTGGGCTTGGTGGCCTTGGTGGCCTTGGTGGCCTTGGTGGCCGTTGTGGAACGCTTCGCGCCCTTCGGTTCGGATTGGGGTTGCATGACATCCTCCACATGGGTAGCCTGCTCGCGGCGGATGCTCGCCGCCTTCTTGTCGGTGCGCAGGCCATGAAACACGGAATGGCGGATCGAGCCGCTGCCCGTCCACTCGCCGAACGTTACTTCGGCCACGAGCGTGGGCTTGACCCAGTGCGCCTTTTTCTCGATCGCCTTGGTGGGCGCGAAGGGGTTCGTGTCGCTGGCCACCTTCTTCAGCTTGGCGATGATGTCGCGCAGCGATGTGTCGTTGAAGCCGGCGCCCACGTTGCCGGCGTAGTGCAACGTGCCCTCGTCGTCGTAGTACCCCAGCAGCAGCGAGCCGATGCCCACGCGGGAACCCTTCGGATCCGTGTAGCCGCCGATGACGAATTCCTGGCGCTGCGCGCATTTCAGCTTGATCCAGTCGCCCGACCGGCGCGATGTGTACAGCGCGTCGCGCCGCTTGCCGATGATGCCTTCCAGGCCCAGGCGGCAGGCCGCGGCGACGATTTCCTCGGGCGGCGCCGCCAGCTCGGCGGAGAAGCGTACCTTGCCGGTCGTGTCGTCGCCCAGCACCGTGTGCAACAGCTCGCGCCGCTGGGCCAGCGGCACGTCGCGCAGGTCGTGGCCGTCGAGGTACGGCGCGTCGAAAACAAAGAACACGATGTTCTTTGTCTTTTCCCCGTCGAACGCCTGCTGCAGCAGGCCGAAGTTCGGCCGGCCGTTCGCATCGTGGACGACGATCTCGCCGTCGTACCACCCGTCCGGCAGCTGCATCGTTTCCAGCGTGGCGCGCAGCGGTTCGAGCTTGCCGGTCCAGTTATTGCCGTTGCGCGTCCACAGTTCGATCGAGTCGCCTTCGATGCGGGCCAGCAGGCGGTAGCCATCGAACTTCAGTTCGAAGATCCAGTTTCCCGGGTCGGCGGGCGGACCGTCGACCAGCGTGGCCAGTTCGGGCGACAGCGTGGCCGGCAGCTTCACGGTGGCCAGCGGGTCCGTGCTGCCGCGGGCACCGGCCTTCACGGCGGCCTTCCTTGCCGGAGCCTTCGCCGCCGACTTTGTCGCAGGGGCCTTTGCTGCCGTCTTCGCTGTCGCCGTCTTCGCTGCCGCCGTCTTCGCTGTCGCCTTCTTTGCCGCGGCCTTGCGTGCAGGCTTGCCCTGATGCGCCAGCGCGGTGCTTTCCGCTTCCTGTGCCTCGGGAGTCAACGGTTCGGCCGTCGGCATGCCGAGCGCCTTCACGCTGTCGGGCATCTCATCGATGACGGAAAACTCGGCGGCGGACCGCACGTAGTCGTCTTTTTCCTTGATCAGCAGCCACGGCTCCTGCTTTTCGCCGGACCGCCGCATGCGCACCAGCACCCAGCGGCCGTGCATCTTGTGGCCGCGCAGCTCGAACTTCAGGTTACCGTCGCGGTAGCCCTTGCGCGGGTCGCCGATCGGGTGCCACGTGCCCTTGTCCCAGATGATCACCTTGCCGGCGCCATACTGTTTTTCCGGGATCGTGCCCTCGAAATCGTTGTAGGAGATCGGGTGGTCTTCCACATGCACGGCCATGCGCTTGTCGTGGCTGTCGTAGCTGGGGCCCTTCGGCACGGCCCAGCTCTTCATGGTGCCGTCGAGTTCGAGGCGGAAGTCGTAGTGCAGGCGCGTGGCCCAGTGCTTCTGGATCACGAATGTCAGCGCTTCCTGCCCTTCTTCACCGCCTTCGGCCGGTTCGGGCGTGATCGTGAAGTTGCGCTTGGCCTTGTAGAGTTTGAGGGCGTCGGTCATGGCGCTACTCTAGGCCGACCGGCGCGGGACGTTCGGTACGTTGAATAACAAAAGCGCGGTGGAAGGCCCTGACTTGTAACAGATGTAAAGACAGTCAACCCATGCGGGGAGGCTGGCGTTTTCTGCCCAGTGACACCGATGTGCAGCGTGTCATAGCGATGAGTTGGACCAAGTTGGATTACTACGCAAGACAACCGAAAAGGACTTCGCCATGAAAAAAGCAATCGTTACCCAAGTCGCCGCCACCCTGATCGCGGGCCTGTTCGCCGGCGCCGCAATGGCCCAGTCCACCGCACCGGCTACGTCGCCGGCCGCCGCAGCGCACGCCGAAGCGGCGCATGCAAAAGAAGCGGCGAAAGAACAGAAGGAAGTCGCCAAGGCCGATGCCAAGGCGGCCAAGGAAACGGCGAAGGCCGACGCCAAGGTCGCGAAGGAAAAGGCCGAGGCGAAGAAGGACGTTGCCGAAGCCAAGGCGGATGCCAAGGAAAAAAAGGCCAAGGCCACTGAAAAAGCCGCCAAGGCAAAGGCCGAAGCCAGGGAAGATGCGCATGACAGCCTGACGCACGCCCCGCAAACGAAGTGATAACCGTAGCTACTCTCAGAGCATATAACGGCGTATAACCGCGTCACAGCACGCACCAGAGCACATAACAATACCGGCTCCCTTGCCCGCGCCACGTGCGCGGGTTTTTTTTGCCCTCCCGTTCTCCAGGGTACGGCCTCCGCCAATCGGGCGCGCTTCCTCCCGATGCGACCGCTATCATGACAACCGTTTGTTGAACCAGGTTTGATCATGAGCGACCACAAAATCCACAACCCCATCGTAGCCATCGTCGGTGCCTCGTCCGGCAACCTCGTCGAGTGGTACGACTTCTATGCGTATTCGTTCACGTCGCTGTACTTCGCCGCGGCGTTCTTCCCGAAAGGCGACGCCACGTCGCAGCTGCTCAACACCGCCGGCATCTTTGCCGTGGGCTTCTTCATGCGCCCGCTCGGCGGCTGGCTGTTCGGGCGCATCGCCGACCGGCTGGGCCGGCGCACGTCGATGATGGCCTCCGTGCTGCTGATGTGCTTCGGCTCCCTGATGGTGGGCCTGCTGCCCACCTATGCCAGCATCGGCTACTGGGCGCCGTTCCTGTTGCTGCTGGCGCGGCTGATCCAGGGCCTGTCGGTGGGCGGCGAGTACGGCACCAGCGCCACCTACATGAGCGAGGTGGCGGTATCCGGCAAGCGCGGCTTCTATGCCTCGTTCCAGTACGTGACGCTGATCGGCGGCCAGCTGCTCGCCACGCTCGTGCTAGTCGCGCTGCTGCAATTCCTCACGCCCGACGAGATGCGGGCCTGGGGCTGGCGCATCCCGTTCTTCATCGGCGCCGCCGCCGCGCTGGTGGCGCTGTTCCTGCGGCGCGCCCTGGTGGAAACGGCGACCGAGGCAAGCAAGAGCGAAAAGGCCGGCACCATCCGCGGCGTGCTGGAACACCCGCGCGCGCTGTTGACGGTGCTGGGCTACACGGCCGGCGGCTCGCTGGCGTTCTACACGTACACCACGTACATGCAGAAATACCTCGTCAACACGGCGCACATGAATGCCGAGACGGCCACGCTGGTGATGACGGCCGTGCTGTTCTGCTTCATGCTGATCCAGCCCGCCTTCGGCGCGCTGTCGGACCGGATCGGCCGGCGCACGATGATGATCATCTTCGGCTCGCTGACGACGCTCGCCACGGTACCGCTGCTGACGGCCATCGGGCAGGTGCAGTCGCCGGTGCAGGCCTTCGCCCTCGTGCTGGCGGCGCTGGTGTGCGTGAGCTTCTACACGTCGATCAGCGGCATCGTCAAGGCCGAGATGTTCCCGCCGGAGATCCGCGCGCTGGCCGTCGGCCTGTCGTACGCCATCGGCAACGCCGCCTTTGGCGGCACCGCCGAATACGTGGCCCTGCTGTTCAAGTCGCAGGGGCACGAGAGCGCGTTCTTCTGGTATGTGGCCATTATCTGCGCGATCGCGCTGGCCGCGTCGTGGATCATGCCGGACTCGCGCCGGCATGGCTACCTGAAGGCTTGAGGGCCGGCTACAACGGCGCTTCTTCCTTCAGCTGTTTGGCCAGCCGCTTGCTGCCCAGGTCTGCATAGTTGCGGCACGCGTCGGGATCGATGAAGGCCGCGTTGCCGAGCTGCGCGGCCTTTTCCTTGCGCTCCCAGAGCCCGGCGAATTCCGGGTGGGCGGAAACCAGCACGTCGCATTTGAACGCGGCGACCTTCGCGATCGACGCTTCGAGCTGCGCCTTCGCTTCCGGCCATCGCTTGTCGCCGCCAAAGCGGAAGCCGTTCACGCCGAACGCGTTCAGGCTGTCGGCATAGACCATGTTCGCCGTGCGGCCGTTCTCGACCGATTGCCACGTCCACGACAGGCCGCCCGGCGTGTGGCCCGGCGTGTCGTGCGCGGTAATCGCCAGCGGGCCGAGCGTGATCACTTCGCCGTCGCGTACCGCGCGCGTCTTCGCGACAGGGACCATGTCGAACAGGCTGCCATATTGGGGGTCCGCCGGGGCGGGCTTGCCGCTGGCCAGCACTTTCGCGCTCTTCACGCTGCCGACGACGGTGGCCCCCGTCATCTCCTGCAGCGCGGCGGCGCCGCCCACGTGGTCGTGATGCTCGTGCGAGGTGAGGATGTACTTCACGTCCTCGACCTTGAAGCCGAGCTTGCGGATGCTGGCCGCGATCGCCGCAGGCGATTTCGGCGTCCCGGCATCGATGAGGATGTGGCCGGCGGGCGACGTGACCAGCACGGCGCCGACGCCATGCGGGCCGACGTAATACGAATTGCCGTACAGGGCGAACGGCTCCTGCGGTGCATCCCAGTCGGCGGCGTGCGCCGGCACTGCCATGGCAAGCAATGCTGCGGCGATGAAGGTCTTCTGCATGGTATTTCCCGTTGGTGGTGATTGGACGGGAACCATTCTAGGTGCCGGCTGTTCGCCAGGCCATCGCTGCCAACCCGCAGAGCGGGGAATTCATCCCACGATGACCAGGCCGGCGTGCTGCTGCGAGTTGCGGTCGCCGCGCCGATAGCTGCGGAAGACCAGGTTGCCGGCGCCATCGCGCGCGCAACAGGTGCAGCCGCCCACTTGGTCGATCGCCGTGATCCCCGCCTGGCGCAGCTGGTGATCGGCGACCACGCGCAGGTCCAGATGGCGGTGGCGCGGCAGCAGTTCCCCGGCCGGGATGGCCTCGAACTGCTGCGCGAACCGCTGCGCCAGGTCTTCGCTCACTTCATAGCACGCCGCGCAGATCGTCGGCCCCACCGCCGCCACCCAGCCCTCCCCCGCTCCCAGCTCATCGAGCACCCGCGGAACGATGCCGTCGGCAAGCCCGCGCCATCCCGCGTGCACCGCCGCGACATGGCCGCCATCGCGGCGCGCCAGCAGCAGCGGCACGCAGTCGGCCGTGATGACCGACACCGGCATGCCCGGCTGTTCCGTATGGAAAGCATCCGCCTCGCCCACGCGCTGGCGCTCTTCGACGATCCGCACCGCCCGCGTGCCGTGCACCTGCTTCTTTTGCGGGCGCAGCTCCCAGACCGGCTGCAAGACCCGCGGCACGAGTTCGGCCTGCGTCCCGAAACCATGGATGACATTAGGAATACTGCTGAGCAATGCGCTGGTGATCACGAGGCCTCCTGGCGTTTCGACCGCCGCATGATAGCGAAGAAATATTGCCTGGTGTTTTGTGGTCGTGGCGTTTGCCAGCTCGGGAGTGCGGATAAAAAAACGGCGGCCCGGGGTGGGGGCCGCCGTGAAGGACAACGCTAAGGGTCTTAGTTGCTCGCTTGCGCGCTGTTGACGGGCGTGTCCCAGCCGCCGCCGAGGGCGCGGATCAGGGCGACCGTGGTGATGGCGCGGTCGCCGCGCAGTTGCACGGCGGTGCGTTCGACGGCGGCGAGGTTGCGCTGGGCGTCCAGCAGCTCCAGGTAGCTGGAGCGGCCGGCGTCGTACAGCTTCTGCGCCAGGTCGGCCGAGCGGCGGGCGGAGACAACGGCGTCGTCGATCTGTGCCGTCTGGCCGGACAGGATGCGCAAGCCGGCCAGGTTGTCTTCCACTTCGGCGAACGCGGTCAGCACGGTCTGCCGGTACGTACCGACGGATTCCTCCAGCACCGCCTCGCTGCGGGTGATGTTGGCGCGGTTGCGGCCGCCGTCGATGACGGGCATCGACAGCAGCGCGCCCAGCAGCCAGGAGCGGCTGGACCAGCGGAACACGTCGGCAAATGCCGGGCCCACGCCGCCGCCGTCAGCACTGATGGTCAGCGCCGGGAACATCGCCGAGCGGGCCACGCCGATGCGGGCGTTCGACGCCTCCATCGCGCGCTGGGCGGCGGCGATGTCCGGCCGGCGCTCGAGCAGCGACGATGGCAGGCCGCCCGGGATGGCCGGCAGTGCGCCAACGTCGGACAGCGGATTGACGCCGGCGGCGAACGATGCCGCCGGGCGGCCCAGCAGCACGGCCAGCGCATGCTCGGCGTTCGTGCGCTGCCGCTGCAGGCCGATCGCCTCGGCGCGCGACGTGGCCAGTTCCGTCTTGGCGCGCGACAGATCGAACTCGCCGATGTCGCCCAGGTCGAAGCGGCGCTGGTTGACCTTGACGTTCTCTTCGCGCAGCCGGACCGTCTGGTCCAGGGTTACCAGTTCGGCGTCCGTGGCGCGCAGCCGGAACCAGGTCTGGGCCACGTCGGCCTGCAGCGCCAGCAGCACGGAGCGGTAATTCGCTTCGACCGTTGCCGCGTCATTGCGCGCCGCCGCCACGTTCGACGACACGCGGCCGAACAGGTCCACTTCATAGCTGGCCGTCAACCGGGCACTGTAGTTCGTCGACGGCGCCACGTCCGTTCCCTGCGGCAGGCCGGACTCCCGCGGCGACAGGCGGCCACGGTTCGCACCGACGCCCACGCCCACCTGCGGAATGCGGTCCGCTTCGGCGATCCCGGCGATGGCCCTGGCCTGCTTGACGCGGGCGGCGGCCACGGCCAGGTTGGCGTTGCTGCGCGTGGCCTCGGCCATCAGTTCATTGAGGCCCGCGTCGTTGAAGGCCAGCCACCACTCGCCGCGCGGCTGCTGCTCGGCCGGCTGCGCCTCCTTCCAGCGCGTGCCGTCGGCGGCCACTTTCACAGCATCGGCAGGCTGCGCTGCGGACTGGGTTTCCTTGAACGCCACCGGCACGTCGACGGCGGGCTGCTTGAATTCCGGCGCGGCGCAGGCGGTCAAGACCAGGGCTGCCACCAGCGGGGCCAGGCCCCGCGCAGTCAATTTGGTCATCAGGTTGTTCATCCGTGGGTTCCTTCCATTTTCACCAGCGATACGCCTTCTTCGTGGACCGGCGTGTTTTTCTTTTCCATGCGCTTGGCCAGCGTGCGCAGCAGCACGTAGAACACCGGCGTGAGGAACAGGCCGAAGAACGTGACGCCCAGCATGCCGGCAAACACGGCGACACCCATCGCATGGCGCATCTCGGCGCCCGCGCCACTGGAGAACACCAGCGGCAGCACGCCCATGATGAATGCGATCGACGTCATGAGGATGGGGCGCAGACGCAGGCGGCAAGCCTCCAGTGCGGCGTCGACGACGCTGCGCCCGTGATCTTCCAGCTCCCGCGCAAATTCCACGATCAGGATCGCGTTCTTCGACGCGAGACCGACCAGCACGAACAGCGCGATCTGGGTAAAGATGTTGTTGTCGCCCCCGGTCAGCTTCACCCCCACCAGGGCGCACAGGATCGACATCGGCACGATCAGGATCACGGCCAGCGGCAGCGTCCAGCTTTCGTACTGCGCGGCGAGCACGAGGAACACGAGCAGCACGCACAGGGGGAACACATAGATCATCGTGTTGCCGGCGATGATGTCCTGGTACGTCAGGTCGGTCCATTCATAAGCGATCCCCTTCGGCAGCGTGTCACGCAGGATCTCGTCCATGATCGCCTGCGCCTGGCCGGACGACACGCCCGCTGCCGGGCCGCCGTTCAGGTCAGCCGCCACGTAGTTGTTGTAGCGCTGCACGCGGTCCGGGCCATACGTATCCTTCACGCGCATCAGCGACGACAGCGGGATCATCTCGCCCTTGTCGTTCTTCACCTTCAGCTGCGCGATCTGCTCGGGCTGCGAACGGAACTGCGCGTCGGCCTGCACGCGCACCTGGTAGGTGCGGCCGAACTGGTTGAAGTCGTTCACGTACAGCGAGCCGAGGTTGATCTGCAAGGTCTGGTAGATCGTCTGCAGCGGCACGCCCAGCTGCTTGGCTTTTACGCGGTCGACGTCGGCGAACAGTTGCGGCACGTTGATCTGGTAGCCGGAGAATACGCCCTGCAGCCGCGGTTCCTGCGCCGCCTTGGCCTGCACGGCCTGCACCGCCTTGAACAGCTCGTCGTAGCCCAGGTTGCCCCGGTCTTCGATCATCAGCTTGAAGCCGCCCGTGGTACCCAGGCCATTGACCGGCGGCGGCGGCAGCACCATCACGAACGCATCCTGCACGGCGCCCATGCGCTTGTTCATCTCGCCGGCGATCGCCTCGGCGGACAGCGACTTGTCCTTGCGCTTGTCGAACGGCTCCAGTCCCAGGAACACGATGCCCGCGTTCGGTGCGTTGGTGAAGCCGTTGATCGACAGGCCCGGGAACGAGATCGAGTTTTCCACGCCGGGGATGTCTTCCGCGATCTTCGACATCTTGCGGATCACTTCATCGGTGCGGTCCAGCGAGGCGGCGTCCGGCAATTGCGCGAAACCGATCAGGTACTGCTTGTCCTGCGCCGGCACGAAGCCCGGCGGCACGGCCTTGAACATGAACAGGCCGGCGGCACCCAGCAGCGCGTACACGACCAGCGACGCGCCCTTGTGGCGCAGCACGCCCTTCACGCCATGCTCGTACTTGTGGGCGGACTTGTTGAAGAACTTGTTGAACACGCGGAAGAAACCGCCGAATACCTTGTCCATGCCACGCGTCAGCACGTCCTTCGGTTCATGGTGGCCCTTCAGCAGCGCGGCGGACAAAGCCGGCGCCAGCGTCAGCGACGAGAACGCGGAGATCACGGTCGAAATGGCGATGGTCAGCGCGAACTGGCGGTAGAACTGGCCCGTCAGCCCGGACACGAACGCGATCGGCACGAACACGGCGCACAGCACCAGCGCGATCGCGATGATGGGGCCAGACACTTCCTTCATGGCCTGGATCGTCGCATCGCGCGGGGTCAGGCCGTTCTCGATATTGCGCTCGACGTTTTCCACCACCACGATCGCATCGTCGACCACGATGCCGATCGCCAGCACGAGGCCGAACAGCGACAGCGTGTTGATCGAGAAGCCGAACATCATCATCACGGCGAAGGTACCCACCACCGAGACCGGCACGGCCAGCAGCGGAATGATGGAGGCGCGCCACGTCTGCAGGAAGATGATCACCACCAGGGCAACCAGGATCACCGCCTCGATCAGCGTGTGGATCACGGAGTCGATCGACTCGCGCACGAACTGGGTCGGGTCGTACACGATGCTGTATTCGACGCCTTCCGGGAAATCTTTCGACAGCCGTTCCATCGTTGCCCGCACGTCCGTTGACAGTTGCAGCGCATTGGCGTTGGGTGCCTCGAAGATGGGGATCGCCACTGCCGACTTGTTGTTCAGCAGCGAACGCAGCGCATAGGAGTTCGAGCCCATTTCCAGGCGTGCCAGGTCCGACAGGCGCGTGACGGCGCCGTCGGCATTGGTCTTGACGACGATGTCGCCGAATTCCTCGACCGTCGACAGGCGGCCCTGCGTCTTCACGGTGAGCTGGAAGTCGGCATCCTTGGACGGGCCCTGGCCGATGACGCCGGCCGCCACCTGCACGTTCTGCTCGCGGACCGCATCGACGACGTCGCCCGCGGTCAGGCCGCGCGCCGCCACCTTTTGCGGATCGAGCCAGATGCGCATCGCGTAGTCGCCGGAGCCGAACAGCTGCACGTCGCCCATGCCCTTGATGCGGGCCAGCTGGTCCTTGATGTTCAGCACCGCGTAATTGCGCAGGTACAGGTCGTCGTAACGGCCATCCGGCGAATTCAGGTGGACCACCATCGTCAGGTTCGGCGACGACTTGACGGTGGTCACGCCGATCTGGCGCACCTCTTCCGGCAGGCGCGGCAGCGCACGCTGCACGCGGTTTTGCACGGCCGTCTCGGCCTGCTCGACGTTGGTGCCGATCGCGAAGGTCACGGTCAGCTGCAGGGCGCCGTCGCTGGTGTTCTGCGACGACATGTACAGCATGTTTTCAACGCCGTTGATCTGTTCCTCGAGCGGTGCGGCCACCGTTTCGGCGATGATCTTCGGATCCGCGCCCGGATACTGGGCACGCACCACGACGGAAGGCGGGACCACGTCCGGGTATTCGGAGATGGGCAGCTTGAAGATGGAAATCAGGCCGGCGACGAACACGATGATCGACAGCACGGCCGCGAAGATCGGTTTGTCGACGAAAAAGCGTGAGAAGTTCATGGCTATTCCTTGTTCTTGTGCGAGGGTCGACGCTTACAGCGCGGCGACGTCGGCGCCCTTCTTGTTTTCCTGGGCCTTGGCCACCGTGGCATCCATCGGCACGATCTGTGGCGACACGGGTGCACCGGGGCGCACGCGCTGCAGGCCGTTGACGACGATCTTTTCGTTGGGCTTCAGGCCTTCCTTCACCACGCGCAGGCCATCGATGGTCGGCCCCAGTTTCACGGCGCGGTACTCGGCCTTGTTGTCGGCACCGATCACGAACACGAACTTGCGGTTCTGGTCCGTGCCCACGGCGCGGTCGTTGATCAGCACCGCGTTGCTGGCCGCGTTGCCGCCACCCAGCTGCACGCGGGCGAACAGGCCCGGCACCAGGGCGCGGTCCTTGTTGTCGAAGGTGGCGCGCATGCGCACGGAGCCCGTCTGCGTGTCGAGCTGGTTGTCGACGAATTCCAGCTTGCCTTCGTGCGGGAAGCCTTCCTCGTTGGCCAGGCCCACCTTCACCACGACCGGCTCGCCCTTGTGGTTTTGCGTGCCCACGCGCAGGTAGGTGTCTTCGTCGCCATCGAAGCTCGCGTAGATCTTGTCGAGCGAAACGACGGAGGTCAGCACCGCCGACGCGTCCACCAGGTTGCCCAATGTGATTTCGGCTTTCGAGACGCGGCCATTGATCGGCGACGTGACCTTCGTGTACGACAGGTTCAGCTTTGCCGCCGCATACTGGGCCTGTGCCGCGCGGGCGGCCGCCTCCAGTTCCTTCTGGCCCGATGCGCGCTCATCGAACTCGCGCTGCGCAATGGCCTTGTCGGCCAGCAGCTTCTCGGCGCGGGTCAGTTCCAGGCGGGCGAGTTCGGCGCGGGCGCGGGCCGAGTTGGCCGCCGCTTCGGCGCGGTCCGCCTCGGCCTGGTACGGGCGGGGGTCGATCACGAACAGCACGTCGCCCTTCTTCACTTCGCTGCCCGGCTTGAAGTTCACCTCGGTGATGAAGCCGGACACGCGCGAGCGGATGTCCACATGGTCGATCGCTTCGAGCCGGCCGGAAAATTCCTGCGTTTCCGTGATCTGCTTTTCGATGACGAGCGCCGCGGAAATGGGCGGGCCGCCGGCGGCCGGTGCGGATGCCTCGGCAGCCTTGCTGTTGGCATCTTCGCAGCCGGCCAGCGTGACGGCAACGCCGGCCGCAGCCAGGGCCATGACGACCCTGGCAAGTGCCGGCCGCGTCCATGATGACAGTGGATTCGTGTTTTTCATTGTTAACCCCTTTTTGTATGAAAAATATTAATAACCTAGCGTTGCCGATTTTCACTCGCCTAGTTCGAGAGAAAAAGCGGTGCCACCACGCCTCATGGGCGCGTTTTACTTTTGGTTACAGGAAATCGGTCGTTCGACTATATCGCCAGCCTGACGATAAGTAAACGTTTTTATTTATTTATCTAAGAGGCTGGTGGGGGCTCCACCCCATCGGCGCCGCGAATGAACGCGACAATTTCGGTCAGTGCAAAGACGCAGGCACAATCGTTGCGCCCACCGGGTTGTTCGAGCGGCGCGGGGGGCAGGCGTTTCACCGTGGTGGTGATGCCGCACTTGATGAGTTTTGCCCCGTATTGTTCAGCTTCGTCGCGTAACGGGTCGTCCTCGGCGGACAGGATCAACGCCGGCGGCAGGTTCTTCAGGCGCGACGATTGCAGCGGCGATGCATACGGATGGCTGCGGTCGGCCGCGTTCGGCAGGTAGCCGCGGTAACCGGCCGCGCAGGTATCGGCCACCTTGTCGATGACGGCCGCCTTGTCGCGGCACACCGGCACTTCGCGCATCGAGCACGTGGACAATGCCGGATCGAGCATCGGCATGATGAGCACCTGGCCGGCCAGCGGCGGTCCGCCGCGGTCGCGCGACATCAGCGACACCACGGCCGCCAGGTTCGCACCGGCCTCGATACCGGCCACGACGAGGCGCTTGCCGTTCCACGACAGCTTCGACTTGTTCTTCTTCGCCCACAACAGGAGCGCGTGCGCATCCTCGACGGCGGCGGGGAACGGTTTCACGCAGGCCAGCGTGTAGCCGGCCGACAAGGCCACCTGGCTGCGGTCGCCGCTGACGAGGTGCGACAGGAAATCGTCCGCCTCGTCGATCGAGCCGCCCACGAAGCCGCCGCCATGGAAAAACACCACGAGCGTTTCACGCTTCGCGCTGGCGGCGCCGGCCAGGTAGAGCCGCGCCGGGAGTGGCCCTTCGGCACCCTGCACTTCCAGGTCGCGCAGCACGATATCGTCCGCCACCGGCGCGACTTGCTGCAGCGCGTTGTGCTGCGAGCCACTCATCGGGAGGCTCCGCGTGGCGCTTCGGCCAGCAGCGGATCATGCGCGGTCGCACGCACTTCCGCCATCAGCGCATGCAGGCCGCGCGCCTCGGTACCCGCCGCCTGCGAGTAGGCATCCGTGCTGACGATGCCGGCCATGGCCAGCGCATACAGCGCCAGGGCCACGATGATGAGAAGGTTGCGCAGTTCCATGATTGCTTTCCTTGCTGAGACTGCCAGTGGCAGCGTTTCTATGATGCAGTGCAGTAATCATAGGCTTGATCTACAATCTGATAAATACGGCAATGACGAATTGATTGTTCATGGATCCGAACAATGACAGGTTCGTGACGGAACAGCACTCCGGATCTTGCCGTGCAATGACGGGGCACAGGTGGAGGGTGGAATGAACAAACTACAGGCGATGGAAGTTTTCGTGCAGGTCGTGGATGCGGGCGGCTTTTCGCGTGCAGCCGACCTGATGCAGTTGCCGAAAGCCACGGTGTCCACCCTGATCCAGCAGCTCGAAGCGTCACTTTCAGTTAAATTGCTGCACCGGACCACGCGCCAGGTCAGCGTCACGGCCGATGGCGCGGCCTATTACGAGCGCTGCCTGCGCATCCTGTCCGACGTGAAGGATGCCGAGGAGTCGCTGTCGCGCACCCGCCTGTCGCCAAGCGGCCGGCTGCGGGTGGAATCGCCGACCGGCCTGGCTGGCGAGGTCCTCGTGCCCGCCCTGCCCGCGTTCTTCGAGCGCTATCCGGACATCCAGCTGGAACTGGGGAGCTCGGACCGCCCCGTGGACCTGATCGAGGAAGGTGTCGACTGCGCCGTGCGCGGTGGCGCGCTGGGCGATTCCACGCTGATCGCGCGGCGCATCGGCATCGTCAACTTCGTCACCTGCGCGGCCCCCTCGTACATCGCGAAGTACGGCACACCGCAGCATCCGCGCGACCTGGAACGGCACCGCTGCGTGAACTATTTTTCCGCCAAGACTGGCAAGATCTACGACTGGGATTTCACGAAGGATGGCGAGCGCATCCAGGTGCCGATGCCCGGCGTGATCGCGCTGAACGACTCGAACGCCTACGTGCAGGCGGGGCTGGCCGGCCTGGGCGTCATCCAGATGACGGATTACCTGCTGCTGCAGCACGTGCGCGAAGGCCGCATGGTGCAGGTGCTGCCCGACTGGACCACCGACGCGCTGCCGATCCACATCGTCTACCCGCAGAACCGCCACCTGTCCGCGAAGGTGCGCGTGTTCGTCGAATGGGTCGCCGAACTGTTTGCCAACCACCCGGGCATGCGCCTGCGCACGCCCCACCAATCATTACCGGAGGCTGCTTGAATTCCGACCGACACACCGTCACCCACCACATCGTTTTCCTCGACCGCGACAGCGTGATCGCCAATGTGCGCCGCCCGGCCTTCGACCATACGTGGACCGAATACCCCGCCACCACGGCCGCGCAAGCGGGCGAACGGCTGCAGCACGCCACGATCGCGATCACGAACAAGGTGCCGCTGCGTGCCGACACGCTGGCCCGGCTGCCGAACCTCAAGTTGATCGCGGTGGCCGCCACCGGCACCGACATCGTCGACCTGCAGGCCGCACGCGAACGCGGCATCGTGGTATCGAACATCCGCGACTACGCGTATGCGGCGGTGCCCGAACACACCTTCGCGCTGATCCTCGCACTGCGCCGCAACCTGGTGGCCTACCGCGCCGACGTGGAAGCGGGCAAGTGGGAAACGGCGCCGCGCTTCTGCCTGTTCGACCACCCGATCCGCGACCTGCACGGCAGCCGCCTCGGCCTGTTCGGCTATGGCGCCCTGGGCCGGAAAGTGGCGCAGATCGGCAGGGCGTTCGGCATGGAGATCGCCGTGCACACGCGCACGCCGGTGCCGGATGCCGACGTGGTGAACGTGACCTTCGACGAACTGCTGGCGACGTCCGACGTGCTGTCGCTGCACGCGCCGCTGTCGGATGCGACGCGCAACCTGATCGGCGCGGCGGAACTGGCGCGCATGAAGCGGACGGCCCTGCTGGTCAATACGGCCCGCGGCGGCCTTGTCGATGAAGCGGCGCTGGCCGCCGCGCTGGAGCGGGGCACGATCGCCGGCGCGGGGTTCGACGTGCTCACGCAGGAACCGCCGCCCGCCGACAATGCGCTGTTAAAGCTGCGGCTGCCGAATTTCATCCTCACGCCGCATAACGCCTGGGCCAGCCACGAAGCGATGCAGGGGCTTGCCGACCAGTTGATCGGCAATATCGAAGCCTTCGTGGAGGGGGCACCGGTCAATATGGTGAATGCAAGGTGAACTGATTACGGATGAGTGGCTTGCATATCGCTATGAAATCCAGAGAATACCTGCACAAAGCAATGCCTATTGCAAAGTTGCATTTTATGCATTTTTTAGGTTTTTTTGCTTATAATGCGGGACTTTCATTCCCGATATTCCGGCCATGAGCTTGCGTAAATCCGCGTTTCTCTCCCTTTCCCTTGCCGCCGTATTATCTTTCCCACTCGCCCAGGCGCACGGCGCGGCGACGGCCAAGGCCGCCACGGCGGCCGCATCTGCCTTCAATTCCGACAGCGTGCCGGTCAGCACGAAGCCGCTGCCCGCCTTTCCATACCTGGACTGGCCGGAAAAGCTGGCCGAACGCGAACGCCGCGGCAAGACCGAGGATTTCGACCGGGCCTGGTTTGTCGCGGGTAATGCCCGGCATGCGGCCGAGGGCCGCGTGTCGCGTCGTTGGTATTATCTTTCGAGAGCCGGTTTATCCCAGCTGGCCGCCACGCGCAATTATGAGCATGCGCTGAAGGAACTTGGCGCCGTGCGCGTCGATACGGTCAAACCTTACAGCAAGGAGTTCCCGGCGGAGAATGCAGCGGAACGAACAAAGTTCATCCGGAAGGAATTCGGCGTCTATGGCGCAAATACCGAGTATTCCACCTGGCTGATCCGTACGCCGGAAAAGCGGATCTGGTTCGGCCTGACGACCACGGACCAGAAGGTGGAACTGACCACGCTGGAAGAAAAGCAGATGGAACAGTCGATCGCGCTGACGAAAGCCGATGAAATGAAGGCGGCCCTCGACAAGCAGGGCTTCATTGCGCTGTACATCAATTTCGACACCGACAAGGCGGCGCTGCGCGACGATGGCAAGCCGGCCGTCGAAGAAATCGTGCGGCTGCTGAGGAACAATCCCGGCCTGAAGATTTCCGTCGAGGGCCACACGGACAACAGCGGCGATGCGAAACGCAACAAGGCGCTGTCCGAGCAGCGCGCCGCGACGATCGTGACTGCGCTGAAGGGCGCGGGCATCGAGGCGGCGCGATTGAAATCGGCCGGCTTCGGCGCCGACAAGCCGATCGCCGACAACCGTACCAAAGATGGCCGCGCGCGCAACCGGCGCGTGGAACTCGTCAAACTCTGATCAGCAAGGACTTTACATGACTCACCGCTACTGGATCGCCGCGCCGCTGCTGGCCGCCGCGTTTACCGCCTCGGCCGCGCCGCAGGTTACCGACCTGAACAAGCTGCAATTCAACACCGTGCAGCAAAAGAAGAACGTGACCGTCAATATCCTGAATGCGGCGATCGGCGATATCGGCGACACGGGCGGGCTGAACGGCCTGCAAGGCGCCACCACCGACTTCCAGGGCAAGCGCCTGCCGCTGTACGTGCTGTTCGCGCCGTCCGTCGACGAGGCACAATACGAACACCTGGCCGAGAAGCAGGGCCGCATCGAAGGCAGCCTGCAATGCGCCCTGGTGCGCGTCGGCAGCAGCCCGCAGTTCCCGCTCATCAAGATGGGCGTGCTGGCCCAGGACTGCACCGTCAGGAAGCTGCAGTAGCCAGTCCCGGTGGGATGAAATGCCCGGCCGGCGTGACAGCCGGCCATGGTGCCCACCATGCCGGCGCACCTACAATGCTCCCGACACTTTCCACCATCGAGAGCCTCATGACCATCACCCGCCGTACCCTGCTGGCCGCCGCCGCCACCCTTCCCTTCGCTTCACTGCCGGTCCGCGCGGCCACGACGGGCTTTGCCGCCATCGAAGGCGACCTGAAGGGCCGCCTCGGCGTGGCCATTATCGACACCGCCACCGGCAAGAGCGCCGGCAACCGCCTCGATGAACGCTTCCCCATGTGCAGCACGTTCAAGGCGATCCTTGCCGCCCAGGCACTGCACCGCGACGCGCGCGAGCCGGGTTTCATCGAACGGCGCCTGCGTTACGCGGAGGCAGATCTGGTGAGCCATTCGCCCGTCACGGGCAAGCACGTCGACACGGGCATGACGGTGGCCGAGCTGTGCGCGGCCACGGTGCAATACAGCGACAATACCGCCGCCAACGCGCTGATGAAGGAACTGGGCGGCCCGGCCGGCCTGACGGCGTTCGCGCGCAGCCTTGGCGACAGTGCGTTCCGGCTGGATCGCTGGGAAACGGCGCTCAACAGCGCCATCCCGGGCGACGAGCGGGATACGACCACGCCGCGGGCGATGGCCCGCTTGCTGCAAAAACTGGTGGTGGGCGATGCGCTGCCGGCACCGCAGCGCCAGCGGCTGAAGGACTGGCTGCTGGGGAATACGACCGGCGGCAATCGCATCCGCGCCGCGGCGCCGGCGGGCTGGCAGGTGGGCGACAAGACGGGAACCGGCGCCTACGGTGTCACCAACGATATCGGCATCGTGTATCCGCCGGGCCGGGCGCCGCTGGTGGTGGTGGTCTTCACGCACCAGGAGGGAAAAGATGCCGATGCGCGCGAGGATGTCGTGGCGGCTGCGGCAAGGGCAGCCATCCAGGCAGCAGCCTAGCCTTCGACAGTGGCAGGCGGCTCGTCCGAGGCGGGCCGCCATCGCAAAAGGACAGAGAAGCGGACACGGAAGCGGACATGGAAACGAAAAAAGGGACCGGATTTCTCCGGTCCCTTCTTCACTTCTGGTGCGGCTGGCAGGAATCGAACCCACGACCCCTTGGTTCGTAGCCAAGTACTCTATCCAGCTGAGCTACAGCCGCAAAAACCTCCATCGACCCGGATCACTCCGGGGGTACGACAACTGCTACCGAAAAGCCGGATCGCTCCGACTCTCGATTTACTGGTGCGGCTGGCAGGAATCGAACCCACGACCCCTTGGTTCGTAGCCAAGTACTCTATCCAGCTGAGCTACAGCCGCAAAACTCTTCAACAACTTCAACTGCTTCAACTGCTTCAACTGCTGGGAGGCGACCCTCGCATGCAGATTTCGACATGCTCCGACGGACTTCCATCCATCGGTAAAACTGGTGCGGCTGGCAGGAATCGAACCCACGACCCCTTGGTTCGTAGCCAAGTACTCTATCCAGCTGAGCTACAGCCGCAAAAACTTGTCACAGACACTGTATAACAAGCAGCGCAATGTCGAGCGCACGCCTGTCATCCAAGACTGCTTCTTACTTTACTGCTCCCGCCGCCTTCCGGCTGCGGTACGAAAATCTGGTGCGGCTGGCAGGAATCGAACCCACGACCCCTTGGTTCGTAGCCAAGTACTCTATCCAGCTGAGCTACAGCCGCAATCAACAGCGTTCGGCATTTTACAGTATTGATTACGGTTTGGAAAGCTTGATGTTTCATCTCGTTTTCCGCCGCAGCGATACTGCCTTCCGCCGCCCTTCGTGGTGTTCGTTGCGAAGGAGGCAGGATTATAGGGACAAGCCTCCTGCTTGTCCAGCGTCAAAGTGCTGGCATCGCCTCCTGTATGGTGTAGCATGCATCCACCTTATCTACACAACAATGGAGACCCTGCATGAGTGTGCCTGCGATGAACAGCCTGTCCACGCTGGAGGCCGACTGGACGCGTACCGACGTGGGCCATCCGGACGGCTGGCCGCTGCCCCTGCGCGTGGCCGCCGACCTCATGCTGAACTCGCCCCTGCCCACGCTGGTCATGTGGGAGCGCCGGCAGGTCATGCTGCTCAACGCCGCGTACACGGCATTGTCCGGCCTGCCCACGCAACCGCCCGGCGGCCGCATCCCGGCGATGCAGCCTTCGGCGTGGAGCTGGAACGCGGCCGCGCTGGAGCGGGCCTGGCAGGGCGAATCGCTGGTATTCACGGGCCAGGTCCTGCAGATGTGGCGCGCCGACGGCGTCAGCGAACAGCGCTTCGACCTGTACTACACGCCGCTGCGCGACGGCGACGGCACGGTGCTGGGTATCGTATGCACGCTGGCGCCGCCCAGCGCGACGGTTGCCCCGGCGGCCGCGCGCGCGCTGAAGATGCTGGTGGTCGAGGACAATCTCGATGCGCAATACCTCGTCTGCGAAATGCTGCGTGCGATCGGCCACGAAGTCGAGGCGGTGGCCGACGGCGAGCGCGCACTGCAGTACCTGGAAGGCACCGCATACGACGTGCTGTTCACCGACGTGAGCCTGCCCGGCATTTCCGGCGTGGAGGTGGCGCGCCACGCCGTGGCCCGGCGGCCGGGCCTGCACGTGATCTTCGCGTCCGGCTACAGCGACACGCTGACGCAGCAGCTCGACTTCCGGGCCGAGGCGATCCAGAAGCCCTACGATATCGAGCAACTGCAAGCCATCCTGGATCGGATTCCGCGCGCCTGACATACCGTGCCGTTCAGTCAACGGTGCGAGCGTGACGCGCCGCGCAGCGCTACAATCCGCAGCGGCAGCCGCACCGGCAGCCGGCAAAACCAATCGTCCTGAACCGTCCATCAATGATTCTTTCCAACGGGGCTATCCCTCCTGAAGCAGACCCGCTGCGCGCCATGCTGGAAGCAAGGGAAGCGTTGCGCCGCGCGCGCGCCTGGACGGGAGATGTTCTGGACAGTATCGCCGACGGCCTGGCGATCGTGGACGAGGCATGGACGATCACCTGGATCAATGCGCGTGCCGCCGGCTTGCTGGGCAGCGACGGCGTGGGCCGTGAAAACGGCGCCGCCAGCCTCGCCGGGCGCGAACTGTGGCAGGCCTTCCCCGCCCTGCCCGGCACCGCGCTGGAGGCACGGCTGCGCCAGGCCATGGCCGATCGCGCGGGCGCAACCTTCGAGCTGTTCCATGCACCCTGCCAGCGCTGGCTCGAGGTGCGGGCCTGTCCCTCGGCACAAGGCCTGACATGCATGCTGCTCGATATCGACGCGCGCAAGCGCGATGAACGGGCGCTGCGCGAGAACAGCAACCGGCTGCAGGTGGCGATGGCGGCGGGCCGGCTGGGCGAATGGACCTGGGACGCCGCCACCGACGTCGTCACGCTGGGCCGCCGGGCCGCCGAGATCTTCGACCTGCCGGAAGGAACGCCGATCGCGTGGCACGCGCTGCAGGAGCGGATCGCGCCGGAAGACCGCGCCGCGGCGCGCCAGGTCTTCGTCGACGCCTACGTGGCGCACCGCGACTTCGACATCGAATGCCGCATCCGGGCCCGTAATGGCGTTGGCGGCGACGGCGGGGAACGGCGCTGGCTGTCCGTGGTCGGCCATGGCAACTACGGCGATGGCGACCGCCTGCTCGGCATGACCGGCATGGTGCAGGACATCAGCGCGCGCCGCGCCGCCGAGGAAGCGCTGAAGGACAGCGAAGCGCAATTGCGCGCGCTGGCCGATTCGATCCCGCAGCTGGCCTGGATCGCCCACCACGACGGCCGCATGACGTGGTACAACCGCCGCTGGATCGAATACACGGGCCTGGCGAGCGACGACCTGCGCGGCGAAGGCTGGCGCCAGGTCTACGATCCCGAGTGCATCCCGGCGATGACGCAGCATTGGAAGGGCTCGATCGAATCGGGCCAGCCGTTCGAAATGGAATTCCCGATCCGCGGCGCGGATGGCCAGTACCGCTGGTTCCTGACCCGCGCCAACCCGGTGCGCGACGCCGAGGGCCGCACGCTGCGCTGGTTCGGCACCAGTACCGACGTCGACCAGGTCAAGCGCGCCCAGGAAGCGCTGCGCGACGAGACGGCCGTGCTGGAACTGCTGAACAGCACCGGCAACGCGTTGTCCCGGCATCGCGACCTGCAACCACTGCTGCAGGAAGTGACCGATGCGGCCACGCGGATCAGCGGGGCCCGCTTCGGCGCCTTCTTCTACCACAGGAATCGGGAGCATTCGCGCGAAGATGCGCGCCATGCCGCGCCGGATAGCGGGGCTGGGCAGGATGGCAGCGACGATGCGCTGACACCCTACACGCTCGCCGGCCGCCCACCGTCGTCCTTCGGCGAACTGGCGCGTGCGCATGCCGCGGCCCTGTTCGGCGACACGCTGCGCGGCAGCACGATCACCCGCTGCAGCGACCTGCTGCGCCAGCCCGGATGCGAGCCCGCGCTGCCGGCCGGGCACGCGGGCGCGCTGCGCAGCTACCTGGCAGCGCCGGTGATGTCGCGCGATGGCAGCGTCATCGGCACGCTGCTGTTCGGCCACCCGGAGCCGGGCATGTTCAGCGAGCGCACGGAGCGCATCATCGGCGGCATCGCGGCCCAGGCCGGCGTGGCGATCGACAATGCACGGCTGAACGAAGCGGCACGCCGCGCCGCCGAGGAGCGCATCGCGCTGCTCGACAGCGAACGCAACGCCCGCGCCGAGGCCGAACGCACGAGCCAGATGAAAGATGAATTCCTCGCCACGCTGTCGCACGAACTGCGCACGCCGCTGACGGCGATCCTCGGCTGGTCGCAGATCCTGCGGCGCGGCGGACGGGGCGAGTCCGACATGGAAAAAGGCCTGCAGACGATCGAGCGCAACGCGCGCGCCCAGGCCCAGCTGATCGAGGACCTGCTCGACATGAGCCGCATCATGTCGGGCAAGGTGCTGCTCGATATCGAAGCCGTGGCGCCGGCGACGGTCATCGATGCCGCCATCGAAACCGTGCGCCCGGCCGCCGCGGCCCGGCATATCCGCATCGAACGCGATTTCCAGCCGTGCGGCATGGTGGCGGCGGACCAGAGCCGCCTGCAGCAGGTGGTGTGGAACCTGCTGTCCAACGCGATCAAGTTCACGCCGCAGGATGGCACCGTGCGCGTGAGCGTGCGCGAGGCCGACGGGCAGGCGGAAATCGTCGTGGCCGATACCGGCATCGGCATCGGCGCCGGCTTCCTGGCCCACGTGTTCGAACATTTCCGCCAGGCCGACGCGTCCTCCACGCGCCGGCATGGCGGGCTTGGCCTGGGACTGTCGATCGTCCGGCATCTGATCGAGCAGCACGGTGGCGCCGTGATGGCGGACAGCGCCGGCGAAGGCCGCGGCGCCACGTTTACCGTGCGGCTGCCGCTGGCGGCCCGCGTGCCCGGTGCGGAGCGAACGCCCCGCCCGGCCCTGCCCGATGGCGCACCGCGCGCAGCCGTGGCAGACGATTTGCGCGACCTGGGCGGATTGCGTGTATTGATCGTCGACGACGAACCGGACACGCGCGAGCTGATCAAGCGGGTTTTATCGGATTGCAACGCCGAAGTCGTGACCGCCGACAGCGCCCCCGCCGCGTTGTCACTGCTGCCGCGCTGGCATCCCGACCTGCTGCTGTCCGATATCGGCATGCCGGAAATGGATGGCTTCGAGCTGCTGGCCAAGGTGCGCGCCCTTGGACCGGAGTCCGGCGGCAACGTGCCGGCCATCGCCCTGACCGCGTTTGCCCGCACGGAAGACCGGCTGCGCACCCTTGCCGCCGGCTTCTCCGACCACATCGCCAAGCCCGTCGAGGCACCCGAGCTGGTCGCCGCCGTCGCGCTGGCGGCCGCCCGGCGCCGCGCCCAGCCCTCTTGAGTCATATCTGTTTTTCGCATATACACTACTGAAGTGTGTGCATGCTACACATTTGCGTAAGAAAATACTCGATGCGTATTAATTAATTTATAATTGGGAAAAAGTGTCCTACTGCATGACGCGGCAATGTCCTACAAGAAACTTGTCAGCGGTTTGCTACACTCGAAGTGCTGAAAATTCTTCATCAGGAGAAGATTTTTCCTTTACGTGCGCCGCAGCAAATTCTTCGGCGCTACACTGAGTATTCCGCCCCGGCCTTGAATCCGCCGGGGCACAGTATGCGAGACCAATTATGCCCAGCCCGGATGAGATCCTGAATGCCAAGATTCTGGTCGTGGACGACTGCGCCGACAACGTCGATCTGATGCTCGAGATCTTGCGTGAAGCCGGCTACGCGAACGTCACGGCCACCATGCTGCCCGACCAGGTTTGCTCCCTGCACCGGCAGCATAACTACGATCTGATCCTGCTGGATCTGCAGATGCCCGGCCTGAACGGATTCCAGGTGATGAAGGGCCTGAAGGAAATCGAACAGGAAGGCTACCTGCCCGTGCTGGCGCTGACAGCCCAGCCGAGCTTCAAGATCGCCGCGCTCGAAGCGGGCGCCCGCGATTTCATCAGCAAGCCGTTCGACCTGCTCGAAGTACACAAGCGCATCCATAACATGCTGGAAGTGCGCCTGCTGTACAAGGAACTGGCCCAGTACAGCAAGCGCCAGCAGGAACTGGCCCTGCACGACCCGCTCACGGGCCTGCCGAACCGCCGCCTGCTGGAAGACCGCATCGAAACCACGTTCCAGCACGCGCTGCGCAACCAGCGCAAGGCGGCCGTGATGTACCTGGACCTGGACGGCTTCAAGCCCATCAACGATACCCATGGCCACGCCTATGGCGACGAGATCCTGAAGCTGGTGGCCCAACGACTGGTCGGCTCCTCGCGCAAGGAAGACACCGTGGCGCGCGTGGGCGGCGACGAGTTCGTGATCGTGCTGGGCGATGTGAGCGGTTTGAACGATGCACGCGAGCCGGCGTCGAAGCTGATCGAAGTGGTGTCCGAACCCTATGTCGTCAACGGCGTCACGCTGCGGCTGTCCACGTCGATCGGCATTGCGCTGTTCCCCGACGATGCGGAGTCCGTGGGCGACCTGATCCATGCTGCCGACAATGCCCTGTACGACGCGAAACGCTCGGGCAAGAACCGCTTCTGCTCGGCGCCGGGCAGCACCGCACTGGCGACAGCCGCCGCGGCGGCGATGCCGCACCAGCTCAAGAGCGTTGCAACGACGGTCTGACGCTGATCCGATCGTCCCGCGCTCGACCGTCTCGTAACCCCGCAAGCACAAGACCGTGGTCAGCAAGGCATGCAAGCCGTCAGGCTCGCGCGCCTTGCTGACCACGGTTCTTCGTCCGGGTCTGGTTTGCAAAAAAATGCCGGCCACCTGCTCGAAAGCGGGTGGCCGGCATCGATGCATCGGCGAGCAGCCCGTTCGCAGGGCTGCCGGGCTTACTGCGCCGCTTGCTTTTCCTTGCCGGTGGCCGTGCACTCCTCGACCTTGTTGGCGTGCTGGTGATCGGTATGGGCATCGACCTTGTCCGGCGACACTTCGATGCGCGTGATGCCGGCATCGACGGAGATCGGGTCGCTGGCGGGGAACGTCATTTCCACGGCATCATCGAGCAGCTCTTCCTTGGCTTTGTCCTGGGGCAGCATCTGCTCCTCGGCGGCCAGCGTGGCAATGGCGGAAGCCCATTTGATGAAGTTCAGGTTCGCCAGTTCCCGCACGGTCGTGACGCCGAACGCTTGCTGCAGGGCTTGCGCGCCTTCCTCACCGACACCGTTCAGTGCGCTGACCGGCGCATCGGCCAGCTCGCGAAAACATTTACCCAGATAATCCTTACCCACCACGGTATCGACATTCATGATCGTATCCTTTCGTATTTTGATTGCTCGTTCAACGCTTTCACTATTGCATGACGACTTTGTCCTGTATGTGCGCAATCGAACAATCCAGGTCGCGTCCTGTTGCACGCAGGACTTTTGACAGCGCCGATGCCTGTTGCTATGATCGATCAGATGTTTGTCTTATAGAATTGTTTTCAGCAGTGCATCCCAACGACAAGTGCCCGTGCCTAAAGTAGACAAACCAAAGATCCTCGTCGTTAACGACGACGCGAACAGCCTGTTTGCACTCACGAGCTTGTTGGCGCAGTGGGCCGAACTGGAGTCGTATGAAGTGATCGCCGCGCGCAGCGGCGAAGAGGCACTGCGGCAGGTACTCATGCACGACTTCGCCGTGATCCTGCTGGATGTGAACATGCCCGGCATGGACGGCTTCGAGACCGCCGAGGCGATCCACCAGCGCGCCCGCTCGGCCAATATCCCGATCATCTTCATCACGGCATTCGTGGCGGATGAACTCGACCGGCTGAAGGCCTACCAGAAAGGCGCGGCCGACTTCCTGTTCACGCCGGTGATCCCGCAGATCCTGCACGCGAAGATCTCCGTCTTCGTGGCATTGGCAATGAAGAACGAGGAGTTGAAGAAACAGGCGCGCCAGCTGAGCCAGCGCACCAATGACCTCATCAGCAGCAACAAGCGGCTGCTGCAGGAAATCGAGGAACGCAAGGTGGCCGAGCGGCAGAACCATGCCAAGGACGAGTTCCTGGCCATGCTCGGGCACGAGCTGCGCAATCCGCTGTCGGCCATCAGCAGTGCCGCTTCGCTGCTCGGCCTGCCCACGGTAACGGTCGATGCGGCCGTGCGCGCCAAGAAGATCATCCAGCGCCAGAGCCAGCACCTGGGCCGCATCGTCGACGACCTGCTCGACCTGTCGCGGGCGATGTCCGGCAAGATCCTGCTGAACCGCACACCGGTCGACGTGGCGGCCCTGATCCGGAACTGCCTCGAGACCTACCGCACCACGGGCCGCACGGCCGACTACGACGTGCACGTGGCACTGGAAAGCGGCTGGGTCGACGGCGACGTGACACGGCTGGAGCAGATCTTTTCGAACCTGCTCGACAACGCACTGAAATACACGCCTCCCGGCGGCACGATCGATATCCTGCTGGAGGTGGAAGAAGAAGACGTCGTGCTGACCGTGCACGACAGCGGCGTCGGCATCGCGGCCGAATTGCTGCCGCACGTATTCGACGTGTTCGTGCAGGGCACGAGCACGCTGGACCGGGCCCAGGGCGGGCTCGGCATTGGCCTTGCGCTGGTGCGCCGCCTGGCCGAACTGCATGGTGGCGGAGTGGAAGCCGACAGCGCCGGCCCCGGCGAAGGCAGCACCTTCCTGATCCGCCTCCCGCGCACCGAACGAATCACCGAACCCAACCTGCAAATCATGGAAACCACTGAACGGGCCAAGCCCACTGTCCTGCTGATCGAAGATAACGATGACGGCCGCGAAATGATGGCGATGATGCTGTCGTGCTACGGCTATGAGGTGCGGCATGCCGCCGACGGACTGCAGGGCCTTGCCGTGGCGCGCGAGTACCGGCCCGGCGTGGCGCTGGTCGATATCGGCCTGCCCGGCATCGACGGGTATGAAGTGGCGCGCCGTCTGCGCGGCGATCCGGACATGCGGCATATCCGGCTCATCGCGCTGACGGGCTACGGCCTGGCCGAGGACCAGCGCCGCGTGCTGGAAGCGGGTTTCGACATGCACCTGGTGAAACCGGTCGACATCGACAGCCTGATGAAGGCCATTGCCAGCCTGACCACCGACGTCGCTCCGCCGGCAGCCGCGGTGGCCGCCAGGTCGTAGCACGGCTGCCCCCATCGGGGCGGGCAGCCGCCCGTCAAACGAAGTTCAGGCCGCAGGCTGGGTGGCGTACACGACCTTTCCCGGCACGGGCATCGGCGGGATTTCATCGATCTCGTCCTTGCGGGCCTGGATCCGTTCGCCGAGGGCCACGAGGTCGACGCCGGCCTTCTTCGCCTGCGGGAACATCTCCTGCTCTTCTTCCTTGACGTGGTGCTCGATATACTCGCCCAGCACCTTCACCTTCGCATCGTAGAGGTCGTCGTGCGGATCCATCGCGTGGATCTGTGCGATCAGGTCCTTGGCCGATGCGTGCTCGACGGTGGCTTCGTCGACCAGGTCATCAGCATCGTCGACCTCGGCGCGCACGGCCGGGTAGAAGATCTCTTCCTCGGCGATCGCATGCTTCGTCAGCTCCAGGCAGATTTTCTCGGCCAGCTTCTGCTTGCTGGCAAAGGCGCGGTCGCCGAGCTCTTCATATTGCTTGAACATCGCTTTCACTTCATCGTGATCCTGCTTCAGCAGGGCGACGGCATCACGCGGCTTGGCTGTTGCACTCATGGCTGCTCCTTGTAATGGTTTGACAACGTGGGTTCAGTGTGCCCGCTGCCGTTACCGCTGACTGTGCGACAACACACGATAGTGCCAGTGCGACATTTCCGAAAAACATCCGGTATGATCCCGCTGTCTTATCGGCCAAATACCTATACCAACCATGCCCGACGAAATCACCAACGGCAGCGAGCGCGCCGCCGAACTCTCCGACCTGCTGGGCCACGTGGTCACCAGCTGGGATAACGACCGCCGCGCCCTGGCACGCCAGCTGCACGACAGCCTGGGCTCGTCGCTGACGGCGCTGACCATGCACCTGGGCCTGCTCACGGCCAAGCTGCCGCCGGACCAGCCGCTGCGCGACCGTGCGGCGCAGATGAAGAACCTGCTGCACACGATCATCGAGAACAACCGGCAGATGCAGCACAAGATGTGGAACGACAAGCTGGAGTTCCTCGGCATCAAGGTCGCGTTCTCCGAACTGGTGACGCAGTTCGCCCAGCAATACGCACTGACGGCACGCTACAGCCTGCCGGAAGACGAACCGAGCTGCCCGCGCGAATACGGCGTGGTGCTGCTGCGCGTGCTGGAACAGGGCTTGTCGAACGTGACCGCGCATTCGGGCGCCAGCGAGGTCGATGTCATCGTCGACGACAACGAAGACGAGATCATGCTGACGGTGCGCGACAACGGAAAAGGCATCGGCGATGGCGGCATGCCGCCCGAAGGGGCTGGCGTCGGGCAGTACGGCCTGCGGCTGCTGCGCGAACGGGCCCGCCTGCTGGGCGGCGTGCTGACGCTGGCCACCCACCCGGAAGGCGGCACGGTGCTCACCGTGGTGCTGCCGAAGCCCGCCGCCGCCTGACCGTCACTTCCTCAATGCAGCTTGACCATCGGCGTGGTGCGCTTGATCAGGAAGCGCGCCAGCGCCAGCACGCCGGTGCGCAGCGTGCCCATGATCGCCTTGTGGTGCATCAGGTGCAGGCTCGTGTACATCAGCCGCGCGAAGAAGCCTTCGACGAACCAGTTCCTGCCCTGCAGTGAACCCATCAGGCTGCCCACCGAATCGCGCTGGCCGAACGACACGAGCGAGCCGTAGTCCTTGTATTCGTAAGGCTTGCCGAGCGGTGGCTGGCCGCGGTCGCGCCGCAGCAGGGCCGCGAGCAGGTAGTCGGCCTGCTGGTGCGCTGCCTGCGCACGCGGCGGTACCGGCTTGCCATCCGCGCCGATGCACAGCGCGCAGTCGCCCAGCGCGTAGATGTCCGGGAAACCTTTCACCACCAGTTCGCCCGTCACATCGAGCTGGCCGCCCTTCACCGTGGGCAGCCCCAGGTTCTTCAGCAGGTCCGGCGCCTTGATGCCGGCCGCCCAGACCACGATGTCGGAAGGATAGACATCGCCCTTCTGCACGGTGACCTGGTCGGCGTCGATCTGCGTCACGCGCGTATCGGTCAGCACGCGCACGCCCCGCTCGGCCAGCAGGCCGGCCGCGGCGGCGGATACCCGTTCCGGCAGCGGCGCCAGGATGCGCGGCGCGCCTTCGATGATCGTGATGCGCACGTCGCGCATGGGATTCAGGTCGCCGAAGCCATACGCGGCATACACGCCGGACGCCTCGCGCAGTTCGGCCGCCAGTTCGACACCCGTCGCGCCGCCGCCGATGATGACGATGTCCACGCCCTGCCCGGCCTTTTCCGTGGCGGCCCTGGCCATCAGTTTGAGCAGCGTGAGGCGGAAGCGTTCCGCATCCTCGGTGCCGTTCAGCGAGATGGTGTGCTCGGCGGCGCCGGGCACGCCGAAGTAATTCGACGTGCTGCCCACCGCCAGCACCAGCGCGCCGTAGGCGATCGTGCGCGCCGGCAGCACGGTTTCTCCCGCCGCCGTTTCGATCGGGCCGATCCGGATCGTGCGCCCGGGCGCGTCGAGTCCCTCGAGCGCGCCGTACACGTAGGTGAAGCCATTGTCGTGCGCCAGCATCTGGTACGACAGGCCTTCCGCGTGGATGTCCAGCGTGCCGGCCGCCACCTCGTGCAGCGACGGCTTCCAGATGTGGTACAGCCGGCTGTCGACCAGCATCACGTTGCCCGGCCCCAGCTTGCGGCCCAGCTTGCAGGCCAGTTCCAGGCCGCCCGCCCCGCCTCCGACGATCACATATTTGCTCTGCAAACGCTTCTCCCCGAAAAATGTTGAAAAGACATCGCGTTCCATTGTATGCGGAAGCCGAACTGCCGTTCGTACGCAAGCGCACCCGGCAATCGAGGCGGCCGCGTTCGCGGGGCGGATGGGCGGAACGGGAAAGGAAGCGGCGAGGCGATGAAACGCCCCCGGTGCGCACGCGATGTCCGCACCGGAGGCGCTTCGTCAGCCGAGGGGAACGGCGGCGCTCAGCGCCGCCTGCAGCTGGCCGATGGCGCCCTGCGCCTGGGCGATGACCTTGTCGGCGATGCGCTTGCGCACGGCCTGGATGCGCGCGGCCGCTTCGGCTTCCAGGATCAGCGGGGTCAGCAGGGCGCTGGCCGATTCGTAGAAGGCGCTGCCGATGCGATCGAGCTGCACGACGAAGCCCTCTTCCGCCTCTTTCAGCCGCCGGCGCAGTTCTTCCTCGAACACACGGCGCTTGTCGCGGATCTCTTCGCGCTTGCGCTTGTTCGTATCGGTCGCCCACTTGAATGCGGAGGCCAGCAGCACGGCCCCGCCGACGAACGGCACCACCGGCGCCACGACCGGCACCACGACGGCCACGCCGAACAGGTAAGCGGCGGTGCTGGTGCCGGCAGCCGCCACGGCACTGCCCATCAGCGTGAGGTTGGCGGCCGTGTCGACGCTGTTGACGAGCCGCGTGCCGATGCGCAGGCGCGGCATCAGCCGGGCCAGGGCCGCATGGTGCTGGCGCGCGAACGCATCGCCCTGCGTGATCCGCATGTCGGCCTGGAACAGCTTCAGGTCGTGGTGCAGCAGGTCCAGCGCTTCCTGCTTGCGGCGCGCCACGCGGTCGAGGCGGTGCTCCATTTCGCGGGCGAACTGGTCGCGCGCGATGCCCGACCAGACCTGCTCATCCTTCCAGCCCTCGCTGTCGAGCCGCTCGCCGATCGCCACCTCGATCGCGTTGCCGGCATCGTGCACGGCGTCGTCGATGTCCTGCCACAGCATGCGGCGTTCGTAGGCGATGCGGGCATCCACGAGGGCAAGGCGCTGCAGCACCTGCTGGCGCAGCTGTTCGGCGGTGGCCGACAGGGCGATCGCTTCCCCATCGCCCTGCGGCGGGGCGGCCGCCTTTTCCTGGTAGGTGGCGATGCCCTGCGTGATCGTGTCGACGGCGCCCTGCACCACGTCGCGCAACTGCTCCTGCGACATCATGCCGCCGTTGAAGCCGCGCGCATGGTTCAACAGTTCGACCTGGCCCGTGCTGCGGCCGAAATCGGCCACCGCGTCGACCAGCCCCCTCCCCTTCACCAGCTTGCGGGCCTGCGTGCCCAGGTTGTTCAGCAGCCGGCGCTCCTCCTCGGGGGGCAGGCCGTAGTAATGGTCGGGGACGAGCCGGATGCCGAGCGCGCGCGCCGCCTTCACGGCCAGCGGACGGGCACGCCGGCCCTGCAACGCCAGCAACGGTTTCATCATCGTGAACGCCGCTTCGCGCGCCGACGGTTCGACCGATCCGCTGCTGCGCGCCAGCGCATTGGCGGCCCAGTCCACGGTGACGCCCGACTCGATGGCGTTCAGGACCAGTGCCGTGAAGACGGCCGACGCCTTGCCGTCGCCGGAAAGATCGGTCACGGCGGCGAATTGCGCCAGCGTCATCGCGCCATCATCGCCGACCGCCAGGGCGCCGAGCAGCCGCGCCAGCGCGGAGGCAAAGCTCTGGTCGGTACACAGATGCTCGTCGAGCGTGCGCAATTTCAGTACATGCTCCGGCGCGGCGGGCGTGATTTGTGACGTTACTTGCGACGTGGCGGTTTGGTTCACGGCAGCCCCTGTTGTGTCATGTTTTTTCGACATTCTAGCGGAACGGACACCGGGCCGGCGCAATCCCTTGACCCGCATCACAAGGAAATCTGAGTTTCCATAATGCATTGATTCCATAGGGCAATACCATATGTGCTGCCTAGTACTGCTTGTGCTGCCTTGTCCTGCCTTGTTCAGGACTGTCTCACCCATGGAGAAAAAGAATGACCAGATCGCTCGCCGCTTGCTTCGCCGCCGGCCCCCGCCGTGCGCGCAACCCCGCGCCCCCCGGCGTGGCTGCCGCTGCCTTGCGCATTGTTCCCAGCGCCGCTTCGCGCACCCTCGGACGTTGGTGCACGGCCGCCGTGCGCGGATGCCTTGCCTTGCTGCTTGCCGCGGCATGCGGCGCCGCGCACGCCGCGCCGGACCTGGCGGCACATGTCGCCATTGCCGTCGACACCCCGGTACTTGGCGCCACCAACGTGTCGGACAGCGTGGTGACCGTCACCAATACCTCCGCAATACCGATCGGGGCACCGTTCACGCTGCGGATCGCCCGCAACATGACGCCCGGCGTGGCGGTGGCCTATCCCACGTCGCTCGATCATTCCGGCAATGCCGGTATCGCGGTCCCATTGCCGCTGGGCGTGCTGCAACCGGGCGCGCAGGTCGCCGTTCCGGTCAGGTTCGTCAACCTGCAGCGCCGGCAGTTCACGTTCGAAGCACGGGCGACCGGCACGCTCCTCGCGCCTGACACGAGCGTGCCGCTGGAAGTCGCCGTGCACCGGTATTCGGGAATGGCCGACAGCCCGCGCGGGACACCGGCCGGTGCCGGCGTCGCCATCGTGGTCGACGGCGCGGTGCGCGCGCGGACGGACGCCGACGGCCGGGCCACGGTACTCGTTCCGGCCAGCCTGCAAGCCGTCTCGGCACGCCTGGCGCCCACCGGTACCGGTATCGCCCGCCTTGCGCTGGCGGCGGGCATGACGAACAGCACCGACATCGTGCTGGCCGATGACGGCCAGGTCTACGCCGACGCCACGCTGCGCTTCGACGCCGTGATGCAGTCGCTGCTGCCCGCGGGGCTGCGCACGCTGACCGGCCGCTTCGTCGCGCCGGATGGCGCCACGGTGCGCCTCGCCCACCTGGCCAGCGTCGAACTGCGCGACCTCCAGCGCGACGACGCATACCGGAACATCACGAACAAGTTCTCCCTCGATGCCGACGGCACCGTGCAATGCCGCGACACCGCCGCCGTGCAGGACCAGGCGTCGCGCGGCAACGCCATGGTGGTGGTGACGGGGACGGACGCCCAGGGCCACGTGTACCGCGGCTCGGTGGACATGTTCCTGGCATCGGTCGCGCCGACTGGCATGCTGGTACCGCCCGCCGCGGATCCGGACATGGACCTGGCGGGCATTACCGTGACCGCCGCCAGCACCTGGAACGGCAAGACGGTTGCCATGTTCACGGCCGTGACGGATGCCGGCGGCAAATTCACGCTGCCCGCCATGCCGCGGCAGGGTCTCTCGCTGTCGGCGCACGCGGTGCGCGATGGCCGGCACTTTACCGCCGCCAATGTCATCGCTGCGGGCCGGCCAGGCACGTTCGAGCTGCCGCTCCAGGGCGGCGCGGAGCTGCAGCGCTCCCTGCCCGATCCGGAAGCCACGGTGGCGCACGTCAGTATCATGCGCGACTGGGGCAGCGATGGCCTGAAGAGTTCCACCCTCATCGTGCCGCGCGGCACCCGGCACGTGACGCTGTCCTACATGTCCTCGGTGGCAGGCGGCGACATGGATGCCGTCAGGGATGTCCGCGTCGTTGCCGGCCCGGCCGGCACGCCGCTGTACGGGGCCGCCCACCGCTATGCCAGCCACCACGACGACTATGCCAATGCGCCCTACATGAGCATGCTGGTCGACCGCCAGCTGGATGTGGCGGAACTGGCCGCCGACGGTCCCCTCGAGCTGACGCTGTACGCCAATCTGTTCGGCGGGTCGACGAAGATGCAGCGCATCGAAGCCACGCTGGGCACGGGTACCCCGCTGATCATCGAATCGGCGACGATCGGCGACGACTTCCATATCGCCCATGGGCGGCGCCACATCAGCATGCCCGAGCCGGGCGAGGCGAACCTGATCCAGCGCCGCGTACGGCTCGCCGTGCGCATGAGCGCCGACATGGAAATCACGAACGTCAAGGTAGATCTGGCAAACCAGTACATGCCCGAATACGAGCTCAACTATGGGTTGCTCACGGTGCTGGATGCGCCCCCGGGCCCGGACGTGGTCGTCGATGGCGGGGTGATCGATACGCATGTCACGTTCACGGCGCCGCACGGGCACGACCTGCGCGCACTGGACGCCCGCATGGTCATGCACTACCAGGTCACGGTCACGGCGCGGGCGCCCGATGGCACCGAGACCAGGGCGACCAGCCTGGTGCCGGGCAAGTGGCCGCTCTGGCGCGCACCGGCCGGCCTGCCGCGCTACGGCATGCGCGAAGCGGGCGGCGACGATTGGGTTTCAGGTTCCACGCACGACTGGCTGGTCGAGCATGCCGACGCCGTCACCGCGATCAACGATTTCTCCGGCGAGCATGGCACCGACCTTGGCCACGCCTCGCACGGCAGCGGCAACGAATTCGACATGTACCACTTCCATACCTTCCCGGGAGCCGATCCGCAGAGCGGCACGTCGAACTACCGCGAGCTGGTTGCGCGCATCCTCGACCTGCCCCTGCTGCGCGGCACGGATCCGGAGCAGGTCGCCAGGGGCAAGGCCGCCGCCGCCCAGTTGCAGGCCTGGATCCGGGCCAGCCGCAGCGGCATCGACAAGCTGTACGCGGCGAATGCCAGGCAAGTCGGCTACATCCTGGGCGGCCCGGACGCGGCCGGGATCGGCGGCATGGACTGGGGCTACAAGCTGCTCACGACGGGCCGGGTGACGGTCAACGGCGTGGCCCACGACCTGGGCACCGGTGCCTGGAACAATGCGATCTATTACCCCTTGCCCAATCACCATCATCACGTGCACGTGGCGCTGATGCCGGATTTCTGGTTCTAGTGGCTCACTTGCAACCGATCGGGGGGCGGAAGCGCCCATTTCCGCCCCATGCGTCATCGTCAATGCCTGGCCTGACACGAAAATCCACCGCTTTTACCGCCACGCCGTGGCCAGTCAACTCACTGCCCCGGCGCCGGTCAGGCCAGCGGGATCGTACTGCCGACGACGCCCACCAGGGCGACGGCGTCCGGCGATTCGGACACCTGCAACAGGACCTGACCACGGTCGAGACCGAGGTCGAACAGGTCGAGCAGCTGCGCCTTCTCGACCGCCGTCGGATCGCGGTGCAGGCCGGTAGTATAGACATGGTCGATGAATGCGCTGTCAGTCAGGTTGCCCGCCTCGTCCGCGTGGGCGAACTGGTTGGCGATGCTCGTCATCGACATGCCCGCGGCACGGTTGCCAAGCCAATGGTTCAAGCCCGCTTCATCGGGCGCGCGGTCGAACATCGTGTAGTACAGCCGCAGCAGCACGCCGATATCGCTGCCGCCCAGTTCCAGCGTCGCGGGCCGCGCCATGTTTTCAGCGGAGTTGATGAAGCCAAGGGCAATCTCGGTCCGATCGGCTCCAGTTGCGATCTTGCCGACCCAATGATCGACTTCATCGGCGGAGGGCGCACGGCTGAGTATGCTTTCATACAGTGCCGTGACGAAACCGGCCGACCCGCTCGTGCGGTAGATCCCTGCAGCTTCCGGCGAGCTGATGAATTGTTCGGCTACATCGTGCACCGACATGCCGCCGGCGATGACGCCGGCCCAGAAATCGATTTCGAACACGTTGCCGTCGCGTCCCAGAATGCTCTGGTACAGGAGCGCGGCGCTGTCGGCAGCAGAATTGCCCCTGCCACCGAGGAATTCGAACGATTCGATGTCGTGCAGCGCATAGCTGTTGCCGCCAGCTCCGGACACCAGTAGCGTGCCATTGACGACTTTCATCGTGTAGTCGGCTGCGTGGCCGGACAACTGCACCGTGTCGTAACCGGCGCCGCCGGCAATCGTGTCGTGGCCACCGCCTGGTGTGAACACATCGTTGCCGGTCCCACCAGTCAAAACGTCGCTCCCCTTGGTTCCGGCGAACACCGCGCCCAGCGTGGGGCCGCCGGTCGGCGTAGGCGTAGGTGCAGGTGCAGGTGCAGGTACCGGGGCTGGTGCTGGTGCTGGGGCTGGTGCTGGGGCTGGTGCTGGGGCTGGTGCGGGTGCCGGCGCGGGTGCGGGAGCCGGCGTAGGTGCGGGCACCGGAGGCAATTCGGGAGCCGGTTCAGGTTCAGGGCTGGTCGCACCCATTCCCGGCATGTCGATCACGGCTTCCGCGAAGGACACATTGGCAGTGCCCGTCAGCCCGGCCTCGCGGCTGGCGACGACAAGCACATATTGCATGCCGGCATGCAACGTCACGCCGCTGAGCTTCGACAGCAGGTTACCGACGCCGCCGTCGTCAGTGAACGAGTCGATGTCGTCGTTCGCCGCAACGAGGTTCGCCAGCGGGTAGGCGGGATCGAAGCTGCCTTCGTACAACCAGAGCTGCGTGTCGGCTTCGCGCGGGTCGTCGGAATAGCTGAAGCCGGTTGCGCTGTCGATCGTGAAATCGTAGCGGCCATCCGCCGGCACGGTGATCACCTTGCTGGCATAGGCATGCCTGGCGGAATAAGTGCCAAACGCATTGGCGGCAGCCACGTCGGCGCCGAGCCATGTTGCTATGTAAGCATCCTCGGTAAAGAGAAGGTCACCCGGAAGCAGTGGCCGACCGAAGGTCAGTGTACCGTTTACCGCAAAAGTAAAGTTTTCCGTGATCATCGTCAATTTCCCAAAAGAATCTTTAGCGGATTCTAGCAGATGGTCCGAGCCACGTTGTTGCGGAAATGCCTCATGGAAACAATAAGGGATCAAATGCTACGTCTGATCAGGTGCTGCCTGCCGCCAGCGCTTGCCAAAGAATTTCCTTATGGGTATTTTTTTGGCCGTCAGGCAACTTCTGTCGACAGGGTCAGCGTCTCCTTGATCTCCTCCATCACCACGTAACTCTTCGATTGGGCCGCACCGGGCAAGTTCAACAGCATGTCGCCCAGCAATTTTCGGTACTCGGCCATCTGATGGATGCGCGCCTTGATGAGGTAATCGAAGTCGCCGGATACCAGGTGGCATTCCTGCACTTCCGGAATGCGCAGCACTTCACGCCGGAACTGCTCGAAATGGCTGGCCGATTTCTGGTTCAGCGTGATTTCCACAAATACGAGCAGGGTGGCGCCGATGGCCGCGGGGTTGAGCCGGGCGTGGTAGCCGGTGATGACGCCATCGCGCTCCATGCGCTTGACGCGTTCGATTGCCGGCGTGACCGACAGGCCGACCTGCTCGGACAAGTCCTTCATCGAGATCCGCCCGTCCTCCTGGAGGATGCGCAGGATCTTGCGGTCGAGCTTGTCGAGTGCGCGAACCGACTGAATTTGAGTACGCATTATTTTTTCCTGTTTTATCGCCGATATATAGTAACAACCACTACCAAACAAAACTTACCATAGGCGAATTACCCAGGCAATCAACCATACCTATTCTTATATTCGAGGCAATCATATGCGCGTAGTCATTCTCGGTAGCGGCGTCATCGGTGTCACTACGGCGTATTACCTGGCCCGTGCAGGGCATTCGGTAACCGTGCTGGACCGCCAGCCCGGCCCGGCCCTGGAAACGAGTTTTGCCAACGCGGGCCAGATTTCGCCCGGCTACGCCTCGCCCTGGGCCGCTCCCGGCATACCGCTGAAGGCACTGAAATGGATGGTGCAACGCCATGCGCCGCTGTCGATCGCGCCGGATGGCACGCTGTTCCAGCTGCAGTGGATGTGGCAGATGCTGAAGAATTGCAATGCCGACAGCTATGCGGTGAACAAGGAACGCATGGTGCGGCTGGCCGAGTACAGCCGCGATTGCTTCAAGGCCCTGCGCGCATCGACGGGGATCGCCTACGAAGGCCGCCAGCAAGGCACGACACAGTTGTTCCGCACGCAAAAGCAGATGGACGACGCGGCCAAGGATATCGACGTGCTGGAGGAAACCGGCGTACCGTATGAACTGCTGGACGCGCGCGAACTTCTGTCGGCCGAGCCGGGCATCGCCAGCGGCCGGCTCGTGGGTGGCCTGCGGCTGCCCAACGATGAAACGGGCGATTGCCAGCTGTTCACCACGCGGCTGGCCGCGCTGGCCGTCGAGCTCGGCGTGCAGTTCCGCTACGGCGTGGCCATCGACGCCCTCGACGTGGAAGGCGGCGCCATTCGCGGCGTGCGCTGCGGCGGCGAAACGGTCACGGCCGATTCGTACGTGGTGGCGCTGGGCGCGTATTCCACGCCGCTGCTGCGCGGCATCCTCGACATTCCCGTCTACCCGCTGAAAGGGTATTCGATCACGGTGCCGATCGTGGATGCGGCGCGCGCCCCCGCCTCGACGATCCTCGACGAGACCTACAAGATCGCGGTGACCCGTTTCGACGACCGCATCCGCGTCGGCGGCATGGCCGAGATCGCGGGTTACGACAAGCGCCTGAACCCGCGCCGCCGCGCCACGCTGGAAATGGTGGTCAACGACCTGTTCCCCGGCGCCGGCGACACCGCCCAGGCGTCGTTCTGGACGGGCCTGCGGCCGATGACGCCGGACGGCACGCCGGTCGTGGGCCGTACCCCGTTGCCGAACCTGTTCGTAAACACGGGCCACGGCACGCTGGGCTGGACGATGTCATGCGGCTCGGCACAACTGCTGGCCGACATCATGTCGGCACGGCGCCCGGCCATCCGGGCCGACGACCTGTCGGTGGAACGCTACCAGCGCACCGGCCAAGTCCGGCAGCCCCAGCTGGCCGGCGCCTGAAGCCCGTCCTCCCCGGAGGATTGCAAGCCTGTCCTCAATTGTGCAGGCAGTAGGGCGTGCGTATAATCCGGCCATGAACAAACTGGAAGCCTTCGGGCATATCGCCGCGCTGGCAATCCGGGGAGACCTGGTCTTTCCCACCAGCGTCAACGCGGCCTTGCGCGTGCAATTGGCGCTGGAAAATCCGGATACGCCGATCGACGAGGCCATTCGCCTCGTACTGGCCGAGCCGCAACTGGCGGCGCGTACCGTCGCGCTTGCCAACTCGGCCATGTTCAACCGCAGCGGCAATTCCGTCACCAATGTGCGTGCCGCCATTACACGCGTCGGATACCACAACCTGTATGCGCTGGCCGCCGCGATGGTGGTGCGCCAGTTCGGCAGCAGGATCGTCGACCCGGTCGTGCGCGCCAAGGCCGAGCAGCTGTGGCAGCACTGCGTCTACGTGGCGTGCCTGGCGCGCATCATCGCGCGCGAGGTGACCGAGGTGAATGGCGATACCGCGCTGTTCGCCGGTATCGTGCATGAGGTGGGCGGCTTCTACCTGCTGTCGCGGGCCGACGAATTCCCCGGCCTGCTCGATCCCGATCCGGATAACTGGCAGCCCGCCAGCGAGGAAATCATCACGCGCGAAGTGATGAACAAGCTCGTGATCCCCGAAGAAGTGGCGACCGCGATCGAAGGCCTGCGCGACGGTTTCCTCGGCGTGCCGCCGGAAAGCCTGCTCGACACGCTGCTGCTGGCGAACCACTTTTCCCCGGTGGATTCGCCGCTGGCGCTGCCGCGCGAGGAAACCCCGCAAGCCGAGTCCGTCGTCGACCTGTTCATCGACGAGGAAATGGCAGCGCGCTTCCTCGATGAGGCGGAGAAGGATGCCACGTCCATGACCGCGGCCCTCCTCGTCTGACATGACGTCCCGCGGTGGTTGCCGCGGTCCTGCCTGTCATTCCAGCGCGGCGGCCGGGCCGAAGAACTCGTAGCGGGTCTGGCTTTCCGGCACCCCCAGTTCGCGCAGCGAGCGCTTCACCGCCTTCATGAACGGCTGGGGTCCCAGGAAATACGCATCCACGTCGCGCGATGCCGGCAGCCACGCCGCCAGTTTTTCGCTGTCCAGCAGGCCCACCGCATCCGGCGCCGGGTGCCGCGATGCGGCGTCCGCCGCCAGGTGCCGATCCTCGGCATACACATAATGGCGGCGCAGCTGCGGATGGCGCGCGGCCAGCTCGTCGACATGGGCGCGGAACGCATGCACGCCGCCGTGGCGCGCGGCATGGATGAAGTGCACGTCGCGCCCGCTCGCCAGCGCGGCCGGCAGCATCGCCAGTGTCGGCGTGATGCCGACACCGCCGGTGATGAACACGATCGGCCGGCTGTCGTGCGGCGCCAGCGTGAACACGCCCGATGGCGGCAGCAGCTCGACGACGTCGCCTTCGCCCACCGCGTCGTGCAGGTGGTTCGACATCGCTCCGCCCGCCTCGCGCTTCACGCTGATCTGGTAGGTCTTGCCGTTCGGCGCGGCCGACAGCGAATAATTGCGGCGCTGGTCCTGGCCGTTGGCGATGGCGCGCACGCCGATGTACTGGCCCGGCTGGAAGTCCGCCACCGCCGCGCCGTCCTCGGGGCGGAACACGAACGTGGTGATCTCGTCGTTTTCACGGCGCTTCGCGGCAACGACGAAGCGGCGCAGGCCGTTCCAGCCGCCCGGTGCCGCCTTCAGCGCCTCGTAGGCCTTGCCTTCGACGCCGATCAGGATAGTGGCCAGCTGGCCATAGGCCGCGCCCCACGCTTCGATCACGGCATCGGTGGCCACCTCGGCCCCAAGCACCTCGCGGATCGCCTGCAGCAGGCTGGCACCCACCATCGGGTAATGCTCCGGCAGGATGTTCAGCGCCACATGCTTGGCGACGATCTGGCCCACGAGCGGCCCCAGCGCCTCCAGCCGGTCGATATTCTTCGCGTACATCAGCACGGCATTTGCCAGGGCGCGCGGCTGGGCGCCATCGGCCTGGTGGGTCTGGTTGAAATAGGGCTTCACCTGCGGGTAGTCGCGGAACAGGATCGGGTAGAAGTGGCGCGTCAGCGCCTCGCCGCCCTGTTCGAGGATCGGCACGGTGGCGGAAACGATGGCGCGGTGTTCGGTGGAAAGCATGGTGTTCTCCTTTTGGCTTCGGTGTTCGTTTAAAGATGCATTCAGTTTGCATCTTTAATTCGTGCCGAGGAATTGGACAAAATGTCCCACCCAGGGAAAAACAACGTTGTTCTGTCAGGAGGCTGGCCGGCGCTCCGGCATGTGCAGCAGGATCGCGTGCTCCTGCTTGCGCGCGCCGGGCAGCAGGTCGGCCAGCGTGACGCCGTCGAGCACGGCCAGGAACGCTTCGGTGGCCTGCGCCAGCTTGCCCTGCAGAGCGCAGGCGCCGGCGAACGCGCAGCCGGCGCTGGCCGGATCGAAGCATTCGGCCATGTGGAAGTCCGACTCGCTGGCGCGCACCACGGCGCCGATATTGATGTCGCCGGGTTCGCAGCGCAGGCGCAGGCCGCCGTTGCGACCGCGCACCGTCTCGACCAGGCCCGACATGCCGAGCTGGTGGATCACCTTGGTGAGATGGTTTTTCGAGATGCCGTGCAGGTCCGCGATATCCTGGATCGTGACCAGGCGGTCGCGGTGCATGCCCAGATACATCAGGGAACGCAGCGTATAGTCGGTGAAGGTGGTCAGTCTCATGGTATGCGGGCAAACGGCTGCGCCATTATAGCGGTGCAGCGGCCCGGCTGCCCGGACCGGCCTAATGCCTGCCTTCGTGCTTCTGCTCGTAATCGTCGCGCACGTAGCGCGAGATGAACGTGGACAACCCCCTGCCCGCCTCGGCCAGCGCCTTCATCGTTTCCACGCGGGCCCGGCCGGTTGCGCGGTACGTGTAGTCGTACGTGTCGCCGCCGGAAAACTTCACGGCGATCGCCTCTGGCTGGATGTCGTAGGCCACCACGCCGGAATGGCCTTCGAGATTGCGATAGCGTTTCATGGCACTCAGTCTAGCGCGCGCTCCGGCGCGCGCGCGCACGCTTCGATGCATTCGCTTCGATGCATTCGCTGCGATGTGCCCGCTTCAGTGTACCCCGTCCGGTTTCATGGCCACGAGCAGCTGCACCAGCTTGGCCGTATCCATCGGCTTGACGAAATACTGGTCGAAGCCGGCGGCGATCGATTTTTCCTGGTCTTCCTTGCGCCCATAGCCAGTGACGGCGACCAGCCGCGCATGGGCCGTTTGCGGCAACGCGCGCAATTGCCGGGCGAGCTGGTTGCCGTCCGTGTCGGGCAGGCCGATGTCGAGGAAGCACAGCTGTGGCGCATGGAGGCGCGCCAGCTCCAGCGCCTCGGCGGCGCGGAATGCCACGTGCACGACGTGGCCGGCGGCCTCGAGGAACAGCGCCAGTGTCTGCGCCGCATCGGCGTTGTCGTCCACCACCAGGCAGCGCAGCCTGTCCGGCCGGGCCTGCCTGGCGCCGGCGGCATGGACGGTGCCGGCGGCCCCCGGTTGGGACGGCGGCTCCGCATACGGCAGTTCGACGGTGAACGCGCTGCCCTGGTCCAGGCCCGCGCTGTCGGCATGCACCGTGCCGCCATGCAGCGTCACCAGGGTGCGCGCCAGGGCCAGACCCAGGCCCAGTCCGCCCTGCGAGCGGTCGGACGTGCGCTCGGCCTGCGTGAACAGCTCGAACACGCGCGCCACCAGCTCCGGCGTCATGCCGATGCCGTCGTCCGCCACCACCAGCCGCACACGTTCGCCGTCGCGCGTCAGCTGCACGCGGATGTGGCCATATTCCGGCGTGTACTTGGCGGCGTTGTTGAGCAGGTTCGCCGCCACCTGCACCATGCGCTTGTGGTCGGCGTTGACGCCCATCGGGGTGTGCGGGATATCCAGTTCCAGTTGCTGGCGCTTCGACTTGAACAGCGGGTAGGCCTGTTCCACCGCGTCTTCCACCACGGCGCGCAGGTCCAGCGGCTGCCGGTTCAGCTTGACGAGCCCGCGCGTGACGCGCGACACGTCCAGCAGGTCGTCGATCAGCCGCGTCATGTGCTCGACCTGGCGCGCGATGATTTCCGCCGTGCGCGCGATGGCCGGATTGTCGGCATGCGCCATCTTCAGCACCTGGGCACCCGAGCTGATCGGCGCCAGCGGATTGCGCAGTTCGTGCGCCAGCATGGCCAGGAACTCGTCCTTGCGGCGATCGGCCGCCTGCAGCGAGGCGGCCGCGGCGTCGCGCTCCAGCTCCTTCTTCTGCAATGCCTGCGCCATCTCGTCGAGCGAACGGGCCAGCGCGCCGATTTCCTCGTCCTCGTAGCGCAGGCCGGTGCGGGTGTCGAGCGAACCGGTGGCGATGCGGTTGGCGGTGCGCGCCAGGGCCTGCACGCGGCGCACGATGAGGATGTCGCCGCCAAACCATGCCGCCAGCAGCGCCAGCGTGACGGTCGCGGCGAGGCCCACGATGGCGATCATCTGGTCGCGCGTGGCGGCGGCCACGATCTCCGTGTACGGGATGCCGATGATGACCGTGTAGTCCGAAATATCGGGCTTGCCGACGCGCGCGAACGCGTACAGCCGCTCCACGCCGTCGGCATCGGTGAGCAGCACCGGCACGCCTGGCCGCGTCGCCAGCGCCTGCCGCAGGTGCGGCGCGACCGGCTTGCCGAACCAGCCCGTCGGATCCGGGCGGCGCGAGATGATCGTACCCTGCGCGTCGAGCGTCCACATCGCCGAGCCGGGCGACAGGTGCACGTCGGCCACGAACTTGTCCAGCTCGGCCAGGTCCATGGCGGCGAACAGCACCGCCCTGACGGTGCCGTTCTTGATGACCGGGAAGGTCAGGTTGATCGTGTGCTTGCCGATCACGCGGCCGAACACATAGTTGCTGGCGATGAAGCGGCGCTCCGCCACCGCGCGGCGGAAATGCAGCCGGTCGCTCAGGTTGACCAGCCCGACCGACGATACCGCACTGCACGTGACGTCGCCGTTCATCTGGATCAGCCCGAAATTCACGTAATCGGTGTTCTTCGACAGGATGTCCGACAGCAGCACGCTGCAGTCGTCCTGGTTGTCCAGCAGGTCGGGAATGCTGGACAGGTCGCGCAGGATCTGCCGCGCGCCTTCCAGCGACTGCGCCTCGTTGGCCGCCGCCAGGTTGGCCACCCGCTGCAGGTTCTCGCGCGCCACGTCGATCGCGTGCTCGCGCTCGCGCAGGCCGGTCAGCACCGTCATGGCCGCCATCGGCGTGATCGCCAGCGCAACGAGCAGGATCAGGCGGGCACGCAGGCTGTTCAGGCGCGGCACGAAGCGGCCCTCAGCGCGCGGTGCCGGCGGCCGCCCACCGGTCGCCCAGCGCGATGATGGCGGCCACGCCGCGCCGCAACGTGGCCTCATCGTCGGCGATGTAGCCGATGCGGATGAAGCCGGGGCAGCCGAGCGCCTCGCCCGGCATGACCGCCACGCGGTATTCGTCGATCAGCGTTTCGGCAAAGGCGACCGTGTCCACCGTCAGCGCGGACACGTCGCCCCACAGGTAGGGGCCGGATGCCGGCGCCGCCATGGCGATCCACGGCACCGGTGCGAACAGCCCCACCACCAGGTCGCGCCGCGCACGGTAGTCGGCCAGCAGTTCGGGCACCGCGCCGATCGCGAACGCCGCCCCGGCAGCCGCCTGGGTCAGCGCCGGCACGGCCGCCGTGATCGGCCCCTGCAGCGCCTCCATCGCCTTGATCCACACGGCCGGCGCGCACGCGAAGCCGGCGCGCCAGCCCATCATCGCGTAGTTCTGCGAGGCGGAAAAAATCGTCGTGATGCCCAGCGCTTCCCAGTCCGGGCAGGCACCCAGGCTGTGGTGCGCGCCGTCGAAGACGAGCTTTTCGTAGCTCTCGTCGACGATGCAGGCGCTGCCCCGCGCGCGCAGCCAGGCACGGATGGCGGCCAGTTCCGCCGGCGTGTACACCTTGCCCGTGGGGTTGTGCGGGTTGTTGAGCATCAGCACCTTCGCCGGCGGCAATGCGTCGAGGAAGGCCGCATCGACCGTGTCGGGCTGGTCCGCCAGCACGATGTGCAGGCCCAGCAGCTGGGCCGTCGCCACGTAGGCCGGCCAGTGCGGGCGCAGCACGATCACCGTGTCGCCCGGATCGGTCATCACGTACAGTGCCTGGTACAGCGCCTGCTTGGCGCCATTGGTGACGATGACATGCCGCGCGAGCGCATCGATGCCGTTTTCATCGCGCAGCTTGGCGGCCAGCCTGTCGCGCAGCGCCGGCAGGCCGCCGACGGCGGTATAGGGCAGCAGGGGTTCGTCGAGCGCGGCGCGCACCGCGGCGCGCACCGACGAGGGTGCGGGAAAGTGCGAGATCGCGATCGAGAAATCGATCACCTCCTCGCCGCGCAGCTTCAGCAGGTCGACGCGCTCGTGCATGGCGGTGGTCGCCAGCGGCCGCGCCGCCGCGATCCGCCGGGACACGCTGCGCGGAAGGGGATGCGGCTCGGGAAAGTGATGCTGCTGATAGTTCATCGTTCGCTATCTTTCTTATAGTTAAACGACCGCTCTGGCGATGACCATATTTTACCAAGATGCAATATTATCGCACCACCCTTTCGTATCGTGCGCGTATTTGCCATCACTCCCGCCGGCTACAATGCGGGCAATCCACATCCTCGCAAGGAGACTCCATGAACCGCTGGCTTGCCGGCACCGCGTCCGCCGCCGCCGTCGTGCTCGCGGGGCTGGCCGGATGGGTATTGTTCGGACCCGGCGTACCGCCGCCGGCCGCGCCGGATGGTACGGCGCCCCCGGCCGCGGCCCGCATCGCCGACCATGCCCGCGCGCTGGCCCGTGGCGCGCATGGCGTGCAGTACGTGGGCACCGAGGAATCGCTGGCGCGGCCGCGCCAGGGCTACCAGGTCACGTTCCGGTCGGCCGAGCCGGAACTGGCAAGGGCGCGCGACGATGCCGCCAATGCCGCGCGTCGGGCAGCCTGGCAACGGCGCTTCTGCACCGACGAGCTGAAAGGCGAGATGGCGGCACAGGGCGTGACCGTCGTCACCGGCCGCGTCGTCGACGGCAGCGGGCGCACGCAGCACGTGGCCGACTGCATGGCTGGGGGCGGTGCGACGCAGCAGGCTGGCCCGGGCGGGCCGCTGCTGTAGCGGCGCAGGAGAACGTCCGTGTCCTGATGCGGATTCAGGACACTAGGCTGCCGCCGGTTGGCCCGTCAGCATCGCGCCGATATCGTCGGCCGGCACCGGCTTGCTGAACAGGTAGCCCTGCATCTCGTCGCAGCCGTACTGCGTGAGGAATGCCCGCTGCTGCTCGGTTTCCACGCCTTCCGCGATGACCCGCATCTGCAGCTGGTGCGACAGCGAAATGATGGCACGCGCGATCGCCTGGTCATCGGCGCTGTGCGCCAGGTCGCGCACGAACGACTTGTCGATCTTCAGGCGCGAAATCGGGAACGACTTCAGGGCGGCCAGACTCGAGTAGCCGGTGCCGAAATCGTCGATCGACAATGCGATGCCCATGGCCTCGAGTTCGCGCATCTTGTCGACGGCCTGCTGCACGTCGCGCATGATCAGGCTTTCCGTCACTTCCAGCTCGAGCCAGCCCGGTTCGAGGCGCGCTTCCTCCAGCGCCGCGGCCACCCGCGCCACGAGCTGGCGATCGTCGAACTGGCGCGGCGACACGTTCACCGACATGCTGATCGGCGGCAGGCCCGCGTCCTGCCAGCGGCGCGCCTGGCGGCATGCCTCGCGCAGCACCCATTCGCCGATCGCCACGATCATGCCGCTTTCCTCGGCCAGCGGAATGAACAGGTCCGGGCGCACCATGCCCCGCTCCGGGTGCTGCCAGCGGATCAGCGCTTCGACGCCGAACACGCGTCCGCTCGCCAGGTCCACCTTCGGCTGGTAGAGCAAGCGCAGCTGGTTGTCGTCGACCGCGCGGCGCAGCCCCTCCATCAGCGCCAGTTTTTCTTCCAGCGACGCGTTCATCTCGTGCGCGTAGAACTGGCAGTTGTTCTTGCCCAGATCCTTGGCGCGGTACATCGCCGCGTCCGCGTTCATCATCAGCGTATCGCGGTCACGCCCGTCGCGCGGATACACGGCGGCGCCGATCGAGCAGCTGACCTGGACTTCCTGCCCGTCCAGCATCACCGGCCGCACCACGGCGGCCAGGATCTTCTCCAGCAGCACCGCCCGGTCCGCGTCGCCGGCATCGGCCTGCGGCAGCACCAGCACGAATTCATCGCCGCCGAAGCGGCCCACGGTGTCGCTCTTGCGCACGCAGTCGACCATGCGGCCGGCCACCGTCTTGAGCAGCTCGTCGCCGGCCGTGTGGCCCAGCGTATCGTTGACGAGCTTGAAGCTGTCCAGGTCCACGAAGGCCACCATCACCTGCTGCGATTCGCGCTCGGCCAGCAGGATCGACTGTTCGAGGCGGTCGCCGACCAGGCTGCGGTTCGGCAAACCGGTCAGCGCGTCATGGTGCGCCATGTGGAAGATGCGGGCGGCATCGCGCTTGCTTTCGGTAATGTCGCGCAGGATCGCGACCACGCCGCCTTCCACGCCCACGATCTGCCAGTGCATCCACTCGGCCTTGAACTCGGGCATGTCGTTGTGCCACTCCTGCTGGTACACACCACCCTTCACGGTGATGGCGCACAGCCGGTCGAAGACGCCGGCCTCGCGCGCACGGGGCAGCCATTGCAGCAGCGTGTTGTCGCGCATCGCATCCTTGCTGCGGCCGGTGATCTGCTCGGCCCGGGAATTGGCCGAGACGATGCGGAAGTCGATGATGCGCCTGTCCCTGCCCGTTTCCTTGTCCCAGATGGCACGCAGGACAAAAAAGGCGTCGAGGTTGGCCTCCGACGCGGCGGCATAGGTTTCCTGGGCGCGGCGGATGCGGCGGCGCGCCTTCGCGCCCTGCCACGACCACGCCCAGATGAGGGCGATGACGAGGACCAGCACGGCCGACGCCACGCCCGCTTCCCACAGATGGGTGCGGCGCCGCTCTTCGAACGACGCCATCTGTTCTTCCTCGGCGAGTCCCACGGCCACCACCAGCCCATAGGTGCGCAGCATGCGCGTGGCCGTGTAGCGCGGCACGCCATCGAGCACGGATGTCCACGGCTGCACGGCCGGGCGTTCCCAGGCCGCGAGGTCGACAGGCTGGCCCCACGACGTGCGTTCGCCGATGCGCACCGAGCGCATCACCCCGTCGCTGCCGGCGATCGCCAGCAAGCCCTTGTCGCCCTGGCGCGAACGCTCGTAGCCGATGGTGAAGTAGGACGGATCGACTTCGAGGATCACCGCGCCCGCGAACAGGCCGTCCGGGCCGTTGATGCGGCGCGAGAAATGGATGTGCCAGTCCCGGCGGCCGGCATCGCGTGCCGTCGTCGCCACGAACGGCTGGCCGGTGTCGCGCCCGCGATGGATGGAGAAATAACGCTCGTCGGCCACCGTAATCGCGGGGGCCTCCGGGCTGCTGGCGACGATGCGGCCTGTCGCATCGGCGATGCTGACGGCAAACACCACGCCGGGCGGCAGCAGGCCTTCCTGCGCCAGTTCCGGCAGCGCCGCGGTCGGCCCCTTGCGCTCGGCGGCATACTTGACGAGCTTCAGCGTCTGGTCGATGCCGTTCAGGTTGCGCGCCACCTGCGCCTCGTAGGTATCGAGCAGTTCCATCACCGAGTCGCGCGCGGCTTCCTGCGCGGCCACCCGCTCGTTGCCGACGAAGTGGAACGTGGCGGCCCAGATCACGCCCAGCAGCAGGAGCGTGAACAGCGGCAGCGACACATAGGTCTCCAGGCCGAGCCGCAGCCAGCGGTTGCCGCGCGATTCGGGACGGGCAACCGGCGCCATCACCGCACCATCAGGACGGCGCGCACGCTCGGGTCGAGCGCGGAACGCTCGATGTAGCCGATCATGCCGGGGTTGTCGGCGACGAGCTTGCGCACGGCGGCGTTGCCGGCCACTTCGCGCGGCGGCTGGCCACGGCCGGTGAAGATCAATTTTGTCCAGTAGGCCTTCATGAGCGCCGGCGACCGGCGCGCCACCTTGCCGTAGAACTCGTCGCGCACGATGGTGCCGGCCTGCTGGTCGACCGCGACCGCCTCGCTGCCATCCGGGAAACGGTTGGCTTCGGACAGGAAGATGTCGGCCACATGCTCGGCGCTCAGCGCCGTGACCGGGGTGCGCGCCGAGACGATGACCACCAGGTCGGCGGCACCGGCGTTGCCGATGGCCAGGGCGGCTGCCAGCGCACAGAGGAGTTTTCGATTCAACATGTTCGCCCCCCGCTCAGAAGACGAAATCGACGCTGGCGCTGACGACGCCGAACGCACGGCCCGGGCGGTAACCGGGCTGCACGTTGATCAGCGTGCCCTCGGTGCCGGCCCGCGGGCGCACCCGGTCGACCTGCATCTTGAACGCGTAATTCGGTGCGAAGTCCCAGCGCACGCCGATGCTGGCGGTGTCCTGCGCGGCGATCCGGCGCAAGCGGTAATTCAGTTCGCTGTTCAGCATGCCGGCCATCGCCGCCGCCTGCGGCGGCAGGCCAGCGGTTGGCAACCCCGCCACCTCCGTGGCCATGTTGGCATCGACACGTGCGTAGGTCGCGTACGGGGCGATATTGTCGAAGCGGTAGCCGCCCGACAGGTAACCGGCGGTCTGGTCGCCCAGCAGCGAGCGGGTATCGATGCGCGCGATCTCGCCCATCAGGAACCAGTTGCCCGGATCGTAGTTGAAGCCGGCGCCGAACACGCGAACGTTGCGCTTTGTAATGTCGTAGCGGTCCGCCAGCGCCTGACCCGGCGGCCCGAAGGCCCGGAACGCATCGAAGAATTCCTGGGCGCCCTGCACTTCCAGCATCGAACGGGCAACCGTGGCACGCAGCGTCAGGGCCCCCGAGGTGGCATTGTGCGTGATGCCGAAGACATTATCGGTCTCGCCACGGACTTCGGGGTTCATCTGCACGGACATCCCGCCTACCGACACCTGCGTTTCGTGCTTGAACCCCGCCGCGTTCCACCGGTAGCTCGCATCGATCCCGTCGCTGTTCGAGATCGGCATCAGGCCGTACAGCTCGACAGGCGTGCGCAGCCACGGCAGCGCATAGCTGGCCTTGCGATAGTCGGCGGCCAGGAACAGCGGCAGCGCGATGCGGCCGGCGCGGATCGACAGTTCGGGCGTGACCTGGAACTTCACGTTGGCCCAGTTGAGGGTCGGTCTGAACGAATTGTCGACGGTTTTTTCATGCACCACCTGCACGACCGCGGACCAGCGCTTGTCGAACTGCACGCCCAACTGGGCGCCGACACGGCTGTCAACGTCGAATGCCCATGCCTTGCCCAGGCCCGCCTGGCCCGGCGAGATCGGGCTGGCCGTATAGTTGGCCTGGCGTTCCGTGGAATGCACCGCGGAGAGCGTGCCGAAGCCGCCGAACGTCCACTGGACCTCGGCCTGGGCGGCAGGATGCGCGCACGCGATGGCAGAGGCCAGCGCGGCCATGCGCACCGCACCGCGGCAGCGCGGAACGTGAAGCATCGGAATCGTGTTTGCTGGGAGCATGGACAGCTACGCGCCCCAAGGGCGCCCGGTTGATGACGAAAAGTAACCGGCCGGGAATCGAACAGGGCGTCGATACGCCGGCGGAACGGCTTGCGTCATGCGGCTCGGTGCCGGCGACGCGTGGCGGTACGGGGACGAGGAACCGCGCGAACTCCTACTTTATCGCAAGGAATAATGCCTGTCGATAAGTTTCCTTGTGGAACCACGGATAATCCCCAATGCAACGCCCAAATACAACAGTAAAATAAGTGTTTCGACAAGAAAGGAATGCGATTGGATACGTCTTGCGGCACCCTGATCGTCGATGCGGCAGGTCGCCTGCTGCTCTGCCATGTGACCGGTACGAAGCACTGGGACATTCCGAAAGGCGTGCGCGATGCCGGCGAATCCCCACTGCAGGCGGCGCGCCGCGAACTGTTCGAGGAAGCGGGCCTGGCGATCGATCCCGGCCGCTTCACCGATCTCGGCGAATTCGACTACCGCCGCGACAAGCGGCTGCACCTGTTCCGCGTGGATGCCGGCGCCGAACTGTGCACGCTCGACCACCTCGCCTGCACCAGCTTCTTTGCGCACCACGTGACCGGCGAACCGACGCCGGAAGCGGATGCGTTCCGCTGGGCCACGCGCGACGAGGTGCGCACGCTGTGCTGGCCCAGGATGGCCCAGCGCCTGCTGTCGCTGGACTGGTAGCCGGTCAGCTGTTCTGCGTATCGGGTCCCGCCGGCGCCAGCGGCGCGTTCGACGGGCCGTGCAGCACCTGCCCCGCAATGTCGAAACGGGAACCGTGGCACGGGCAATCCCAGGACTTCTCGGCCTTGTTCCAGTGCACCGCGCACCCCATGTGCGGGCAGGCGGCGGACAGGAACGTGAGCTTGCCATCGTCGGCGCGGTGCACGGCCAGCAGCTTGAGGCCATCGCGGATCAGCGCGCCTTCGCCGGGCGGGATGCGGTCCGGCGAACCCACTTCCCCGCCCTGCAGCCAGTCCGTGTACTGGGCCAGCACGTTGGCCTGCTCCTTTGTGAATTCGCCGAGGCCGTGCAGCGGCATGCGGCCCGGATCAAACAGCGACACCCACGGGTTGGTGCGGCCCGCGACCAGGTCGGTCACGAGCATGGCGCCGGCCGTGCAATGCGTCATGCCGTTGCCGGAATCGCCGGTGATGACGAACACGTTGCCGCGGTCGGCCGGGTTGCGGCCCAGGTACGCCACGCCGTCGGCCGGCTCCATCACCTCGCCGGACCAGCGGTACATGGTTTCCTGCGCCTGCGGGAAGCGCTCGCGCGTCCAGGCCTCGATCGCGTCCCAGCGATGCTGCGGCGCGCCTTCCTGGCCCGTCTTGTGGTCCTGTCCGCCGACCACGAGGATGTCGTACGGCCGCGGCGCATCGCGCTGGTCGTCCAGCCGCACGTAGTAATACGGGTCGCCCGTGTCCCACAGCAGGAATGGCGCGACCGACCCGCGCGGCACCTTCAGGCCGACGACATAGCTGTGGTACGGCGCCACCTTCGTGTGCAGCACGAAGCGGTTGTTGAACGGCGTGTTGGTGGCCACTACCACGGCCGATGCCCGCACGGTGCCCTTTTCCGTCACCACGTCATTGCCTTCGATGTCGTTGGCGTTCACGTCGCGCGCCCGCGTGTCGCCGTGGATGCGCCCGCCGAGCCGTTCGATGGCGCGCACCAGCCCCGCCAGGTATTTCACCGGGTGGAACTGCGCCTGGTGGTGAAAGCACAGTGCCGGGCCCGTGTCCCATGCAAGGCCCGGCACGCGCGGCAGGCGCGTGGTGGCAACGCCCAGGCGCTGCGTGCACGCGAATTCGCGGTCGATGATGTCGACGCCGCCGGCCGCGGCCGGCACCAGGTAGCCATCGAGCCGGCGGAAATCGCACGCGATACGCTCGGCAGCCACGATCGATTCCACCAGCGCCGTGGCGCGCTCGTAGCTGTCGCGCAGCTGGGCGGCGCGCACTTCGCCGAAGCGCCTGGCGATTTCAAAGTAGCGCTCGTCCGGCGGGAAGAAGTGCGCCGTGGTGCGGCCCGTCTCGCCCGCGCCGGGCTGCAGCGCTTCGACGAGCACGACGGACTTGCCCTCCTTGAGCAGCAGGTAGGCCGACGTGAGCCCGGCGATGCCGCCGCCGACCACGCACACATCGGCCGCCGTGTCGCCATCGAGGGCCGCGAACGACGGCACCCGGGCGGTGTCCGTCCACAACGACACCGACGCGGCGTTCGAGCGCATGGCAGCGTTCGTTCAGCGGCGGGCGTTGCGGCGCTGGTACAGGTAGCAGGCGATGCCGGCCACCGCCGCGCCGATGGCCACCTTCTGCGCCAGCCCGCGCTTGTTGTGCTGCCACTCGGCCTTGATGCCCATCTCGCCGAGGATGTTCGGCACGTGGCCGCGCGCCAGGTCTTCCACCAGGCCCTCGACCACGTCGATGCGGTCGGCCAGCATCAGCATCAGCCAGTGGCGGATGTCGTTTTCCGTTTCCTTGAATGCGGCGCGGCGCACCATGCCGGACACGCCGCGCGGCGGGTTCGGGCTGCCGAACAGCGGCGTCATGTGCGGGCGCTCGGGCGAGACCAGCACCTCCACATGCTGCGGCTGCTGTTCCGGCTGCGCCAGTGGCGCGTCGATGCGGGGCGGCGTGCGCTCCATCGGCACGCCGGGGCGGTTCTTGCGGTCCAGGTCGGCGCCCCAGCCCTGGATCGCCGAGCGGTCCACGGGTGGGCGGCCGTGCTGAAAGACAGCGAGGTCATGGTTGTGATTGCACGTTTCGTCATGCTTGTGTTCGGTGTCGTGGGCCATGGCTCCTCCTCAATGGTTCGCGGTGGACGCCACGGCGCGCACCTGGTTCGCCGACGGCGGGATCAGCACCGTCTTGATGCAGTTGTCCAGCTTGGACGAGAAGATGTGATAGGCATCCGATACTTCCTCGAGCGGCACGCGGTGCGTGATGATCTGCTTCGGGTCGATGCGGCCCGCCTGGATATGCTCGATCAGCCGCGGCAGGTGGCGCTTCACGCTGGCCTGGTTCATGCGCAGGGTCAGACCCTTGTTCAGCGCATTGCCGATCGGGATCGCATTGAACGTGGGGCCGTACACGCCCACGATCGACACGTTGCCGCCCTTGCGCACCGAGTTGATGCACCAGTGCAGCGCGGTGGCCGAGCCGGCCTGCATCATCAAGTGGACGCCGGTGATCGTCTGCGCGGCGCTGCCGGCCGCCTCGCAGCCGACGGCATCGATGCACACGTCGGCGCCCAGCCAGTCCGTCATCTTCTTGATGTGCAGTGCCATGTCGTCCACTTCGCGGAAATTGACGACCTCGCACTGCGCATAGCGCCGCACGAAGTCGAGCCGGTAATCGACGTGGTCGACGACGATCACGCGCCCCGCGCCGAACAGCCATGCCGACTTGGCGGCGAAGATACCCACGGGCCCGGCGCCGAACACGACGACCGTGTCGCCTTCCGAGATATCGCCCATCTCGGCGGCCTGGTAGCCGGTCGGCAGCGCGTCGGTCAGCAGTACCGCGTCATCCTCGTCCATGTCGGCCGGGATCACCGTCGGGCCGACGTCGGCCATCGGCACGCGCACGAACTCGGCCTGGCCGCCGTCGAAGCCGCCCGCCGTGTGCGAATAGCCATAGATGCCGCCCACCGCCGTGGCCTGCGGGTTCGTGTTGTGGCAATTGCCGTACAGCTCCTTCTGGCAAAAGAAGCATGAACCGCAAAACACGTTGAACGGCACCAGCACATGGTCGCCGACCTTCAGCTTCGTGACCTGCGAGCCCACCTCCTCGACGATGCCGACGAACTCGTGGCCGAAAGTGGTGCCGACGCGCGTGTCCGGCACCAGGCCGTGGTAGAGGTGAAGATCGGAACCGCAGATGCAGGAACGGGTGACGCGCACGATGGCGTCGCCGGGGTGTTCGATGACGGGATCGGATTTCTGTTCGGCGCGGACACGGAAGGGTCCACGGTAATTCATCGCCAGCATGGTTTCTCCTGTTGTTGTTGGGCTGCGGCGCCCCGCGACAGGGCGCCGGCATGCCATTGCGTAGATCGCGCGCCATCGCCATCGCCTGCCCAAAGGCTGAGCAAGCCGGGTGCACGCAAAAGAAGCCGCCCATGGGCGGCTGGGGTAGCACCGGTCAGCGGGTCGGCAGCGGCGGCGTGGTCGTGCCGGAGGTACCCGATCCGGAGGTGCCGGTGGTGCCGGTACCGGTGGAGCCGGCACCGGTCGAGCCGGCGCCCGAACGCGTCATGCCCGTGCCGGACGTGCCCGAAGAGGCGCCGGTGGCGCTGCTGCCCGACGTGCCTGACGTGGACGAGCCGCTGCTGTCCATCGAGGAGGAGCCGCTCGCGCCCGACGTGGACGAGCCACTGGTCGAGGCCGGCGGCGTGCTGTTCATGCCCGCCGTACCGCTGGCACCGCGCCACGTATCCGTGCCGCTGGTGGTGCTGCTGCCGGTCGAGCCGCTGCTGCCCGAGCTGCCGCTGCTGGAGCCGCTTCCCGTGCCCATCTGGGTTGATTGCGAGCCGGCCGTGCCGCTGGCGCCGGACGTGGTGGTGTCCTGGCTACCGGAGCTGTGCTGCTTGGATTTGCTGGACTTGTGTTTCTTGGTATCGCTCGACTTCTGCTGGTCCGCGCCCGTTCCGGTGGATGAGCTGGTCGACTGTGCCGCAACGCCAGCGCTGACGAACATGGCTGCAAGGATTACCGCGAGTTTGCTCTTCATGTCATTCTCCTTTTGCTTGGGGGTGCATACGGTGAATTGACATTCTGGCACCTTACCGTGTCGCGCTACGTAGGAGAACATGCCGTGCAACAGTCGGAACCGCCCCAAGCAAAATGCAATATTTCCAGCGCTTATCACTAGCCTGAAACCGGTGAAAAACGGGTGACAGACACCCGTTCTTTTGCAACACCTGTTCCAGCAAAACCGGTGTCTGTCACCGGTTTTCGGGTCAGCGGCGGAACCACCAGACGAGCAATGAGATCACGATCGACACGACGATGCAGGTGACGATCGGGAAGTGCAGGCTGAAGCCTTCGCGCACCACGTTGACGTCGCCGGGCAGCCGGCCCAGGGGCAGCTTGCTCAACCAGGGCCAGGCGAGGCCGGCCAGCAGCAGGATGGCACCGAGAATGATCAGCAGCTGTCGCATCGGGGAGCGGGAGTGTTCGTGGACGGTATGGCCAGTGTAGCGCGCCGCCGGCCCGGGCGGCGCGCCGTCGCTCAGAACGCCCCGACGTAGTTTTCCGCCAGCGCCTGCGCCAGCGCCCGCGAACCCACCACGTTCTCCAGTTCCGCGCGCTGCATCTCGCGTTCGAACGGCGTGGCTTCGGCGAACGTATGCAGCATCCGCGTCATCCACCAGGAGAAGTATTCGGCGCGCCAGATGCGCTTGAGCGCGCGCTCGCCGTACCCGTCCAGCAGAGCGCTGTCGCCCCGTTTGTAGAACATGTCCAGGCCCTCGGCCAGGAACTTGACGTCGGACACGGCCAGGTTCATGCCCTTCGCGCCCGTCGGCGGCACGATGTGCGACGCATCCCCGGCCAGGAACAGGCGGTTGTGCCGCATCGTCGTGCAGACGAAGCTGCGCATGCCGATGATGCCTTTCTGGAAGATGCGGCCTTCGTTTACCTTCCAGCCATCGCTCGTTTCCACGCGGGCGTGCAGCTCCGCCCAGATCCGGTCGTCCGACCAGTTGTCCACGTGGTCCGCCGGATCGCACTGGAAGTACAGCCGTTGCACCTCGGGCGTGCGCGTGGAGATCAGCGCGAAGCCCCGCTCGTGCTGCGCATAGATCAGTTCCTCGGACGACGGCGCCGATTCGACCAGGATGCCGAACCAGCCGAACGGATACGTGCGCTGGAATTCGGTGCGCGCCGCATCCGGCAGCGTCTTGCGGGAGACGCCGTGGAAGCCATCGCAGCCGATGACGAAATCGGCATCGATGCGGCCACGCTCGCCGCGATGGGTGAACGATACCGATGGCGCCGTGCCGTCGATGCCGTCGATGGCCACGTCCGACACCTCGAACAGGATCTGCCCTTCCGCGGCGAGCCGGGCGGCGACGAGATCCTTGATCACTTCGTGCTGTGGATAGACCGTGATCGCCTTGCCCGTCAGTTCGGTCAGGTCGATGCGGTGGCGGCGGCCGCCGAACGCCAGTTCGATGCCGTGGTGGAGTGCGCCGAGTTCGCGCATCCGCTGGCCGACGCCGGCATTGTTGAGGATGTCCATCGTGCCCTGTTCGAGCACGCCGGCGCGGATCGTCGATTCGATCTCCTCGCGGCTGCGGCTCTCGAGCACGACCGATTCGATGCCCTGCAGGTGCAGGAGGTGGGACAGCAGCAGGCCCGCGGGGCCGGCGCCGATGATGGCTGCCTGGGTACGCATGATGAGTCTCCGTCTGGTATTAATTTGAGTACGTGAACGGATCGTAATGCCGCTGTCACAATAAAAAAATGGATGAAGCGCGCAATTACTTGTACTATTTTGCAAAGCTGATGTCCAGGACACCCATGAGAGCGCTGCCAAACGAGATCCCCCAGTTCGCGCTGTATGGCGACAATACGCCGATCGACAATGCCGAGTTCGTGCACATCGAGCTGATCGAAACGCGTAGCCGGCTGCACGACTGGCACATCGGGCCGCACACGCATCGCGCCCTGTTCCAGGTACTGTTCCTGATGTCCGGCCACGTCAGCGCGCAGGTGCAAACCATGCTGTGGAAATGCGACGGCCCGACCGTCATCACAATCCACCCGAGCGTCGTGCACGCGTTTGATTTTTCCGAGGGAGCGCAGGGCTATGTGCTGACGATGGACCAGAACGTGGTGCTGTCGGTGGACCTGTTCGCGCCGCTGTTCCTGCGCCCGCAGGCAATGCGGCTGCACGAGAATCCCGTCGTGCAGGACCGCCTCGCCGCGCTGCTGCACCAGCTGATGCAGGAGGCGGCTGGGCCCCGCTATGGGCAGGCGCTGATGGTCGAGTGGCTGGCCCGCAGCGTGCTGCTGCTGCTGGTGCGGCTGGAAACGGAGCGGCGCATGGCCGACCAGTCGGGCCATGTGGAATTCGAACTGTTCAGCCGCTTCCGCGCGCTCGTGGAAGAACATTTCCGCGAGCAGTGGCTCGTGGGCCGCTATGCCGACGAGCTGCGAGTGACGGCCGTGCGCCTGAACCGGCTGTGCATGAAGTTGGCCGGCAAGTCCGCCTTCGAGATGGCGCAGGACCGGCTCATGCTCGAAGCCTGCCGCAAGCTCACCTACGTGCCCGCGTCGGTGGCCAGCATCGGCTACGAGCTGGGCTTCCAGGACCCGGCCTATTTCAGCCGGCTGTTCCGCAAACGCATCGGCATGACGCCGAAGCAGTATCGCGAACAGTCGCGCAACGGCACGGCCATGTAGACCTCATGCAGCAAAGCAAAACTGGGGACGTACCCTGGTTTCCAGGCAACAAAACTGGGAACGTACCGGATCGCCGGACCGCTGGTTTCCAGGCAACATAATCTGCATGCCCGCAGCCAGACGTGAAAACCGCCGGCCATCGTTCAGCATGTTTCCGATAAACAGGGGTACGTCCCCAGTTTTTGCCTACAGCAATGCCGACAGCTCGGCCTGGATTTTGACCATGGCCGGCAGGCAGCGCTCCACCATGGCGTCGAGCGGCATTCTTCCTTCGTGCACGCTGACATTCAGCGCGGCCACGATCTCGCCGCGGAAGTTGCGCAGCGGGACGGCAATGGCCCGCAGCCCGAGCTCCAGTTCCTGGTCGACGACGGCATAGCCCTGCTCCCGTGCCCGCGCGATTTCCAGCGCGAGCCGCTCGTGGTGCACGATCGTGTGCGCCGTGATCCGCTCGGGCTCCACGGTGCACAGGTAGCGCTCCACCGCATCCGGCGCCAGATGGGCCAGCAGCACGCGGCCGTTCGCCGTGCAGTAGGCCGGCACCCGCGTGCCCGGCTGCAAGGTCGTCGACACGAGCCGTCCCGCGCTGACGGCGGCCACGCACACGAGTTCGAGGTCGTCCAGTACGCCGCACGACGCGGCCTCGCCCAACGAATAGGCGAGCCGGTACAACAGCGGCTGCGCGATGCGCGGCAGCCGCGCCGAATGCAGGTACGACTGCCCCAGCCGCAGCACGGCCGGCGTCAGCGAAAAGAGCTTGTTGTCGTGCCGCATATAGCCCAGGTGCGTCAGCGTGATCAGGTAGCGCCGCGCCGCTGCGCGCGTAAGCCCCGTGCGTTCGGCCACCTCTGCGATCGTCAGCCGTGCGCGCTCCTGGTCGAACGCCTCGATGACCTGCAAGCCCTTTTCCAGGCCCGCAACGAGGTCGCGTGGATGAGGCATCATCGGGTCCATCAGAAATCCCTTATTTTGTGCGAGTATCGCACAAAGTGTGCGCATTGCGGATACGTCTCGACATGGGGCCGTTGAAGAGAAGGATGACAAGCGCCTAACATGGCTGCATCCGACATCCACAACGCATCACATGGCGCACTGCGCACGAGGAGACCCAGTGAAATTCGATTCCGTCCCATCCGGCGTGTATCCGGAACTCGTCTATCCAGAGTACAAATCCACCGTCAGGCGCGGGCCGTTGCAACCACTGCTGCGCCTCGATGCCGCGCTGCCCGTGACCGACAACATCGCAACGTCCAGTCTGGTCCTGCCGGGCGAGATCGACCTGACCCGGCCGGAAGGCTGCGCCGGCGAAGCGATCGGCGAACGCATCGTCGTGACCGGCCGCGTGACGGATGAAGACGGCAAGCCCGTGCGCAATTCGCTCGTCGAAGTGTGGCAATGCAACGCGGCCGGCCGCTATCGCCACAAGAAGGACCAGCACAACGCGCCGCTCGACCCGAATTTCAACGGCTGGGGCAAGATGCTGACGGACGACGAGGGCCGCTACCGCTTCGTGACGGTGCGCCCCGGCCCCTACCCTTGGGGCAACCATCACAAGGCGTTCCGTCCGGCGCATATCCACTTCTCGCTGTTCGGCAACGTGTATGCGCAGCGTCTCGTCACGCAGATGTATTTCCCGAACGACCCGCTGTTCGACTACGATCCGATCTTCAACAGCGTGCCCGATGCCGCCGCGCGCCAGCGCCTCGTTTCCCGCTTCAGCATCGAGGAAACGATGCACGAGCACCTGCTCGGCTATGAATTCGACATCGTCCTGCGCGGACGCGACGCTACCCCGATGGGCCTGTAAGGAGACCGACATGACCAAGCCAGCAAGCAGCATCACCACCTCGCAAACCATCGGCCCGTTCTCGCATGAAGCGTGGCAATGGGCCGTCGACGCCACCGCGAATGTCGAAACCGCCGCCCCCACCGTCATCGTGCGTGGCGTGATCCACGACGGCGACGGCGCGCCGATCAACGATGCGCAGCTCGAGGCATGGAACCCGCACGCGGTGGCCGCCGAGGCGCAGCACGCGATCCCGGGCTTCCGCCGCATCCCCAGCGGAGCCGAGGGCGAGTTCCAGTTCCGCCTGTCCCGCCCCGCCGACGCGCCGGCCGATGCGCCTGCCGCCTTCGTCACCATCTTCGCGCGCGGGCTCGTGAAGCACCAGTTCACCGCCGTGTTCCTGGACGACGCCCCGGCGTCGCCGCTGCTGGCGCAGGTGCCGGAAGCGCGCCGCGACACGCTGCTGGCGCGCCGCCAGCCGGACGGCAGCTACCGCTGGGACATCCACATGCAGGGCGACGCCGAAACCGTCTTCTTCGACTACACGTGAAGAAGGGGAGAAGAAACGCATGAGCGTATCGATCTTCGACAGCTTCCTCACGACGACCGAGATGATCGCGGCGTTCGACGACGCCGCGATCGTGCAGGGCATGTTCCGCTTCGAGCAGGGCCTGGCCGCGGCGCAGGCGGCCGAAGGGCTGGTGCCGGCGGCGGCGGCGAGAGCCATCGCCGGCGTCTGCAATGCGCAGCTGTATGACATCCCGGCGCTGATCGCGGCCAGCCGCCGCGCCGGCAGCCTGGCCATCCCGCTGGTCAAGGAACTCACGAAAACGGTCGCGCTGTACGACAAGGACAGCGCCGCCTTCGTCCATTGGGGCAGCACCAGCCAGGACGTGGTCGACACGGCCCTCGTGCTGGCCACGCGCGAAGCACTGAAACTGGTCGATGCGGGACTGGCGCAGCTCACGGCCACCCTGCTCTCCCTGGCCGAAGCGCACATCGACACGCCCGTGCTGGCGCGCACGCTGATGCAGCCGGCGCAGGTGACGAGCCTCGGCTGGAAGATGCTGGGCTGGACCGCGCCGCTGCTGCGTGCCCGCGAACGACTGCGCGACGCGGCCGGCCGCGCGCTGCGCCTGCAGCTGGGCGGCGCCGTCGGCACGCTGGCCGTGATGGGCGAAGCCGGCGAAGCGGTGGCGCGCCGGCTGGCGGACGACCTGGGCCTGGCAGTGGCCGACGCGCCATGGCACACGCAGCGCGACGAATGGGTGCGCCTGGGCCTGGAAGTGGCCGTCATGACGGGCAGCCTGGGCAAGATCGCCACCGACCTGTCGCTGATGGCGCAGGGCGAAATCGGCGAACTGGCCGAACCGTCGGGCAATGGCCGCGGCGGATCGTCGGCCATGCCGCACAAGCGCAATCCGGTCTCGGCGATGATCGCGCTCGCCGCCGCCGGCCGCACGCCGCAGCATGCCGCGTCGCTGCTGGCCACGATGGGGCAGCAGCACGAGCGCGGGCTGGGCAACTGGCAGGCCGAGCTGGCCGAATGGCCGCCGCTGTTCATCAGCGCGCATGGCGCCCTGCAGGCGCTGAACGACGCGTTCGGCGCCCTCACGGTCGACACGGGCCGCATGCGCCGCAACATCGATGCGCTGCAAGGCCTGATCTTCGCCGAAGCCCTGTCGATCGGGCTGGCCGACACCATCGGCCGCCCTGCTGCCCACGCATTCGTCGAAGGGCTCACGCGCCGCGCGGTGTCCGAAGGCCGCCACCTGGCCGACCTGCTGCCGGAAGCGGTGTCCTCCAGCGACGCGCTGCGCGGCCGCTGCGACGTTCCAGCCCTGCAGGCGCTGTTCGATCCGGTGGCCGCCGCATCTTCCGCGCGCCGGCTCGCCGCGCGCGAGCTGGTTCGCCTTCGCGCACAAGCCGCTTCACTCAACACGGAATCCAACCGATGACCCACGATCCTTTCGACCACGACTTCGAACGCGGCCTGCAGAACCGCCGCACCATCCTCGGCGACGAATGGGTGGACCGTTCGCTGAGCAACGCCAACGCGTTCAATGCCGACTTCCAGAACCTGATCACGCGCTTCGCGTGGAACGAGATCTGGGGCCGCCCCGGCCTGGAGTACAAGACGCGCCGCGCCATCGTGCTGTCGATCACGATCGCGCTGGGGCGGTGGGAAGAATTCGAATTGCACGTGCGCGCCGCGCTGCGCGCCGGCGCCGAAGGCGGCATGAGCCCGGACGAACTGAAGGAAGTGCTGATGCAGTCCGCCATCTACGCCGGCGTGCCGGCCGCGAATACCGCGTTCGCGCACACGCAGCAGATCCTGCGCGAGATGGGCCATGCGCTCGCGGCCACGCAGCCGGGCACCGTGCCGCATCCCGGCGTCGGCAGCGAACGGCGTACCGCCAGCCGCCCTGCCCTGCACTACACCATCCGCGAGCCGCGCAACGGCCAGGCGCCGCGCCGGACCATCGTGCTGAGCCACGCGCTGGGCATGGACCTGTCGATGTGGGATGGCCTGGGCAGCCTGCTGGCGGAGGATTGCCGCGTGATCGCCTACGACCACCGGGGCCACGGCGGGTCCGAAGCGCCGGAAGGCGCGTACGGCATGGCCGCGCTGGCCGACGACGCCGCCCGCCTGCTGCTGGAACTGGGCACCGGGCCGGTCACGTGGATCGGGCTGTCGATGGGCGGCATGGTGGGCCAGGAACTGGCGCTGCGCCATCCGGCGCTGGTGGAAGCGCTCGTCATCGCCAACTCCTCGTCCGGCTATCCGGAAGCGGCGCGGGAAGGATGGAAGCAACGGATCGCCACCGTGCGCGAACAGGGCATCGAAGCGATCGCCGACACCGTGATGGGCCGCTACTTCCACGAAGCGTTCCGCGCCACGCACGGCGGCACCGTCGCACGCTGGCGGCGCCGGCTCACCAGCACCGACCCGATCGGCTACGTGGGTTGCTGCCATGCGGTCGGCAACGTCGACACGACCGCCCGGCTTTCCGCCATCGCGGTGCCCGTGCTGGTCATCGCCGGCGAACTCGACCAGGGCGCGCCGGTGGCCATGTCGCAAACCATCGCCGACGCGATCCCCGGCGCGCAGTTGATCGTGCTGCCCGACGCGTCGCATATCGCCGCCATCGAACAACCCGCCGCCTTCGCCCGCGCCGTCCAGGCTTTCCTGGCATAAAAACTGGGGACGTACCCCTGTTTTCAGGAAATGTCATTGAGCATAGGCGGCCTGGCGAACCGGCCCGTCCCAGCTTCAGCTACTTTCCTGTAAAACAGGGTCTGTCCCCAGTTTTGCCATTGTTATACACCCGGGTCGGCGAAGTTGGCGACCTGGTCGAACTCCACATTGAACATGCCGCCATCGACCTGGGCGGCCTTGCGGATATAGACGGTCTGCACGATGTCCCGGCTGGCGGCATCGATCCGTACCGGCCCGCGCACGCTGTTCCACGCCATCCCCTTCATCGCGGCAACGAGTTTCGCGCCATCCGCATCGCCACCCGCCTTGGCCAGCGCCTGGTAGAGCAGGTGCATGCCGTCATACGCGCCCACCGAGTGGAAGTTCGGCCGCATGCCCTTGTTGGCCGCCATGAACGCGCTCACGTAGGCCTTGTTCTCTGCCGACGGGTGCGCCGCCGAATAATGGTGGCTGCTGACGACGCCATTGGCGGCGGCGCCGATGCCGGGCATCAGGTCATCGTCCAGCACGTCGCCGGTGCAGATCAGCCGGATGCCGGCGGCGGCCAGGCCGCGGTCGTTGAACTGCTTCAGCACGGCGGCGCCCTCGCCGGAAGGCACGAACACGAACAATGCGTCGGGTTTGGCATCCTTCACGCGCGCGAGGAACGGCGCATAGTCGGGATTGCGCAGCGGTACACGCAGCGAATCGACCACCTTGCCGCCGCCGGCCGTGAAGCGCTTGACGAATACCTTCTCCGCATCGAGCCCCGGGCCATAGTCGGCCACGAACGTCATCGCCCGGCCGATTTTGTTCTTCGCCGCCCAGTCGGCCAGCGGCGCCGTCACCTGTGCCAGCGTGAACCCGGTGCGCACGATGAACGGCGAACGCTGCGGGATGATCGACGTGGCCGCGGCCATCACGATCATCGGTACCTTCGCCTGCGTGGCGACGGGCGCGGCGGCCAGGGCGAGCGGCGTCAGGCCGAAACCGGCCAGCACGCGTACCTTGTCGCGCGCCACCAGCTCCTGGGCAATGCGCTTCGTCACGTCGGGCGCCACACCCCCATCGTCCTTCAGCACGATCTCGATCCTGCGGCCGGCCGCGCTGTCGCCATGCTTTTGCTGGTACAACTTGACGGCCGCTTCGATCTGCCGGCCGGTGGAAGCGAACGGGCCGGACATCGGCACGATCAATCCCACCTTCAACGGCTCGGCGGCAAATGCGAACGACGGCAGCAGGCCCGCCGCAGCCGCGCCGGCCAGCAGGGTACGGCGTTTCGGTTGGTGTGTCATGTCTCCTCCTTGTTATAGGTTTGCGGAACTATAGGTCGAGCACCAGCAGCGCAGTCTTCGCGCGCGAGCAGCACGGCGTGAACTGGTCGTTCGCCGCCTGTTCTTCCTCCGTCTGGTACAGATCGCGATGCTCGGGAACGCCGTCCAGCACGCGCGTCAGGCAGGTGCCGCAGACGCCCTGCTCGCACGACACCGGCACGTCGATGCCCTGGTCGGCCAGCACCTGCACCACCGTGCGGCCCGCGGGAACCGTGTACGTGGAGCCGCTGCTGGCGATGCGCACGTCGAATGCCCGTTCGCCCTCCTCGGCGGCCACGGGCGCGGCGCCGAAATACTCGCGGTGCAGGCGGTCGTCCCCCCAGCCCAGCGCACGGGCCGTGGCCAGCACGTGATCGATATAGCCGGCCGGCCCGCACACATACAGGTGCGTGCCCGACGGGCAATCCGCCAGCGCCGCCGCCACGTCCAGCCGCGTGCCTTCGTCATCGACGTGCAGGCGTACCCGCGGCGCGAATGGCGCGTTCTCCAGCCGGGCGCGGAACGCGGCACGCGCGGCATGGCGCACGCTGTAGTGCAGCGTAAACGGCAGGTCTTGCGCATGCAGGTGTTCGGCCATCGCCATGAGCGGCGTGATGCCGATACCCCCGGCGAACAGCACGCTGTGGTGCGCCCCTTCGGCCAGCCCGAAATGGTTGCGGGGCGCGCCGACTTCCAGCTCGGCGCCCTCGACGATCCGCTCGTGCATGGCGCTCGATCCGCCGCGCGACGCCGGCTCGCGCAGCACGCCGATCAGGTAGCGGTGCGTTTCATGGGGTCCATTGCACAGCGAGTACTGGCGCACGATGCCGCCGCCCAGGTGCACGTCGATGTGCGAGCCGGCGGTGAATGCCGGCAGCGGCGCGCCGTCGGTGGAGACCAGCTCGTAACTGCAGATACCCTCGGCCTCGTTGGTGCGGCAGCCAACCCTGACACGCAGCGTGCTCATGCCGCCACCTGCGCCGGTGCGGGTACCGATGCCGGCGCGGGGGTTTCCCGGGCCAGCCAGCGGTCGATCACCTTGCGCGACTGCACGCCGCCGGCATCGATGTTCAGCATCAGCAGCCTGCGCTCCGGATGGCGCAGGATATTGGCCTGCTGCTGTTCCAGCATGTCCCGGTCTTCGCTGAAGATCTTGCCCTGGCCGGCGCGGATCGTGTCGGTAAGCGCCTTGTCGTCCGCCTTGAAGTTGCGCGCCATGCCCCAGAAATACCAGTGCGTGGTATCGCTTTCCGGCGTGATGAAGTCCACGACGATCGACGAGGCCTTGAATTCGGCCGGCGCGTCGTAGCCGCCCTTGCCGGCCAGCGCCACGCCCACCTCGATCAGCACATGGCTGGGCGGCGTGAAGTGGCAGATCTGCCAGCGGTCCACCGGCTGGTCATCAGGCAGGCCGTTGCCGCGCAGGGCCGCCTGCCAGAACGGCGGCGGCATCACGTTCTCCATGAAGCGGCTGGTGATCACCTCGTCGCCGACGGTCTTCGTGGTGACGGGTGCCTCGTCGATCTCCTTTTGCCCGATCGACGATGCGTGCACGTAGGTCTCGTGCGTCAGGTCCATCAGGTTGTCGATCATGAGCCGGTACTCGCAGCCGATGTGATACAGGCCGCCGCCATACGCCCAGCCTTCGTCGACGGCCCATTGCAGGTGCGGGATCGTCGCGGGATCGGCCGCTGCCGCGTCGCCCGGCCACACCCAGATGAAGCCGTAGCGTTCCACGACGGGATAGCTGCGGATGCACGGGAATCCCCGCACGCGCTGGCCAGGCATGGCCACCGGCTTGCCGTCGCAGCCCATCTGCAGGCCGTGATAGCCGCACACCAGCGTGCCGTCGCGCACGAAGCCCAGCGACAGGGGCGCGCCGCGGTGCGGACAGAAATCCTCGACGGCGGCCACGCCCTGCGCGGCGCGATAGAACACGATCTTTTCGCCGCAGACCTGGCGGCCCAGCGGCTTGTCGACGATTTCGTCGGGCGTGGCCGCGACGTACCAGGCGTTTTTCGGGTACAGGATGGAAGTCATGCGGTCTCCTTGTTTATAGTGCTGAACTTCGATATTCAGTACACTGAATATTCGCGCACACTGGCTCCGAAGTAAACTGCGCACGACAAATATTTATCGGCGACCCATGACCAACGAAAAAAACAGCGAGAGCGAGAAAGGCGAGCAGAACGGCAATGAGCTGCTCGACCTGCACGAACACCCTGGCCACCTGCTGCGCCGCGCGCAGCAGATCTCCGTATCGATCTTCCACGACGAGATTGGCGGCGAACTGACACCGGTGCAGTACGCGCTGCTGCGCACCCTGGCCTCCCGCCCCGGCATCGACCAGGTGACGCTGGCCGGCATGGTGGCGATCGACACGTCGACCGGCGCCAGCGTGTGCGCACGGCTCGAGGAAAAAGGGCTACTGGAGCGCAAGGTCATCCCCCACAACCGCCGCCAGCGTGCGCTGACGATCACCACCGCGGGCAACGCCCTGCTCAAGCGCCTCGACCCGGCCGTGCACCGGCTGCGCGAACGCCTGCTCGCCCCGCTGACGGAGCGCGAGCAGGCGCAGTTCATGCGGCTGCTGGACAAACTCGTCCTCGAGAACAACGACCAGAGCCGCGCACCGCTGGCCCGGCCGGATGCGGCGTGAACCATGACTCAGCTCGTGTTGCCGGGCTACAGCCCGGCTGCCTGGCACGGGGACACGAGCTGATCAGGCCACCGCCACCAGCCGGTCCAGCTTCGCGCCATCGTCGAGCAGCTCGCGGCTGTGCGAATCATGCACGATGCACCCGCGATCCAGCACGATGGCCCGCTGCGTCAGCGACAGGGCCAAGCGCGCATGCTGTTCGACGACGATCACCGATAAGCCTTCGTCCTGCACCAGCTTGCGGATGACACCCAGCAGTTCCTGCACGATGATCGGCGCCAGCCCTTCCATCGGTTCATCCAGCAGCAGCATGCGCGGGTTCGTCATCAGCGCGCGGGCAATCGCCACCATCTGCTGCTCGCCGCCGGACAGCTGGTTGCCCATGTTGGTGCGCCGTTCCTGCAGGCGCGGGAAGACGTCGTAGATTTTCTTCACGTCCCAGCGGCCCGGCCGCGCGACGACGGTGAGATGCTCCTCGACTGTCAGCGACGGATACATGTGCCGCTCCTGCGGCACCCAGCCGAGGCCGGCGCGCGCCCGTTTATACGGCGCCACGCGGGCGATGTCCTTGCCGGCCCACCGGATCGCGCCCTTGTGCAGCCGCGTCAGGCCCATCAGCGTGGTGAGCAGGCTGGTCTTGCCGACGCCGTTGCGGCCCAGCAGTGCCAGGCTGTCGCCTTCGTGCAGCGCGAACGACACGTCCTCCAGCACGACGGACTCGCCGTAGCCGGCCGTCACCCGTTCCACCGCCAGCAGTTCAGTCATGGCCGCCCTCCCCCAGATAGACTTCCTTCACACGCGGGTCGGCGGCGATTTCCGCAGGCGTCCCTTCCGTCAGCACCCTGCCGCCCACCAGCACCGTGATCCGCTCGGCGAACTTGAACACGAGCCCCATGTCGTGCTCGATGAACAGGATCGTCACGTCGCGCGGCAGGCTTGAAATCACTTCGAACAGTTCACGGCTTTCCGCCTGCGGAATGCCGGCGGCCGGTTCGTCCAGCAGCAGGATCTTCGGTTGCGTGGCCAGCGCCAGCGCGATTTCCACCAGCCGCTGCTTGCCGTAGGCCATGCTGCGCGTGACGCTGTTGGCCTGGTCGGCCAGGCGCAGCGACTGCAGCAGCGCCATCGCCTCGTCGACCGTGTCATGGTGCTGCGCCACCGTCTTCCACCACACATTCTGCAGGCCGCGCCGCTCGCCGATCGCCAGCACGACCGATTCAAGGACCGTCAGCCCCGCGAACAGCGTGTTGATCTGGAACGTGCGCGTCATGCCCCGTTTCACGCGCTGGTGCTGCGGCAGCGCGGTGATGTCTTCGCCGCCCAGGAACACTTTTCCGCTGGTCGGCGCGAAGCCGCCCGTGAGCAGGTTGATGAACGTGGTCTTGCCGGCGCCGTTCGGGCCGATCAGCGCATGGCGGGCGCCGGGCGTGAACGTCAGCGATACGTCGCTGTTGGCCTTGAACGCGCCCCAGCTCTTCGACAGGCCTTCCGTCTTCAGGGTCGTGTCCATCATTTCACCTCCTTGCGCTCGCGCAGGCGTTCAAGGAACGCGGCGCAGCCGCCGACGATGCCGCCCTTGGCGAACAGCACGATGCACACCAGCAGCAGCCCGATCCAGAATTGCCAGTACGTGGGGTTGATGCCGGCGATCTTGTCCTGCGCGATCATGAACACGGCCGTGCCGATCAGCGCACCGTACAGGCGCCCCGTGCCGCCCAGCACGAGCATGATCAGCAGTTCCGCGGAGCGGGGGAAGCCCAGCATGTCCAGGCCCACGAACTGCGTGGTCTGGGCCAGCAGTGCGCCGGCAATGCCCGCGACCACGGCGCCCACGGTGAAGACCGCGCGCAGCCGCCGGCCGACATCCGCGCCGATGGCCGGCATGCGGCGCCCGCCTTCGCGGATTCCCCGCAGGCCCAGCCCGAACGGCGAAGCCACGAGGCGCCGCAGCACGAGGAACACGAGGAACAGCACGACATAGCTGTACACAAAACCGGTCTTGCCTTCGAGGTCGAACTCGAACACGCCCAGCAGGTTCCCCACCATCATGCCGGACAGGCCATCGACACCGCCCGTCAGCCAGGAGGCCTTGTTAGCGGCCTCGAACAGCATCAGCCCGATGCCCAGCGTAACCATCAGCCGGGTCAGGTCCTGGCCGCGCACGACGAGGAAGCTGACGACCCAGCCGAAGATGCCGGCCACCACCGCGCCGGCCAGCAGGCCCGTGATCGGCTCGCCCCACCCATGCACGGACAGCAGGCCGGCCGTGTAGGCGCCGAGCCCGAAGAATGCCGCATGTCCCAGCGACACGATGCCCGCGTAGCCGAGGATCAAATCCAGCGACAGCGCGAACAGGCCCACGATCATGATCTGGCTGGTCAGCACCAGGTATTGCGGGAACAGGAACCAGCTGGCCACCGGCAGCAGCCAGAACACGATTTCCAGCGGATGCCAGCGGCCATCCGGCAGACGCGGGATGGGAGACGGCGCCGCGGCGCGCACCGGCGCATCCACGACCACTTCGGCTTTCGACAACGCGTTCATGCCTTCCTCCTTACCAGGCCGGCGGGGAACGCCAGCAACAGCACGACCATCAATGCATAGATGACGAATGCCCCTACTTCCGGCACATAGTATTTGCCGGCCACGTCGAACACGCCCAGCACGATGGCGGCCAGCAGCGGGCCGGTGATCGTGCCCGCGCCGCCGACGGCGACGACCAGCAGGAAATACACCATGTACTTGACGGGGAAGCTGGGATCGAGCCCCAGCACGTCGATGCCGAGGCCGCCGCCCAGCCCGGCCAGGCCGGAACCCAGCGCGAACGTGAGGCTGAACACGCGGCTTACGTTGATGCCGAGGCCTTCGGAGGCCGTGTGGTTGTCGACGGATGCGCGGATCTGCGCGCCGAACCGGGTGCGCTCGATCAGGAGGCCAAGCAGCGCGGTGACGACGATGACGACGCCGATGAGGAACAGCCGGTAGCTGCCCACTTCCAGGCCGAACAGCGACACCTGCCCGCGCAGCCAGTCGGGCAGGCTGACTGGTTGCTGGGTGGGGCCGAAGAAGTACGTGGCGCCGGCCACCGCCATGAACGTGAGGCCGATCGAGAACAGCACCTGGTCGAGGTGGCTGGCCTTGTACAGGCGGCGGTACAGCGTGCGTTCGAGAACGAAGCCGACGAATGCCGATGCCAGGAAGGCCAGCGGCAACGTGGCGAGGAACGGTACGCCGGCGCGATCGAGGAGCATCACGCATACGTACCCGCCCAGCATCGCGAACGCGCCGTGGGCCAGGTTGATGAAGTTCATCATGCCCATCGTGACCGACAGGCCGACGCTGATCATGAACAGCAGGCTGCCGTACGCCACGCCGTCGAACAGGACGCCGATCATCGCCGGCCTCCGTTGGGGTACTCCGGATGGAAATCCATGGTTGTCTCCTCGATTCTCCAAGATCCAAATTTCAAGACCCGATGCGGCCGCCGCTCTTTGTCGGCTGGCCGCATTGCCTGTATTACCGTGTGCCTACATGCGCATCACACCCGTTCGATCACGATGGCGATGCCCTGCCCCACGCCGATGCACATGGTACACAATGCAAACCTGCCGCCGCCACGGTGCAGCTGGTTCACCGCCGTGGTGACGAGGCGCGCGCCGCTCATGCCGAGCGGGTGGCCCAGCGCGATCGCGCCGCCCCACGGGTTGACGCGGGGATCGTCCTGCGACAGGCCCAGTTCGCGCAGCACGGCGATGCCCTGCGACGCGAACGCTTCGTTCAGTTCGATGATGTCGAACTGGTCGAGCGTCATGCCCAGGTTCGCCAGCAGCTTTTGCGTGGCCGGTGCCGGGCCGATGCCCATCACGCGGGGCGCCACGCCGGCCGTGGCCATGCCGACGATGCGGGCCTTCGGCACGAGGCCGTGCGCCGCTGCCGATTGTTCGTTGGCCAGCAGCAGCGCGCAGGCACCGTCGTTGACGCCGGACGCGTTGCCGGCGGTGACGGTACCGTCCGGGCGCACGACGCCCTTCAGTTTCGCCAGCGCTTCCATGGTGGTGGCGCGCGGATGCTCGTCCCGGCTGAACACGACCGGTTCGCCTTTCTTGACGGGGATCGTCACCGGCATGATCTCGGCATCGAAATACCCCGCCGCCTGGGCGGCGGCCACGCGCTGCTGGCTGGCCAGCGCGAAGCGGTCCTGGTCTTCGCGGCTGATCCTGAAATCGTCGGCGACGTTTTCGGCCGTTTCCGGCATCGAGTCGGTGCCGTACAGCTTCTTCATCAGCGGGTTCGGGAAGCGCCAGCCGATCGTCGTGTCGTAGATCTGCGCGTTGCGCGAGAAGGCGCTGTCGGCCTTGCCCATCACGAACGGCGCGCGGGTCATCGATTCGACGCCGCCGGCGATCATCAGCGCCGTGTCGCCGGACCGGATCGAGCGGGCGGCGAGGCCCACGGCATCCATGCCCGAGCCACACAGGCGGTTGACGGTGCTGCCGGGCACGCGCTGCGGCAGGCCAGCCAGCAGCGTGGACATGCGCGCCACGTTGCGGTTGTCTTCGCCGGCCTGGTTGGCGCAGCCGTAGATCACGTCGTCGATGGCTTCCCAGTCCACGGTGGGATTGCGGCGCACCAGTTCGGCCAGCGGCAGCGCGCCCAGGTCGTCGGCACGCAGGTCCTTCAGCGCGCCGCCGTAGCGGCCGATCGGCGTGCGGATCGCGTCGCAGATGAATGCTTCGGTCATTTCGAATGCTCCTTGAAACCGGGGATCAGGGGTGCCGCCGTGCGGCCTTGCAGTTCGTCGAACGTCAGGCCTTCGACCATCTCGCGCACGACGAGGCCGTCCGACGTCACGTCGATCACGGCGAGGTCGGTGTAGATGCGGTTGACGCAGCCGATGCCGGTCAGCGGGTAGCTGCACTGCTCGACGATCTTGCTTTCGCCGGACTTGGTCTGGTGGTCGGTCATCACGAATACCTGGCGGGCGCCGATCGCGAGGTCCATCGCACCGCCGACCGCGGGAATCGCATCCGGCGCGCCGGTGTGCCAGTTGGCCAGGTCGCCCGTGGCGGATACCTGGAACGCGCCCAGCACGCAGATGTCGAGGTGGCCGCCGCGCATCATCGCGAACGAGTCGCCATGGTGGAAATAGGCGCCGCCCGTCAGCAGGGTGACCGGCTGCTTGCCGGCGTTGATGAGGTCTTCGTCTTCCTCGCCGGGCGCCGGTGCCGGGCCCATGCCCAGCAGGCCGTTCTCGCTGTGCAGGAAGATCTCGCGGTCGGCCGGCAGGTAATTCGCCACCATCGTGGGCAGGCCGATGCCGAGGTTGACGTAGGCGCCTTCATGGATGTCCTGCGCGACGCGTTTCGCCATTTGATCGCGCGTCATCTTCTGGATAGTCATTGGACACTCTCCCGTACGGATTTCTGTTCGGTGCCATGAGGCGCGACACAAATGTTCATGGATTGAAACTGAGCGCGGCTCATTTTCTGGATTGTCATTGTGCGTCCTCCTGTACCACCCGCTGCACGAAGATGCCCGGGGTGACGATGTGCTCTGGGTCGAGTTCGCCCAGTTCGACGATGCGCGTGACCTGCGCGATGGTGACTTTCGCGGCGGTGGCCATGATCGGACCGAAGTTGCGCGCAGTCTTGCGGTAGACGAGATTGCCCCAGCGGTCGCCGTGCAGCGCCTTGATCAGCGCGAAATCGGCATGGATCGGCGATTCGAGCACGTAGTGCTTGCCGTTGATGGTGCGGGTTTCCTTGCCTTCGGCCAGCAGCGTGCCGTAGCCGGTGGGCGAGAAGAAGCCGCCGATGCCGGCGCCGGCGGCGCGGATGCGCTCGGCCAGGTTGCCCTGCGGCGTGAGTTCCAGCTCGATTTCGCCGGCGCGGTACAGCGCGTCGAACACCTGCGAATCCGCCTGGCGCGGGAACGAGCAGATGATCTTCCTTACCCGCCTGGCCTTCAGCAGCGCGGCGAGGCCCGTTTCGCCGTTGCCGGCATTGTTGTTGACGATGGTGAGGTCGCGCGCGCCCTGCGCGATCAGCGCGTCGATCAGCGCCGCCGGCATGCCGGCATTGCCGAAGCCGCCGATCATGACGGTCGCGCCATCATGGATGCCGGCCACGGCCTGCGCCATGGTGTCGATAGTCTTGTCAATCACGAGATATCCCTTTCAAAGCAAATGTTCGATAATCGAACTATAATCTGTTAATCGAACATCCTCAGTGTCGCACCGGTGCCTGCGAAGGTCAAGGAAAAAAGTCGGCAGGACAGGAGGGTTCCAGTAAAATCCGTCCACTTCGAAAGAGACTGCGATGACGACAACCACCAACAAGCCCGCCCAGGCGGAACGCGAACCCACGATCGCCGAACAGATCGAGGCGCTGGCCGATCCCAGCTTCATGACGTCGCTGGCACGCGGCCTCGCCGTGCTGCAGGCGTTTTCCGATTCGCGCCGCAGCCTGACGATCGCGCAGATCAGCCAGAAGACCGGCATTCCCCGCGCCGCCGTCAGCCGCTGCCTGTACACGCTCAAGCAGCTCGGCTATGCCGACTCCGACGTCAACAACTACTCGCTCCGGCCGAAGGTGCTGACGCTCGGCTATTCCTACCTGTCGTCGACGCCGCTCACCGTCTCCGCCCAGCCTTACCTGAACGGGATCAGCCGCACGCTGAACGAATCGTGCTCGCTGGCGGTGCTGGACGATAACGAGGTGCTGTACGTGGCCCGCTCCGCCACTTCGCGGGTGATGTCCGTGGCGCTGAACACCGGCAGCCGGCTGCCCGCCTACTGCACGTCGCTGGGCCGTGCGATGCTCGCCCACCTGCCGGAGGCCGACCTGCAGGCCTACCTCGACAAGGTGCGCTTCAAGCCCCTGACCGAGCACACGATCACCACGCAGAAACAGCTGCGCGCCGCGCTGGCCCAGGTGCGCGAGCAGGGCTACGCGATCAACAACGAGGAACTCGAGGTCGGCCTGCGGTCGATCGCCGTGCCCGTACGCGGCGCCTCCGGCACCGTCCTTGCCGCCCTGAACGTCGGCGCCCAGGCCGGCCGCGTCAGCGCCCGGCAAATGGAGGAGCAGTTCCTGCCCGTGCTCCAGCAGGGTGCGCGGGAGCTGGCGGTGCTGCTGCCGTAACTCCCGCTCAGCTCGTGTTGCCGGACTATAGTCCGGCTGCCTGGCACGGGGACACGGACTCGAGCATTGTCAGCGCGTTTAGAAATGGTGGCGAATGCCGGCCATGACGCCTCGCTGCGGCTTGCCCGCGCCCGCGGTGCCGCCGGCGTCCAGCGCGATGGCGGCGGCGCCGTCGTTTTCCATCAATCCCAGCGCGCCATAGACGGCGGTGCGGGTCGACAGGTAGTAGGTCAGCCTCGCCACCGCCATGTCGGTATCGTCGCCGCTGTGCTTCGTGTTCTTGCGCGCCACCTGCGCGTCGAACGTGAGCAGCGGCGTGACCGGGTGGCTCACGCCCAGGTAGGCCAGCGTCGATTCGGTGATGCCCGTGGCGGCATCGGTCTTGCGGTCGATGACGCCGGCGCCCAGCTTCGTGCCGCCCAGCATCCAGTAGCCGTTCACGGTCACGCGCCGGTCGAAATTGCTGCTGCTCGTCAGCCCGCCGGCCGCGCCGGTGTTCCCGTACAGCTTGTCGAACGACGCGTTGATGCCGAACGCCTTGACTTCATAGCCCAGCAGCGCCGTGACCTGGCGGCAGGCTTTCGAATCGGCCGGCGACTCGCCCGCGCAGCCGGTGGCGGCCGGCCCGCCGGACGACGACGTGTCGCGCCCGAAGCTGTAAGTGGCGCCGGCCACGATGCCGTCGAAGTTGCCCAGGTAGCCGATCGCGTTGTCGCTGCGCGCGTTCGGCAGGTACGGGTCGATGCTGCCGATGGCGAACAGGTTCGGGCCCAGTACGTCCGCCTTCAGGCCGGCGATGTAGGTCATGTTGACCTGGCGGCCCAGCGTGAGCGTGCCCCATTTCCCCTTCAGGCCCACGTTCGCGGCACGGCCGAACAGGCGGTTGCCCTGCCCCATCGCGCCGGTATCCGGGCCGAAACCGCTTTCCAGCGTGAAGATCGCGGACAGGCCGCCACCCAGGTCTTCCGTGCCGCGAAAGCCGATACGCGACGGGAACGATCCCGTCAGCGATGCCATCCGCGTGACCGAATCGCCGTTCGCATTGGTGTTGTCCACGTGCGCCACCGCCGTGTCGATGATGCCGTAGATCGTGACGTTGCTTTGCGCATGCGCCGCGCCCGCGGCCAGCAGCGCCAGCGCGCCCGCTACCGCCATCCCCACGGCGCCGCCGCGCGCCCGTTCGCCAGTCGTGTTGTCCATGCTGTCTCCTCTAGTTATATGGTCGCTCGATAATCGAACAATCGATTGCCTATCGAACGATGAACCGATACTATGGCCGTTGCCGGGCCTTGTCAAGAATCTCAAGGAGCCTGATGATTGGCGCGGTGCCCATAACGAAGGAGACAAACCATGCAATACACGATTGCCGCCGTGCTGGCCGGCGCACAGCTGTTCGCCCTGCCAACGGCCCAGGCGCAGGACACGATCAAGGTCGGCGTGATCGCCGCGTTTTCCGGCCCCTTCGCCGACTACGGCAAGCAGATGGAAGGCGGTATCAAGGCGTATATGGCGCAGCATGGCGACACGGTGGCCGGCAAGAAGATCCAGCTGATCCTCAAGGACACCACCGGGCCTTCGCCGGAAATCGCGAAACGCCTGGCGCAGGAGCTGGTGGTGCGCGACAAGGTCGATTTCCTGGCAGGGTTCGGCCTCACGCCGGAAGCGCTGGCCGTGGCGCCCATCGCGCAGCAGGCGAAAAAGCCGATGATCATCATGAACGCGGCCACGTCGGCGATCACGACGAAGTCGAACTACATCGCACGTTTCTCGATGACGCTGCCGCAGATCTCGGCGCCGATGGGCACCTGGGCGGCGAAGAACAAGTTGAACAAGGTGGTCACGCTGGTGGCGGACTATGGCCCCGGCCTCGATGCCGAAGCGGCGTTCAGGAAGACACTGGAAGGCGCCGGCGGCAAGGTGACTGAATCGATCCGCATACCGCTGCGCAATCCGGAATTCGCACCGTTCATCCAGCGCATCAAGGATGCGAAGCCGGACGCGATCTTCGTGTTCGTGCCGGCCGGCGAGCAAAGCATCGCCTTCATGAAGGGCTACCGGGAACGCGGGCTCGCCGCGGCCGGCATCAAGGTGATCGCCACCGGCGACCTGACCGACGACCACGTGCTGCCGGCGATGGGCGACGCGACACTGGGCGTGATCACCACGTTCCACTACTCCGCCGCGCACGACTCGCCCGAGAACAAGGCATTCCTGAAGAGCTATGCCGCCGCCAACCCGAAGGGCGGACGGCCAAACTTCATGGCGGTGGCCGCCTACGACGGCATGGCCGCGATCTACGACGTGTCACGCAAATTGAACGGGAAGATCGACGGCGACAAGGCGATGGCCGTGCTGAAGACGATGAAGCTGAACAGCCCGCGCGGCCCGATCGCCATCGATCCCGCCACGCGCGACATCGTCCAGACTGTCTATGTGCGTGAAGTAAAGAAGGTCGGCAACGAGGTGTACAACATCGAGTTCGACAAGTTCACCGATCTGAAGGATCCGGGTAAGCAGTAGTTGCCACTGAGGAAAACAGGGGACGTACCCCTGTTTCAAGGAAACAAGTAACCTGGGACTACCTTTCCTCGAAACAGGGCGTTCCGGCGTTCCGGTCCATTCCCTGTTCCCAGGGCGTCACTCCACCGGCGTCAGCAACGGCTGGCCGCTGAAATGCGCCAGCAGGTTGTCGACCACCAGCTGGCCCATCGCATGCCGCGTTTCCACGGTGAGGCTGCCCACGTGCGGCGTAAGCACCACGTTCGGCAGCGCGGTGAGCGCGGCGGGCACGGACGGTTCGTCGGCGAAGACATCCAGCGCCGCGGCGCCCAGCCGCCCGTCGGACAGCGCGGCGATCAGCGCGGGTTCGTCGACCAGCGAACCGCGCGCAATGTTCACCAGCGTGCCGTCCGGCCCCAGCGCTTCCAGCACGGCCGCGTCCACCGTTCCCTTCGTGGCGGCGCCGCCCGGCGCGCAGACGACCAGGTAGTCGCTGCCGTGCGCCAGGTCGAGCAGCGATGCGGCGCGCGGCACGTCGACGCCCGCCTTCGCGTTCGGCTGCCAGTAGCGCAACTGCAGTCCGAACGCAGCCAGCCGCGCCGCGACGGCCTGGCCGATACGCCCGAATCCATAGATGCCGGCGACCTTGCCGCGCACTGCGCGCGCCGGCTTTACCGGCACGCCAGCCTGCCATTGGCCGGCGCGCACGTACGTATCCAGCATGGGGATACGCCGCGATGCCGACAGCAGCAGCGCCACCGCCAGGTCCGCCACGTCGTCCGTCAGCACGCCGGGCGTGTTCGTCACGCGGATGCCGCGCGGGCGCAGCGCGGCGAAATCCACCGCGTCGACACCGATACCGTTGACGGCCACGATCTCGAGCAATGGCAGTCGCCCGGCCAGCGCCGCGCCGATGCCCGCCATGCCGGTCGTCGCCACGCCGCGCACGGTGGCGGCAACGCCGTCGATGAAAGCGGCGCGCTCTCCGGCCGGCGCCTTCCACACGTGATGGCAAGTGAAGTGCTGTTCCAGTTGCGCCATCACGGACGCCGACGGACTTGCCGCCATCACGAGGATTTCCGGTTTCATCTGATTTTATTCATGAGTGAACGATCGGCCATTCTAGGGCGGATGTCGCATTCTTTCAATTTGTGAAACGATCCACCATTTCTTACCAGATATTTTTATTTCAATATTGAAAAAGATGATGCACGAAGAAAACAAGAAGACAGCAAATGCGTGCTTTTAGGCCACTTTCACGGCGACTCAACTGTCGGAAAATTTTACAGTTGAGCGAGCGCGACAGCCCCTTACCATGGCATCGCCAACAAGATTATGATTAAAATCAACCGCTTAACGATAACGGTTGAGGTAAGGCACACTATTTGCTTATAGATATCCACAACAAGAATAACAAGAGCCTATTCTGAAAGAGCACCTAAAGTGCAACCTAATCAAACCTGGAGCTAATAGTGAACCAAATCAAAAAAGCAGTACTCGGCGTGGCAATGGCAGTGGCAACGATGGGCGCGGCAGTCGCTGCACCGCAGACCGTGGGCGGCGTGACGTGGGATCCTGAGTACGCGCTGGACTTCGCTTCGTCGTCCGTGCAGATGCACCAGATCATCGATGCCAACGGCACGGTGGGCGGCTACGGCGTCGTGTCGACCATGAACGGCACGGGCCAGGCACAATTCTGCGCAGGCTGCGAACTGACGATCGTGTTCGGCGGCTACACCCCGACCACGGGCGGCACCGGCGCCACCACGAACTACACGGGCGGCTTCGTCAACATCTATGTTAACGACGGCCCGTCGACGATCAACCCGTACGATCCGCTGACGGTAAACGCCGGCAACACCGGCGTGGGCACGCTCTGGCTGAGCCTGGCCGGTCACGAGTACAACGGCGCCACGCTGCTGGGCACCACGAACTCGATGATGCCACCTAACCTGAGCGGCCTGGGCCAGCTGGACGTCGTGGGTGGCGTCGCTGCTGCCTACTTCGACACCAACGCGCAGATCGACGGTTCCGACCTGGCGTTCTCCGCCAGCTTCACGCAACCGTACCCGGGCGAGCCAAACCACGTTGTCGGCACGGGCAACTTCTACGGCATGACGTCGCCGGTTCCGGAACCAAGCACCTACCTGATGCTGGGCGCCGGCATGCTGACGCTGGCTGCACTGCGCCGCCGCAAGCAGCGTTAATGCGAGGCTGCCGGCTTCGGCCGGCAGCTTTGCACGGTGCGACTGTCGGAAATTTTTACAGTGACTTGCGTTGATTTACACGTGAATCGGCTGCTTCCGACATCGGCTACCCCGATCAAGGCGCTGCGTGCGTTTTCCAGGTAAACCGCGCAGCGCCCTGTCTGCATCCTGCTTTACATCCCCGCTTTACCGTAGTCCACGCTGTCCACGCTGTCCATTCCTCCGCCCGCAACATCGTCGCCACGGCATTCCCGGCAGACAGCAATGCCAGCACCTTCCGTGAACAATCCCGCAAGCGTCAACGGGCCGCCGCGCTCCGGATGAACTGCACCGTCAGGTCGGGTTGCGCCACGGGCAGCATGTGCCCGCCCTCCACCACTTCCAGCACCGCATGCGGCACCTTGCAGGCCAGCGCCTCGCCCTGTTCGCGCCATGACAGGATGCGGTCCTGGCGCCCGAACAGCACGGCCACCGGCATGCGCAATTCACCGTACTGGCTGCTGTAGCCCGGCAACTGCCCGGCTAGCGCTCCCATATCCTCCGAGGCCGCGAGGAACTGGCCCGGCCTCAGGCCGAGCAAACCGCCGCCACGCGTGGCAAAGTCATGGGGCACGGGGTCCGGCGCAAAAACCTGTTCCAGGACGGCGCCGCCGCGCGCGATCGCGCCCGGGGTGGCCACCGTCCACGCCATCAACCGGCGCATCAGCGGCGAACGCGACTCGAGGACGCGGAATGCGGCCGGCGTTTCATCGGGAAGGTGCGTCAGGGGAGCCAGCAGGGACAGGCCGGCGACGCGCTCCGGGTGATCGAGCGCCAGCGCCAGCGCCACGGCGCCGCCGTACGAATGCCCGACGAGGAGCGGCTGCTCCAGTTCCAGCCGGTCGATCAGCGCGGCCAGCGCGGCGGCCTGTTCGCGCAACCCCGCCGCCGTGCCGGGCGGGCGCATCGAATAGCCGGAACCGGGCCGGTCCACCGTCACCACGCGGTGGTGATGGGCCAGTTGCCGCGCCACCTCGTAGGTAAAGTGCGACATGTGCCCGCCCAGGCCGTGGATCATCAGCAGCGCCGGCCCGCGGCCCTGCTCGCGCACATGCAGGCGGGCGCCGGGCACGTCGACGAAAATGCCTTGCGGCGGCAGCGCCGCCTCGACCTTGCGCTCCACGTGCCGCGTGAACAGCGCGAGCCCGCCCGCCATGGCGGGTACGGCCAGGCCGGCCGCGGCCGCCACGATTGTCGCCAGCGCCGGCATCAGCACGCCCCCTTGCGGGCAGCGCGGCCGAGACGGCGGGCGGCGCCGGTCACCACGGCGGCTCGTCCATGTATTGTCATGTGCCTCTCTTCCGTTGCGCCGTGGCGCAACCCGCCGCCGCGGTGACTCCGGCCGGCGGTCGTGATTGTCGATGGAAACTGCTTGTTGTTGACTTCTTGCCGATACTTTAGCCAATCGGAATAAGCAATGCAACGGCCGCGCAGGTCGCCAGGCGCCGTCTGGAGACAGTGTCTGCTCATTGCGCTGGCGGATCGGCACGGCCGCGTCGTCGTACAGGAATGGCAGGAAGGCGAAATGCCGGCTCGCGTGACCGGTCGGCTTCGTGCAGCAGCGAGCAGGAGAACACCACGGCGCCGCGAGTCGGTACCTGCCGCGCCATGACGTGGGCATTGAGGCGCGGCCGGTTTCACCGCCGCGCTGCCGGAGAAGGTCGACATCACGCAGCGGCCGGCCACGGTGTCGAAGTGGAAGTGTTCGGCATTGCTGGAGCGGGCCGTGAAATCCGGCACCGGATCCCCGGGCAGCCAGGCAGCCAGGCAGCCAGGCAGGGTCGCTCACGGAACGTGGCTCAGACACTGGAAGCGCCCGTTATCGCAGGCGGCAAAGCCCGGCTGTACAGCACGGGCCGCGCATCGCGCCGTGCAGGCAGCCCCCCCGGGTCAGGCCGCGCGCAGCTTGAACACGGACACCGATGCATCGAGCTGGCGCGCCTGCTCGCGCAGCGACTCGGCTGCAGCGGCGGCCTGCTCGACCAGTGCGGCATTCTGCTGGGTCGTGGTGTCGATGTGCGCGATCGCCTCGTCGATCTGTTCGATCCCCTGCTGCTGTTCGCCGCTGGCCATCGAAATCTGCTGCACCACCGCGGCCACCTGCTCCACGCTGTCCAGCACTTCGCGCATCGTGGCGCCGGCGCGGTCGACCAGCGCGCGGCCCGCTTCCACTTCCGCGACGGAAGCCGTGATCAAGTTGCGGATTTCCTGGGCCGCCACGGCCGAGCGCTGTGCCAGGCCACGCACTTCGCTTGCAACCACGGCGAAGCCCCGGCCCTGCTCGCCCGCCCGGGCCGCTTCGACGGCGGCGTTCAGCGCCAGGATATTGGTCTGGAACGCAATGCCGTCGATGACGCCGATGATGTCGGCGATCTTCGCCGACGTGCCGTTGATCGTCTCATCGTGCGCACCACTTCGGCCACGGTGTCGCTGCCGCGCGTGGACACGTCGGTGGCCTTGCCTGCCAGCCCCGCGGCCGCTTCGGCATTGTCGCGGTTCTGGCGTACGGTGCCGGTCAACTCCGTCATCGATGCCGCCGTTTCCTCCAGCGAGCCGGCCTGCGACTCGGTGCGGGCCGACAGGTCGGCATTGCCGGTGGCAATCTGCTCGGACGCTACCGCGATGGCTTGCGTACCGCTGCGCACCTGCGCCACGATGCGCGACAGGTTGCCGCTCATCGTGCCCAGGGCGCGCAGCAGGTCGCCGATCTCGTCGGCGCGGGTGCTGCGCACGTCGTGGCGCAGGTCGCCGGCGGCGACATCCCTGGCAATGCCGAGCGCGTGCGACAGCGGCACGGTGATGCCGCGGATCAGCAACATGACGATGAGCGCGCCGATCGCCACGGCGGCCACCAGCAGCGCCAGCAAGGTCAGCACGGAGTTGCGGTAAACCTCGGCATTGCGCGCTTCCACGGCTTCGATACGGCTTGCCGCTTCCTTGCGAATCGTTTCGACGATGGCGTCGATGCGCTCGGTGGCGTCGCGGTCCATGCCGCGCACCAGCGTGTCGACCTTCTGCGCGCCCGCCGGATCGGCACCGTCGAACTGCCGCAGCGCGTCCAGGTAACGCCGGCCCAGTTCCCCATGCAGCCGCAGCGCCTCGTCGACGGCGGCCGTCTCCATCCCCAGCGTGACCATCGTGCCCTTCAGTTCGTCCAGCTTGCCGGCCGTGGCCGCGCCGCTGGCGGTAAACGCCTTGGTGTACTTGTCCAGTTGCGCCGGATCCTGGCCCCGCAGCAGGATATTCTTCCACTCCTGCACCTGGATCTTGAAATCGACCTGCGCGGAACGGGCCCCGTCCACGGCACGCATCAGGCCGCTCGCTTCGGTAAAGCCGGCGGCATTCCGGGTATTCATGTCGCGCAGCGCGTTCCAGCCCGTGAATCCCACAAGGAGCACCGTCAGCAGGAAAAAGCCGGCAAGCATGGCCAAGCGAACGCCAATTTTGAAGTCGGATAGTTTCATATAGATATCAGCAGAAGTGCAACGCGTGCGGTTGCAATAGGGCAGCAGGGACCGGGCTGCGATGAGAAATGATGTTGCTTAAAACCAATAGTAGCATGAAAGCCGCCCGATGTCCCGCACCGGCCATGCGTGCGCATCGTTTGCAGGGCGGCCCGTGTACACTGGTGTTTTTGACACCAACTCACCGATGTCCATCTTTTCCAAAGCCGCGATCAAGCACGAGGCCGATGTGGCAGCCGCCCAGCAGGCAGCGCAGGAACAGGCCGCGCACCAGGCCCGGCTCGACTTTCGCGAACAGTACCGCGGCACGCTCGAGAACGTGATCCGCCCGCAGCTGGCCGCGATGCGCAAGCAGATGTATGAGCACGACTATGACGGCAAGATCGAGGAAGGCAACGACGGCTGGAACGATTTCGTGCGCCTGACGTTCGTGCCGGACAAGAACCGGCTGGCCGCGCACGCGGGCCGCGATGCCTGCACGCTCACGTTCACCGCGCTGGAAAGCACGTGCCTGCTGGAATGGGAAAGCGCGTTCGACCGCCACGCGCGCGACGGCTCGGGCAAGGAAACCGGCACGGTCCCGTGCGCCCAGCTCACGCCGGAACGCCTGGAACAGATGCTCTCCACGTTCTTCGACAAGGCGTTCGAGGCGCGGCGGCTGCGCCGCCTGTCCTGATCAGCCCGCGCGCTCCGGCCGTTCGCGCCGTTCCAGCAGAACCGGAATCTGCTTGAACGCCGGCGTGTGCGAGCCGCGCGCCACCAGCGCGGGCGACAGCAGGGGCGTCAGTTCCGGGAAATAGCCGAACACGTCTTCCCCTTGTGTATCGGTTGCCACGAGCCGCATCCCATCCACGCAGCGTTCGATGCCGTCCGGCGCCGCGGCGCGCACGCGCACGGTGTCGCCATCCGCGAGGCCCAGCCTGTCCAGCGTGGCGCGGCCAACGAAGAGCACCTGCCGCGTGCCGTGCACGCCACGGTAGCGGTCCACTTCCCCTTTCGGATCGCGGTAGACGGTCGTGTTGTACTGCCGGTGCGCGCGGATCGTCGCCAGGCACAGCACCCCGTCGCCGTATCGCGCGCGGGCGCGGGCCATGATGGTATCCACCGGAAGCGCGTGGCCGATGAAGCGGGCCTTGCCGGTCGCCGTGTGCCACGCGCGCCGCCCGGCGCTGTTGGGCAGCTGAAAACCTTTTTCGCGCCGGATCTGGTCGTTGTAAGCCGTGAACCCCTCGACGGCGCCTTCGGCCACGCGTTCGATCAGCGCGCGCGTGGCGTCGTAGTCGGTGCCGATGGTTTCCCAGTCGATCGCCGGCTTCGATGCCGATCCTTCCAGCGTGTGCCGCGCCAGCTGGCTGACGATGAACGGCTCCGAGCGCAGCAGGTCGCTGGCCGGGCGGTTGCGCCCCATCGACGCATGCACCATCGACGCCGTGTCCTCGACGCTGACGAATTGCGCACCGGTGGGCTGCATGTCGAGCTCCGTGCGGCCAAGGCACGGCAGCAGCAGCCCCGTCCTGCCGGGATACAGGTGGGTGCGATTGAGCTTGGTGGCCACGTGCACCGTCAGCCGCGTGCGCGACAGCGCCTCCAGCACGCGGGGCGTGTCCGGCGCGGCCACGGCGAAGTTGCCGCCCAGCGCCACGAAGGCTTGCACCGTTCCGTCCAGCAGGCCGTCGATCGTGCCGATCGCATCGCGCCCCGGCGCGGCCGGCGGCGCGATGCCGAACACGCGCGCCAGGCCCGCCAGCCAGGCCGGCCTGGGCCGGCTGGTGATGCCCACGGTGCGGTCGCCCTGCACGTTCGAGTGCCCGCGCACGGGCATCAGCCCCGCGCCGGGCTTGCCCACGTTGCCGCGCAAGAGCATCAGGTTGACGAGCATCTGGATCGTCTCGATGGCGAACTCATTCTGCGTGAGGCCCATGCACCAGGCGGCGACCGTGGCCGGCGACGCGACGTAGTAGGCGGCCGCTTCCTCCATCTGCGCGCGGGTCAGGCCGCTGGCCGCCTCGATATCCGGCCATGCCTGGCGCGTGACCAGGTCACGGAAGGCGTCGAAGCCGTCCGTATGCGCGGCAATGAATTCCCGGTCGACGCCGCCGCCCTCCACCACCGCCCTGGCGATGCCGGTGATGGCGGCCAGGTCGCCGCCCACGCGCACCTGGTAATACGCATCGGCCAACTGCGTGCCGGTACCGCCCAGCAGTTCGCCGGGCGATTGCGGGTCGGCGAACGCTTCCAGCCCCCGTTCGCGCAGCGGGTTGAAGATGATGATGCGGCAGCCGCGCTTCTTCGCCTCGCGCAGGTCGCCCAGCATGCGCGGATGGTTCGAGCCGGGATTGTGGCCGAAGCTCATGATCAGCCGGGCATGGGCGAAATCGGCCCGCGTGACCGTGGACTTGCCCACGCCGATCGATTCGGTCAGCGCCATGCCGGACGATTCGTGGCACAGGTTCGATGAATCCGGCAGGTTGTTGGTGCCGAATGCGCGCGCGAACAATTGATAGGCGAATGCCGCCTCGTTGCTGCTGCGGCCGGACGTGTAGAACACCGCATGGTCGGGGTTGCCGAGCGCGCGCAGTTCGCCGCCGGCCAGCGCGAACGCGGCATCCCAACCGATTTCGCGGTAGGTGTCGCTGGCCGCGTCATACAGCATCGGCGCCGTCAGGCGGCCCGCCGCCTCCAGTTCCCAGTGGTCGCTGGCGCGCAGCGCGGTGACGGTGTTCGCGGCGAAGAATGCCGGCGTGGCGCGCGCTTTGCCCGATTCATGGGCGATGGCCCAGGCGCCCTGTTCGCAGAAGTCGACCGACTTGCTGTCCGGCGAATCTGGATACGCGCAACCGGGGCAGTCGACGCCCTGCGGCTGGTTCAGCCGGGGCAGCGTGGCCAGCGCCTGGGCGCCGGGATTGCCGATCAGCGCCTTGGCCGTGCCGTGCAGCGCACCGAAGCCGCCGGCCGGTTTGTCATAGGGCTGGAGGAGAATGGTCTTGGTCATCCCCGTATTGTAGCGTTGCTCAAATCAGTTCGCGGGCCCGCAGTTCATCCTTGATATAGGCGTAGAACACGGGCGCGGCGATCACGCCGGGCACGCCGAACACGGCTTCGGCGAACAGCATCGCCGCCAGCAGTTCCCAGGCGCGCGCATTGATGTGCGAGCCGATGATGCGGGCGTTCAGGAAATATTCCAGCTTGTGCACGACCACCATGAACGCCAGTCCGGCCACGGCCACGTGCAACGAATGCGACAGGCTGACGACAACGAGCACCGTGTTCGAAATCAGGTTGCCGATCACGGGCAGCAGGCCGGCCAGGAACGTGATCGCCACCACCGTCTTCGACAGCGGCAGGTGCACGCCGGCCAGCGGCAGCACGACGAACACGAAGATCGCCGTGATGATGGTGTTGATCCCCGAGATCCACACCTGCGCGAACACGATGTTGCGGAAGGCGCAGGACAGGAAGCGGGCCCGCTGCAGCAGCGCTTCCATGAACGGCCGGTGCGGGGCGCCATCCTCGTTGGTGTCGTGCAGCGATGCCATCAGGCCGATCACCATGCCGAGCAGGATGCGCGTCAGCGTCTTGCCCACTTCGGCACCGGCCGCCTGGGCCGCGCCTGCATGCTCGCGCAGCCACGCCGTGACGGCTTCACGCAGCGAATTGGCATCGACCGGCAGGTGTTCGCTGATCCAAGGCGGAATCTGGTCGCGCGACGCGTCGATGATGTCGGCGAGGCGCACGAACAGGTGCGTGACGCTGTAGGCATCGAGCCGCAGCAGCACGACAAGCCCCCACGTCGCCAGCGCGATGAGGCCCACCAGCAGCGCGCCGATGACGGCCGCCGCCACCATCCGGGCCCGCGCGTCGCTGATGCGGCGTCCCAGCGCCGGGGCGATCGCATGGATCAGCGAAAACATCAGCAAGCCGGCAAACAGGGCGCCCAGCAGGCCGTTCTTCAGCACGAGCAGCAGGAACAGGGCGATGAGCAGGTAGGAAGCGATGACGCTGTAGCGGGCTTGGAGGTTGGGCGGCATGGTGGCGTGGAAGTTGAGCCGGCATTATGCCTCAGGGCACGGCAATTGCCACAGCATTCCCGCCTTGTCCAATGCGTAGCGCGCCAGGTCGCGCGCCAGGAACAGGTTTCCGGCGTATGCGGTTCGCGCTTCGGCCCCGATATCGGCCAGGGTCGCCACGCCGCCAAGCGCGTCACCCCGGTCCTGGTAGCGCGGGCTGAAGTGCGTCAGCACCAGGTTCGGGAGGGCCGCCTCGCGGGCGAACCGGGCCACGCGCAAGGCGGAACTGTGTTGCGGGCCCGGCCCCACTTTTTCCAGCACCGCTTCCGTATACGTGGCTTCGTGCACCAGCACATGGGCGTCGCGTATGGAATCGGCCAGCAGGCCGGGCGTATCGTTGTCGCCCGCGACGACGATGCGGCGCGGGCGGCGCGGTGGCTGCAGCACGTCCACCGACCGCACCATGCGGCCATCGGCCAGCGTCACATCCGTTCCGGACTGCAGTTCGCCCCACAGCGGCCCGCGCGGCACGCCGGCGGCGGCCAGCTTGCCGGCATCGAGCTTGCGTTCGACGGTCTTCTCGGTGAACCCGTACGCGAACGACGGCATACGGTGCGACAGCGAGGTCGCGGTCACGGCCAGATCCGACAACAGGCCGGCGCGGCCGGCGTCCATCACGTCGATGAACTCGACCGGATAGGGCAGCTGCAATGCCGTGGTCTCCATCACGCCGCGCACGTAGCGCTCCAGCGGCGCCGGACCGACGATGGCGAGCGGCGCGGTGCGGTTCAGCAGCCCGGCGCTGGCCAGCAATCCCGGCAAGCCATAGCAATGGTCGCCATGGAGGTGCGTGATGAAGATGGCGCGCAGGTCGTGCGGCGACAGGTTCGTGTGCAGGATCCGGTGCTGCGTGCCCTCCCCGCAATCGACGAGCACCCAGCCATCCGCCGAGCGCAGCGCCACGCCCGCCACGTTGCGCGTTTTCGTGGGAGTGCCCGATGAGGTGCCGAGAAATTGCAGTTCCATGGAATGCCCGATGTGGCCAGTGGTGACCGGTGGCCGGTGGCCGGTGGCCGGTGGCCGGTGGCCGGTGGCCGGTGGCCGGATTATCCGCGATTCCCGGCGGGCGCGGCGTTTGAACGGCACAGCAGTGCGGCTGATGCGCTCGTGTTGCCGGGCCATGGTCCGGCAACACGGACTCGACTGCAATTATTGTTTCACCAGCTCCACACGCCGGTTCTTCTCGCGCCCCGGTTCGGCATCGTTCGAGGCGACGGGTGCGTACGAACCGACGCCCTTTGCACTCAGCCGCTTCGCATCGACCTTGTAGTCCGTCGCCAGCGTCTTCACGACGGACTCGGCGCGCTTCTGCGACAGCTCCATGTTGTGCGCCGGCGAACCCTGGTTGTCGGTATGGCCGACGATGTGCACCTTCAGGTTCGTGTCCTGCTGCAGCAGCCTGGCCATCTCGGCCAGCGCCTCTTTCGATTCCGGCTTGACGGCCGTCTTGCCGGTGTCGAAGTACACGCCGTACACGGCCACCTTGCCTTCGGCGGCGATGCGCTTCGCCATGTCGCCGGCGTTCAGCGCGGCCGTGACCTTGCCGGTTTCCATGGGCTTGCCTTCGACGATCTGCAGCGAAATGCCACCGAGCTCATTACGCAGCGGCGCGGCGACCAGCACGGCCACGTGCACGTCGCCGCCATCGGGCTGGGTCCCCTTTGCCAGCAGGTAGCGAGGCTCGTTCAGGCCCGAATTGAACGCGTTGCTGAACTGGACGCCAGTCTGGATGAAACCATCGCGCATCAGGTAGCTGGCGTTATAAAACGAATACAGGTTGCCGCACGCTTCCTTTTCGCACGTGTAGACGACCTTCAGCCCGGCCTTGGCAATCGCCGCCTGGTAGTTGCGGAATACTTCGAGGCCGGAACGGTCTTTCGCGAAGACATAGGCGATGCGCGTGTACTTGCCTTCCGGCTTCAGCAGATTATCGACCTGGACCTGGTTGTTCCTGAAATAGGGCCTGCTGGCTGGGAGCGCCGCCTGCTCGTACTCGATCACGTTGTATCCCACCATTTTCGATCCCTCGAACCGGGACAGGAGCGGATGGTCCTTGCCGCCTTTCACCTCGCGGTAATTCAGCTGGCCAAAGGCGGCTTGCGAGACGGCGGCACAGCACAGCAGGGCAAACAACGATCGGACGAACATGATGGATCCCGTATAAGTTGAAGTAACCGGGGATTCTAAGGATTTAATATTTTTTTGACAATGGCGATCCGGCTGGCCATCCTCCGCCGAGGTTATAATGCGTGCCCGCTTCCCGACAACGCACCGACGCCATGACCACCGACTTCCCCTTCGACCCGCCCTACAAGCTCGCCATCGACTCCCCGGCAGGGAAGCGCTGGGTCGAAGTGCTGGCCGACGGCAGCCAGGTCGAGGCGACGCCGCCGGCCACCACGCTGCCGCCGCCAGGCACGCTGGCGGACAACACACCGCGCGGCGGCGGACATGGCGGCAGTGGCGCAGGCGCACCGGCCAAGGCGCAGGTATTCCTGAACGTGCCGTTCGCCGAAAAGGATGAAGCCAAGCGCCTGGGCGCCCGCTGGGATCCGGCGCGCAAGAAGTGGTATGTGCCGAACGGCGTCGACGCCGGCCAGTTCAGCCGCTGGACCGCCTGACAGCCCGGGCCGACGCTCAGATCGGATCGAACATCCGCTGGTCGACGTAACACCACCCCCACGTCTCCCCGGGCTGCTGCGAACGCATCATCGCGTGCCCCGTGCCGTGGAAGTGCTTGGTCGCGTGCCGGTTCTTCGACTGGTCGCAGCAGCCCACGTGGCCGCAGACGAGGCAGGTGCGCAGGTGCACCCACGTGTCGCCCATCCTGAGGCATTCCTCGCATCCGTTCGTGCGCGGCTCGTACGTGTGGATCTGGTTGAAGTGTTCGCACTGGCCGGCCATCGCATCCTCCTGAAAGATGCCCCAAGCTTACCGCCATGGCGGCGCCGTGGCAGCGCCCCATTCGGGAGAGGTCAGCCCAGCACCGTGACGACCACGGTGCGCCGGTGCGGCGCCGTGCGGTGTTCCCACAGGTAGACGCCCTGCCACGTGCCAAGCAGCAGCCGGCCGCCGCCGACGGGCACCGTCAGCGCCGTGTCCGTCAGCATCGTGCGGGCATGGGCCGCCATGTCGTCCGGCCCTTCCGCGTCGTGCCGGTAAGCCGGGTCGCCATCCGGTGCCAGCCGCGCCACGACCGTTTCCAGGTCGCGCCGCACGTCCGGATCGGCATTCTCCGTGATCGTCAGCGAGCAGCTCGTATGCTGCACGAACACGTGCGCCAGCCCGCAGGCGACGCCGGACTCGCGCACGGCCTTCGCCACGGCATCGGTGATGTCGCGCGTGCCGCGCCCGACGGTGGAAAATTCCAGGATGGACTGATGGGCCAAGGGTCGTTCTCCAGCGGGTTGGTGTTGTCGTGCGCCGTCATCTGAAGGATAATTGGCGCCCATGAACGATACCACTCAACGCCCAGAACTGCCGGACCACCTGTCCACGGACCCGCGCAGCTCCTTCCACGTGCCCGCCGTGTTCGAACACGACATCGGCATTCTCTTCAACGACAAGGAACGTTTCGACGTGTCCGAATACTGCATCAGCGAAGGCTGGATCAAGGTCCCGGCCGGCAAGTCGCTGGACCGCAAGGGCCAGCCCATGCTGATCAAGCTGAAAGGCAAGGTCGAAGCGTTCTACCGCTGAGATCCGCCAGCTGTTGCTACCTCGCCGGCAGCCATGCCGGCTTTGTTTCCGTAAATAACTCACGCTCCACGGGGCCGTCGTACGGCGGCTCCAGCGTGCCCAGCGTGACCGCAATCGTCTCCGGCGATTCCGTGCTGCGCCAGAACAGCGTGGAACCGCAGACGCGGCAAAAATCGCGCCGGCCGGATGCCGACGACGCGTATTCCACCACCAGCTCCCGTCCCCGCTCGATCGTGAAACCGGCCGTGTCCACGTTCGCATACGATCCGGCACCCGCGCCATGCTGCTTCTGGCACATCGTGCAATAGCAGTGGCTCGCATGGTGGACCGGCCCGTCCGCCCGGTAGGCCACGCCGCCGCACAGGCAGCTACCTCTCAGCATCGCGTTCTCCTTATTCCGCACAGCCAGCTATCTATCGGCATTGCGTTCCCCTTACTCCGCACAGCCAGCGATCTATCGGCATTGCGTTCCCCTTACTCCGCACAGCCAGCGATCTATCGGCATTGCGTTCCCCTTACTCCGTACAGGCAGCGACGATCGGCATCGCGTTCCCCTTATCGCGATGACAGGTTCATCGTCTGCACCGCCAGCAGCCGGCATTGCCCATCCACGTTGACATACGTGCGCATGAACTGGTAACGGTTGGTCTTGAATGTCTTGCCGTCGGCCTGCCACTGCTCGACGATCGATATCCCGTGCAGCACGGCCGTATCGCCCAGCGCGCGTCCCTGCACGTCGCTCGTCGTGCGCGACTTGAACCGGCCCGGCTTTTCCATCCGCGCAAGCAGCACGGGCTTCGTTTCGATCTCGGAACCCAGCGAGTGCACCCACACGTAATCGTCCGCCAGCGCCTCGCGCAGGAAGGCCGCGTTGCCGGTGGCCAGCGCCGCCTCGTACTGGCGGTCGCGTTCGATCAGCGCGTCGGTGGGCAGACAGGAGGCGGCCAGCGCATGCAGTGGCAGCGCGTAGCACAGGAGGAGCAAATTTTTCTTCATGGCGTTTTTTGGCGGACACGGCCCGCCAGTGTACGCGCAACAGCGGGCCATTGGCCAGCACCGCTCATCCTGTTGAGCGAATGGCCGGCGGCGATGGCAGGGTTGTCCGTTGCGACTTACCATGGCCCGATACCAATACCGGGGACACCCATGCCGACGACACCCTTCCCTCGCTGCCGCGCCGCGCTCGTCGTGTTCGCCGCCCTGCTTGCCACCGCCGCGCAGGCGGCACCGATCGATCGCCACGCCGTGGTGAAGCGCCACGATCCGCACCTGACGAAAATCGACCCGTGGTCGCCGCTCTCCGTCGGCAATGGCCGCTTTGCGTTCACGGCGGACGTGACAGGCCTGCAGACCTTTGCCGACCATTACTACAAGAACGGCACGGCGACGGAAACGCAGGCGCGCTGGAGCTGGCACACGAACGCGAACCCGAACAACTACAAGCTGTCGGATGCGAACCGCGACTTCACGGCCCACGGCCGCACGCTGGGCTACCCCACGAACCAGGACTCGCCGGCCGGCCAGTGGTTGCGCGAGAACCCGCACACCCAGCCGCTGCCGCGCATCGGCTTCGTATTGACCGGTGCCGGCGCGCGCCCGCTGGTGCCGGCGGATATCAGCGCGGTCGACCAGCGCCTCGACCTGTGGCAGGGCCACCTGGCCAGCCGCGTCACGCTGCGGGGCCAGCCGGTTTCCGTATCGAGCGCCGCCGATCCGGAGACGGACACGGTGGCGCTGCGCATCCGCTCTCCCCTGCTGGCGCGCGGCGCGCTGGCCGTGCGCATCGCGCTGCCGCTGGGCTACGACCTGAAGGTGAAGCACAATCCGCCGCTGGACTGGTCGCGACCGGAAGCGCACCGCACCAATGTGCTCGAACAGAAGCCGGCATTGCTGGCCGTCGAGCACCTGCGCGGCGAATCGCGCAATGATTCGCACAATGCATCGCGCTATGCCATGACGGTGGCCAGCGCCGCGCCCCTGACGATCACCCGGCCGGACACCCACGCCTTCGTCATCGCCCCGGCGCGCGGCGACACGCTGGACATCACGGTCTCGTTCGCGCAGGAAGGCCGTGCTCCCGCGCCGCGCAGCGCCGACGTGTTCGACGCCAGCAGCCGGCACTGGAAGGATTACTGGCAAAGCGGCGCGGCCATCGATTTCGCCGGCAGCACCGACCCGCGCGCGCAGGAGCTGGAACGGCGCGTGGTGCTGTCGCAATACCTGGCCGGCATCCAGCTGGGCGATACGCTGCCCGCGCAGGAAAGCGGCCTGACGACGTCGACCTGGTATGGCAAGCACCACACGGAAATGGTGTGGTGGCACACGGCGCACTTCGCGCTGTGGGGCCGGCCGGACTACACGGCACGCACGCTCACCTGGTTCCAGCGCACGCTGCCGTCGGCCCGCGCGGTGGCGGCCGAACGTGGCCTGAAAGGCGCGCGCTGGATGAAGATGACGGGGCCGGAAGGCCGCGAAAGCCCCGGTGGCAACCCGATGATCATGTGGAACCAGCCGCACCCGATCCACCTGGCCGAACTGATGTATCGCGCCGATCCGTCGCCGGCCACGCTGGAACGCTACCGCGAGCTGGTGATGGAAACGGCGGCCGGCATGGCATCGATGCTGCACTGGGAAGAAGCCCGCCAGCGCTACGTGCTGGGCCCGCCGATGTGGATCGCGCAGGAGATCTACGACCAGGCCACCAGCATGAACCCCACGTATGAATTGAGTTACTGGGCGCGCGGCCTGGAAATCGCCCAGCAATGGCGCGAGCGCCTCGGCCTGCCGCGCGACGCCGACTGGGAGCACCGCCGCACGCACCTGTCCGCCTTGCCGCAAAAGGACGGCAAGTACGTGGCGATCGAAAGCACGCCGGATACCTGGGACAACCTCGCCAGCCGCCACGACCACCCGTCGTTCCTGATGGCGTTCGGCCAGCTGCCCGGCGACGGCGTCGACCGCGCCGTGATGCGCCGCACGCTGGACGCCACGCTGGCCAGCTGGGACTGGGCAACGAAGATCTGGGGTTGGGATTACCCGATGGTGGCAATGACCGCGGCGCGGCTGGAAGCGCCGGACCTGGCGGTGGACGTGCTGCTGAAAACGGATGGTCCGAACAACGCCTACACGGCTGCCGGCCACAATCCCAACACGGGCCTGCCCGTCTACCTGCCTGGCAACGGCGCCCTGCTTGCCGCCGTGGGCATGATGGCCGGCGGCTGGGACAACGGCCCTTCGCGGCCTGCGCCCGGCTTCCCGGACAATGGCAAGTGGGTCGTCAAGGCGGAAGGGTTCAGGAAGCTGCCATGAGCCGGCGGCGTGAAACCGCCGGTGTGCGGTGCCGGGGGTGGCGGGCATGCCGCCGCCCCGGCACCCGGCCCGGGCCGGCACGACATGCAGCGTCGTCGTGCCGGGTTTCCATTCACGCCAGCCAGGCCTCGGCCACGCCGACCAGCCGAATGCCCGGGTCGGCAGCCTCGATCGCGTCACCCTGTACGACAGCGCGTGCCGCCTGGTCGTTGTCGACGATCGTGGCGATCCCCTGGTTATCGCCGAACACCGCATTGACTGCGGCAGACAGGTTCAGCGCGAAGGTTTCGGACGGCTCGGCGACCAGGTCGTCGGTCAGCGACACGCGCACCGTCTGCGTGGTCACGCCGGTGGCGAACGACAGTGTGCCGCTGGCGAAGCCATAGTCCGACGAGTTGGCCGTCAGGCTGTCGACGCGATAGTTGAGGCTGACCTGCGAGGCGCCGGGCGCGCTCAGCCTGACCACGAATTCGGCATAGCCGGCGCCTTCGTTGACGGTGACGTCGGACGCGCTGATCGATGGCGTGCCCACCGCCGCCTGGTCGCTGCGGCCGATCCGCGCGGTGCCGCTGCCGTCGGCGATCTGCACGAGGCCGGCCGCGTTGCCGCTGATGGCGCCCAGGTTCAGGTTGAACGCTTCTTCCACCTCCGCAGCCGTGTCATCGATGATGTTGACGGTCACGTGCTGGACGGTCTGCCCGGCGGCGAAGCTGACCGAGCCGATGTTCGCGGTATAGTCCGAGCCCGCCACCGCGGTGGCGCCGGCAGTCGTGTAGGCCACGGTGAAGGTGTCGGACACCGCCTTGTCCAGCACGATGTCGAACGTCACCGTGCCGGCCTTTTCATCGACGACCACGTCGCGCACCGACAGGCCGCCCTTGCCCGCCGCGCTGGCGAGCGTGTCGTTGTCGACGAGGGTGCCAAGCGCCCCGTTGTCGGCCAGCACGGCATTCACCGGCGACGACAGGTTCAGGACGATGTTTTCCAGCTTTTCCACGGTCACGTCATCGGTCAGCGCCACGCGCACCGTTTGCGTGGTGATGCCCGGGGCGAACGACAGCGTGCCGCTGGTGAAGCCATAGTCCGATGAAGTGGCGCTCAGGCCATCGACGCGGTAATTGACATACACCTGCGAGGTGCCAGGCGCGTTCAGCTTCACGACGAATTCGGCATATCCATCCCCTTCGCCGGCCACGATATCGGCCGCGCCGATGGATGGCAGCGCAAGCGTCCCTTGGTCGCTGCGCCCGATCAGCGCGGTGCCGCTGCCATCGCCGATCTGCACCAGGCCGGCCGCGTTGCCGCTGATCGCCCCCAGGTTCAGCTGGAACTGCTCTTCCAGTTCGGCCGTGGCGTCATCGGCAATGTTCACCGTTACGTGCTGGACGGTCTGCCCGGCCGCGAAGCGGATCGTGCCGCTGGCCGCCGTGTAGTCCGCGCCCGACGACGCGGTGCCGTTCGCGCTGGCATAGGCCACGCTGAAGGTATCCGACACCGCCTTGTCCAGCACGATATCGAACGTTGCCGTCCCCGCCTTTTCATCGACGACCACGTCGCGCACGGACAGGCCTGCCTTGTCCGCGGCGCTGGCAAGCGTGTCGTTGTCGACGATCGTGGCGATGGCCTGGGGGCCGGCCAGTACGGCGTTGACCGGCGACGACAGGTTCAGGGCGAAGCTTTCCAGTTTTTCGACGGTCACGTCGTTGGCCAGCGCGATCCGCACCGTCTGCGTCGTCACGCCCGCGGCGAAGGACAGCGTGCCGCTGCTAAAGCCGTAGTCCGACGACGTCGCCGTGAAGGCGTCGACGCGGTAATTGACGCTCGCCTGCGACGCGCCCGGCGCATTCAGCACCACCACGAACTCGGCATACCCATCCGACTCGCTGACCACGATGTCGGAAACGGTGATGGTGGGCGTGGCCAGGGCCGTCTGGTCGCTGCGCCCGATCAGTGCGGTACCGGCGCCATCGGCGACCTGCACGGAACCGGCCCCGGTACCCGTGATCGCACCCAGGTTCAGCTGGAACTGTTCTTCCAGCTCCGCCGTGGCATCGTCGGTGATATTCACGGTGACTCGCTGGACGGTTTGCCCGGCGTCGAAACTGATCGTGCCGCTGGCTGCCGTATAGTCGGTGCCCGCCGTCGCGCTGCCGTCGGCGACGGCATACGCCACGCTGAAGGTGCTGGTTACCGCCTTGTCGAGCACGATATCGAACGTGGCGATACCGGACTTCTCGTCGATGACCACGTCGCGCACCGACAGGCTCGCCTTGTCCGTCGTGCTGGCGAGCGTGTCATTGTCGACGAGGGTGCCGAGCGCCTGGTCATCGCCCAGCACGGCATTGACCGGGGACGACAGGTTCAGGGCGAAGTTTTCCAGCGCTTCGACCGTCACGTCGTCGGTCAGCGGCACCCGCACGGTTTGCGTGGTGACACCGGGGGCGAACGACAGCGTGCCGCTGGTGAAGCCATAATCCGACGAGGTGGCGGTCATGCTGTCGAGCCGGTAATTGACGCTCACCTGCGCGGCCCCCGGCGCGTTCAGCCTGACGACGAAATCCACGTACCCGGCTGATTCACTGACGACGATGTCGGACGCGGTGATGGTGGGCGTGGCAACCGCCGTCTGATCGCCGCGTCCGACGAGCGCGGTGCCGGCACGGTCGGCCAGTTGCACGAAACCCGCACCGTTGCCGCTGATCGTTCCCAGGTTCAGGTTGAACTGCTCTTCCATCTCCACCGTGGCGTCATCGCTGATGTTCACGGTCACGTGCTGCACGGTTTGCCCGGCGGCGAAGCTGATCGTGCCGGTGGCGGCCACATAGTCCTGGCCCGCTACCGCAGTGGCACCGGCGGTGGTGTAGGCAACGCTGAAGCTGTCCGGTACCGCCTTGTCCAGCACGATCGCGAACGTTGCCGTGCCCGCCTTTTCATCAACGACCACGTCGCGCACGGACAGGCCGGCCTTGGCCGTGGTGCTGGCGAGCGTGTCGTTGTCGACGATGGTGGCGATCGCCTGGTCGTCGGCCAGCACCGCATTCACGGGGGCCGACAGGTTCAGGGCAAAGCTTTCCAGCTTCTCGGCGGCAAGGTCGTCGGCCAGCGCCACGCGTACCGTACGCGTCGTCTCGCCCGGGGCAAACGACAGCGTGCCGCTGGCGAAGCCGTAGTCCGACGAAATTGCCGTGTAGCTGTCGATACGGTAATTGACGCTTACCTGCGAGGTCGCCGGCGCGTTCAGGTTCACGATGAATTCGGCGTAGCCATCCCCTTCGCCGACGACGATGTCCGCCACGCCGATGGTGGGCGTGGCCAAGGCCGTCTGGTCGCTGCGCGCGATCAGTGCGGTTCCCGTGCCGTCGGCGACCTGTACCTCGCCGGCCGCGTTACCGCTGACCGCGCCCAGGGTCAGGTGGAACTGCTCTTCCAGCTCGGCCGTCGCCTCGTCGAGGATCTTCACGGACACGCGCTGGACGGTCTGGCCAGGGGCGAAACCGATCGTGCCGCTCACGCCCGTGAAGTCCGAACCACTGGCGGCCGTGCCGTTGGCGGTGGCATAGGCCACGCTGAACGTGTTCGATACCGCCTTGTCCAGCACGATATCGAACGTGGCGGTGCCAGCCCGTTCGTCGACGACCACGTTGCGCACCGACAGGCTTGCCTTGTTCGTGCTCGTTGCGGCGGTATCGTTGTCGACGATGGTAGCGAGCGCCTGGTCATTGCCCAGCACGGCATTGACGGGGGCCGACAGATTCAGCGCAAAGCTTTCCAGCTTTTCCGCGACCAGGTCGTCGGTCAGCGGAACGCGCACCGTTTGCATGGTCACGCCCGCCGCGAATGACAGGGTGCCGCTGGTAAAGCCATAATCGGACGAGCCGCTGGTCACGCCGTCGATGCGGTAGTTGACGCTCACGTCCGCAAGGCCCGGCGCATGCAGTTTCACGGTGAACTCGGCGTAGCCTTCCGACTCGCTGACGATGATGTCCGACGCGGTGATGGTCGGCGTGGCAACCGCCGTCCGGTCGCCACGCCCGATCAGCGCGGTCCCGGTGCCGTCGGCGATCTGTACCTGGCCGGCTGCGCTGCCGGTGATCGCGCCCAGGTCCAGGTTGAATTGCTCTTCCAGCTCGGCCACTGCATCGTCCGCGATGGCCACGGTCACGTGCCTGACCGTTTGCCCGGCGGCGAAGGTGACGGTGCCATTGCCCGCCGTGTAGTCGGCACCGGCCGTCGCACTGCCGCCGCCCGTGGCATAGGCCACCGTGAAACTGCCCGAGGTCGCCTTGTCCAGCACGATGGCGAACGTGGCCGTGCCGGCCTTTTCGTCGACGGCCACATCGCGTACCGACAGGCTGGCCTTGTTCCCGGTGCTGGCGGCCGTGTCGTTGTCGACGATGGTGGCGACCGCCTGGTCATCGGCCAGCAGGGCGTTGACGGGGGCCGACAGGTTCAGGGCGAAGCTTTCCAGCTTTTCGACGAGCACGTCGTTGGTGAGGTTGACGCGGACCACCTGGGTGGTCACGCCGGGCGCGAACGTCAGCGTGCCGCTGGTGAAGGTGTAATCCGCGCTGGCGGCGGTGAAACCGTCGATGCGGTAGTTGACGCTGATGGAAGAGGTGCTGCTCTGGTTCAGTTTGACGATGAAATCGACGAAGCCGGCGGATTCGTTGATGACGAGGTCTTGGGCGCTGATGAAAACTGCCATGGTGGTTCCCCGGTTTTATTTGGTGGCGACCCAGAAAACCGCGAATCGGATTGCTGGATCAGGTTTGATTACCTGGTGTGCGCCTGTCGTTTATTTTCAATCACGCCGATTTGCTGCCGACGTGGTACCGCGACGGCCAGGCTGGCAGGCAGACTGACCCGTCAAGAGTTTCAAATCGATATGCAAGCCATATGCCTGGATATAACGCATTCATTGATGGCCGGCTCAGCCGGCATGCCGTCGGACAGCACCGGACTCAGGCGCGGCATGACGAATGTAAATAGGAAAGCCGCCTGCGAGGCGGTTCCATCCCACGACCGAAGCAAGGCAACAGTGTAGGCTGTTGGTTGCAAAATAAGCAATGGGCGGCATTGAAATATTCCGGGCGTTCATACGGAATGCCAGTCCCGAAATGCGTTATCGGAAACTTTTGTTCAGATTATTCAGTGCAGGGAAAGTTGCGTACCATTGTGGAACGCGTGCTGGTTTTCGGTTCAGCCCGATGACTGCCGGACGATGCACCAGAAGAGCTGGGGCTGTTGTTTTATCACGCATATACGCAGCGAATAAATCGTTCGCGCCACGAAAACCCTGACGGCGCCTGGAACAACCAGGCCCGAGCCTCCGCCCACCTCGTTATACACAAGTCCCGAGCCGGTCTCGATGGCGTACCAGGCGCATGGTCTCGGGCGCTTTCTGCATTGGTGCTGTGAACTGCAGGCCTGCCCCCGGCTTCCCGGACAATGGCAAGCGGGTCGTGAAGGCGGAAGGGTTCAGGAAGCTGCCGTGATGCAAAAAGGAAACATTTCCTGAAAAATGGGGACGGAAGGAATGCTGGCTGGCAAGCCAGCATCGCTGCGCCGGCAAGAAGTCAAGCTCCTTGAAACCCCGGCTGCGCCCCCATTTTCCCTGCAATGTTCCGTTGATGCCTTTATTTTGCCACCTGGCGTGCGCTCCACTTCTCGTAGGCAGCCAGCGCCGATGCCGGCCCGGTGCCATACCATCCATAGCCGTCGCGCCGCTCCTTGCTGAGCTCATTGACGTCCGTATGGATCGTGCCGTCGCGGTCGCCGAAAATCGGCTTCATCGTGGCGATGTCGACCATGCGCGGCCACATCGGCCCGGCCCCGGGCCGGGCTTCGAGGAACCGGCCGTTCTCGCCCTTGGCGGTCCAGGCCACGCCATGGACCGCCACCCGCTTCAGCCAGGCGGCGGCACCGTCGATGGCCGCCACGATGCCGGGCGTTGGCTGCGGCAGCTCCATCAGCAGCCTGAGCAGCCGCGACGTCTCGGAACTGGACAGCGCCACCGGCTCGAAGTTGCGCGCGCCCACCGGCGCCAGCGTCAGTGCGTCGTGCTGCTGGCACCAGCCGGTGAGCTGGCCGCCCACGCGGATCTGGCTGGCCACCAGCACCTCGATCGCACGGGCATGCGCGGCCCGGGCCTTTTCCGCGAGCGCCGGTGCCACGAATGCATAGTCGCCCTGCCGCGCCGCCACGGTGGCCAGCAGGTCGGCAACCTGGGCGAACGCGTTGTCGTTGAACGTGATCGCATCGTGGTAACCGCCCTGCAGCGGGTACACCTGCGGGAAGCCGCCGTTCGGGTACTGGGCGTTCAGCAGGTAGTTAACGCCCTTGTCGAAGGCTTTGCGGTAAGGATCACCGGCGGCGCCCGGCAGCGCCGTCACCACGCGGGCCAGGAACGCCAGCTCGGTGGTGGTGGCATCGTTGTCGATCGTGCCCACGTAGTTCCAGCCCTTGGTGGCGACGATCACGCCGCCGGACGGATCGTCGTCGATCGGCGCGTAATGCTCGCCCTTCCGCCGCAGATGACCCGTGCGGTCGACGTTCTTGCCCCAGCCGCCGGCCGGCGTCTGGAAGCTGACGATATTGTCGGCCACGTGGCGCGCCGCGGGCGACGCATACCATGCGGCCGGCTGCTTCAAAGGCATGCCGGAGTCGCCGTGCAGCCGGGCCTGCGCTTCGGGCGGCGCCGCACCGCTCGAGCGCTCCGCCGCCAGCGTGGCCTTGTCGCGCTCCATCAGCGCGCGCGAACGTGCCAGGTAGTCGCGCCAGGCTGCGCGGTCCGTTTCCGCCAGGGTCGCGATACGCGCTTCCGTCACCGGTTGCGCTCGCGTCATCGTGCCGATCACCGATGCCTGCGCGGCCGGCAGGCCCGCTGCCAGCGCCAGGGCCAGGGCCAGCGCCATTCCCGTTTTCCTCATGTCTGCTCTCATGTCGCCTCCATTGATAAATATGCCGTCATGCGGCCCGTCAGCCGGACAGTTTCTCGTCGTAGCGCTTGCCGCCGATCGTCACATTGCGCAAGGTGACGTCGCGTGCATTGTGGATGAACCATGGCGCATCGGAGCGCACTGCGTTGCCGAAATCGCAGTCCGTGATCGTCACGTTGCGCACCGGGAGCACCGGCTTGTCGGCCGGGCCGTTGTAGCTCTTCATCACCGGCCCCAGCACGACAAAGGCCTGGTAGCAGCCGAAGCTGCCGTCCGGCGTGTTCACGTTGCTCACCTTGATGCCGGAGATGTGCACGTCCGACACCTCCGGCGGCCGGCTGCGCACCAGGTCGAACGATGGCGTGTAGTCGCAGTCGAAGGTGATGACGGCGCCGCCGCCGGTGGGCACCGTGTTCGCCGGCACCGGCCCGCCGGGGATCGGCTTGTAGAAGCCCGGCTTCAGGCGCACGCCGTTCGGCAGCTTCAGGTCGCGCACATAGAAGTGGCGCAGGTAGCCGCCGCGGTTCATGTTCGTTTTCAGCCGCACCACCGTGTTGATCGGATCGGTGGCGTAATGGATATTGCGCACGTCGATGTTCTGCGCGTACACGTGCTCGATCCCGGCCGACATTTCGCTGCCCAGCGTGATGCCGCCATGGCCGCTGTTCATCACCGAATTCTGGATCACCACGTTGCGCGTGGGGCCGTAGCCCACGTCGGCGTTCTTGCCGGCCTTGATGGCGATGCAGTCGTCGCCCGTATTGAACCAGCAGCCGTCCACCAGCACGGTGTCGCACGATTCCGGATCGAAGCCGTCCGAATTCGGGCCGATCGATTCCATCTTCACTTTCGAGAAATGCACGTTGCGGCATTTCACCGGATGGTGGACCCAGAACGGCGCATTGACCGCCTGGTAACCGGCCATCAGCACGTTTTCGCAGTCCATGAATTCGACGAGGCAGGGCCGCAGGTAGTGGCCCAGGCCGAAGACGCGTTTTTCGACCGGCACGCCGGCTTCGGACAGGGCCGGCAGGTATTTCTCGTCGGCGCGGCCGTTGGGCCGGTCGCCCTCGATGCGCGCCAGCGTGGCCGCGTCCAGGTGCGGCGCCACCGTCCCCAGCGGCGGATTGGCCGGATTGTCGACGCCCTGGTGCAGTGCGCCCTTCTCGGCGCCTTTCTGGTTCATGCTCCACCAGCCGGGGCCGCTGCCGTCCTCGTACGGCACGCCGGCCTGGCCATCGAGGATGCTGGTCCAGTCCTCGCCGGTGATCGCGATGTTCTTCTGGCCGCGCGCATAGACCAGTGGCGAAAAATTGAAGCAGTCGTTGCCCTGCCAGCGCGACAGCACGAGCTTGCCCTTCGCGCCGCAGTCGACCGTCTGCGCTTCCGGATACTCGCGCGCGTAATCGGCCGGATTGGCGCTGAAATACACGTGCGCGCCTTTCGCCAGGTGCACGTGCACGTTCGAGAGCAGCACGATCGGCCCCTTCAGGTACCAATCGCCGGCCGGAACGAGCACGCGGCCGCCGCCGGCCTTGTGCGCGGCGGCGATGGCGGCGCGCAGCGCCGGGTGGCTGTCGTGCGAACCCGGCACGGGCGTGACGACCTGCCCTTTCGCGCGGATGGTCGGATAACCGGCCACCTTGTGCACCTTGCAGGGCTTGCCGCCGAAGGCGGTCACCACGAAGTCGCGCTTCGGGAACGGCAGCGGCTTCGCGAACACGCCGGCGATTGCCCTGGCGCGCTCCCACGGGTCGGCGGCCTGGGCGCGGCCCGGCGCGGGAAGGCCCAGGAAGGAAACCGTACCCAGTGCGGCGGTACCCTTGATCAGTTGGCGGCGTTGCAGGAAGCTTTTGTCTGTCATGTCGGTCTCGGTGAGTGGGGCCGGAATGCGGCCGGGATGGCAGGCGAACAACGCGACAAAGCCGGCACGGGGCCGGCTTTGTCGCAGCTTGAAAACTACGTCAGAACTTGTACTCGACGGAGAGCCGGGCCACGCGCCCCAGCATGTCGGCCATGCTCGTTACATAACCACCGCCGTAGACGCTGTTGGCGGTGAGTGGCGGCCACTCCTCCGTGATGTTGTTGACACCCAGGCTGACGGTGGTGTTCTTGATGCCCGTGTAGCGCAGGTTCACGTTGAACTGGCTGTAGTCGTCCACCTTCGTCAGCGTGGAGCCGGCTCGCGGCGTCAGGTCCGTCACGCCGCGCTGGTAGCGCTGCGACAGCGTGGCGCGCCACGGTCCCTGCCCCCAGCTGAACGACGCCGTATGCTTCCAGCGCGGATTGATCTGCGGCATGCCGGCCAGGCCGGCATTCGGGCCCGCGCCGCCATAGCGGCCGTCGTTGGTGATGACGCCGATGTTGGTGAACCACGGGCCATCCTTCTCGGACTGGAACTCGTACTTGTGGTACCACGTGCCATCGAGCTTGGCGTCGAACGTGCCGTAGCTCGTGGCCGGGAACCGGTAGCTGGCGGAAATGTCGGCGCCGCGGATGCGGCTCATGCCGCGGTTGGCCTGGCTCGCCACGATGTGGTCGATCGTGCCGTCCGGGCGGCGCAGGATCGAGCTCGCATATTTTGCAGGATCCTGCTGCACTTCGGCGATCGTCACGGCGCCCAGCACGTCCTTGATCTTCAGGCCCCAGTAGTCGACCGTGACCGACAGGTTACGGATCGGCTCATAGGCGAAGCCGAACGAGAAGCCGCGCGATTTTTCCGGTTTCAGGAAGCTGTTGTCCGGCGACTTGGTCCAGTACTCGGTGTTCACGTTGCAGACCTGGTCGGCCGTGAAGCCCGCCACCGGCAAGCCGGTGCCGGCCACCGTGGGCTGCGCGCTCGGGCACAGTACCGGGTCGTCCATGTCGATCGTGCGCACTTCCGCCGTCGGGTTCTGCACATCCATGATGGACGGTGCGCGGAAGCCCGTGGACACCGAACTGCGCAGCAGCAGGTTGTCCACCGGCCGCCAGCTTGCCGCCAGGCGCGGATTGACCGTGGTCTGCTTCAGGTCCTCGTAGTAGTCGGCCCGCACGGCGCCGTTGATGGAAATCGTCTGGGTGATCGGCGCTTCCACCTCGGCCAGCAGCGAGGCGATGTCGCGCGAGAGGCGCCGGCCCACGCCCTGCGGCGTTTCGCCGACCAGGTCGTGCTGCAGCACGTTGCCGGCCGCATCCAGGTTGTAGCTGCCGTCGGCCTTCCTGTAGACGAAATCGAGCGGCGCATCGTAGGTACGCGCGGCATCGCGGCGCAGCTCGGCGGCCACGGCCAGCGTCAGGTCGCCGCCGCCGAGTGCCATCAGGCCTTTCGACAGCGTCACGTCCACGCTCTTGTTGTAGGCCTTGTTCAGGCGATAGGTGTAGTTGCTGGCCTCGATGCTGCGCAGGTAGGCGGCACCCGCCTCGTCCTGCAGCCCGAACGGGTTCAGCGTGCCGTTGTTGAAGCCTTCCTGTGCCTTCGAATACAGGATGTAGCCGCCGCCCACCTTCGTGTCGCGCTTGCTCATGCCCCAGTTCACGCCGGCGCGGTAATCCCAGCCCAGCACTTCGCCTTCGGCCGTCAGCACCACGCGGTCGTTGGTCTGCTCATCGTTGCGGTAGGCCGAGCCCAGTTCGGCCGGGCCCCACTGGAAGTACAGCGTGCGGCCATTCATGTTCAGGTCGCTGACAGTGCCGGGCGTGCGCGTGCCGTCGATGTACATCGACGGCGTGTTGCTACCCGTGTTGGCGCCTACCACCTGCACGGCCGGCGTGATGCCGTTGCCGGGATAGAAGCGGCTCGACGACGGCAGCGAATAGGTCGTGAACGGATTGGTGCCGCCCGGTACCTGCATGCCGCGGAACTTCTGCACGGTGAACTTCGAGTGCAGCACGTCGATGTCGATCTTGTGACCGCCCGGGATGTTGAAGCTGGAGCGCGCGGCGATGGTCTGGATCTCGCTGCCGTCCGTCACCGAGTTGTAGAACAGCGGATCGCGGTAGCAGCCCGGCGCGTACACGGGCGGCGTATTGGCGCTCTGGTTGCCCAGCGTGGGGCGCGAGTACGGCGCGACGCAACCGCTGGCATACGTGGGGTTGTAGTTCGAGTTCGCGGCGCGCGTGAACCCGAAGTTGGCCATCGGGCTCGGGTTGCGGCCATCGGGCAGCAGGCCGAGGCCCAGCGTGCGCAGCACGTCGGGATCGTGCTGCTCCGGGCGTTCGCCCTGGAACAGCGGGGTCTTTTTCTGGTGGTCGATGGCGATATAGGCATTCCAGCCATCCCTGCCCAGGTTGCCGATACCGGCGATGGCGCCGAAGCTGGTCGTCTTGCCGCCGCCGCTTTCTTCCGGCCGCGCATATTCGGCTTTCAGGTTCACGCCCTCGAAGCCGCGCTTGGTCCAGAAGTTCTGCACCCCGCCGATGGCATCGGCGCCATACGTGGACGAAGCGCCGCCGGACAGCGTCTCGACGCGGTCGAGCGCCATGCGCGGAATGACGTTGACGGACACGTACTGGTCCTGCAGCGGTTCGTTGGCCAGGCGGCGGCCGTTCAGCAGCGTCAGCGTGCGCATCGGGCCGAGGCCGCGCAGATTCGTCATCGGGCCGGCGGCGCCCGAGTTGGTGCCCAGCGACAGCGACTGCGGCTGTTCCAGCACCAGGTCCTTCAGTTCGGTGTGGCCGCGCGATTCCAGCTCGGTGGCCTTGATGGTGGTCACGGGCGTTGCGCCTTCGGTGGCCACGCGGCGGATCAGCGAACCGGTCACGACGACCGACTGCACCGGTTCGGCCTGGGCCGCTTCCTGTGCGGTGCTCTGTGCGTGGGCCACGCCCGTCATTTCGCAGACTGCGACGGCCACGGCGAGAGCCATCGTGGCGCGCCGCAGCGCGGGTTGGCGCTTGGCCAGCTGCAATGCGTACTTCTGTGGTGCGTACTTCATGTGTCTCCTCCGCCGATGTTTTTTTGAATTGGCTAGATCACTTGCCTTCACTGGTAGACCAGTCATTAGATTGGCCGGACCAGTTGAGCCAAGTATGCGCCCACGGGCTGGAATAAGTCACGGGTAACATGCATCATCGTTGTGAAAATGCATCAACATGCAAATGCTCAATAGCTTGAGCATTTGCATGTTCGCGGATGTGCTGCGGGGTGGTTACAGCGTGCGGAAATTCAGCCCCACCATCAGGCGCCGCCCGGCATACGAATAATCCAGGATGTTCGGCGTGCCATCGGCAAACGGGGCATAGCTGCCCTGGCTGTTCGACGTGGTGGCGTTGCCCAGGTTACGCCCTTCGACGAACACTTCCAGGTTCGGCAGTATCTTGTACGACACTTTGGCATCGACGAAGCGCGTGGTGTCCTTGAAGTTGGGCGAACCGGGGTTGTACGGGAACTTCGTCAGCTGCACGCCCACGGCCGGGTAATTCTGGATCGCGCCCTGCTGCTGGCAGCCGGCGATGCAGCTGAAGTTCACGGCCACGGCCTGCACGGCCACGCGCGCGGACAGCCGGCCGTCGTCGTACCACAAGGCCCAGTTGTACGAGTACTTCGATTCGCGCTGCGGCGGCAGTGCCGCGCCGGTCAGCAGGTCCACCGCGTTCTGTGTCGTGGCGACAGAGCGCAGCCGGGTCGCGTTGGCATCCATGCCGAGATTGCGCAGCACGCCCGGCAGGAACGTGAAGGCCGTCTTCGTGCCCAGCTCCACACCCTTGCGGGTCGTGGCCGCGCCGTTCACCCACATCGAGTAATCGAACGGCAGGCTGCCCACGTTCACGCCGGTGGCCGGGTCGATCAGGGCGGAGCCGGCGAACAGCGGAATGCTGTTCACGCCCTGGCTGATGCCGGGACCCACCTTGCCCTTCTGGTTGAAGACGGCGGCCGTGACCATCGTGTCGCGGTTCGGGTAGTACTCCACGCTCAGGTTCTGGTTGAAATTCTGCTGCGCCTGCAGTTCCGGGTTGCCCAGGGTGCCCGAACAGCGCTGCGAGCCTGGCTGGTCGCCATCCTGGGTACGCTCGTCATAGGTGCAGGTGCCCGACGGCAGCAGGTTCGCCACGGGCGGCCGCGCCACGGTCTTCGCCGCGCTGTAGCGCAGCACCACCTGGTCCGGCACCAGCCATGCGGCCAGGTTCAGGCTGGGCAGGATATCGTCGGCCTTGGCGTCGATCGCCGTATTGCGCACGAACGTGTTGGTGACCGTGCCGCCCTCCGCGTTCGGGTTCAGCGGATCGAACGATGCCGTCTTGGCGATCGAGATCAAGGTCATCATGCCGCTGCCGCTGACACGGGTGCGCACGTAACGCACACCGAGGTTGCCGTCGACCGTCAGGCCGAACGGCAGCGCCATGCTGGTAAAAGGTACACGGTCGACACTGAAGTCGCCCATCAGGTAGAACGCGTCGGTGCGTTCGCGCAGCTCCTGCTTCGGCTGGTCGTACACCACGCCATCGCTGGCCATGCACGTCTTCACGCAGTCGTAGTTCGTGTTGCGCGCATCGATCGCCGAGAACAGCTTCTGCACGTCGAGCTGGGTCCAGTTGTCGAGCATGCCGTCGGGGCGGCCCTTGGCGCCGTCGAAGAAGCGCGTCGACGTGGCCTGGCCGGACAGGCCCTGCGCCACGAGGTCCTGCCACTGCCCGGGATCGAGCAGCAGCGTGCCGTTGTTGGCCAGGCGAGGATCGGGGCTGACCGTGTAGCCGTAGGCGCACGGCTTGCCGCCCGGCCCCAGCGAGCCCGCCGTGTCCTGGCAGCCCTGGATGATCGTGCGTGCGATTGCCGTGGGAATGACGATCGGCGCCTGGTAGCCCGGCTGGCCATAGGTGCCCACGGCGGCCTGGCGGATGATGCCGCCGCTGTTGCCGTCGCCGGGGTTCCAGTTATCGAGGCCGTTCTTGCGCAGGTTGAAACCGGCCTTCAGGCGGCTCAGGAACGGCACCGAGTCGGGCATGGCGTAGGCGAGATCGAGCTTGGCGGTGTGCTCGAATGTTTCGCGGATCTGCGGATTCCAGAACGCTTCCGTACGCGGCGAACTCGGCGTCAGCAGCGGCTGCTGCGCGATCGTGTAGGCGGGTACCGCGACATTGTTCAACGGCCCGAGCGCCACCGCGCCGCTGTTGCCCGTGGCCGGGTACACGTTCGCGTATTGCGACGGGTCGGCCTGGTTGAAGCGGCTCGACTCGGGGAACGAATATCCCCACAGGCCGTTCGGCAGCACCTGCATCGTCGCCGGTCCGTAGAACGTGGTGAAGCTGATGCGCTTTTGCGCGCGGCGGAAATCGGACGCGGCGCTGGCCACGAAGAAGTCCGCGCTCAGGCCGTTGTTCTTGTAGTTGCCGCCCAGCTGCAGGTATTTCGCATTGACGATACCATGGTCGCGCAACTGGTCGGTCGTGGCCGCGCCGTCGCTGATCGAGTATTTCGTCAGGTGGTGGTTGGCGTCCGTGACCACCGACGCCGGATCGATGTTGATGACCATGCCCGGGTACGGATAGGCGTTGCTGCGCGGCGTCGGCGTGTCGTACAGCCAGTAGCCGGAACCGGGTACCGCGTCGCGCACGCCGGTGGCGTTGTTGTCGACATAGGGACGCCCCACGAACGTCGGGCTGATCGTCGCGCCGGGATTCGTGGAGATGTTCCCCAGCGCATAGGTCAACTGGTGGGAATCGACCTTGCGCCGGTTGTAGCTGCCCTTGGCGTACACGGTCAGGTCGTTGTTTACCTTGAAGTCGGCGCGCAGGTCCAGGTTCTGCCGCCGGTCCAGTTCCCGGCGCACGAAGTAGCGCGGGCCCGACGGCACATAGTCGTTCCACTGGTTCAGGCAGGTGACCAGTTCATTGCCGCGCTGCGCCTGCGCCGCGCCGCGCGCCGACGATTCCATCGCGTTCAGCTGCCCCGCGCTGAGCGCCGGGAACGCGCTGTGGCAATCGGCTTTCGTCTGCGCCGCCGCGGCCCGCGTCAGCATCTCCAGCGGCGTGGCCGCGTTGAACATGCCGCCACCGATCAGCGCCGATTGCAGCAGCGGCGAGTTCACGCTGGAATCGGCCATGTTCAGCGTCGAGGGCAGGAAGGCGAAGGTCTTCTCCGGCGACTGGTCGAAATCGGCCGTGCGGTAATAACCCTGCAGCGCCGAGAATGCCGTTTGCACCGAATGCGATTCGTTGGCAACCGTGGTGCTGGAGGCGTTGAGCAGCAGGCCGAGGCGGCCATCGAGGAATTTGTTGGCCAGCACCACGTTGGTATCGGGCTTCCACTGCTTGTTCAGCGACCCTTGCGAAGCGCCGATGCGCACGGAGGCATAGGGCTTCTTGAAGTCGAGGCCCGTGCGGGTCTTGATGACGATGCCACCGCCCAGCGAGCCTTCCGTCTGGTCGGCGGTGGAGCCCTTGACCACGTCGACGCTCTTGATCAGGTCCGCCGACAGCTGGCGGAACTCGACCGCCCTGCCGCTCGCGCCGCTGTTGGCGCCCATGTCGGCACCGCCGGCCGATTGCACGCCCTGCCCGTCCAGTTCCACCCGCGTCAGGTCGGCCGAATTGCCGCGCACGGCCACGCTGACGCCCTCGCCGTATTCGCCGCGGTCCAGCGCGATCCCGGCCATGCGCGAGATCGCTTCGCCGATGTTCCGGTCCGGCAGCGAGCCCACGTCCTCGGCCACGATCGAATCGATCGCCGTTGCGGCGTTCTTCTTGCGGTCGATGCTCGACTGCTGCGACGCCCTCGCCCCGGACACGATAACGCGGCTGATTTCGCCGGTGGCGGAGGCGGCCGGCGCCTGCTGTGCCATCGCCATGTCCGTCGCAAGCAGTGACGCTATCGCAAGCGACACGGCGACACTGAGTTGCTTGCGCCGTGGCGACAAGGAATCGAATTTGCGCATGAGTATGTCTCCTCTCATTGGTGATGGAACGCTGTGCTCGTGAACGCAATTCAGGCTGCGCTTTGATGGTTTTTCTAATGCAACATCGGCAGGAAAACGTACTTACGCTCAAATTGAGGTAAACGTTTTCTCTAGCAAACGCCTTGCGCGCATGGGCCGCTGCACATTGGTCAACCGGCAGTCCTTTGGTCAGACCAATCTTTTTTTAGATTGCCGTATAAGTGATGTTTACGCAAACAATTTTAGTGAAGAGTTCGCGACATGTCCTCAATTGCTGACACTTAGCGAGTGTTACCGCAATCTCGGAAATCATTTCAGCGTTATGAAAATCGCGTAATTGGTCAGGCCAAAATATCGCGCTTTGAAAGTTCAGCGCGGTTCGCATACTCGATGGATAGTATTGGACCAACCCTCCGCGTTGCTCGTGAAACCGTCGGCTTGAAGCCGTGACAACGTTTTCACAATCCGAGGAAAACGAATTACCTTGATGTTTTTTATATATGCCAATACAATTTCGCACACCCCATCGCTGGGCAGGCGGATCATAAGCGCCTGGTTCGCGAGCCTGTGCAACGAAAACAACGGATTTCCGGAGACGACAATGAGCAAACACACCGCGCCCGACCGCATGCGGCGCAACCTGGTGCTGGGCATGGGTGCCCTCGCCGCCGCACCGGCCGTCGGCCTGGCCGCGCCGCAACCTGCCGGACCTGCCCCGCGCCGTCGCGCGAACACGCTGTGGTACCGCCAGAGCGCCGCGCGCTGGGAAGAGGCGCTGCCGCTCGGGAACGGCCGGCTGGGGGCGATGGTCTTCGGCCGCGTCGGGCAGGAACGCCTGCAGCTCAACGAGGACACGCTGTGGGCCGGCGCCCCGTACACGCCGGACAATCCCGATGCGGCAGCCGCCCTGCCGAAGGTGCGGCAACTGCTCGCCGAGGGAAAATACGCCGAGGCGACCGAGGGTGTCGCCGCCGCCATGATGGGCAAACCGATCCGCCAGATGTCGTATGGCACGCTGGGCGACGTGCTGCTGGCGATGCAGGATGCGCGTGCCCCCACGTCCTACGAACGCTCGCTCGACCTGGCCACCGCGGTGACGAGCACGCGCTTTGCCACGCCGCTCGGCGTGCATACGCGCGAGAGCTTTGTTTCGGCGCCGGACCAGGTGATCGCCATGCGCCTGGAGGCGCCGAAGGGCACACTGGGCTTCACACTGGGCTGGCGCGGACCACGCAAGGTCAAAGCCATCGCCTCGAACTACCCGGGCCTGGCCACCGACCTGGCGAACGCGCCTGCCACCGACTGGCTGCAGGTCGAGGAAACCGGGGCGCTGCCGCCGGATGCCGCCATCGAGGCGGACGGCCCCGACGCCATCCTCATCACCGGACGCAACGAGGCGATGCACGGCATACCGGCGGGCCTGCGCTATGCGCTGCGCATCCAGGTAAAGGGGGACGGCCGGCTCCGCTACGCAGATGGCCAGCTCACGCTGAGCGGCGCCACGACGGCCACGGTGCTCATCGCCGCTGCCACCAGCTACGTCAACTACCGCGACGTGAGCGGCGACCCGGTGGCCACCGTGCGCCGGCAAATGGTGGCGGCCTCCGGGAAACCGTATGAGGCGCTCAAGCGCGACCACGTCGCCGAGCATGGCCGCCTGTTCGGCACCATGTCGATCGACCTCGGCACCAGCGCGGCGGCCGACAGCCCCACGGACGTGCGCATCGCCACCGTCGACAAGGAAGGCAACCAGCAGGACGATCCGGCGCTCGACGCGCTGTACGTGCAATATGCGCGCTACCTGCTGATCGCCTCGTCGCGGCCCGGCACGCAGCCGGCCAACCTGCAGGGCATCTGGAACGAAGGCACGAATCCGCCGTGGGGCGGCAAGTACACCATCAATATCAACACGGAGATGAATTACTGGCCCGCCGACCCGGCCGGGCTGGGTGTGTGCATGGAACCGCTGCTGCGCATGGTGGAAGACCTGGCGCAGACCGGCGCGAAGACAGCGAAGACCATGTACGGCGCGCGCGGCTGGGTCACGCACCACAACACCGACCTGTGGCGCGCTGCCGCGCCGATCGACGCGGCGAAATATGGCATGTGGCCATGCGGCGGCGCGTGGCTGTGCAATACGCTGTGGGACCATTACGACTACAGCCGCGACGCGCAGGTGCTGCGGCGCCTGTACCCGCTGCTGCGCGGCGCCGCGGAATTCTTCCTCGATACGCTCGTGGAAGATCCGCAGGGGCGCGGCCTGGTGACGTCGCCGTCGATGTCGCCGGAAAACAGCCATCCATTCGGCTCGTCGCTGGTGGCCGGCCCGGCGATGGACCGCCAGATCGTGCGCGACCTGTTCGCCCACACACTGGAAGCGGGCCGCCTGCTCGGCCAGGATGCCGCGCTGCTGGAGCGCGTCGGCGCCGCCCGCGCGCGGCTGGCGCCGGACCGCGTGGGCCGGCAGGGCCAGTTCCAGGAATGGCTCGAGGACTGGGACGCGCGGGCGCCGGACCGGCGGCACCGCCACGTGTCGCACCTGTATGCCGTCTATCCGAGTTCACAGGCCAACGTGCGCGATACGCCGGAACTGGTGCGCGCCGCCCGCCAGACGCTGCTGGACCGCGGCGACCTCGCCACGGGCTGGGGTACGGCATGGCGCCTGTGCCTGTGGGCGCGCATGGGCGACGCGGAACACGCGTATTCGGTACTGAAGGGATTGACCGGGCCGCGGCGCACCTACCCGAACATGTTCGACGCCCATCCGCCATTCCAGATCGACGGCAATTTCGGCGGCGCGGCGGGCATCATGGAAATGCTGCTGCAGTCGTGGGGCGGCGAAGTGCTGGTGCTGCCGGCGCTGCCGGCGGCGTGGCCGTCGGGCAGCGTGACCGGCATCCGCGCGCGCGGCGCCCTGACCGTGGATCTCGCATGGGAACGGGGCCAGCTGACGTCGCTGCGGATCGCCGGCAGGCCGGGCGACGCGGTGACGCTGCGCCACCAGGGCAAGGTGGCGCAGGTGAAGCTCGATGCCGGTGGCAAGTTCAGCACCACCGGCCCTGCCCTGAAAGCGCTTGCCTGACAGGGGCGGCCACCGCACGGCGCCCGGAAAGGCGCGATGCGGTGGCCGCTCCGGAGAAGCTTACTGCTGCTGCGGCGACAGCGTGAAGGTGTAAGTAGCCGGAGCCAGCGGGATGCGGTACTTCACGAGCGGCCGGCCATTGCTGCTCCAGCCGTCGTCGCCGCCCACGCCCGCCTGCGCCAGGTCGACCAGCACGGTACCGCGCGTTGTCCCATCCTTGTAAGGCCGGATCTCCGAACTCTTCCACGTGCCGCGCGGGCGCAGGTACAGGTCTTCGTACGGGAAGGCCAGCGCCGTGAAGGCCAGCGGCTCCTTGCCCCGCACTGCCACGCCCGGCACGCCCTCGCCGCGCAGCTCGAAGCGGCGCACGTCCGTCTTGTTGCCGCTTTCCTGCGGGCGCATGTAGCCGTGATACTGGTCCGCCACCTTGCCCGTCCACGCGCCGAGAGCGGCGCCGGTCTTGCGGTCGACATACGATTCGTGCGGACCGCGGCCATACCAGCTCACCGTGTCCAGCTGCGGCGCGCTGTCGAAGCGCAGGCCCAGGCGCAGCGGGTCGGGCAGATCGTCCCGTAGCGGCATGAAGGTGGCCTGCACGTCCACGCTGCCGTCGGCCCGCATCCGGTACACGTTCTCCCAGTGCACCGCGCCGGCACCGAACGAGTACAGCACCTTCACCGCCGTGCTGTCGATCTTCACGTCGCGCACCTGGCGTGCCTTCGTGAAATCGCCCCATACCTGGTGGCTCTTCATCGTGCCCGTGCCTTCGTCGTTGTCAGTCAGGCCGCGCCAGAAGTTCGGCGTGCCGCCCGCCAGCACCGGCCGGCCGCCCACGCTGTAGCTCACGGTACCGGTGCGCGCATCGAGTTCCAGCCTTGCCGCGGGGCTGGCCAGCACGATCGTCTCGCCTTGGCGCTGCGGCGTGATGGCCGCGGGCAGGCTTGCCGCGGGGGCTTTGCCGGCCGCAGGCAGCACGAACTGCGACCAGCCGACCACGGCGCCGGCGGCAATGCCCGGCTCGGCGGCACGCTGTTTCGCACGCACCGTCAGCACATATTCGCCGTCGCCGCGTCCGCGGGCCGGCAGCGCCAGCCGCACGTCCTGTTTCGCGCCGGCCGCCGCCTTGATGCCGTCGAGCCGGCCCCGCGCCACGATCGCGCCGTCGAGCAGCAGTTCCCAGTCGAAGTCCAGGTGGTCGAGTGCTCGCATGTCATAGCGGTTGACCACGGTGACGCGGCCCTTTTCCGGGCTGCCTTCGAACACCACCGGCGAATAAACCTTCTGCAGCTCGTAGTATTCCGGGTCGGGGGTGCGGTCGCCGCGGATCACGCCATCGCCGATCACGCTGTTGTCGCCGCGCTCCGGGTTCAGGTCGAAACCGGAGGCCCAGTACTCGCGGCCCTGCGCGTCCTTCGCGAGCACGCTCTGGTCGACCCAGTCCCAGATGAAACCGCCCTGCAGCTTGCGGTAGGAGCGGATCGTTTCCCAGTAATCCTCCAGATTGCCCAGCGAATTGCCCATGGCGTGCGCATATTCGCACTGGATCATCGGCTGCGTGAGCGCGGGGTCCTGCGCGTAGTCGATCATCTTGGTGATGTCGTCGTACATGGGGGCGTAGATGTCCACGTAGTCGTTCGGCGCGTGCTTCTCGATCAGCGTGCCGTGGCCCAGGTAGCTGACCAGCCGCGTCGGATCGGCCTGGCGGATCCATGCGGCGGCCGCCTCGAAGTTCGGGCCGGTGCCCGCCTCGTTTCCCAGCGACCAGAAGATGATCGACGGGTGGTTCTTGTCCCGCTCGACCATGCGGCTGACGCGGTCCAGGTGGGCGGCGCGCCAGTGCGGCTTGTAGCCCAGCTGGATCTTCGCCCGTTCCTCGGGGCTGGCGGCGCGGTCGCCCTTTTCCATGTACTCGTGCGACTCGATGTTGGCCTCGTCCATCACGTACAGGCCGTATTCGTCCGCCAGGTCGTACCAGCGCGGATCGTTCGGGTAGTGCGACGTGCGCACGGCGTTGACGTTGGCCTGCTTCATCAGTTCCACGTCGCGCCGCATCGATTCCATCGACATCACGCGGTAGGTGACGGGATCGTGCTCGTGGCGGTTGACGCCGCGGATCATCACGCGCTTGCCGTTGACGCGCACTTCGCCATCGGCGATTTCAACCGTGCGGAAGCCGATGCGCCGCGACGTGGCGGAGAGCAGCCGCCCCTGCGCGTCATACAGCTCGACGAGCAGCGTGTACAGGTTCGGCGTCTCGGCCGACCATGGCCTGACTTCGGCGATGGCGCCGGAAAGGATGACCTTGCGGTTGCCGTCCGGCGTGCCTTTCAGCGCCAGCAGGGGCTGCGTGCCGTCGAGCACCTGCGCGCGCACCTCGACCGCCGCCGCCTGCCCGGCCACCTCGGCCGCCAGTTCGAAGACGCCGTCGCGGTACGTCTCCTTGTCCAGCAACGAGGTCACCTTGAAGTCGCGCAGCCGCGTCTTCGGTTCCGCATACAGGTAGACGCTGCGCTCGATGCCGGACACGCGCCAGAAATCCTGGTCTTCCAGGTAGGAGCCGTCGGCCCAGCGATAGACTTCGATCGCCACCGTGTTCTTCCCCGGGCGCACGTAACGTGTCACGTCGAACTCGGACGGCAGCTTGGAATCCTCCGAGTAGCCCACGCGTTCGCCGTTGACCCAGATGTAGTAAGCCGCACCGGCCGCGCCGATGTGCAGGAAGACGTCCTGGCCCTTCCAGTCGGCCGGCACGTCGATGTCGCGACGGTACGAGCCCACCTCGTTGAGTTCGTGCGGAATGAACGGTTCGTTGGCGGGAAACGGGTACTTGATGTTGGTGAAGATCGGCTTGCCGTGGCCCTGCGCCTGCATCATGCCGGGCACCTGCACGGTGGCCCACTTGCGGGTGTCGAACGACGGCTTGTAGAAATTCTTCGGCCGCGCCGCCGGATTCGGCGAATAGGCGAACCACCACGTGCCGTCCAGCGAGCGGAAGCGGCCCGACGCCGCCTTGTCGCCGGCCAGCGCCTTGTCGGGCGATTCGAAGTTGAAGAAGGTGGCCTTCATCGGCTCGCGATTGACGGCCACCACTTCCGGCTGTTCCCACTCGGCCCGGGCCTGTTCGGCCGCGACGGCCGGAAATGCTAGCGCTACCGCGACGGTGACGGTGACGGACAAGGTCGTTCGTTTCAGCATGGTCTCCACTGGTATTGTTGTCGGAGACCTTAGCTTAACGGAAACTTTCCAAAAAAACCCGTCTTTCCGACGGGCTTTGCGGAAACGCTTCGGACAGTCGTCAAGCCTTCAGCACGATGCGCCGTTTTTCCCGGGCGGACTGGTACACGGCTTCGATGATGCGGATGTCGCGCAGGCCTTCTTCGCCCGGCACGATCGGCGTGCGGTTCTCGAGTACGCACTGGGCCAGGTGATCGAGCTGGCCGGCGAACTGGTTCTTGCCCGGCCCCTGCGGCGGCGTGATCTCGTTTTCGCGGCCCTTGCCCACCCACAGCCGCTGGCCGCTGTAGTTGGTGGCCGGCTCCAGTTCGATGCGGCCCTTGTCGCCCATCAGCAATACCTGGTTGCGGTTGGCGCTGTACATCGACATGCACGAGCCGATCACGCCGGACGGGAATTCGAGCTGGAATTCGATCATGTCTTCCACCTCGCGGAAGCGGGGATCGTTGCGGTCGGTCGTTTCCTTGGCGTACACGGCCACCGGTTCCTCGCCCGTCATGTAGCGGGCGGCCTGCAGCGCGTAGATGCCGATGTCCATGATCGACCCGCCGCCCGACATCGCCTTCTTCAACCGCCAGGCCGTCGGATCGCCGGCCGTGTAGCCATGTTCGGAACGGAAGTAGCGCAGCTTGCCGATCTCGCCGGCGCGCGCGCGGCGGATCGCTTCCAGGTTGAAGGGTTCGAAATGGCAGCGATAGCCGATCATGAGCTTCTTGCCGGCCTGCCGGCAAGCCGCGATCATCGCCTCGCATTCCTTCGACGACAACGCCATCGGCTTTTCGCACAGCACGTGCTTGCCCGCCTTCGCGGCGCGGATCGTGTACTCGGCATGCATCGACACGGGCAGGCACACGTAGACGATGTCGATGTCCGGGTTGTCGCGGATGCTGTCGTAGTTTTCGTAGTTGTAAATGCCCGACTCGGGCACGCCGTACTGCGTGGCGACCCGCTTCGCCTTGGCGGGATCGCCGCTGACCAGCGCCACCAGCCGGCTATGCTGGCAGTTCTTGAACTGCGGGATGATCTGCCCCAGGCCATACCCGCCCAGGCCCACGATCGCATAACCCACCTTCCGTCCCGCCGTTTGCGCCAGCGCGGAAGGCCCCATAGCCGACGCCGCGATGGCGCCGCCGGCGGCAATGACAAAACCACGTCGATCCAGATCCACGGACATGCCCAGCTCCTCTCAAGTTTTTGACAACGATTTCAGGCTGCGGGTGATTCTATCGCAATCCGGCGGCGGTGGCACACGGCTGAGGCTGTTGCTTGGATGGCGCGTCCGGCATCGCGACTGTCATCGATGAAGTTGCCAAACTTCCTGTGGCTCCTATAATCACCAGCTTCATACAAGACCCATGGAGCCCACATGTCCAAGCGCAGCATCCTCGCCGTTGCCGCCACCGCCGCCGTCCTCGCACTGACCGGCTGCTCGATCCAGCACCCGATCGCCGACGACTACGGCCAGTACCTGGCCAAGAACAAGGGCACGGTCACCCTGCCCCCGGCCAAGGCGCCCGACCAGTATTTCCTGCCGGCGGCCACGCAGGGGCACCGCTACGAGTTCCGCTCCGCCACGGTCGGTTATGCCCACGTGTGGGTCGTCGAATTCGGCAAGGTGCTCGACGCCACGATGCAGTCGGCCGACGTGGTCGCGGCGCTCGGGCCGCTGAAGAAGGCGGGCGACGAAAACTCGGCAAATGCCAGCACGCTGGTCTTCGACCTGCAGAAGTACACGTTCGAGGACCACGGCGCCCATGTGGAGCTGGCGATCAGCGTGCGCAATGCGCAGGGCGAAACGTTCAGGAAGACCTACAAGGCCTCGGGCGGCACGCAGGGCGCGAAGATGTTCTTTGCCGGGCCGTTCGGCATGAAGAACGCCGTGCAGCAATCGACGAAGCTGGCGATGGACACGATCTTCGCCAGCTTCATCGCCGACCTGAAGGCCGCGGCACCGGCGACGGCGGCGCGCTGAAGCCCGGCAGTGCGGCCGGGCGCGTTCAGACCAGCCCGGTCATGTAATACACGGCGATCACGAAGAACACGGCCAGCGTCTTGATGATCGTGATCCCGAAAATATCCCTGTAAGACTGCTTGTGCGTCAGCCCGGTGACCGCCAGCAGCGTGATCACCGCGCCGTTGTGCGGCAGGGTATCCATGCCGCCGCTGGCCATCGCGACCACGCGGTGCAGCACTTCGAGCGGGATGCCGGCGGCGTTGCAGCCGGCGATGAAGCTGTCCGCCATCGCGGCCAGCGCGATGCTCATCCCGCCCGAGGCGGAGCCCGTAATGCCGGACAGCGTGGTGACCGAGATCGCCGCGTTGACCAGCGGATCGGGAATCTTGCGCAGCGCCTCGCTGACGGCAATGAAGCCCGGCAGCGCGGCGATCACGCCGCCGAAGCCGTATTCGGACGCCGTGTTCATTGCCGCGAGCAGCGCACCGCCGACGGCCGTCTTGGTGCCTTCGGCAAACGATGCGCGAATGCGTTTGAAGGCTGTCACGCACACCAGCAGGATGCCCAGCAGCAGCGCGCCCTCCACCGCCCAGATGCCGACCACCGTCTTGATCGGTGTTTCGACGGGTGCCTTCAGGCCCGGCAGCAGATCCGAGGTCAGCGTGTAGCTGGTGCCGTACCACTTCGCGATGGCGGCGGTGAGCACGAAGTTCGCCACGCCCACCAGCACCAGCGGCGCCACCGACAGCAGCGGGTGCGGCAGGTCGGCCGCACCGGGACCGCCATCCTTTACCGCTCCCTTGCCATCGTCCTCGCCATAGCCTTCACCCGTCGCCATCACGGACTTGCGGCGCCATTCCAGGTAGGCCAGGCCGGCAATGACCGTGGCGATCGCGCCGACGACGCTGAGCGACGGCGCGGCCCAGCCGGTGGTCTGGAAGAACGTGGTCGGGATGATGTTCTGGATCTGCGGCGTGCCGGGCAGGGTATCCATCGTGAAGGAGAACGCGCCCAGCGCGATCGCGCCCGGCATCAGCCGCTTCGGGATACCGCTCTGCCGGTACAGCTCCGCGGCGAACGGATACACGGCGAATACCACGACGAACAGCGACACACCGCCATACGTGAGCAGCGCGCACACGGCCACGATCACCGCGTTGGCGCGCGTGCTGCCGATGTAGCGGATCGCCGCATGCACGATCGACTGGGAAAAGCCGGCCATCTCGACCAGCTTGCCGAACACGGCCCCCAACAGGAACACGGGGAAGTACAGCTTCACGAAGCCCACCATCTTGTCCATGAAGATGCCGGAAAAGACGGGGGCGACGGCGGCGGGCTCCGTCAGCAGCACGGCGCCCAGGGCGGCCACGGGAGCGAACAGGATCACACTGTAGCCGCGGTAGGCGGCGAACATGAGGAAAGCCAGGGCGGCAAGGACGATCAGGAAGGACATGGGCGGCTATTGTCGGGTTGGCAAGCCGCCATGCTAACGAATTCCCGGCTTTGCTGCGCGCACACGAAGCCGCTTGCAGGCAGCAAGCTACTTCGTGCGCGCGCAGCCCGGAAATGACCGGTCAGTGGAAGATGCCGACCGCCAGTTCCGCCCAGGCCGTCAACAGGGCCAGCACGATCGCGGCCGCTGCGAAGGCACGCGCGCGGCCCGTGCGCAATTTCGCCCGCGCCAGTTCCAGCGCCAGGCCGGTCCCGGCCAGCAATAGTGCGGCGGCCGCGAAATCGAAGACGCCCCAGTCGAATGCGCCGCCGAGCAGCATCGACACCAGCGGCACGAGCAGCAACGCGCCCGTCACGAGCAGCACGCGCAACATCTTGCGGGTCGAAAACGGGCTTGCGGTATGGCTGTCGATCGTGCTTTTCATGATGGTCTCCGGGCGGTCGCGGCGAAACGCCATGGTAGCACCGTGCCGGCCCGCTGCGCAGTGACAATGTGCCAGATTTCGCGGCCGTCCTCCGGCGTATAGTCGTCCCGCCGGCTTGCCTGCGGCGCGGTACTGGACATTCCGGCGTGCTGCCCCCAGCATCTCGCCATTTCAACGTCAACGGAGATGCAATGCCTGCCCCGATATTGTTGCGCGCCACCCTCGTGCTGGCGTCCTTGCTTCCGCTCGCGTCCTTGCTTCCGCTGCCCGCCGCCGCCGCGCCGCCGCCGGTCGAACAGCGCGAACTCCTGGCCAGCGTGCTGTGGATGCAGCAGGCGCCGGAAGCGCGGCTGGCCACGCTGTCGATCTTCCGCTCGGCCACCGGCATGCTGAAACAGGCGATCGCCGCGCCGGGCAGCGCCGCGCTCGAACAGCAGGGCGTGGACACCAGCGCCCTGCCGCCCGCCGTCATCGTCGACGTGGATGAAACGATGCTCGACAACAGCCCGTTCGAAGCGTGGATGGTCAGCGACGGCGCGCAGTTCGACGAAGCCGCGTGGGCACGCTGGATCGGCTTGCGCAATGCCGTGGCGGTGCCGGGCGCGCTGGATTTCGCCAGGGCGGTGGACAAGGCGGGCGCGCACATCTTCTACGTGACGAACCGCGAATGCGTGGCTGGCGAACAATCCGGTCAAAGCCCGTGCAAGGCGAAGGCGGACACGATGGCCAACATGGCCAGGCTGGGCTTTCCGCGTGCCGGCGACCCGGATGCCTTCCTGCTCAAGGGCGAGCGGCCGGAGTGGCGCACCGACAAGACTTCGCGCCGCCGGCTGGTGGCGGCGACGCACCGCATCGTGATGCTCGTCGGCGACGACATGCGCGACTTCGTTTCGCCGGCCCAGGCCCATGCGCTGCATGCGCGCGAGCGCGAACTGGCGAAGCTGGCCGAAGCCGAGATCGGCCGGCGCTGGTTCGTCATTCCCAACCCGATGTACGGCTCGTGGATGGAACGCCTGGGGTCCCTCGACGGCCAGTACGCGGCGCTGGACAGTGCCGCCCTGCCTGCCGGCGAGCGCCTGTCGCTGGCGACGTGGAACATGGAATGGCTGATGACGACGGCCACCCACGATGCGCTGAAGGCGACTTGCACCCCGGGCTCGCCGCCGTCGCATGCGCGCGCCATCCCGTGCAGCAAGGACCGCCCGCCCCTGCCCCGTCGCGTGGCCGCCGACTTCGATGCGCTGGCCGACGTGGCACGCCGCATCCCGGCGGACGTGGTGGCCCTGCAGGAGGTCGACGGGCCGGAAGCGGCGGCCACCGTCTTCCGCGACGGCTGGCAGCTTGCCTGCTTCACGTCGCGCGCGCATCCGCAAAAAGTCGGCTTCGCCGTGCGCAGCGGCATTCCCCACGCCTGCCATCCGGAGGTGAAGGAACTGGACATCGACGGCGCCACGCGCTCCGGCGCCGACATCACGCTGTACCCGGGCACGCCGCGCGCCGTGCGCCTGCTGGCCGTGCACCTGAAAAGCGGCTGCTTCGCCGGGTCGCTGGCGGATGCGCCGCCGTCCACGCCATGCGCCGCACTGCGCAGGCAGGTGCCCGTGCTGGAACGGTGGATCGATGCCCGCGCGGCGGAACAGGCACGCTTCGCCGTGCTGGGCGACTTCAACCGGCGCCTCGAACTGGATGCCGGCCTGCCCGCCGGCGCGGACGAGGCGCGGCCCGACGCCGTGTTCCAGGCACTCAGCGACGGCAAGCCGGAGGGCGCCGTGCTGCTGCGCGCCACCGCCGGCCAGGCCCACGTGCGCTGCTCCCCGCTGGACCGCCACCCGCCAGCCGCGATCGACAATATCCTCGTCAGCCGCTCGCTCGCCGCCTTGGGCCGGCTCACCTATTCGCGCCTCACGTTCGATGCTCCCACGGCAACCCGTCACAAATTTTCCGACCACTGTCCAGTCGTGCTGACGATCGACTAGCACCAACCGGGGTCAGACCCCAATGCCAAACCGGGGTCAGACCCCAATGCCAGGAAATGTTGCCAAAAACCGGGCGGTCCGGCGATCCGGTCCGCCCCCGGTTCTTGGCAATGTTCCTGCGCTTCGGTTCCTCATCGCCCTCGCGTGTTGCAAAAACCACATTCACCACAGCGCATTTGCGCTGCGCACAACTGATAGCGCTATCAGGTTTTGCCGCGTGTTCAGAGGGGACTGACAACCCATGGCCGCCGGTTGCAGGCGACAGTTGGACTTTTCGTGCTGCACTGCAGCACAAATAAGCGCTTTACGTGTCATGGCGGACGGCGTGATGATAGCGCTAACTAGCCAATCAATTAACCCGGAGACCTCAATGACCCCAGCAAGTCCCCCGCCGCCGACTTCTTCCACTCCCGCGGCCCGGTGGGTCGTGATGGGTGTCTGCGGCTGTGGCAAGAGCACGGTCGGCACGGAGCTGGCCAACCGGCTCGGCACCCCTTTCATCGAGGGCGACAAGTTTCATCCGGCCGAAAACGTGACAAAGATGTCCGCCGGCTTCCCGCTGGACGACAACGACCGCGCCGGCTGGCTGCAGGCGCTGGCCGATGAGATCGGTAATGCGCGCGAACGGGGCGTTGGCCTGGTGGTGTCGTGCTCGGCACTCAAGCGCCGCTACCGCGACCTGCTGCGCCAGGCCGACCCCGGCCTGCGCTTCGTCCACCTGCAGGGCCCGCGCGAGCTGATCGCGGACCGCCTCGGCAAGCGTACGGACCACTACATGCCGCCGGCATTGCTGGACAGCCAGCTGCGCGACCTGGAACCGCTGGCGGACGACGAAGGCGGCCTGCGGCTCGACATCGCATTGCCACCGGCGGAACTGGTGGAACGGATCATCACCCTGAAGTGAACAAGCAAGGCTGAACGGACGGCATCAGATTCACGAACAGCCGTCGCAATGGGGCCGCGCCCGCCGTCCGGGCAGCGCGCCGCTCATCAGAAGAATGGAGACCAGCATGCGCAATCCAACCCAGAGAACCCTGATCAACCTCGCCGTCGCCAGCGCCTGCGCGCTGCTGGCCGTGCCGGGATACGCCCAGCAGGCCGGCGCCACTACGAGCCCTGCCGATGAAGTGGCCCCGGCACCCGTGCAGGACGAGACGCAGGCGAGCACGCAAGCGAGCATGCAGCAGGCGCCGGCCGAAGCCGCATCCGCCCCTACCACCGTGGTGCAGATTTCCGGCACCCGCATCGCCGCCCGCGGCTTCACGCAGCCGACGCCCACCACGAGCCTGTCGACGGCGGACCTGGAACGCGCCGCCAAGCCGAACCTGTTCAACACGCTGGCCGAACTGCCCGCCCTGCAAGGCAGCACGGGCCGCACCACCAGCACCAACAGCACCAGCAGCGGCATCCAGGGCCTCAGCTCGCTGAGCCTGCGCGGCCTCGGCACGATCCGCACGCTCACGCTGCTCGACGGCCAGCGCGTGGTCGGCGCCAACGTGACCGGCGTGACCGACGTCTCGCAGTTCCCGCAACTGCTCGTCAAGCGCGTGGACGTGGTGACGGGCGGCGCCTCCGCGTCGTATGGCTCGGATGCGATCGGCGGTGCCGTCAACTTCATCACCGACAAGAAATTCAAGGGATTCAAGTTCAACGCCGAAGGCGGCCAGACCAAGTACCACGACGACGAGCACGGCACGCTGCAGGCCGCGTGGGGCAGCAGCTTCGCGGGCGACCGCCTGCACGTCACGCTGTCCGGCGAATTCATGAAGGAGAACGGCATCGATTCGCCGGGCTTCGGCGAAGTGGGCCCGAACGGCCGCACTTGGTTCCAGAACTCGGCCTATCAGATCCGCCCGCTGGCGCAGACGACCGACGGCCGCCCCCAGTACACGGTGATCCACCACGCGCAGCAGTACCAGTATGCGAAGTATGGCCTGATCACCAACGGCCCGCTGCAGGGGACCGCGTTCGGCCAGGGCGGCGTGCCGTACCAGTTCCAGTACGGTTCCGGCGGCGTACCCACCGGCACCGGCGCCGTCACGAACTGCGTGAATCCGTTCTGCATCGGCGGCGACCTGTCCGGCAGCGTGGGGGCCGGCACGAACCTGGCGATGGACCTGAAGCGCAAGGTGGCCTACACGCGCGTGTCGTGGGACCTGGACCCGGACAACGAGATCTACTTCACGATGAACTGGGCCCAGGTGAAGTCGCACTTCTCGCCCAACCCGGGCGCGGCCAAGAACGCCAACCTGACGATCCAGTGCGACAACGCGTTCGTGCCCGCCGCCATCCAGGCGGCATGCGCGGCCAACAATATCAGCAGCTTCCAGTACGGCACGGCCAACGCGAACTTCCCGGCCAACATCAACGTGCACCCCACGCGCACGCAGCGCCGCTTCGTGATCGGCGCGGACGGCAAGATCCCCCTGTTCGGCAAGGAATGGTCGTACGACGCCTACGTGACACGCGGCGAGAACACCACCAACATCAACGTGCACGACATCACGCTGAACGCCCGCTACAACGCGGCCATCGACGCGGTGCGCCTGCCGAACGGCAGCGTCGCCTGCCGCAATCCGGTCGCCGCCGCCTCGGGCTGCGTGCCGGTCAACATCATCGGCAACAACCCGATCTCGCCGGGCGCCTGGACCTACGTGGCGCCGCTGAACGGGCCGCGCCAGTACACGACGCAAAGCCAGGACGTGGCCAGCGTCAACATGAACGGCGAAGCGTTCGAAGGCTGGGCCGGCCCCATCCTGATGGCGTTCGGCGCCGAATACCGCCGCGAGAAGTACCAGGTGCGCGGCGACGCCTACGGCGCCGGCGTGGACGAGCTGTCGCCCAACACCTCCGCCTATCCGGCCGATCCGCTGCTGAACACTATCGTCGGCAACAACTGGTACGCGGGCAATTACCACAACGGCGACGGCAGCTACAGCGTGCGCGAAGCCTACCTGGAACTGAACGTGCCGCTGCTGAAGTCCGACACCTGGGGCGAGATCAACCTGAACCTGGCCGACCGGCCGATGAAATACAGCACGGCGGGCAGCGTGAACACGTGGAAGGCGGGCGCCACCTGGCAAACGCCGGTCGACGGCCTGCGGCTGCGTGCCGTCACGTCGAAGGACGTGCGGGCACCCAACCTTTCCGAGCTGTTCGCGGCGCCGGTGGTCGTCAACAACGTGGTGCAATACCAGGGCGACACGATCTCCGTGCAGCAGCGCACCGTGGGCAACACGAACCTGCGGCCGGAAGTCGCCCGCAACAATTCGTTCGGCATCATCCTGTCGCAGCCGTCGTGGGCACCGGGCTTCTCGGCTTCCGTCGACTACTTCGACATCAAGGTCACCGACGTGGTCTCGGCACTGACCGCCCAGCAGGAAGTCGACCTGTGCGTGGCCGGCAACCAGGAAATCTGCGGCGCGCTGGTGCTGAACAGCCCGGGCAACAACTCCGTAACGCTGCAGAACTTCAACCTCGCGTCGCTGGAAACGAAGGGCGTGGATATCGAAGCCGCATACCGCACGAACCTGGCGAAGCTGAACCTGCCGGGCCGCTTCACGGTGCGCGGCCTGGCGACGCGCACGCTGAACTTCATCACCAACACCGGCGTGGTCGGCACGATTCCCGCCGAGGGTGCGGGCGTCAACCTGGGCGGCACGCCGAAGTGGAAGGCGCTGGCGCAGCAGACGTGGGAGAACGACAAGATGAGCTTCACGCTGAGCGAGCGCTGGTTCTCCGACGGGGTGTACAACAACGAGTTCATCGAGTGCCAGACGAACTGCCCGACATCGACGATCATCCACCCGACGATCTACGACAACAAGATGAAGGGCGCGACCTACGTGGACTTCGGCGGCAGCTACAACTTCAACAAGCAGCTGCAGGTGTACTTCAAGATCGACAACCTGGCCGACCGCGATCCGGAACCGGCGCCGCAGGCCAATGCCAGCTTCGCCATCAATCCCACCCTGTATGACGTGGTAGGCCGCACCTACCGCATCGGCCTGCGCGGCACCTACTGATCGGCGGCGGCGACGTGTTCAATCTGCTGTCCGTACTATTGGCGGTCGGCCTGCTGACGGTGCTGATCGCCTGGGGCAAGGTCCAGCCGCTGCTGGCCTTCGTGGTGGCGGCACTGGTGGCCGCCCTGCTGCTGGGGGTTCCGCCGGCGCGCATCCCGGCGATGATCGAGAAGGGCATCGGCGACCTGCTCGGCTCGCTGGTGGTGACCATCTGCCTGGGGGCCGTATTCGGCAAGCTGATCGCCGACAGCGGCGCCGCGCGGCGCATCGCCACCTGCCTGATCGCATCGCTGGGGCCGCGCCGGCTGCCCGTGGCGCTGACGATCACCGGCTTCGTCGTCGGCATCCCGCTGTACTACAACGTGGGCTTCGTGCTGCTGGTGCCGCTGATCTTCTCGCTCGTCTACCAGTCCGGGCGCCCCGCCGTGGCGCTGGCCATTCCCGTGCTGGCCGGGCTGTCGATCGCCCACGGCTTCCTGCCGCCGCACCCGTCGCCCGTGGCGCTCGTGGCGGCCGTGCATGCGGACATGGGCACCACGCTGCTGTATGGGTTGATCGTGGCGATCCCCACGCTGATCCTGTCCGGCCCCGTGTTCGCCACGACCCTGAAGCGCATCCGCGGCGAACCCGCGCAGATCTTCCGCAGCGCCGACGTGCCGGAAAGCGAGCTGCCGGGCGTGTTCAACAGCTTTGCCACGGCGCTGCTGCCGGTAGTGCTGCTGGGCGCGACGACATTGCTGACGATGGCTCGCCCGACGCTCGCGCCATCACTGGCCGTGCTGTCCAACCCCTTGATCGTGATGCTGCTGTCGTATGCCGTGGCCATCGTCACGCTCGGGCTGGCACGCGGCTGGAACCTGGCCCGCGTGATGCAGGGGCCCGGCGAGGCGATGCGGGAGATCGCGCCGATCCTGCTGATCATCGCCGGTGCCGGCGCGCTCAAGCAGGTGCTCGTCGAAACCGGCGTCGGCGCGCAGCTCGGCGCGCTGCTGGCGGACACGCCCGTGCCGCCGCTGGTGCTGGGCTGGCTGGTCGCCACGCTGATCCGCATCTGCCTCGGCTCGGCCACGGTGGCCGGCGTGACGGCCGCGGGGATCGTCGAACCGCTCGTGCACAGCACGGGCGTCGACCCGAACCTGATGGTGCTTGCCGTCGGCGCCGGCAGCCTGATGTGCAGCCACGTGAACGACTCGGGGTTCTGGATGTTCAAGGAGTATTTCGGGCTGTCGCTGCGGGACACGTTCCGCTCGTGGACGCTGATGGAAACGCTCGTCGGCACGTTCGGGCTGGTGTTCGTGCTGCTGCTGTCGGCGGCCGTGGGCTGACCGTCGCGAATTACTGCTGAGCCCGTGTCCCGGTGCCTGGCAGCCGGGCTATAGGCCGGCAACACAGGCTCGACCACAAAAACTGGCATATAACAACAGGAGACAAGCATTGAAGACCCAGCTCATATTGACGACCGCGTTGGCGACCGCACTGGCGGCAACGGCGGCGCAGGCGGCATCGGTGTCCGCTTACCAGGTGATGCCGGAAGACCCGCGCGCCGTAGTGGCGAAAGCGAAAGGCGATGGCACGACGGACGACACCGCGGCGATCCAGGCGGCGCTCGACAAGGCGGCGAACGATGAACAGGGTGGCATCGTCTTCCTGCCGTCCGGCCGCTACCGGCTGACGCGCACGCTGACGATCCCGCTGGCCGTGCGCGTGTATGGCGTGGGGCCCACCCGCCCCGTGTTCGTGCTGGCGCCGAAGACGCCCGGCTTCCAGAAAGGCGTGGCGAACATGGTGATCTTCACCGGCGGAGACCAGTACCGCGTGGGCAAGGTGCCGATGCCGGTGCCGAGCGCCGTGCCGTTCGACCCGAAGAACAAGCCGGTGCGCGACGCCAACTCGTCGACGTTCTACTCGGCGCTGTCGAACGTGGACTTCGAGATCGGCGCGGGCAATCCGGCCGCGGCCGCGGTGCGCATGCATACGGCACAGCACTCGAACCTGTCGCACATCGACTTCCACATCGGCTCGGGCCTGGCCGGCGTCTACCATGTCGGCAACGTGGCCTACAACCTGCGCTTCTACGGCGGCCGTTACGGCATCCTGGCCGAGAAGACGTCGCCGGCATGGCAGTTCACGCTGCTCGATTCCACGTTCGAGGGCCAGCGCGACGCGGCGATCCGCGAGCACGAGGCCGGCCTGACGATGGTCAACGTCGACATCCGCGACACGCCCGTCGGCGTGGAAATCAACCGGGGATACGGCGACTGGCTGTGGGGCAAGGATGTGCGCTTCGAGAACGTGTCAAAGGCGGCGCTCATCGTCAGCAACGAGAACAATGTGTACACGCAGGTCGGCTTCGAGAACGCCATTGCGAACAACGTACCCGTGTTCGCCCGCTTCCGCGACAGCGGCAAGGCCCTCGAAGGCAAGGGCCGCAACTACCGGGTCGACGAATTCAACCATGGCCTCACGCTGGACAAGCTCGGCGAGCCGGGCAAGTTCGCCACGAACTACAAGACGTCCAGCCTGCCCGCCGCCGTGCCGGCCCGTGACCGCGCGCTGCGCCTGCTGCCCCCGTCGAAGGACTGGGTCAACGTGAAGACGCTGGGCGCGGCCGGCAACGGCAACACCGACGATACGGCGGCCATCCAGAAAGCCATCGACAGCCACCGCGTGGTGTACCTGCCGCTGGGTTTCTACGTGGTCAGCGACACGATCCGCCTGAAGCCCGACACGGTGCTGGTCGGCCTGCACCCGGGCCTGACGCAGCTGCTGATCCAGAACGGTTCGCGGAAGTACCAGGGCATCGGCACCCCGGTGGCACTGGTGGAAAGCGCGCGCGGCGGCGATGCGATCGTGTCCGGCATCGGCCTGGCCACGGGAGAAGTCAACCAGCGCGCCGTCGCCCTGCTGTGGCGCGCCGGCGAACGGTCGCTCGTCGACGACGTGCGCATCCAGGGCGGCCATGGCACGCGCCTGTACGACGGCAGCCGCGCCGACCCGTACAAGAAGGATGCGAAATTCGACACCACCGCCCACTGGGACCGCCAGTATCCGAGCGTGTGGGTGACGGACGGCGGCGGCGGTACGTTCTCCGGCATCTGGTCGCCGAGCGGCTACGCACAGGCCGGCTTCTACGTCACCAACACGAAGACGCCCGGCCACGTGTACGAGCTGTCGGCCGAGCACCACGTGCGCGCCGAGATCGTGCTCGACGGCGTGGAGAATTGGGAATTCCTCGCGCCGCAGACGGAGGAGGAAGTACGCGATGGGATGGACGCGGTCTCGCTCGAGATCCGCAACTCGAAGAACGTGCTGTTCGCGAACTACCACGGCTATCGCGTGACACGCTCGCTGAAGCCCATGCCGGCCGCGGTGACGATCTCGAGTTCATCCGACATCCGCTTCCGCAACGTGCACGTGAATGGCGAAAGCGGCTTTTCCACGTGCGACGACAACGGCTGCACCACCTACCTGCGCGCGTCGAAGTACCCGTATGAAAACGCGATCCGCGACGTGACGAACAGGATCGACGTGCGCGAGCGCGAGTTCGCGGTGCTCGACTACACCGGCACGCAGAAGGAAGCGCCGCCCGCGCAGGGCAAGGTTGAAAAGCTGGAGACCGGCTTCTGGTCGATCGCCGGCGCCGCCGTGGATGCCGCGGGCAAGCTGTACTTCGTCGACCGCCACTGGCGCCGTATCCACGCCTACAGCGAGGAACGCGGGCTGGAAGTGGTGCGCGATGCGCCGCTCGACCCGGTCAACCTGGCGATCGACGGCAGCGGCAATGTGCTGGTGCAGTCGTCTTACGGCCCGCAGGCCTCCGTGTACGCGTTCAAGCCCGGCACGCCAGGCCTTGAGGTCAAAATGATCGAGCCGACACCCGTTGCCGGCCGGACGGCGGCGCGTGTGGCGGTACCCGTCAACTTCTGGCAGAACGGTGAATTCAGGGACCAGCTGAACCCTGAAACCTACGAATTCACCACGCTGGCCGAGATGTTCGCCCGCGACGTGGCCGTACCGAAGGCGCGGGAATACGTGTCGCCGGACGGCTCGCTGGCGTTGCCGGCCTACCGCGTGCTGCGCCAGGGTGCGCCGGACCACCTGGGCTGGCGCTGGTCGGATGCGCTGAATACCCACGGCTTCGTGACGGGCCGGATCGGCGAGCGCGTGGTATTCACGAACGGCTCCGAGAACCGCACGTTCAGTGGCGTCGTGGGTGCCGGTGGCGCGCTGACGGACCTGAAGCAGGTGGCCGATCGGGGCGGCGAAAGCGCGGCGGTGGATGGTGACGGCAATGTGTACGTGGCGAATGGCCAGGTGTTCGTCTACGGCAAGGATGGCAGGCAGACAGGCCGCATCGACGTGCCGGAACGTCCGCTGCAGCTGATCTTCGGCGGTGCGGACAAACGCACGCTGTACATCCTCACGCACCACAGCCTGTATTCGACGCGGATCTGACCATGCTGCCGAAACTCCTCTCCCCTCTTCTGCTGGCGCTGGCCTGCTCACTGGCCTGCTCGTGCGCGCTGGCCCAGCAAGGTTCCTTTCCGCTGTGGCCGGACGGCGCGCCGGGTGCGGAAAAGCGTCGTGGCGAGCCGGAGACCGTGAAGGATGGCGTCTACTTCAGCAACGTGCACGATCCGTCGCTGACGGTGCTGCGTGCCGATCCGCGGCACGCGAACGGGGCTGCCGTTGTCGTCGTGCCCGGCGGCGGACACCGCATGCTGGTGTTCCAAAACGAAGGCGTGGCCGCGGCAAAGAACCTGAACCGCATCGGTGTTACCGCATTCGTGCTGAAATACCGGCTGGCGCGCGACGAAGGGTCCACGTATTCGATCGAGGGCGATGGCGCGGCGGACCTGCGGCGCGCCGTGCGCTGGGTGCGCACGCACGCGGCGGAGTACGGCGTCGATCCGGCCCGTGTCGGCGTGATGGGCTTTTCGGCGGGCGGCGAACTGGTCTCGCTCGTGGCCGACAATCCCGAGCCGGCCGGCTTCGCTGCGCGCGATGCGGTGGACCGCGCCAGTGCCCGGCCGGACTTCCAGGTGCTGGTCTACCCCGGCCCGCTGGGCGTGCCGGCGCGGGCGGTGAAGGGAGCGCCGCCGGCCTTCCTGGTGGCCGGTTCGCGCGACACGTGCTGCATGCCGCCCACCATCGCGCTGTACCAGCAACTGGTGGCGGCCGGCGTGTCGGCCGAGCTGCACCTGTATGCCGATACCGACCACGCGTTCAACGTGGGCCAGCGCGGCGAGCGCATCTCGCTGCAGCACTGGCCCGACCGGCTGTCCGACTGGCTGGCCGACGGCGGCTGGCTGGTCCCCCGCCGTGGCGACCTTGCGCCGGAAGGCGTGCCCGCACCATGAAAGGCAATCAATGAATGTCATGCTGAAAACCCTTGCGGCCGCCGCCGCGCTGCTGGCCGCCGGCGCCAGCCATGCCGACAGCCAGTTCAAGCTGCTCGTGCTGGCCACGCCCGGCAAGTACCACTACGAATACATCCCGATCGCCCGCGACAGCCTGGAACGGCTGGCAAAACTGCATTCGTTCGAGTTCACGTACACGAACAAGCCCGCCGTGTTCGACGGCGACCTGCAGCAGTATGGCGCCGTGATGTTCCTGAACACGCCGGGCGAGGAACTGAACCCGGCACAGCGCGCGAAGTTCGAGGCCTACATGCGCGGCGGCGGCAACGCTGTCGTCGTGCACCGCGCCGCGATCACGCCTCCGAACGGCTGGGTATGGTACGAGAAGCTGGTGGGCCGCAGCGTGGGCCCCCATCCGATGCTGCAGACCGGTGTCGTCACCGTCGTCGACAAGGCTTTCCCGGCCACCTTCGGCCTGCCCGAGCGGTGGATCTGGAGCGACGAGTTCTACGTGACCACCAATCCGTACAACGTGAAGATCAACACGGTGCTGGGCGTCGACGAAAGCAGCTACGACCCCACGAAGATCTGGCCGGGGCAATCCGTGCAGGGCATGGGCCCGGATCACCCGATCGCCTGGTACCACCACGTGGAAAAAGGCCGCGTGTTCGTCACCACGCTCGGGCACAACGGCGAGATGTACCGCGATCCGCAATACCTGGGGCACCTGATGGGCGGGATCTACTGGGCAGTGACCGGCAAGGGTCAGGCAGGCAAGGAGCAGGCTCCCCACCGCTAGCCGAAAAAAGTTGCTCGAAAAATGGGGACGTACCCCATTTTTCGGGCAACTTTCAAGAAATGGGGGCGTAAGGAATGCTGGCTGGTAAGCCAGCATCGCTGCGCCGGCAAGAAGCAAAGCTTCTTGAAACCCCGGCTACGCCCCCATTTATCGGACAACTTTCAAGAAATGGGGACGTAAGGAATGCTGGCTGGTAAGCCAGCATCGCTGCGCCGGCAAGAAGCAAAGCTTCTTGAAACCCCGGCTACGCCCCCATTTATCGGGCAACTTTCAAGAAATGGGGGCGTAAGGAATGCTGGCTGGTAAGCCAGCATCGCTGCGCCGGCAAGAAGCAAAGCTTCTTGAAACCCCGGCTACGGCCCCATTTTATCGGACAACTTCCAAGAAATGGGGGCGTAAGGAATGCTGGCTGGTAAGCCAGCATCGCTGCGCCGGCAAGAAGCCAGGCTTCTTGAAACCCCGGCTACGCCCCCCGTTTTTCGAGAAACTTTCCCCAAAACCAGGGTACGTCCCCAGTTTTTTGAATTTTGCCGATAGAACGATAATTTTCTTTTAGTTATCGTTATTATGAATCGTTTGCGCTACCATCTGCCCCTGGAGATCCACTTTTACCAAGCGCGCAACCGATGGCCCGATTACACCCCTGCCCTGACGACGATGGCAACCCCGTCGTCATCCGCATTCCCACCGTGCCGACCACGCCCGCTTCATGGCAGGAGCCGGCCCGCCTCGCCACCGTGGTACCGAACGGCCCCCTGCCCGACGCCCTGAACGGCATCCCGCTGGCGCCCTGGACGTCGGCCCCGGACACGGCCGATGGGTGGGCGGCGCTGGCCGACCGCTCGCTGCTGGAAGAGCCGCCATTCGTGCCGCCGGAAGGCATGTCCGCCGCGGCCGGCGCCGTCGTCGTCGAGGATGACGGACGTGTATGGCTCGTCGCGCCGTCGAACCGTTTCGGCGGCTACAGCGCCACGTTCCCGAAAGGCTGCGCCGATACGGGCGCCGGGCTGCATTGCACAGCGATCCGCGAAGCTTTCGAGGAAGCAGGATTGCACGTGCAGCTCGTGGCCTTCCTGGCCGACTCGCGCCGCACGCTGACCTACACGCGCTACTACATCGCCCGCCGCCTCGGCGGCACGCCGGCCGCGATGGGCTGGGAAACGCAGGCCGTGCACCTCGTGCCGCTGACGCAGCTGGAACGCGTGGCAAGCCACCACAACGACTTCCCCGTGATCAAGGCGCTGCGCGAGTGGTTCGACGCGCAGCGGCGCTGACCGCCGCCGGTTTCCACGGCCGGCACGCCGCGCGCTGGTTCACTCCGGCTGGTTCCGCTCGCGCAGCAGGTCGGCCAGGCTGCGCCGTGCCGGCGTCAAAGGCGCGCGGTGCCGGGTCCAGCCCATCTGCGCGGAAGGCGTCAGGGCGCGCAGGCGCGTGGCCGCGGCACGGAACGCCTTGTAGGCCGAAGGATGGGAGAACGCGCCGCTCCAGAACCGCCACACGAGCCGGTCGCCACGGCTGAATTTCGCGCCCTGCCCCTTGAGCGGGTGTGCGACCTGCTCGCGTGGGTCCCGGTTCGCCTCGGTGCGCAGGCGCACCAGCAGCGCCGGGATCGGAATCCGCACGGGGCACACCTCCCCGCATGCACCGCACAGGCTGGACGCGGTGGCCAGGTCGGCCGTCGCTTCCAGTCCCAGCAGGTGCGGCGAAATGATCTTGCCGATCGGCCCCGGGTAGGTGGTGCCGTACGCATGGCCGCCGATGCGCCCGTAGACGGGACAGTGGTTCATGCAGGCGCCGCAGCGGATGCACTGCAGCGTGGCGCGCAGCTGCTCGTCGGCATAGGCCTGCGTGCGGCCGTTGTCCAGCAATACCAGGTGCATTTCGCGCGGGCCATCGAGCTCCCCCGGACGGCGCGGACCGGAAATCAGGTTGAAGTAGGTGGTGATTGCCTGCCCCGTGGCGGACCGGGTCAGCAGGCTCGCCAGCGGCACGATGTGCTCCAGCTTCGCCACCACCTTTTCCATGCCCATGATGGCGATGTGCACGTCGGGCACCGTGGTCGACAGCCGGCCATTGCCCTCGTTTTCCACCAGCCACAGCGTGCCCGTGTCGGCGGCGGCGAAATTCACGCCCGACACACCGATGTCGGCCTCGGCGAACGCCGTGCGCAAGGCCCGGCGGCCGGTCTGGATCAGCGTGTCGACGTCGTCGCTGTAAGGCGTGCCCGGGATATGCCGCGCGAACAGCGTGCCGATATCCTCGCGTGTCTTGTGGATCGCCGGCATGACGATGTGCGACGGCTTCTCGCCCGCCATCTGCACGATGTATTCGCCCATGTCCGATTCGATGCATTCGATGCCGCGCCCGGCCAGGTAATGATTCAGCTCGATCTCCTCGCTGGCCATCGACTTGCCCTTGATGACCTTGCGGGCGCCGTGCGCGCCGGCGATGCCCGCGATGATCGCGTTGGCTTCCTCGCCCGTCTCGGCCCAGTGCACGTGCACGCCGGCAGCCGTCAGCTTTTCCTCGAGCTGCACGAGCAGTTGCGGCAGGTTGGCCAGCGCATGCCGGCGGATCGCTTCGCCCAGGTCGCGCAGGCGTTCCAGCTCCTCCGCATCGGGGAACTGCGTGCTTCGTTTCGTTTGCAGGAAATCCATCGCGCCGCGAAAGCTCGCGCGCAGCTTCGGGTCGTCCAGCGCGGCGCGGGCCCTGCCGTGGAAATCCTCCGGCGCGACGAAATGCATCGATTGAACGCTCATGCCCGGCTCCTTCCGGTAACGATCACCACCCACATCCAGCGCGGCCCATGCGCGCCGAAGGCCAGCGTTTGCTGGATGTCCGACGTTTTCGACGGCCCCGACGCCAGTACCAGATTCGTGGGCATGCCATCGCGCCAGCGTTCGGCCAGCGCGGCTTCAAACAGTGTGGCGTGCAGCGACCCGGCATACACGAGCGCCACGTGCAGCGGCGGCACCAGCGACACGGTGCGCGGCGTGCCGGCATCCGGTGCGAGAACCAGCGTGCCGGTGGCAGCAATGCCCGACCGCGCCACCGTGAAGCCTGCATCGACAGTGCCGAACAGTTCCGGCTTCCACGTCTCCAGCGGGCCGCGGAACGGCAGCGCTTCCACCTGCGCCGGCAATGCACCGGCCAGCTTAGCGCCTTCGGGGCTCGCGATATCACACAGCAGGCGTTTCACGCCATGCCGCGCCAGCCTGTCCGCGAGCAGGGCCGGCCATTCGTCGGCCGCGGCCCGGAATACCTCGGCACGCGCGGCGCGCAGCGCGCTTTCCAGCGCATCCGCCAGCTGCCCGGGCTCCGGCGCCGCGTGGACATGGTGCGTGTGCGCGTAGTGCGCGGCAATCCGGTCGTCGAGCACTGTCACGTCGTCTTGCGCGGGTGCCGGCGCGGCGGCGCGCAGCCGGCCCAGCATGCGTTCGCGGGCGTGCATCATGCGCCCTCCTCGCCGGCGGCCACGCCGTTCGCGCGGCGCCACAGGAAGCTCGCCATGTGCTCCACCTCGAGCGGGGCGCCCTGCGCGGCAGCGGCGTGGCCGATATTGAGCAGGCAGCCGCAGTCGGCGGAAACCAGGCGGCGCGCGCCGGTGGCGCAGGCGGCAGAGACCTTGTCGGCCACCATGGCGCCGGAAATGTCCGGATGCTTCAGGCAGAACGTACCGCCGAAGCCGCAGCACTCGGATTCGCGCGCATGTTCCAGCCGGCGCACGCCGGGCAGGCCGTCGACGAGTGCGACGCCGTGGACACGCGTGCCCATCTCGCGCCGCGCCCCGCACGACGTATGCAGCACCACGTCCTCGTCGGGCTGCGCCTGCGCCGGGTAGCGCACATGCAGTACCTGCAGCAGGAATTCGCTCAGTTCATGGATCCGCCCGGAGAGCTGCCGCGCCTGCTGCGCGAGCGCCGGGTCGTCGCCGAACAGTGCCGGCCAGTGGTGGCGCATCATGCCGGCGCAGGAACCGGACGGCACGATCACCGGCCAGTCGTGCGGGAACAATGCCATCTGAGCCAGCGCCACTTCGCGCGCTTGGGCAGGATTGCCGCTGCTCCAGGCCGGCTGGCCGCAGCAGCTCTGGCCACGCGGGTAATGCACGACGATGCCTTCCCGTTCCAGCAGGCGCACCGCATCGAGGCCGGCCTGGGGCATGAACAGGTCGATGACGCACGTGCCGAATAGGTAGACATCGGTCGGCGGCACGGCGGGATATGTGCGCTGATCATCACGCGGCTGCATGCTGCCTCCTGCTCGACGATGACGTCCCGGACTGCCGCAGCAACCGGTCCAGCAACTCGATCCAGTGCGCCACCGGCGTGCCGGTGCCGCCTTGCAGGTGGCTCTGGCAACCGATATTGGCGGACACGATCTCTTCGGCCCCGGTCGCGTGCAGCGCCGCCAGCTTGCGCTCGCGCAGCTGGCCGGACAGCTCCGGCTGCAGCAGCGAATACGTGCCGGACGAGCCGCAGCACAGGTGGCTGTCGGCGCACAGCCGCACGTCCACGCCCACCGCGCGCAGCAGGCCCTCGACCTTGCCGCGGATCTGCTGGCCGTGCTGCAGCGTGCATGGCGGGTGGAATGCCACCGACCGGGCGTGAATACTGTCGATGCGGGCCACCAGCGCATCCTCGAAACCGCACAGGATTTCACTGATGTCCCTCGTCAGCATCGAGATGCGGGCCGCCTTCGCCGCGTACGCGGCATCGTGGCGCAGCAGGTGGCCATAGTCCTTGACGGTGACGCCGCAGCCCGACGACGTCATGACGATCGCTTCTGCGCCCGATTCGACCGCCGGCCACCACGCGTCGATATTGCGGCGCATGTCGTCCAGCCCGCCCTCCTGGTCGTTCAGGTGGTAGCGGATGGCGCCGCAGCAGCCGGCTTTTGGCGCGACCACGAGTTCGATGCCCAGCGCATCGAGCACGCGCGCCGTGGCGGCATTGATGTTCGGCGCCATCGACGGCTGCACGCAGCCATCGAGCAGCAGCATCTTGCGCGCGTGGCCGGTTCGCGGCCACTGTCCCGGCGGCGTGGCGCGCGCCACCTTCGCGCGCAGTGCCGCGGGCAGCACGGGGCGCAGCAACTGGCCCGCCTTCATCGCCGGCTTGAAGATCCAGCCGCGCGGCAGCGCTTCGCGCAGCAGCGTGCGGGCGGCCCGCTGCGCGGCCGGGCGCGGCACCTGTCGTTCGACGATGCCGCGGCCGATATCGAGCAGCCGGCCATATTGCACGCCGGACGGGCACGTGGTTTCGCAGTTGCGGCAGGTCAGGCAACGGTCCAGGTGCAGCTGCGTGCCCGGTCCCGCTTCGGCGCCTTCCAGCACCTGCTTGATCAGGTAGATGCGCCCGCGCGGGCCATCGAGCTCGTCGCCCAGCAACTGATAGGTTGGACAGGTGGCCGTGCAAAAGCCGCAGTGCACGCAACTGCGCAGGATCGCTTCCGCTTCCTGTCCTTCGGGCGTGCCCTGGTATTGGGGAGCAAGATTGGTCTGCATGGTCAAAGGTCCTCGTACATGCGGCCCGGGTTGAAGATGCCGGCCGGGTCGAAAGCGTTTTTCAGGTTGCGGTGGATCGCATGGATGGCGGGCGCCAGCGGGTGGAACACGTCGCGCCGCGCCGCGCCGCGGTACAGCGTGGCATGCCCGCCATGGCGTGCCGCCAGTTCACGGATGGCCTGCGGCGCCTCGTGCGAGCGCAGCCAGCGTTGCCCGCCGCCCCACTCGATCAGTTGCGCCGCATCAAGCCCCAGCGCCGGCGCCAGCACCGGCGCCACGGTGGGCACCGCCAGCCGCCACAGCGGCGCGGCGGCGTCGGCGGCGAAGAACGGATGGCGCTGCTCGCGCACATCGTGCCAGAACGCCGTGGCCGTTTCGGCGGGCAGCGCCTCGCCGCCGATCCGCGCCATCGCCGCTGCCACCGCCGCGCCGGCGCCGGACAGGCGCACCGTCAGCAGGCCATCGTGCCAGGCGCTGGCGGATACCGGCATCGGTTGCCCGGCCCATGCGTTCACGCGCTGCAGCGCGGCTTGCTGGTCCAGCGCCAGCTGCAAGGTGGTCTCGAGCGCGGGGCGGGGCAGCACTTTCAGCGACACGTCGAGGATCAGTCCCAGCGTGCCGAGCGAGCCCGCCAGCAGGCGGGAAACGTCGTAGCCAGCCACGTTCTTCATCACCTGGCCGCCGAAGCGCAGTACTTCGCCGTGCCCGTTCATCAGGGTCACGCCCAGCACGAAATCGCGCACGGCGCCGGCAGCCTGCCGGCGCGGCCCGGCCAGCCCGCTGGCCACGACGCCGCCGACGGTGGCCTCGCCGAAGTGCGGCGGCTCGAAAGCCAGCATCTGGCCCTGTTCGGCCAGCGCCGCCTCGATTTCGCGCAGCGGCGTGCCGCAGCGCGCGGTGACCACCAGTTCGGTGGGCTCGTAGCCGGTGATGCCGCGGTAGCCCGTGGTGTCGAGCACCGCGCCTTCCGGCGCGCGCCCGTACCAGTCCTTGCTGCCGCCGCCGCGGATGCGCAGCGGCATCCGGTCGCGGCCCGCGGCCAGCACGCGCTCGCGGAATGCCGCGCGCAATGGTTCCAGCGTATCGTCCATCTTCCTGTCTCCTCGCTTTTTCTTCGCTGTGCTCTTGCTTTATCGCTTCACATGCCGGGCCTGCGGCGCCTGCGCGAACCGGAACAGCCCCGCCTCCACCTTGCGCTTGCCGTACTGGGCACAGCGGTCCAGCGTGGGGATCGCCTTGTCGGGATTGAGCTGCTGCGCCGGATCGAATGCGCGCTTGACGGCGATGAACGCGGCAATCTCCTCGACCGTGAACTGCTCGCACATCGAATCGAGCTTTTCGACACCCACGCCGTGCTCGCCCGTGATCGTGCCCCCGGCCGCCACGCACAGCGCCAGGATCGCTTCGCCGAAACGCTCCGCACGGTGGAATTCACCAGGCGTGTTGGCATCGAACAGGATCAGCGGGTGCAGGTTGCCATCGCCGGCATGGAACACATTGGCGCAGCGCAGGCCATACTCGAGTGCCAGCGCGTCGATCCCCGTCAGCACTTCGGCCAGCTTGCGGCGTGGGATCGTGCCGTCCATGCAGTAATAGTCGGGCGAGATGCGCCCTGCGGCGGGAAACGCGTTCTTGCGGCCCGACCAGAAGCGCAGGCGCTCCGCTTCGTCGCGCGACACGGCGATGGCGGTGGCGCCCGAGCGCGCCAGCACGGCGCTCATGTGGGCGATTTCCTCTTCCACTTCCTCCGGCAGACCGTCCGACTCGCACAGCAGGATGGCGGCGGCGTCGGTGTCGTAGCCGGCGCGCACGAACGGCTCGACCATGCGCGCACTGGTGCGGTCCATCATTTCCAGCCCGGCCGGGATGATGCCGGCCGAGATCACGCTGGCCACGGCGTCGGCGCCCCGCACGACATTGTCGAACGACGCCATGATGACGCGCGCCTGCGGCGGCTTCGGCACCAGTTTCACGGTGGCTTCGAGCACGACGCCCAGCATGCCTTCCGAGCCGATGAACACGGCAAGCAGGTCCAGCCCCGGCGCGTCGGGCGCGCAGCCGCCCAGTTCGACGATCTCGCCGTCCGCGGTGGCCATGCGCACGCGCAGCACGTTGTGCAGCGTGAGGCCGTACTTCAGGCAATGCACGCCGCCGGAATTCTCGGCGATGTTGCCGCCGATGGTGCAGGCGATCTGCGACGACGGGTCGGGCGCGTAATACAGTCGGTGGGCGGCCGCCGCTTCCGAGATGGCCAGGTTGCGCACGCCGGGCTGCACGGTGGCGGTGCGGGCCTTCGCATCGATGGCGACGATGCGGTTCATCTTCGCCGTGGACAGCACGATGCCTTCGGCGATCGGCAGCGCCCCGCCGGACAGCCCGGTGCCGGCGCCGCGCGGCACGATCGGCACGCCCAGCGTGCGGCAGGCGCGCAGCACGGCCACCACCTGCGCCTCGTTTTCCGGCAGCGCGACGGCCAGCGGCAACTGGCGGTAGGCCGTCAGGCCGTCGCATTCGTACGGTCGGGTATCTTCTTCGTCGAACAGCAGGCAGTGCTGCGGGAGGATGGTGCGCAGGGCGGCGCGCAGGGCTGTCACCGTGGCGCGCCGTCGTTCGGCGGCCAGGGCAAGATCGTGATCGGGTGCGTTCATTCGGGCGGCTTCCTGCTGGCTTGTTTTCAAACGTGAAACCAGTGTAGCGGGAGCCCGGCCCCGGCAGCGGTGAAAAGAATTAACCGCTGCATCCTATTTTTTTCAAGCGCCGGCGTACGTCGCCATCAGCCAGTCGACGAACAGCCGCACCTCCGGCCGCAGTTGCATGCCTTGCTCGTAAACCACGTAATAGGCATGGGGCGGCGAGGCCAGGCGGATGTCGAACAGCTCGACCACTTCGCCCTTCTCGATCATCTCCTGGGCGAAGTGCTGCCGCGTGAGACCGACGCCCTGCCCCAGCCTCACGGCTTCGAGCAGCAGGCCGAGATCGTCGATGCGCAGGTTCGTGGTCGGCTCGGGCCAGTCCAGGCCCGCCACCTCGAACCATGGCTTCCATGGCTCCAGCGCGGAGCGCAGCAGCGTGGCCTTCGCCAGCTCGGCCGGGCTGGCGATGCCGCCGATGCGCTCCAGGTAGGCGGGGGTGGCCACCGGGAAGGCCGGCTCTTCCAGCAGCTTCACCGTTTCCAGGTCCGGGTACTTGCCGGCGCCGAAGCGCACTTCCAGGTCCGATTCGGACGGGGCAAGGTCGTACAGCGGCACGGACAGGTAGACGTCGACCACGATGTCCGGGTGCGCGCTGGTGAAACCGGCCAGGCGCGGCAGCAGCAGGTAGCGCGCGAACGTGGGCGGCACCGTGAGCTTGATGCGCGGCTGCGCCGGCGTAGTACGGCCGGGCATCGGGAAGTCGGTCAATGTCTGCAGCGCCGAGCACACGACGTCGAGATAGCTGCGGCCGAACGGCGTCAGCGTCGGCGCCCGGCCATCGCGGATGAACAGGCGGTCGCCGACGAACTCCTCGAGCAGCCGGATGCGGTGCGACAGCGCGGATGGCGTGATGCACAGCTGATTGGCCGCCACGGCGAACGAACTGGCATGGGCGGCGGCCTCGAAGGCGACCAGCGCATGGACGGGTGGGAATCGTTTTGCCATCGTGCTCCAGAATGCTTTGTATGGACTTCAGAAATGCCACAACGCCCGTCCAGGCAGGCACGGGCGCAAAGTGGGCGCAATATCGGCGCAATAAGGCGGACAAGGCAATTCTAGTGCGGAATCATCTCCGTGAACACATACGCTTGCAGCATGGTCATGATGCCCACGATCACGAGGAACAGCAGGCTGTGCTTGAGCGTGAAGCGGAACAGTTCCGATTCCCGGCCCACCAGGCCCGTCGCGGCGCAGGCCACGGCGATCGATTGCGGCGAGATCATCTTGCCAGTGACGCCACCCGTCGTGTTAGCCGCGACCATCAGCGTATCGGATACGCCGATCTGGTGGGCGGTCGTGGCTTGCAGGGAGCAGAACAGCGCGTTCGACGACGTGTCCGAGCCCGTCAGGAACACGCCGAGCCAGCCCAGGAAAGGCGAAAAGAACGGAAACGCCACGCCGGTGCCGGCCAGCACGAGGGCCAGCGTGGACGACATGCCGGAGTAATTGGCCACGAACGCGAAGGCGAGGACCAGCCCGATCGACAGCACGGGACGGCGCAGTTCCACCACCGTATCGCGGAAGGCGCGCACGCCGTCCCCGGCCTTCATGCCCAGCAGGACCATCGAGATGATGGCGGTGATCAGGATCGGCGTGCCGACCGCGGACAGGAGGTCGAGCTTGTACACCGCTTCATAGGCCTTGGGCTCGGCCACGATCGGCGCCATCTTCATGACCAGGCCGTCGAGATACGGCACATGCACCTTCAGCACGGTCCAGGCCAGCGGGCCGCTGGTGAACAGGGCCTTGAACACCGGCAGGCTCCACACGGTGACGATGGCGGTGAGGATGCCGAACGGTGCCCAGGCGCGCACCGTCTGCGCCAGCGTGTAGGGCGAACGGGTACGGCCGGACAGTTCCGCGCCGTCCGCAGTGCCGCCGCCGAAGCCGGCCAGCGCCGCCGCCCCGCCGGAGGCCACCACGCCGCGCGCGGCATTCTTGGACGTGGCCGGCTGCCAGACCTTCAGCAGCAGGGTCAGCGACAGCAGGCTGACGAGCGCGGAGGTGATGTCCGGCAGTTCCGGGCCGATGAAGTTGGACGTGAAGTACTGCGTGACGGCGAAGCTGCCGCCGGCCACCAGCGCGCCCGGCCACACTTCCTTCACGCCGCGCAGGCCATCCATCATGAACACGAGCCAGAACGGTACGAACAGCGACAGCAGCGGCAGCTGGCGGCCGGCCATCGCGCCGATGTGCATCGCGTCGATGCCCGTCACCTGCCCCGCCACGATGATGGGGATGCCCATCGCGCCGAAGGCGACCGGCGCCGTGTTGGCGATCAGGCACATGCCGGCCGCATACAGCGGGTTGAAGCCCAGGCCGACGAGCAGCGCGGCGGTGATCGCCACCGGCGCGCCGAAACCGGCCGCGCCCTCCAGGAAGGCGCCGAACGAGAAGCCGATCAGCAGCATCTGCAGGCGCTGGTCATCCGTGATCGACAGGATCGACGCGCGGATCACGGCCAGCTGGCCGGTGCGCTCGACGATCTTGTACAGGAAGACCGCCGTGATGATGATCCACGCGATCGGCCACAGGCCGTAGGCAAAGCCATACACGGCCGATGCCAGCGCATGCGGGACCGGCATGCCGTAGGCGAAGATGGCGACCAGGAGTGCCAGGGCCAGCGTGATGGCGCCGGCGACGTGGCCCTTCATCCTCAGCACGGCCAGCGCGATAAAGAAGAAGATGATGGGAATGGCGGCGGCCAGGGCGGACAGCCCCAGGCTGCCGAGCGGTGCATAGATTTGGTGCCAGACCTGCATGGTGTGCTCCTCCAGACGATTGGTTTTTTGTAATGTCGGAGGCCAGTGTAAGGCCGGCCCCGGCGCGCAAACCGCCGCCGGGTGTTGAAATGAATTGACGCCTGAAGTGAAAATCTTTCACCGCCGCCGGTGCCTGGCGTCAGCCCGCTGTAAGCGGCCACGCGGCGGCGGTGTCGGGGATGTCGGACTGGATGCCGGACTAGATGACCGGCACGCCGCCGGTAACGGCGATGCGGGCGCCGGAAATATAGCTGCCGTCGCTCGATGCCAGCAGCACATAGGTCGGCGCCAGCTCGGCCGGCTGGCCGGGCCGCTTCATCGGCACCTGCTGGCCGAAGCTTTCCACCTGTTCGGGCGGCATGGTCGACGGGATCAGTGGCGTCCAGATGGGCCCGGGGGCAACGGAATTGACCCGGATGCCCTTCTCCGCCAGCAATTGCGCGAGCCCGCCACTGAAGTTCACGATGGCGCCCTTGGTCGCGGAATAGGCCAGCAGCTTGGGCTTGGGCGTATCCGCGTTGACGGATGCGGTGTTGATGATCGACGAGCCGGCTTGCATGTGCGGCACGGCGGCCTTGCTCAAGTGAAACATCGCCGTGATGTTCGTCTGGAACGTGTAATCCCATTCCTCATCCGGAATCTCGTCCAGCGAGTCTCGGGTCATCTGGAAGGCCGCATTGTTGACCAGCACGTCGACGCGGCCGAATGCCTCCACGGCCTTGGCGATGACGGCGCGGCAATGGGCGGGATCGGCCAGGTCGCCGCGCACCAGCACCGCCTTCCTGCCGGCCTCCTCGACCCACCTGGCCGTCTCGCGGGCATCCTCGTCCTCGTTCAGGTAGGAGATCAGCACGTCCGCGCCCTCGCGGGCGAACGCGATCGCCACCGCGCGCCCGATGCCGCTGTCGGCGCCGGTGATCACCGTGGCCTTGTCCTGCAGCTTGCCCATGCCGCGGTAGGTGGTTTCGCCGTGGTCGGCGGCCGGCTGCATCCGGGCTTCGGTGCCGGGTGGCCGCTGTTGCTGGGCTGGTTGGTGCGACTGCTGCTGCGGTGCCTGTTGCATGGTTTTCTCCTTCGGTGATGAGGATCCGCATCACTATAGGGAGCTGGCAAAGATGCGGTGCACGTTTAGGGCGGGAAACAGTGCACTGCCGCCGGCCGGTCAACGCACGTCGCTCGGCAGGGTTGCCGATGAAAGCCCTTGCGCTGTCGCCGTCAGCGCGCCGGTGCCCGGCTCGCCGGTCGACTGCACGGCCATCGGCCGCGAGCCCCAACTACGTTCAATACCGCACAGAGTCCATCACCCTTCTCTCTATAATTAATTGTATTAATTGTAATGGTAGGGCTTGAAGTCGTTTTTTGCCGCCCACCAAGACGCTTTGGCATGAATGCCCATCAGATGAGGAAAAGATGACCCATACCGCTGCGGAAATGCACGACGCCCAAACCAGCAAGGCCAGCGCCGAGCCCGGGACGAATGAGCAATTCGGCGCATTGAAATCCAGATCTTCGGACTTGCTCTCTTCTCCGTATGTGCTTGGAGGGGCTGCCCTGGGGATCGCGGCTGCGGGCTATGCGCTCGTCAGGCGCAAGAAGGCCGCGCCATACAAGAAGGCCGCGTCATACAAGAAAGCCGCGCCATACAAGAAACCCGCACCGCATACTACGGCGCCGGAACGCAGCGGGGACCATGGCGATATGCTGGCAATGGTTGGTTCACTTGTTTCACTGATCGCGTCTTTTGCGTCGGCTACCAGCAATGCCAAGGTCAACGCGTCCGCCATCAAGAACGACGTACAGGTTGTTCCCACGCGTTCAGAGGAGCACCTGCCTGATGTGAAGGATGCTCGGCCAGACATAACCACGCCCCCGCGCCCACGGTTCGAACATACCTCGGCAAGCTGGATTGGCAGGCAGTGGCAAATATGCCTGGCGGCGGGCAATGCATGGATCGACGATTACGCACCGAGTATGGGAGCGGCGCTTTCGTATTACATGCTGTTTTCCCTGGCACCCTTGCTGGTCATCGTTATCGCGATTGCCGGCATTGTGTTCGGGAACGATGCGGCGCAAGGCGCAATCATCGCGCAGCTTGGAAGCATCATGGGGGAGGAAGGGGCAATTGCGGTGCAGGGCTTGCTTGAAGCTGCACATGAATCGTCGACCGGGATCATTGCCAGTATCACCAGCGGGTTTCTGCTACTGTTGGGTGCAACGGCGATTTTCGCCGAACTGCAAACTGATCTGGACCGCATCTGGGAAGTGCCGGAAAAAGATAAACCGTCGGGCATATGGGGGTGGTTACGCAGCCGCGTTCTATCCTTCGGCCTTGTTCTGGGGCTTGCCTTCATGCTGATGATGTCGCTTGTCGTCAGCGCTGCGCTTGCAGCGTCCGGCGAATGGTTGGCCGGCGGTTCGGAAGCGGGAAGCGTTATCGCCAATGTATTGAATTTCGCTGCCTCGTTAGGCATCTTCACCGTGCTGTTTGCGATGATTTACAAGATCATGCCAAGTGCGAAGATATCCTGGCACGACGTGTGGACGGGAGCAGCCGTAACGGCCTTGCTCTTCAACGTAGGCAAATCGCTGATTGCCCTGTATCTGGCAAAATCGGATGTGGCCTCCGGTTTTGGTGCAGCCGGCTCCATCGTGATTCTCGTCGCGTGGTTCTACTATTCGGCCCAGATTTTCCTGTTTGGCGCCGAATACACATGGGTATATGCAAACAGCAAGGTACGGAGCAAGGACTGATTTCCGCGGGACCGCTTCTGGAGTTTTTTGCCGATTTCAGGTCGAGTTATATCATCGTTTCTCAGAGATATAGATGTCTGCTTGAGCCTAATGCCGTTCAGTTATCCGCTCAGGAGTTCGGCAACATCAGGCGAAGACCGGTGTCCGACACATTTTCCGGATGAAGCGCCCGGAAAAAATGTCCGACACCAGCCCTGCACACAGTCACCGCACTTCAAACTGCAAGCTCGTTGGCGCAAGGCCCTGCGCGGTCGCCGTCAGCGTGCCGGTGCCCGCTTCGCCGGTCGACTGCACGATCACCTGCGCCCAGCCATTGAACAGGCTGCGCCGCCAGGGCGCGGCGGCCGTGGTCACGCGCACATTACCCCAGCGGCTGGTGCCGGCCGAGCGGTCGAACAGCCCGGCCACGCCGTCGGGCGGCGTGGGCAGTACGTAGGCCACGCTGTTCCGGTCGCGCAGCAGCGCCGGGTCCAGCGGTACCGCCGGGCTGCCGTCGACCATCTCCGGCGTCACCAGTCGACCGTTGATATGGACCTGCTGGCCCGGGTCGAGCTGGTCGATGAACAGCATGGCGCTCTGCCCGGCGGCCAGGCGTGGACGGTCGAACTGGCCGCGCAGCACCAGGTATGGCGTGCGCGCCGGCTGCTGCTCGGGCGGCAGCCATTGCGCCGGATCGCGCCACTGCGCCAGGTCGGCATCGGGCGCCAGAGCAGGCCCCGCATCCGCCCCTTGCAGGGCCAGCGTGCGCCAGCCCGACAGCGGGATGAACGCGTGGCGCTCGGCCGGCCGGTCCGCTTCGTGCGACCCTGGATCGCCATTGCCCACGCCGATGATGCGCAGCGGGCCGCTCACCGCGAAGTCCATGCGGTCCGACGCGGTCGGCACCAGGCGTCCTTCGCGGTCGCGCACGTTGACCCACACGACAGCGATGGCACGGCCGTCCGCCGCAAGCGTGGACGTGGCGCCGGAAAGATGCACCGTTGCCGGCACGCCGGTGGTCGCCACCGCGGCGTCGGCGATCCGCACGCCGCCACGGTATGCCACGGCCTCCAGCCGGCCGGGCGCATACGGCACGCTCCAGCGCAGGTGCGAATCGCGCACCATCGGCTTGCGCCCCATCGAGCGGCCGTCCCGCAGCAGTTCGACCTCGTCGCCATTGCTGTAGACGCGCACGTCGATGGCCTGCCCTTCCCTGCCCGGCCAGTTCCAGTGCGGCAGGATGTGCACCATGGGCTCGGGGCGCCACCATGCCTTCAGGTACCAGGCGGTGTCCTTCAATACCCCGGTGGTATCGAGCATGCCAAATTGCGACGAGACGGCCGGCCAGCCGAACGGCGTGGTCTCGCCGCGGTAGTCGAAGCCCGTCCAGACGAACATGCCGGACATCCAGTCGCGCTCCTGCACGCGGCGCCACCCTTCCTCGATGCTCAGGCTGTTGCCAGGGCGGCCCTGGCGGTCGTACGCATTCAGGTGCACGCGGGCGCGGTCGTCGACATAGATGCCGCGTGTCGTCAGCGTCGAGCCCTCTTCCGTCATGGCGGCCGGCTTGTCGGGGTGGGCGCGATGGAAGGCGTCGACATCGTGCTGGGCGCCGTAGTTGAAGCCGATCACGTCGGCGCCGAGCGAGGTGCCGCGGCCTGACGAACTGGCGGCCACCGACGTGCGCCGGGTCGGGTCGAGCCGCTTGACGATGGCGTGCATCCGCCGCGCCAGGTGGGTGCCGAGCGGCTTGCCTTCCAGCGCCCATTCCTCGTTTCCGACCGACCACAGGATCACGCTCGGGTGGTTGCGGTCGCGCCGCACGAGGCGCTCGAGCTGCGAGACGATCTCGGGCGAGGTGCCCATCATGCGGTGCTCGTCGATGACGAGCATGCCGAGGCGGTCGGCGGCGTCCAGCAGTTCCGGCGTGGGCGGATGGTGCGCCGTGCGGTAGGCATTCACGCCGAACGACTTGAGCTGTTCCAGGCGCCAGTCCTGCAGGCCGTCGGGCAGCGCCACGCCCACGCCGGCATGGTCCTGGTGGTTGTTGGTGCCCTGCAGCTTGATGCGCTTGCCGTTCAGCGAAAAACCCTTGTCCGGGTCGAAGGCCACGGTGCGGATGCCGAAGCGGGTATCGTAGGTGTCGACGATGCGGCCATCCTGCAGCAGCGTGGTGCGCAGTACGTAGCGGTGCGGATCGTCGAGCGACCACAGGCGCGGTTTCGCCAGCGCCAGGCGCTGGCGGGACTCGGCCGTGGCGGCGGCGCCGACGCCCAGGCCGGCGGCGCGGGTGCTTGCCAGCGTGGCGCCGTCCGGGCCGAGGATGCGGTGCTCGACCGCGAAGCGCGCGGCTTTGTCGGCGTCATTGCGCACGGTGAGGTCCACTTCGATCGCGGCGCGGCCCCCGGCCACGGTGGACTTTACGAAGGTGCCCCATTGCGCCACGTGCAGCGGCGCGGTCTTCGTCAGCCAGACGTGCCGGTAGATGCCGGCGCCTTCATAGAACCAGCCCTCCTCCACGGTGGCGTCGACCCGCACCACGATCGTATTGGTGCCGCCGAAGTCGAGGTAATCGGTGATGTCGTGGCGGAAGCCCGTATAGCCGCTGGGTTCCCTGCCGAGATAGTGGCCGTTGACCCAGACCACGCTGTCGCGGTAGGCGCCGTCGAACTCCAGCGCGATGCGTCGCCCGCGGTCGCCGGCCGGGATGTCGATGGTCTTGCGGTACCAGCCCACGCTGTTTTCCGGGAAGGCCCGGCCAATCGCCTTCGAGCCATGGTTGGTATTGCCGCGCGCATCGAACGGCAGTTCCACCGCCCAGTCGTGCGGCAGGTCGACCCGGCGCCAGCCGGCGTCCTTGAACCCGGGCGCGGCCGGGCCATCGCCATAGCCCGCCTTGGCGAAGAAGAACGCCCGCGTGCCATGGCCGAAGTCCTGCCCGGCGTCGAAGGCGTGGCCGTGGGCGAAACGCCAGTCCCGGTCGATGTTGATGCGCTCGCGCGGCGCCTGCGCGCCGGCCGGCAGCAGCCATGCCAATAGCGACAGCGCCAGCAAGGCGCGTTTGAAGGAATGCCACATGCGGTCTCCCTGAGTGAGTGGACGTATTGAGTGGACGTATCGCGGTGCATGACCGGCCTCGCAAAAATGGCGCCCCGAAGGGCGCCGAAGAGGAGACACGGTACGAACGGAAAATTATCGTGGCCGCAGGTGCAGCACCACCACGCCGTGCGCCGGCACGTTCATGGCATACGGCTTGGCGGTGTCGCCGGTGGCGCCGCTCCACAGTTCGGTGAAGCTGTGGCGCACCTTGCCGAAGTGGACCTGGTTATGGGTGAACTCATCCTTCAGTTCGTGCTCGTTCCAGTCGAACCGGTAGCTGCGCGGCTTGTCGGCGCGGTTCAGGAACATCAGCGCCCACTCGCCGTTGGCGAGCGGCTTGGCATACATGTCCAGCTCCCCTTCGTTCATGAAGCGCCACGCCTGGATGCCGCGCTCGTCCTGGTTGAGCGCGATGACGGCACGGTTGGTCAGGATCTTGCGGGTGGTCGCCGACATCTTGCGGATATCGTTGCCGGCGATCAGCGGGGAATTGAGCATCGCCCAGATCGAGAAATGCGCCTTGTCCTCGTCCTCGGTCATGCCCTTGCCGACCTCCAGCATGTCCATGTCGTTCCAGCGGCCCGGCCCCGAGTACTTGCGCAGGCCGGCCTGCTTGTCGAGGATCGGCAGCACGCCCCACGACGACCAGGTGCCGCGGTTGAAGTCGCAGTCCCAGCACGGATAGATGTCGCCCGTGGTGCGCCAAGAGTGGCCCACGTCCGCGGCCCAGTCCCATGGCTTGGTGTCGCCCCACTCGCAGATGGCGAACAGGATTGGCCGGCCGGCGGCGCGCAGGGCGTCGCGCATGGTGGTGTAGGCGCCCTTCGAGTTCAAGCCCTCGGTATCGCACCAGTCGTACTTCAGGTAGTCGATGCCCCAGCGCGCATAGGTCAGCGCATCCTGGTACTCGTGGCCGCGGCTGCCCGGCTTGCCGGCGCAGGTATGTGCACCGGCGTCCGAGTAGATGCCCAGCTTGAGCCCCCGTTCGTGGACATAGTCGGCCAGCGCCTTCATGCCGGACGGGAAGCGCTGCGGGTCGGGCTGGATGAAGCCGTTCTCGTCGCGCTTGCCGTGCCAGCAGTCGTCGATGTTGACATACACATAGCCGGCCTCGCGCATGCCGGTCGACACCAGCGCGTCGGCCGCTTCGCGGATCAGCTTTTCGTTGATGTCGCAGGCGAACGTATTCCAGGTGTTCCAGCCCATCTGCGGGGTTTTCGCCAGCTCGGTGAATTTGGCCGGCGCCGTGGCGGCGGCGGGTTTGACGCTGGCCTGGGCGTGGGCGTCGGAAGCGGAAAAGGCAACAGCAAAGGGGCCGGCGAACAGGGCGCCGAGCATCAGTCGTGGCAGTCGTGCTTTCATCATGGCTCTTCTAGGTAAAGCGATGCGGGCGGCGCCGGAAGCGCCGCGGGCCGCATCAGTTGGTAAGATGGTTCAGAACGAATATCCGGCGCGCAGGCTGTAGCGCGGCCCCGAAACGAAGTGGGCGCGGCGCTTGTCGCCGATCCCCTGGTGCATGGTCTGGCCATAGCGCGCATCGCTCAGGTTCTGCGCCTGGAAGTCGACCTTGAAGTTCTCGCTGAACTTGTACGACACACCGCCATCGAGCTGGCCGTAATCGTCGGCCCACAGCGGCAGGCCCCAGGCCACGTTGCGCTCGCCGAAGTCCGCGCTGGCCGGGTTGGTATCGGTGCCGTCGGAACCGCGCGTGCCATTGGTATTGGTGCTGAGGAAGTAGCGCGAACGCCAGTTGTAGGCCAGGCGCGCCGACCACGGCCCGCGGTCGAACAGGATCGCGATGTTGTAGGCGTTCTTCGACATTTGCGCCAGCGGCAGGTCACCGAAGGTGCGGCCGTCGATGTCGCAGCCGTTCATGTTCAGGTTGATGTTGGCGGCCCCGCCTTCGCTGCCCGAGCAGAACTCGCTGCGTATCGGGTTGTACAGCTTGCGATGGCTGTCCACGTACGTGTAGTTGGCCTGCAGGCCGAGCCCCTTCAGCCAGTCGGGCAGCCCGTCGAAGTACTGCTGGTAGGCGATCTCGGCGCCGCGCACCGTGCCGCGCGCGCCGTTCACGGGCGACGTCACCTGGAACTGCTGCAGGTTGCCCTGCACGTCCGGCAGGCCGATCGACACAGTCTGGTCGATGATCACATCCTTCAGGCGCTTGCCGAACAGGGCCAGCGTCAGCGAGCCGGAATTGGCGAAGTACCATTCGGCCGTGAGGTCCAGCTGGCGCGAGGTGATCGGCTTCAGGGAAGGATTGCCTTCCGCGGTGCCGGTGCGGCGCACCGCGGTCACCGTGGTGACGCCGGTAGCTGCGTTGAGCACGGAGTCGACGTCCTGCGACATCCGCGTGTAGGCCTGCAGGTCGGCGAAGTCCGGGCGCGACATCGAGGTGCCGAACGCCGCGCGGAACTGCAGCCTGTCGCTGGCCTTCAGGCGCAGGTTCAAGGTGGGCAGCACGTTGTTGTAATCGTTCTTCACGTCGCGGCGCTCTTCGAAGGCGGGGATGACCGGCACCGGCAGGCCGGTAACCTGGGCCCCCTCGGGTGGCGCCACGCTGGGCCGGAACGAGGTGTAGCCGCCCGAGCGCGAACGGGTCTGCACGTAGCGCACGCCGAGGTTGCCGTCGACCGGGTAGGCCAGGTTGTCGAAGCCGAAGCGCAGCTGGGTGTAGAAGGCGCGGGTCTTCTCGCGCTGGTCGTTGGTGCCGGCCGGGTTGTCGCCGCCGAAGCGCGCGGGCGTCCACGCCTCGCAGGTGCCGCCGCCGAGAGCCACCCTCTGCTCCTGGCACAGCAGCATATGGTAGGAGTGCAGCAGCTGGTACGAGTCGGGATAGCCGGCGGCCACGCTGGGCGCCGGGAACACCACGGCCGGCACGCTGATGTCGCCGCCGAAAAAGTTCGGGAAACTGTTCGTCACGGTCGGCGCGTTGAAGCGCGGGTCGCTGAGGTAGGCCAGCTTGCCGATGTCCCAGTCGACCATCCACGGCTGCGTCACGCCCTTCCAGTTGTAGCTGGGATCGGAGTTGACTGTCAGCGCCTCGCGGTCGGTCAGGCGCACCCCGAAGCGCAGGTCGCGCAGCACCGGATGGTCGAAGGTATAGCGGGCATCGCCCTTCCACGCCTTCAGCTCGCCGGTGTTCCGGTGCATGTGCTCCATCGTGCTGCCCCAGTAGTAGTTCGCGGGGTTGGCCAGGAACGCGCGCTGGTCGTCGGTAAACGTGATGCTCGGCAGTTTGCCGCGGTAATCGAGGCTCTGGCTCGGCATCAGCATGCCCAGGCCCACCGCCGACGAGAAGGCATCCGCCTTCGAGGTGGTGCGCTGCAGGTCGCTGGACAGGGTCCAGTCATCCGACACCTTCCACTGCAGGTTCCAGCCGATGTCGGTGGTTTTCGAGTTGCCCTTGTTGAAGCCGCCCGCGTTGCTGAACGGGATGCCGCCGTTGACCCGGTCGCTGATGGTGCCGGTCAGCAGCGCGCCACGGTCGTCGTAAGTGGCGTCGGCCACCTGCAGGTCGTACGGCGCGGCCGAGGAGAAGATCGACTGTTCCAGCGCATTGTCCTTGTAGCGCGACTGAAACAGGGTCAGGTGGCTGCGCACATCCTTCATGCGCCATTGCAGGGCACCGTAGGCGCCCTGGCGCTTGCGGTCGTACTCGTAGGTGCGCCACTGCGCGCCCTTGGGAATCCACACGGTGCGCCCCGGCTCGATGTCCGAGCGCGGGTAGAACGGTTCGAACTGGAACGTGTCGGTGCGGGTCGAGCTGTCCGACGAAGCGATATCGAACAGCACGCCCCACTCGCCCAGGCTGCTCTTCCAGCGGTTCGAATACAGCAGGGAGCCCGACAGGTCCGGCTTGCCTTTCCTCAGCGTCGAATGCGTGACCTCCAGCGAACCACCGACGCGCTGGCCCTTGAAGTCGAACGGCAGTGCGGTGCGCAGGTTGACCAGGCCGGAAATGCCGCCTTCGGTCTGCTCGGCCGACGGATTCTTGTAGACGTCCACGCCCGACATCAGTTCGGGCGGAATGTCGCCCCAGCTGAGCGAGCGCCCGCCGTTGGCCGCGAAGGCCTCGCGCCCGTTCAGTTCCGAGCGCACGTAGTTCAGGCCGCGGATGTTGACGCCGGCGCCTTCGACCGAGAAGCGTTCGTTGTCGCCGGCCTGGCGGTTGATGCTCACGCCGACCACGCGCTGCAGCACTTCGGTGACCGAGCGGTCGGGCAATTTGCCGATGTCGTCGGCCACGACCGAATCGACGATCTCGTCGGCATCCTGCTTGATCTTCTGCGCCGAATTGAGCGCGGCACGCTGGCCCGTGACCACCACCACCGAGCCGCCATCGGCTTCCTGGGCATGGGCCGCGCCGGCCATCCATGCGAGTTGGGCCACCGCCATGGCAATGACGGTCCTGCTGGTTCGTTTCATGTTGTCCCCTCCTGATGGGCCAGGCCGCGCGATGGCGAGCCTGGTCTGTTTTTTTACGGCGCGCCCATGCATGCCGTTCCTGTTTTCGCCATCAACCTGAACGGAAGATATACGAAATATTTCAAGCAGAACGATGAATCATGGCCTCTGCAGCGTCAAGACCGCCGTGCAGATCAGGAGTTATTTCGCGGTGCTTACTAAACAAGCGTGCCCGGAATGCAACGCCGGCTCCGAGCAGCATGGAAAAAGGTCGAAGGAATGAATCGTCAGCCATGCGGCGAAGGTGCCGCCATTCAGGTAGATGAACCTCGAATGAACCCTGGATGACGCTCAGGGAGCGCCGGCCGGGTGCGGTGCGGCGGCCGGCGCCGGCAGCTTGCGCGTGATCGCGACCAGGCGGCGCATGGCCGTCTCCGGCGCAATGCGCTCGTCGTTCCAGAATTCGCTCAGCACATCCCGGAAGGCCTGCTCGAGCTCCGGTGCCAGTGCCATGGCCAGCGCCGGCACCAGCGTGCCGTCGCGCGTCGCGCCCTGGAACGCGGCGGCGGCCTGGCGCGCGCATGGACCATAGCCGTCCAGTGCCACGCCCGTGCGGGCCGGGATCGAGCCCTTGTGCAGGTTGAAGCCATGCTGCACGCCAGCCGACATGACCAGCGCCGCGAGATCGTGCTGGCCACGCTCTTGGCCGGCGGGGCCCTTGAACATCGCGAACGAATCGACCACATAGGAAAAGCTGCCAGCCGTCCCGGGCGACGGCACGCAGGCGAAGCTGTCGCCCCGCTTGCGGGGCGTCGGGTACAGGTGCGGATTGGCCCAGTCGCCCATCAGCAGCATGCCCGCGGCGCCGCTGGCCATCGCCACTGCCGCTCCCTGCACCGGCACCCCTTGCCCTGCTCCCGTATAGGCCCGGATGCGCCGGAATGTCTGCAGCACCCGCGTCATCGTGGCCCCGGTGAGCTGGGCAGGATCGTGCGCGACCAGCGCCTGGCGGTAGAACACCGGCCCGCCCACGCCCAGCGCCACGCTTTCGAACAGCAGCTGTTCTTCCCACGCATGGCCGCCGTAGGCCAGCGCCGTGTAGCCGGCGCGCTTCATGGCCTCGGCCGCGGCGAAGAACTCGTCCCAGCTGGCCGGCACGCGCGCGCCCGCCTGCTTCAGGATGCGCTGGTTAATCCACAGCCAGTTGAGGCGGTGGATATTGAGCGGCACGCCGACATAGCGGCCCTGGTGCTTCATGGCCTCGGCCACCACCGTGGGCAGCGCCGCATCCCAGCGCTCGGCGCGCGCGAGTTCATCGAGCGGCAGCAGCAGGCCACGGCGCGCCATGGCGGCGATGACCGGGCCCTTCATCTGCGCCACGGCAGGCGGATTGCGAAGCCGTATGCGAGAGTCGAGCAGGGTCGTGGCCATCCCCTCGGCGCCATTGGCGACGGCGAAATCGATCCACTCATGCCCGCGCGCGCGCAGCGCGGCCTGCAGCACCTGGGCGGCCTGCTGGTCGGGGCCGGTCTCGAGATGATTGAGCACTTCCAGGGTCGCCGCGGCGCTGCCGGCGGCGCCGCTGGCCAGGGCCATCGCCAGCAGCATGCGCGCGCACCCCATCATGGCCGGTGCCCCGCCGCGGCGATCATGCGCTCCATGACCGTGCGCGGCGCGATCCGCTCGTCGCGCCAGAAGTCGGTGACGATGTCGCGCAGCGCGTCCACCACGGCCGGCGCCAGCCCCACGCCCATGCTCGGCACCAGCGTGCCGGTGCGCGCCGCGAGCCGGTACGCCGCACCCGATGCCCGCGTACAGGGCCCGAACGGCGCCAGGTCGGCATCCAGGCGCACCGGCAGCGCGCCCTTGGCCAAGTTCATCTGCCGCTGGAGCGGCGGCGACATCAGCGCCGCCGCGAAGTCGCGCTGCGCCCCGGCCCGAGATGGCGAGACCTTGAACAGCACGACCGAATCGAGCGCAAAGACATAGCCCGGCGCGTAGCCCGGCGCATGGCCCGGCATGCCGGCCTGTGTGTTCACCGGTGCGGCGGCACAGGCATAGTCCAGCCGGCCCGCCGCATGCGCATCGGCGAACAGCGGGCCGGCCCACTCCCCCATCAGCTGCATGCCGGCCTGGCCGCGTATCAGTTCCGCCGACGCGGTGGTCCAGTCGCGCTCCGGCCGGCGCGTATCGGTGTACTGCTTCAGGCGGCGGAAGGTCAGCAAGGCGCGCTCCATCTCGGGACTGGACAGCGCGGCCGGATCGAGCTCCAGCAGCGCCCGGCGGTAGAACGCCGGCCCTGCGCTTCCCAGCACCACGGTTTCCAGAACGTGCAGGTTCTGCCACGGCTGGGCCCCGTGCGCGAGCGGCACGAAGCCGGCGCGGCGGATCGCCTCGGCGGCTGCGAAGAATTCGTCCCACGTGCGGGGCGACCGCACACCTGCCTTCGCCAGCACGGCGTTGTTCATCCACAGCCAGTTATTGCGGTGCACGTGGACCGGAACGGCGACATAGCTGCCGCGGTACTTGAGCGTGGCGGCGACCGCGGCCGGCAGCAGCCTGTCCCACCCTTCGGCACGGGCCAGCCGGTCGATGCCGCCCAGCGCGCCCTGGCGCCCCCACTGGCCGATGGCATCCACCGGCATCAGTTGCGCCGCCGCGGGGGCGTTGCCCGCCGCGATGCGCCTGCGCAGCAGCGAGACGGAGTCCGCGCCATCGGCGCTGGCGCCGACATCGCGCCAGTCGTGGCCTTGCGCGGCCATGCGGCTGCGCAGCTGCGCCATCGCCCCGGCATACTCGTCGCCGGTCCAGTAATGCAGCACCTCCAGCTCGCCGGCCGCGGTCGTCCGCATGCCACAGCATGCCAGCATGGCGACGGCGATCGCCGCACGGGCGGACAGGCGTGGTGGTCTCAAAACGGCTCCCTGGCATCGAATGAGCCGGACATTACCATGCAAGCGGCCTTCGGGGAAAGGCGTGGCGGCCACCGGGCGGCGTTGTACCGGCCGACATAACCCGTTAATATCGCGCGATGCAACTACTACTCGCCGAAGACGACCAGATCCTCGCAGCCGGCCTTGGCGCCCAGCTGGCACAAGCCGGATTCGCCGTGCAGCATGCGCCCAACGGTCCGGTCGCCGAATATCTGCTGCTCAACCAGCCCTACGATATCGCGATCATCGACCTCGGCCTGCCGATGATCGATGGCCTGAGCGTGCTGAAGACGGTGCGGGCGGCGCGGCCGGAACTGCCGGTCGTGATCCTGACGGCGCTCGACAAGCTCGACACCCGGCTTGCCAGCCTGAATGGCGGGGCGGACGACTTCATCACGAAGCCGTTCATCTTTTCCGAACTCGAAGCGCGCCTGCGCGCGGTGCTGCGCCGTTCGCGCCACGCAGGCACCGATGCGGGCGCCATCGCCGAACTGACCGCGGGTGCGCTGTGCTTCGACCGCGAGACGCGCCGCGCCATGGTCAATGGCGACCCGGTCGAGTTGAGCCCCCGCGAAGCGATCCTGCTCGACCTGCTGCTGGCCAACACCGGCAAGGTGGTCCGCAAGGAGCAGATCGCCGCCCTGTGGAACGACGACGGCAGCGGCAATTCGGCCGAGGTCCACATCTACCGGCTGCGCCGCAAACTCGAAAGCTCCGGCGTCGTGATCCGTACCGTGCGCGGCCTGGGCTACCTGCTGGAAGCCGAGCCGGCAGGCGCGCGCGGCTGATGTCCTGGGTGCGCCGCGTGCGGCCCGCGGCCGACTGGTCGCTGCGCGCACAGCTGGTGGCATGGGTGCTGCTGCCGCAGCTGGTGTTGTGGGTCGCCGGCGGCGCCGCGACCTACCGGCTCGCGGTGAGCTACGTGAACGAGGCGGCCGACGCCACGCTGTCGCAAGCCGCGCGCACGCTGGCGCGCCAGGTCAAGCCGATCGGCAGCGGCCTGCTGATCGACCTGCCCCGCGCCGCGCAGAACATCCTGGAAGCCGATCCGAACGACCGTTTCCTGTACACCGTCAGCACGCCGCCCGGCCGCTTCATCCTCGGTAACAACAGCATTCCGTTACCCCCTGCGCACATGACGCCGCGCGCGCACGATCCCTATTTCTACGATGGCGAAATGGTCCCCGACGAGCCGGGCGCCGCGCCGGGTCCGGCCAGGGTGCGCGTTGCGGCGCTGTTCCTCAGGAATGGGGAGGTGAACGGGCGTCAGCAATGGATGTTGGTGCAGGTGGCGCGCGGCATGGCGGCGCGCGAAACCATCTGGAAGCGGATCCTCGTCGACACCCTGCTGCCACTGTCGGCGCTGATCATGCTGATGACCGTGATCGTCTGGGCCGGTACCGGCGCCGGGCTTGCGCCGCTGCTGCGCCTGCGGCGCGAAGTGGAAGGCCGCACCCCGAACGACCTCACGCCGCTGCGCGCCCAGGCGGCTCCCCGCGAACTGCGGTCGCTGGTGCGCGCGCTGAACGACCTGCTCGCCGCCGTGCGCCAGAATGTCGACGCGCAAAAGCGCTTCATCGCCGATGCCGCGCACCAGTTGCGCACGCCCCTGGCCGGCCTGATCAGCCACGCGGAACTGGCCCTGGGCGCCACCACCGACCCCGCGCTGGTGGCGCGCCTGACGCTCTTGCACCGGAGCGCTACCCGCAGCGCCCACCTGATCGCGCGCATGCTGATGCTGGCGCGCACCGAGCCCGAGGCGGCCATGGCGCAGGAGCGTGTGCCGGTCGACCTGCGCGCGCTGGTCGAGCAGGTCGTCGCCGACATGGTGCCGAAAGCGCTGCGCGGTGGTGCCGATCTCGGCATCGGCGACGACACCGCACCAACCGATCCGGCGCCTTTACAGGTCCTCGCCAACCCGATGCTGCTGACCGAGGCGCTCGTCAATATCCTCGACAACGCCATCGAATATGCGGGGTCCGGCAGCGAGATCACGGTGGCCGTCCAACGCGATGGCGGGCACGCTCACATCCGTGTCAGCGACAACGGACCGGGCATCGCCCCGGCCGACCATGGCCGCGTGTTCGACCGGTTCGTGCGCGCCACCGACCAGGGCCTGGGATGCGGACTGGGCCTGGCGATCGTGCAGGAAATCGTGATGCAGCATGGCGGCAGCATAAGGTTGGAAGATGTGCGGCCGCATGGGCTGGAGGTGATCATCAAGCTGCCCTTGCTGTAACAAGCCCAGGTCACGGTGCGCCCGCCGCACAGCTTTCTGCTGGAGGTGCAGACCGGCAGGAACCTGATGCAACTGTCACAGTGCGTCATCGCAGCGAACACACTGTTCGATTTTGACACACTGTTGCGCCCACCTGCGTCACGGTCCTTCCGCATCCGATGGGGCAACCTGCTTCCCACCTGTGCCCGCTGGGCGCCATGTCCCGCCTCGCCCCGCCTCGCCCTCTTTGGCACGATTATCGCTTTACGCCTGTGACTGCACGAACCGTGCGGTAAGCCCTTGAGCCGTCCGTCCGCGTAACCGGCCTGCTCATTACACCATCCTGAGGAGACCATCATGACCTGGAGCACACCCGCGTTTACCGACCTGCGTTTCGGATTTGAAATCACGATGTACATCGCAAACCGCTAGGAAGCTGGCCAGGAAACCGCGCCGCCAGGTGGTCGCGTCGGCACGGGTTTCCGTCCACTGAACAACACCATGAAAATCATCGTACTGGGCTCGGCAGCCGGCGGCGGCTTCCCGCAGTGGAACTGCAACTGCCACAATTGCGCGGGCGTGCGCAGCGGCACGCTGGCCGCCACGCCCCGTACCCAATCGTCGATCGCGGTCTCGGGCGATGGCCACGACTGGTTGCTGATCAACGCGTCTCCCGACATCCTGGCGCAGATCCGCGCGACGCCGGCGCTGCAGCCGTCGCGGGCAAAGCGCGATTCCGGCATCGCCGCCGTGATGCTGATGGATGCGCAGATCGACCATGTCACCGGTCTGTTGATGCTGCGCGAGGGAAGGCCGCTGCCACTCTACTGCACCGCATCGGTATGGAACGATCTCAACACCAGCCTGCCCCTGGCGCCGGTGCTGTCGCACTACTGCGGTGTGCATTGGCATGCACTGCACACCATTGGCGACGGGCCCGGCATGCAGGCGGTTCAGGTGCCGGGCATCGACGGCATCCGTTTCACGCCGCTGGTCCTGTCCAGCAAGGCGCCGCCGTATTCGCCGCACCGCGCGCAGCCGGGCATCGGCGACAATATTGGCCTGCTGATCGAGGATACCAGGAGCGGCAGGTCGCTGTTCTACGCGCCGGGGCTGGGCATGATCGAACCGCAGGTCGATGCCGCGATGCGTCAGGCCGACTGCCTGCTGGTCGATGGCACGTTCTGGCGGGCCGACGAGATGATCGAACTGGGCTTTTCCAGCAAAAGCGCGGCCGACATGGGCCATTTGCCGCAGTCGGGCGAGGCCGGGATGATCGCGGTGCTGGATAGCCTGGATGCGCACGGGGATGCACGGCGCCAGACGGAACGGCGCAAGATCCTCATTCATATCAATAACACCAACCCGATCCTGGACGACGACTCGGCGCAGCGTGCGCTGCTGGCGCGCCACGGCATTGAAGTCGCCTTCGACGGCATGGAGATCGTCCTGTGACGAGCGCACCGGCCTGGAGCCGCACCGAGTTCGAAGCGCAATTGCGCGCGCGTGGCACCGGCTACCATATCAATCATCCGTTCAACGTCAGGATGAACAGCGGCCTGCTGCGCGAAGACCAGATCCGCGGCTGGGTTGCCAACCGGTTTTATTATCAGGTCAACATTCCGCAGAAGGACGGCGCGATCATCGCCAACTGTCCCGACCGGGAAACCCGCCGCAAATGGGTGCGCCGCATCCTCGATCATGACGGCTGGGACGGCAACGATGGCGGCATCGAAGCCTGGCTGCGGCTCGGGGCAGCGGTCGGCATCGAAAACGGGGGGTTATGGTCGCAACGCCACGTGGCGCCCGGTGTCCGTTTCGCTGTCGATGCCTACGTCAACTTCGCGCGCCAGGCGCCCTGGCAGGAGGCGGTCTGCTCGTCACTGACGGAAATGTTCGCCCCGCAGATCCACAAGGACCGCCTGGCCAACTGGCCTGCCCACTATGGCTGGATCGACCAGGCGGGCCTGCAGTATTTCCGCAGCCGTATTTCACTGGCCGAACGCGACGTCGAACACGGCCTGCAGGTCACGCTCGATCATTTCACGACGCGCGCCCAGCAGGAGCGTGCGCTCGAGATCCTGCAGTTCAAGCTCGACATCCTGTGGTCCATGCTCGATGCGATCGAAAAAGCCTACCCTTGACCTCAGGTGCCACGATGAATCAGATTCCCGACAAGCCGGTTCTTTCCCGCCTGTTCCGCATGCAGTGGGAGGAAACGCAAGGCGCGTATGTCCTGTTGTACCCGGAAGGGATGGTCAAGCTCAACCAGAGCGCGGCCGAGATCCTGAAACGCTGCGACGGCCAGCGCAGCGTACCCGCCATCGTCGACGAGCTGGAACAGGCGTTCAATGCCGGCGGCCTGGGGGCCGATGTCGATGCGTTCCTGCGCACCGCCAGCGCACGTGGCTGGCTGGCCTGAGCCCGCGGCCGTGAACGCCCCCGAACCCCGCCAGGCCATCGCGGCGCCACTCTGGCTGCTGGCGGAGCTGACGTATCGCTGTCCCCTCCACTGCGCCTTCTGTTACAACCCCGTCGATTACGCCAGCAACAGCACCGAACTCTCCACCGAACAATGGTTCGACGTGATGCGCCAGGCACGCCAGCTCGGTGCGGCCCAGCTCGGGTTTTCGGGCGGCGAGCCGCTGGTGCGCGACGACCTCGATCAACTGGTCGGCGAAGGCCGCCGGCTGGGGTTCTACACCAACCTCATCACCTCCGGCGTTGGCCTGACCGAAACGCGCCTGGCCCGCATGAAGGAACTCGGGCTGGACCATATCCAGTTGTCGTTCCAGGACTCGACCCGTGAAATGAACGATTTCCTGTCCAGCACCCGGACCTTCGACCTGAAAGCACGGGTAGCCAGGCTGATCAAGCAGTATGACTATCCGATGGTGCTCAATGTCGTGCTGCACCGCTTCAACCTCGACCACGTCGACCGCATCATCGACATGGCGCTGGAGATGGGCGTCGACTACCTGGAACTGGCGAACACGCAGTATTACGGCTGGGGCCTGGTCAACCGGGCACAGTTGATGCCCACGCGCGAGCAACTGCGGCGTGCCGAGGCCGTGGTCAACGAGTATCGCGCCCGGATCGGCAACAAGGTGCGGATCCTGTTCGTGGTGCCCGACTATTTCGAGGAGCGCCCCAAGGCATGCATGAACGGCTGGGGTTCGGTCTTCCTCGGCATCGCCCCGGACGGCACCGCCCTGCCCTGCCACGCCGCCCGCTCGCTGCCGGGCATCGCGTTTCCCAATGTTCGCGACTACAGTGTGAAGGATATCTGGTACGCCAGCGGCGCCTTCAATCGCTACCGGGGCGATGCGTGGATGAAATCGCCCTGCCGCGCCTGCCCCGAGAAAGACCGGGATTTCGGCGGCTGCCGCTGCCAGGCCTACGCCCTGACCGGGGACGCCGAAAATGCCGACCCGGTATGTTCACGGTCGCCGCAACACGGCGACGTGCACGCCATCGTCATGCAGGCGCAACGTGCCCAGGAAACGGCGCGGCAGCAGCAAGTCCAGCCGATCGTGTTCCGTACGGATGCAAACTCGCGCCGCGAAGGGAGCGGGCCGTAGACATTGCCTGTTACCCATTCGCGGTCAATCACTTCCACGCTAGCGGGGGTTTTACCTGTACAGCCCAAAACCGGTGACAGACACCCATTATTTTGAAACATTTCCAGCAAACCGGTGTCTGTCACCGGTTTTCGCGTAACAAACGCAAAAAACCCCGCCAGCACACGCTAGCGGGTTTTTCTATATAACAGCCTGATTGAACCAACTTCTACACTGGTTGCAGCACTATCATCGGCGCAAGGTCGTTTCACGGTCCTGTTCATGGAGCGAAGTCTGCGCGTACTGCAAAGCATGAGTGCAAATGAAAAGAGCCCACTGCGATCACGCAATGGGCTTCTCTCGGTATAACAGCCTGACGATAACCTACTTTCACACTGGTTGCAGCACTATCATCGGCGCAAAGTCGTTTCACGGTCCTGTTCGGGATGGGAAGGGGTGGGACCGACTTGCTATGGTCATCAGGCATGACTTGTACGATCGATTGCTCTCAGTGGAGCAGCAATCGATCTCAATCCGGAAGAAGTAAAGTTGGGTTGTAGTGTTCAACTACGTCTCATCAAAGAGTAAATGCAAGGAATCATATTGATTCATAACCGTCAAGGTTATAGGGACAAGCCGTACGGGCAATTAGTATCAGTTAGCT